>NZ_JAQJCK010000004.1:0-580025 GCF_030182455.1 Rhizobium cerradonense
GCCTCGGCACGGCCGAGGTCGAATCGGCCCTCGTCTCGCACCAGCATGTCTCGGAGGCCGCCGTTGTCGGCTATCCGCATGCGATCAAGGGTCAGGGCATCTATTGCTACGTGACGCTGATGGCGGGTCAGGAGGGTTCGGATGCGTTGCGCCAGGAGCTCGTCAAACATGTTCGTGCCCAAATCGGCCCGATCGCCTCGCCCGACAAGATCCAGTTCGCCCCGGGCCTGCCGAAAACCCGCTCCGGCAAGATCATGCGCCGCATCCTGCGCAAGATCGCCGAAGACGATTTCGGCGCACTCGGCGATACCTCAACGCTGGCCGATCCCGCTGTTGTCGATGATCTGATCGCCAACCGGCAGAACAGGGCGGATGCGGCTTGATCAAAAAGCCGCCACACATGACCGAGTGATAATTCACTTCAATCGACGGAACGAAGCAGAATTTTTTTGGCGCCGGAATCTAAATTTCGGCGTCAATCCTGCGAAATTGCTTTGAGCCCCTTTTGTAGCCGGCGCGCGGTGAATTCGCCTTAATGGTGGTAAGAGCTACGTCAAAACATTCGTCAAAACAAAAGAGTCGCCAATCAGGTATAGGAGGCGTGCTACTTTGACCGTCTACTTGGTAGACGCACATAGCGGGGCGGCCAGCAGTAGTTACTCCTACAGTATGAACCTCAACTGTGCGGGGAAACCCATCGTAAGTCAGACTAAGTGAAACGCCCGCTCCTAAAGCTGATAGGGCTAACAGTTTATTCGATTCCGCTTGTGATGAATTCTTCGGCTTAAACGGTTTAGCGGCCTTCGGCCAAACAGAGTTATTCCAGCTCGAAGGTTTCGGCATTGGCATCTCCCTTCAAATCAGAGATTCCAATTTAAGTGATTCTCATTGAGTTTGCCGAAATATGTATCGGCTCAAAAATCGATCGCACGCCCATTGATCTCCCAATCGCCGAAGCGCGAGGGCTCGGCGCCGCCGCGGCCGCCGGTTTCGGGGGGGAGATCGGGCTGCGCCTGGGCCTTGCGGCGCTCCTCCGCTTCCGCGAGCGCCCGTTTGGCGGCTGGCGAGAGCGGTTTGCGTGGCGCCGTGCCGGCGTCGATGTCATTTTTATTATCGTTATCTGCAATCTGCATGGCGTGATGCGGCCTGGAACCGTTGAAATAGGCGGGTGAATAGCCAAATCATAGAGCGTCCGGCCGCAAAGAGAAAGGTTCGGACTGACGATGTGATGGAGACATCAGATGAACCTCATGCGCACTGCCATGTTGCTTGCCTTCATGACCGCCCTTTTCATGGGCGTCGGCTATTTGATCGGTGGTCAAGCCGGCATGATGATCGCGCTTGTCGTCGCTGCGGGCATGAATTTCTTTTCCTATTGGAATTCCGATCGCATGGTGCTCTCCACCTATCACGCACAGGAAGTGGACGAGCGCAGCGCGCCGGAATTCTATCGCATCATCCGCGACCTTGCCCGGAATGCAGGCCTGCCGATGCCGAAGGTCTATCTCTATGACAGCCCGCAACCGAACGCCTTTGCCACCGGCCGCAATCCCGAAAATGCCGCTGTCGCGGCATCGACGGGCCTGCTCAATGCGCTGACACCGGAGGAAGTGGCCGGTGTGATGGCGCATGAGCTGGCGCATGTGCAAAACCGCGACACGCTGACGATGACCATCACGGCGACGCTCGCCGGCGCCATTTCCATGCTCGGCAATTTCGCCTTCTTCTTTGGCGGGCGCCGCGACAATAACAATCCCCTCGGTGTCGTCGGCGTGCTGGTGGCGATGATCGTCGCCCCTCTCGCCGCCATGCTGGTGCAGATGGCGATCAGCCGTACGCGTGAATATTCGGCGGACCGTCGCGGCGCTGAAATCTGCGGCAATCCTCTCTGGCTCGCCTCGGCGCTCGGCAAGATCGCCCGCGGGGCGGAGCATATCCCCAATGAAGAGGCCGAGGGTCATCCGGCGACGGCGCATATGTTCATCATCAATCCGCTCTCCGGCGCGCGCATGGACAATCTGTTCTCCACGCACCCGGATACGGAAAACCGGATCGCCGCACTTCACGAGATGGCGCGCTACGGCGGTGGTGGCGGCCCTGCTGCCGACATGCAGGCCGGCTTTGGCTCGACGGGACCGATCTTGACTGATAATCCGGTGCGCAAATCGCGCTCCGTACCGAATACGGGTCGCGGTGGTTCGCAACCGCCGAAGGGACCCTGGTCTTGAATTCCAACAATAAGAAGCCTTTCAACAAAGACGGAAGGCAATCGGGCAATCGGCCGCCGCATGATTCGGCTCCCGCCAAGCCAGGATTTGCGGCGCGCGCCGCTGCGACGAAGATTCTGGCGGCGGTCATCGATCGCAAGACGCCGCTCGACGGCATGCTGGATGCCGAAGGCGGCAATCCTGCCTATAGAGCGCTTGGCGAGAGCGACCGGGCGCTGGTGCGCGCCATTCTGAATTCGGCGCTTAGGCATTTGCCGCGCATCGAGGCGGCGATCGCTTCCCTGCTGGACTCACCACTGCCGGAGGGCGCCCGCGCCCTGCATCATGTCCTGGTGGTGGGTGCGGCACAGATGCTCTATCTCGACGTGCCGGATCATTCCGCGGTCGATATTGCCGTCGAGCAGGCCAACCAAGACCCGCGCAACCGCCGCTTCGCCAAGCTGGTCAACGCGATTCTCAGGCGGATAGGGCGGGAGAAGCAAGAGATTCTGAGCCGGGTTGCCAATGTGCCAGCCATGCCGGCCTGGTTCCTGGCGCGTCTCGAGGCTGCCTATGGCACGGAGGCTGCGGCAAGGATTTCCGATACGCAACTGGAGCCGGCGGCGATTGACGTTACGGTGAAATCCGATGCCGAGGGCTGGGCGAAACGCTTGAATGGCGTCGTCTTGCCGACCGGCGGCGTGCGGCTAGCCGCTTTCGAAGGCTCCATTCCTTCGCTCGATGGGTTTTCGGACGGCGAATGGTGGGTCCAGGATGCCGCCGCCAGCATTCCGGCAAAATTGTTCGGTTCGCTTTCTGGCCGTAAGGTGGTGGATCTCTGCGCCGCGCCGGGCGGCAAAACCGCGCAGCTCATTCTCGCCGGCGGCAAGGTGACCGCGCTCGACCAATCCGCCAATCGCCTCAAGCGGCTCTCCGCCAATCTGGCAAGACTTGGGATGGAGGCGGAAACCATCGCCGCCGACATGGCAAAGTTCCAACCCGACGATCTTTTCGACGCGGCCCTTCTCGATGCTCCCTGCTCGTCAACGGGCACGACGCGTCGCCATCCCGATGTGCTGTGGACCAAGGGTCCGGAGGACATCGCCAAGCTTGCCGGCCTGCAGGAGCGTTTGCTTCGCCATGCTTTGACCCTGGTCAAGCCTGGCGGGCTCGTGGTCTTCTCCAACTGTTCGCTCGATCCGGAAGAGGGCGAGGATCTTGTCGCGCGCGTTCTGGCCGAGACGGAGATGGCCGAGCGCGTGCCGATCAAGCCGGAGGATTGGCCAGGTCTCGAGGCCGCGATCTCGCCTCTCGGTGCTTTCCGCACCACGCCCGACATGCTGCCGCTTTCCGGCGGTTTCGCATCCGGACTAGATGGGTTCTTCGCAGTGGTGCTGCGCCGCACGCGATAGTAGCGGCTCCGAGGGGTTACGCTCGACTTGTTCAAAAATCGGGCACAATGTCCTTATTTGGCATATTCCTAACCTCTTCTTAACCACCGATATAGAGAGTAAGCATAAGCAAATATGCAGTTTTCCGGCAGGGTTCGGTGAGTTTACACATGCGGGAAGCATGGCGGCGAATGTCGCGCCGCGCGGCACTGACGCGATTGCGTCTCACCCGCCACACGATGCGTGTGCCGGAACGATTGATCGTGGCTCCGACGGACCTGCGCAGCATCGATCCGTTTTTTGTCGAAGAGCTTTTGAACGGCCGTATCCTGTTGGCAGGCCGGGTGCTGGAAACGGAGGGGAAATCTCCCTTCGCGCTGGAGCTGCCGTCGCAGGCCTTTGCGGCCCGCCTGCATAGCTTCCGCTGGCTGCGGCATTTGCGGGCGGAAAAAAGCGATCAGGCTTCGGCGCTGGCGCGCGCCATCCTCAATGACTGGATGGCCGTGCATGGCCGTCGGCTGCATGGGATAGCCTGGTCGCCCGATATTGCGGCACAGCGGCTGATCGCCTGGTTGTCGCATTCGCCCGTGGTCCTGCAGGGCACGGATGGCGGCTTTTATCGCCGTTTCATGCGCATGCTGGTTTTCCACGTCTGCTATCTCCGCCGTGTGGCGGCAACGACGCGTGACGGCGAGACGCGGTTCCGGGTGCGGATCGCGCTCGCCATGTCCTCGGTTGCCATGCCGAACGGCAGCTCGACACTGAAGCGTGCCGGCCAGGCGCTCGATCGCGAAATCGACCGGCAGATTCTCCCCGACGGTGGGCATATCTCGCGTAATCCCCGCGTGGCGCTGGAACTGCTGCTCGACTTGCTGCCGCTGCGCCAGACCTACGTCAATCTTGGCCACGACGCGCCGGCGCGTCTGATTCCTGGCATCGACCGCATGTATCCGGCCTTGCGCTTCTTCCGGCATCAGGATGGCGATCTCGCGCTGTTCAATGGCGCGACGTCGACGCTGGCCAACGAGCTGATGTCCGTCCTGCGTTATGACGAAACCGCCGGCCAGGTGTTCAAGGCGCTGCCGCATACCAAATACCATCGGCTGGCGGCCGGACAGGCCGTGGTCATCATCGATACCGGGGCGCCCGCTTCCGCCGACCTCAGCCGCACGGCGCATGCCGGCTGCCTGTCCTTCGAAATGTCTTCGGGCAAATCCCGCTTCATCGTCAATTCCGGCTCGCCGAATTTTGCCGGCGACCGCTACGTCCAGGCGGCGCGCGCCACCGCGGCGCATTCGACCGTGACGCTCGATGACACTTCGTCGAGCCTGTTTTCGAGGTCCAAAGCGCTCGGGCCTGTGATGGTCGGCGGCGTCAAGAAGGTCATTGTTGAGCGTGCGGAGACCGAGGATGGCCGCGACTATGTCCGGGCGGTGCATGACGGCTATCTCTCGACCTTCGGTTATGCCCATGAGCGCGAGGTGAGCCTGAATGCCGCCGGCACCATTCTTGCCGGCCGCGACCGCTTTTTTGTACCGGAGGGTAAGAAATCGCTGCTGAAGAGCGAGGGTCTTGCCTCCGCCCGCTTTCACGTTCATCCCTCCATCAGCCTGCTGCAGACCGAGACCGACGCCGCGCTGTTGATTGCGCCGGACGGCGAGACCTGGGTGTTCTCCTCGCCGGGCAACGAGGTGCTGGTGACTGAGGATATCTTTTTTGCCGACGCTTCCGGCATGCGCTCCTCCGACCAGCTCGAGATCGTTTTCCCGATCACCGAAAAGCCGGAAATCCGCTGGTTTTTATCCCATCGGCCATAGGCTAAGTGCTTAAGCTGTGTTAACGGGGCGGGCATATTGTCCCGCGCCGTTTTGCCGGACATCTCCTCACGCTCGATTGGAGAAAGCCATGGCCGTCGTTTCCAAAAAAATCCCCGCCCCCGACAAAGTGAAGGTGAAGACCGCGCTTCTGTCCGTCTCCGACAAGACCGGCATCGTCGAGCTGGCGCGTGCGCTCAGCGAAAAGGGCGTGCGGCTGCTGTCGACCGGCGGCACGCACAAGACCATTGCGGCGGCGGGTCTTGCCGTGACCGATGTGTCTGAAGTGACGGAGTTTCCCGAAATCATGGATGGCCGCGTCAAGACGCTGCATCCGAAGGTGCATGGCGGCCTGCTCGCTATTCGCGATGACGCCGAACATCAGGCGGCGATGAAGGAGCATGGCATCGAGGGTATCGACCTGGTCGTCATCAATCTCTACCCCTTCGAAGATGTCCGCAAGGCCGGGGGCGATTATCCGACGACGGTCGAGAATATCGACATTGGCGGCCCTGCGATGATCCGCGCTTCGGCCAAGAACCATGCCTATGTCACGATTCTGACCGATCCAACCGACTATCCGGAGCTGCTGGAGCAGCTTTCGGCCGATGCCGGCCAGACCGCCTATGCCTTCCGCCAGCGCATGGCCGCCAAGGCTTTCGCCCGCACCGCGGCCTATGATGCGATGATCTCCAACTGGTTCGCCGAGGCTCTTGATATCGCAACACCGCGCCACCGCGTTATCGGCGGCGTTCTGCGCGGGGAGATGCGCTATGGCGAAAACCCGCATCAGAAGGCGGCTTTCTACGTCACCGGCGAAAACCGTCCTGGTGTCTCGACCGCGACGCTGATCCAGGGCAAGCAGCTTTCCTACAACAACATCAACGATACCGATGCGGCCTACGAACTTGTTGCCGAGTTCCTGCCGGAAAAGGGTCCGGCATGCGCGATCATCAAGCATGCCAACCCGTGCGGTGTTGCCACCGGCCCTACCCTGGTTGAGGCCTATAAGCGGGCGCTGGCTTGCGATTCCGTTTCGGCCTTCGGCGGCATCATTGCGCTGAACAGCCTGCTCGATGCGGAAACCGCCGAGGAGATCGTCAAGCTCTTCACCGAGGTCATCATCGCGCCAGAGGTCAGTGAGGAAGCCAAGGCGATCATCGCCCGCAAGCCGAACCTTCGCCTGCTGTCGGTCGGCGCCCTGCCCGATCCGCGTGCGACCGGCCTGACCGCCAAAACCGTCTCCGGCGGTTTGCTCGTCCAGAACCGTGACAATGCGCTGGTCGAAGATATGGAGCTGAAGGTGGTCACCAAGCGTGCGCCGACGGCACAGGAGCTGGAAGACATGAAGTTTGCCTTCCGCGTCGCCAAGCATGTGAAATCGAATGCTGTTGTTTACGCCAAGGACGGCCAGACGGCCGGTATCGGCGCCGGCCAGATGAGCCGCGTCGATTCGGCCCGCATCGCCGCGATCAAGGCTGAAGAGGCTGCCAGGGCCATGGGTCTTGCCGAGCCGTTGACGCGCGGCTCTGCCGTGGCCTCCGAAGCCTTCCTGCCGTTCGCCGACGGCCTGCTGTCGGCGATTGCCGCCGGCGCGACGGCGGTCATCCAGCCGGGTGGTTCGATGCGGGACCAGGAAGTCATCGACGCCGCCGACGAGCATGGTGTTGCGATGGTCTTTACGGGCGTACGTCATTTCCGGCATTGAGCCATAGCTCGCTTCGTCGTCGTTTCGTCCACCCTCATCCTGAGCTTGTCGAAGGACGAGGGTGGCCCATAGGCAACCACCCGCCCTCGTGGTTCGAGGCTTCGGCCTTTCAGGCCTCCGCGCCTCACCATGAGGGCTGATCCTCTCGCTTGCTGGTATATCCCTAATTAAATGGAGGGATATCTCACTTCGCTTTATCGGCCGGATAGGGCGTCGGCAGCAGGAGCAGCAATCCGCCTGCAAGGAAGATGATCAAGGTCGCCATGCCGAGGCGGGCGGAGCCGCTCCAATAGGTTATCAGCGAGAAAAACAGCGTCGCCATGAAGCTGGTGGCGCGTCCGGAAAGTGCGTAGATGCCGAAATAGCGGCCTGCTTCGGCGAGGCTGACACTGCGGGCGAGATAGGAGCGCGAGGAGGCCTGGACCGGGCCGAAGGAGAGGCCGACGAGCAGGCCATAGGCAATATAGGCCTTCTCGGCCGCCGTGCCGAACAGGCCGCCGGAATCGGCGGTCGAGAGCGGCACGAGGCCGAAAAGCGTAAAACCCGGTCCGGTGGAGATGATGCCGAGGGCCGCGAGGAGCAGCATGGTCAGGCTGATGACGACGGTTATCTTCGAACCCAGCCAGCGATCGACATAGCCAGCGATAAAGCAGCCGAAAATCGCGACGACGTTGAGGATGATGCCGTAGATGCCGATCTCGATGGTCGCCCAGCCAAACATTCCCGCGGCGAAGGTGCCGCCGAGGATCAGCAGGCCGTTAACGCCGTCCTGGTAGACCATGCGGGCAATCAGGAAAAGACTGATGCCCCGGCGGCGTTTCAGTTCGCCGAGTGTCATTCTCAGCTCATGCAGGCCGGAGCGAACCGCCGTACCGAGCGGCAGACCGCGGGCGGCATCCGGCGTGAAGAAAAACATCGGCAGAATGAAGAGAAAATACCAGACGGCGGAAATCGGTCCGGTGATGCGCGCATCTTCGCCGAGACTGGCGTCCAGGCCGAAGAGCGGTGTCAGGCCGAGGATGGTCTTGCCAGTTTGCGGGTTGCCGGCCAAAAGCGCCACCACGGCGATAAGCACGATCATGCCGCCGAGATAGCCGAGTCCCCAGGCGGCATTCGACAACCGGCCGATATCGTCCTTGCTGACGAGCCGCGGCATCATCGAATCGTTGAAGACGATTGAAAACTCTGCCGAGATCGAGGCAAGGATCATGAAGATGACGGGGTAGATCACCGGCGAACCGGGTGCCGCACCCCAAAGGCAGAACAGGCTGGCGATCTTGATGACGGCAAAGAAGGCGATCCAGGGTTTACGGGCGCCGGACTGATCGGCGATCGAACCGAGCACCGGCGACAAGACGGCGATGATCACCGAGGAGATCGTCGCCATATTGCTCCACATTGCCTGCGCGGCCACCGGATCCGCCGTCAGGCGCGCGACGAAATAAGGACCGAAGATGAAGGTGGTGACGACGGTGAAGAACGGCTGCGCCGCCCAGTCGAAGAACATCCATCCCCAGATGCCCCGCGCCGGCACTTTCGCCGGCGCGTCGTCCCTTATCTCTGTGGCCACCAAATTCCTGCCCCTGATTCGATAGTGCGTCTATCACGCGGGGCGGACTGTCTCATCTCGCCCGATCGTGCGCAAGGTCGGTCAGGAGGCCGGCGGCGACGGTGATCCGGGCAAGGTTCGGATCGCCGCTTTCGCTGAGGCCCGCAAGCTCTTCGGCAATGCGGTTGATGCGGATGCGGTCTTCGGCGTGCCATGCAAGGATCGGCTGCTTGTCCTTCGGATGATTGCTGAGCGCCGAGATGACGATATCACGGCGGGCCCCAGCGATCTGGTCGAGGCTGCGGGCCAGCGCCAGGCTTTCATAGTGATCGCCGGTGATGATCCGGCTGCCGGCGAGCAGCAGACGGCCGACCCGGAAGGTCTGCGACACCGTGAAGTAGCTTTCGGCGGCGCGGTTGAGCGTATCGCCTGTCCGTTCGGCGATCTGCATGATTTCCGGCACGAGGACGAGCGCGTAGATCGTCGCGATCTCGGAAGCGAGCTTTTCAGGCAGACCGGCGGCCTGATAATCCGCCTGGCGGGTCGCGATCTCGGCGGCGAAATCCGCCGGGATCTGGCTGAGGAAGACCGGTCTCAGCTTTTTCAATGCCGCCTGAAGCCGGCTAACGGTTTCCTCGATATCGCCCTTCGCCGCTCCGGTTTTCAGCAACAGGCGGGTCAGCACCGTATAGACTTCGGTGATTTCGCCATAGACGCGGTTCTGCGTCTGGCCGCCGACCTTACCATCCAGCGCATCGGTCTCGTTCCAGAGGCGATCGAGATCGAAGCCGTCGCGGGCGAGCACGGCAGCCTTGACCACTTCGGCGGCAGACGCGGCCGTCGCATCCATCATGCTGACGGCAAAGCCCGGTCCGCCGCGGTTGATCGCTTCGTTTGCCAGTACCGTCGCGATGATTTCGCGGCGCAGACGATGGCCGGCGATATCGGCGGCATGCGAGCGCTGCATTTTTACCGGGAAATATTGGCTGAGCGTCGCGGCAAAATAGGGATCGTCCGGTAGGTCGCTCGCCGCCAGGGCATCGAACAGGACGATCTTGGCGTAGGAGAGCAGGACACCGATCTCGGCGCGGCTGAGGGGCCGGCCATTGGCGTAGCGTTCGGCAAAGGTCTGGTCGTCGGGCAGCGTCTCAACCTTGCGGTTGAGCTGCTTCGCCCCCTCCAGCACGCTCATGAAACGGCTGAGTTCCAGACCGTTGCTGGTGCCTTTGCGTTCCGTCAGGGAAATCGCCAGAGACTGCAGATAGTTGTTGCGCAGCACCAGCGCCGCCACCTCGTCGGTCATCGAGGCCAACAGCGTATCGCGTTTGGCGCGTGTCAGGCGGCCGTCGAACATGGCGGATGCCAGGGCGATCTTGATATTGACCTCGACGTCGGAGGTATTGACGCCTGCCGAATTGTCGATGGCGTCGGAATTGCAGCGCCCGCCCTTGAGGCCATAGGCGATGCGGCCCTTCTGGGTAACGCCGAGATTGGCGCCTTCGCCGATCACTCTGGCACGAACCTCTTCCGCGGTGATACGGATCGGATCGTTGGCACGGTCGCCGACTTCCGAATCCGTTTCGGCCGGTGCCTTCACATAGGTGCCGATACCGCCGAACCAGAGCAGGTCCACCGGGCTCTTCAGGATCGCCGTCATGATCTCGAAGGGTGTCGCCACGGTCTTGTCGATGCCGATAGTGGCAGCGGCCTCATGAGTCAGCGTCACCGATTTTGCCGAACGTGAGATGATCATTGCGCCCTTCGACAGGACGCTCTTGTCGAAATCCTGCCAGCTCGAGCGGGCGAGATTGAAAAGCCGCTGCCGCTCGGCGAGCGTCTTTTTCATGTCCGGATCGGGATCGATAAAGATGTCGCGGTGATCGAAGGCGGCGAGAAGGCGGATTTTCGGCGACAGCAGCATGCCGTTGCCGAAGACGTCGCCCGACATGTCGCCGACGCCGGCGACAGTGAAGGGCGTCGTCTGGATATCGATGTCCATTTCGCGGAAATGCCGCTTGACGGTCTCCCAGGCGCCGCGGGCCGTGATACCCATCTTCTTGTGGTCATAGCCGGCCGAGCCGCCCGAGGCGAAGGCGTCGTCGAGCCAGAAGCCGGCTTCCTGCGCCAGGGCATTGGCAGTGTCGGAGAACGTCGCGGTGCCCTTGTCGGCGGCGACGACGAAATAGGGGTCGTCTCCATCCTGCCGCACCGTGTCCGGTGGCGCAATGATATCGGCGCCGGAGATATTGTCGGTGATCGACAGCAGGGTGCGGATATAGGTCTTGTAGGCCTCGCGGCCGGCATTGAAGATCTCGTCGCGGCTGCCGCCGACCGGGAGTTTCTTCGGATAGAAGCCGCCCTTGGCGCCGACGGGCACGATGACGGCATTTTTAACCTGCTGCGCCTTCACAAGGCCCAGAACCTCGGTGCGGTAGTCTTCGGCGCGATCCGACCAGCGCAAGCCGCCGCGAGCGACCTTGCCGAAGCGCAGGTGCACGCCCTCTACCTCGACGCCATAGACGAAGATCTCGCGGAAAGGCCGCGGCTCCGGCAGGCCATCCAGGAGTTTCGGATCGAGCTTGAAGGCAAGCATGGCTTTCGGTGTGCCGTCCGGGTTTTTCTGGAAATAGTTGGTGCGTAGCGTCGCATCGACGGCGTTGACATAGCGGCGGAGAATCCGGTCGTCGTCGAGGCTTGGAACATCGGCGAGTTCGGTCTCGATCGTCGCATGCAATTCGCTGAGTTTTTTCGTGCGGTTCTTGTCGTTGAGCTTGGGGGCGAGCGTGTCGTGGAACAGGCGGAAGATCGAGGCTGCGATGCGCGGATATTTGTCCAGCGTCGCGGCGATATAATCCTGCGAATAGGCGATACCAGCCTGGCGAAGATAGCGGGCATAGGCGCGCAGGACGTTGGTTTCGCGAGCCGAAAGACCGGCGGAGATGATCAGCCGGTTGAAAGCATCGTTATCGATCGTGCCGCCGAAGGCTGCGAGGAAGGCTTCCTCCAGCGCCGCGCCGTGGCGCGCGAGATCGATCGTCACGCCGCCGCGGGCTTCGAGTTCCATATCGTGGAGAACGACACGGCCGTTCGCGCCGTTCTTGCCGGTGACGTAAATGTCGAAGGTCCGCTCGCTGAGGACATTGAAGCCGAGATTTTCGAGCAGCGGCACGCGGCGCGACAGCGCCAGATTGTCTTCGGCGTGGAAGATCTTCAACGACAGGATATCGCCCGCTTCCTCCTTGCGGATGTAGAAGGCGATTCGGATCTGATCGGGGCCAGCGGTGGAGGTGATATCGGGCAGGTCGGCAACGGCGTCCTCCGGCGAAAAGGCCTCCTGGAAGGCCTGGCTGACGGAGATATGCGGGGCCTTGGGTCCGGCCAGCATTTCGAAGCGGTCGTCCCAGCGGGCGGTGATGGCGCGGATCGCCGCTTCAAGCTTCGCCTGCGGAACATGCGGGGTCTTGCCGCCGCTGCGGCCGATGATGAAATGCACGCGCGCGACGCCGCCTTCCGGGAAGGCCGGATAGTAGGCGGAAACGCGACCGTCATAGACGGTCTTCAGGTAATTGCCGATCCTCTCGCGGACGACGGAATCATATTCCTCGCGCGGAACATAGACGATCACCGAGACGAAGCGGTCGAAATGGTCGATGCGCGGCAGCGCGCGCACGCGCGGGCGGTCGGCAAGGTCGTTGATCTGTTCGGCAAAGCTTGCGAGCAGCGTCGTGTCGATCTGGAAGAGATCGTCGCGCGGATAGGATTCCAGCGTATTGTCCAGCATGCGCCCGGAATGGCTGGCCGGGTCGAAGCCGAAATGGTCCTTGACCTTCTGCACCTTGGACCGCAGCAACGGCACCTCGCCGGCGGCGCTGGTGTACGCTGTGGACGTATAGAGGCCGACGATGCGCAGTTCGCCGGTGACATTGCCGTCGGCATCGAAACGCTTGACGCCAACATAATCCATATAGGCACGACGGTGAACGACCGACTTCACATTGGCTTTGGTGACGATCAGGAAATCCGGCCCGTCGAGGAAGGCCAGGATTTCCGGCGTGGTGGTGACGGCGTCTTTTCCCTGGCGCAGGACGAGGACGTCGGGATTGGAGAGGATGCCGAGGCCGGCGCCACGGTCGCGCTCCACCTTGGCGCTGGCGCCCTTGCCGGAATAGACATATTCGCGCATGCCGAGGAAGGTGAAATTGCCGTCGCGCAGCCAAGCGAGAAAGGCCAGCGCCTCATCACGATCCGCCTTGCGGCGGGCGGCGGTCTCATAAGTGGAAAGCTCCGTTATCACTGTATCGAGCCGCGTCAGCATTGGCTTCCAGTCGGAAACGGTCAAATGCGTCTGATCGAGCACGATTTGCACGCGCTTGATCAGGTCCGCCGCCTGCGCCGCGGTCAGCGGTGACAGATGTAGTTGAATATGGCTGACACGATCGGCGGGATCGCTCGGATGATCGGCAGAGTAAAGCGTCGGCTGCTTGCCGTCTTTGATGACGAGGATCGGATGCACCGCCATGAAAAGATCGCGGTAGCTGCTGGTCACCTCGCCCATGGCCGATTCGTAGAGGAACGGCATGTTATGATCGGTGATCGAGAGGATCGAAACCGGCACGCCTTCGGGGTCGATATTGGCGACCTGTTCGATGGTGACGCGGGGAGAATCGCCGTTCCAGGCTGCCAGTTCCCCAGCCGCATGCACAGCGGCAAGGGCAAGCATTTCCGGGCTGTAGCGCTCCAAATCGTCATTGCTCGCCCGGCCGAACAGGATTTCCGGATCGAGATGCGCCTCGCCGGTTGCAGCGGCGATCTTGCGGGCCGCTTCGATCTGTTTTTCCCGTTTCGGATTGGTCCTGGGTGCCATGAAATTCCTCCCTTATTCCAAGTTTGGTCACTTTATCAGAAGGTTTATCGAAAAAACTGGCAAATTGAATGCGAATTTCATCGCTTTTCGACCAATTCGGTCTCAAATTTTGAAGAATCTTGCTGATTTGCGATGATCTTGATGCAATCCGTGTAAAAATTGGCGCAGAATTGGCGATATTGCGTAGTCAACAGAGGTTTTCATGACTCTGTGAAGCGCGATTGACAGAGTGACGATAAAAAGATCATCAAACGGCGCAATCAAGGCCGGAAGATCGGAACTGGAAGCAAGCATCATGTCGGATATCGCGGCGGGCGCCGTTATCGTCATCTCCAGCCATGTCGTCAGAGGTTCCGTCGGCAATCGTGCCGCCGTCTTCGCGCTGGAAACCCTGGGCCACCCCGTTTGGGCGCTGCCAACAGTCGTTTTGCCCTGGCATCCCGGCCATGGCCGCTCGACCCGGCTGACCTTTGCCGAGGCGGATTTCGACCACGCGATCGACGATCTTATCGCCGCGCCCTGGCTCGCGGAGGTGAAGGCGGTGCTGTCGGGTTATTTCGGCAATGCCGCGCAGGCACGCTCCGTCGCGCGGCTGGTAACGGCACTCAGGGAAAAGAACCCCGATCTCTTCTATGCCTGCGATCCCGTTATCGGCGATGCCGGTGGGCTCTATGTGCCCGACGCAACCGCCGAAGCGATCCGCGATCAGCTCATCCCGCTCGCATCGCTGGCGACGCCGAACCGCTACGAGCTTGCCTGGCTTGCCGGCGCGCCGCTGGAGGACAACAACGCCGTCATGGAGGCTGCCCTGGCGCTGGGGCCGCCGCGCATGCTGGTGACGTCGGCCGTGCCGATGATGACCGGTGGCACCGGCAATCTCTATCTCAGCGGCCGAAATGCGCTGTTTGCCGAACATCGCAGCATCGACAACGCGCCGAACGGGCTTGGCGACCTGCTCTCGGCCGTGTTCCTGTCGCGGCTTCTGTCGGGCATGGACGAAGAGAGGGCTTTGCAATTGACCACGGCCAGCGTCTATGAAGTCCTGGCGCGGGCGGTCAAGCGCGGCAGCGACGAATTGACGCTCGCCGCCGATGCTTCCAGCCTCTCGACCCCCATGGCAATGGTGCAGATGCGGCGCCTGCTGCATCCGGCGCAGCGACGGAAAAAATAGCGGTCGCCGATGCGATAGCTTTTTGCGTTGCAATAGTTGCCATTGGCGGCGGTGCGCTGTAATTCAATGTCATGAGCTTTCCTACCTCCCTTCTGAACGGCTATCGCAACTTCATGAGCGGGCGTTACGTCGATGAACGCGATCGCTATCGCAATTTGGCGGAGGAAGGGCAGAAGCCCGGAACCCTGGTGATTGCCTGTTCCGACAGCCGTTCGGCGCCGGAGACCATTTTCGACGCTGGTCCCGGAGAGCTTTTCGTTATCCGCAACGTCGCCAATATGGTGCCGCCCTATGAGCCGGATGGCCATTTTCACTCGACGTCCGCAGCTCTGGAATTCGCGGTGCAGTCCCTGAAGGTCTCGGATATCGTTGTCATGGGACATGGTCGCTGCGGCGGCATCCGCGCAGCGTTGGATCCGAATGCCGAGCCGCTGTCGCCGGGCGATTTCATCGGCCGGTGGATGGGCCTCGTAAAGCCGGCCGCCGAGCAGATCCAGAGCAATGACGTTATGACGCCGGCCGAGCGGCAGACGGCGCTGGAGCGCATCTCCATCCGCAATTCGCTCGACAATCTACGCAGCTTTCCCGATATCAAGGCGCTGGAAGAGGAAGGGAAATTGAACCTGCATGGCGCATGGTTCGATATCTCGACCGGCGAGCTGTGGGTGATGGACCCGACGACGCGCGATTTTATCCGGCCGGAAATCTGAGACTACGATAAGGACAAACGAAAAAGGCGCTCCGGGCCATTTGGCCGAGCGCCTTTTGTCGATTTGTTGCCGTAGTTATTGGCCGTCGATCTGCTTGCCGATATAGGCGATCGCCTGCTGGTAGACCGCTGCATCGTTCCAGCCGCCGATCGCCGCGAAATTGGGTTCGCCGGGCTGATAGCCAAGACCTGGCTGCCAGCCATGGCCCTTCAGGAAGTTTGCAGTCGAGGCCAACGCGTCGGCGCGGGATCCGACCAGATCGACCCTGCCGTCGCCATCGCCGTCGACGCCGAAATTGACGACGTTCTTCGGCATGAATTGTGTCTGGCCGATTTCGCCATGGGCCGCGCCGCGGGCGGTCGGGCTCAGATAGCCTTCGCCGACGAGCTTGAGGGCGGCATAGAGCTGATCGGTGAAATAGTCGGAGCGGCGGCAGTCATAAGCGAGCGTCGACACGGCCGAGAGCGTATGCTGGTCGCCCATGAAGCCGCCGAAACCGGTTTCCATGCCCCAGATGGCGATGATCGGGCCGGCGGGCACGCCATAACGCTTCTCGATTCTCGCGAACAGAGCGGCATTAGCCTGCTTCATGTTCTTGCCGCGAGTGATAATCGCCTGGCCGCCACGCTTTCTCATGAAGTCTTCGAAGGAGAGCTTGAAGCTCTTCTGGCCGCGATCGGCGCGGATGGTCGGTTGATTGTAATGCACGTTGGCGAAGGCTCGGTCGAGAACAGAGGCACTGACGCCCTGAGCCTGTGCTTCCTGCTTGAATTCCTGCATCCAGTTCTCAAAACCGGCCGACGAGTTGCCGCAAGCTGCCGCATTCGCCGCAAACGGCGTTACCAACAGCAACCCGCCTGCCACGAGAGCTGCCATTCCAGACTTTGTCATGCGCATTCAGAGTCCCCGAATTCTTACCGCGCGAGGCGCGGTAATGGTTTTTGATGGCGCACAAGCCTTCCATTTTTGAGGCCTACGCGCGGTCTTACTGTGACCGGACCATGCCAGTATCCGGCAATTCTGTCATTATCACGGTTAAGCGATCAATATTTTCGCTTCACGTGAAACACTATACCTGACGCAGCTTTGTAAAAGCCTCGCCATTCGATCGGAAATAGCGAGGCTTTTATTTGGTTCCTACTTAGCCAGCAAAGGTTGAAAAACCGTAAATGGTTTATAAACCCTTTATGCCGCCTGCTTGCGCGGCTTGACCAGGCCACGGTTGATCAGGAGTTCGGCAATCTGGATGGCGTTCAGCGCCGCGCCCTTGCGCAGATTGTCGGAGACGACCCAGATGTTGAGGCCGTTTTCAACCGTCGCGTCCTCGCGAATGCGCGAAATGTAGGTCGCGTCCTCGCCGGCGGACTCATAAGGCGTGATGTAGCCACCGTTTTCGCGCTTGTCGATGACGAGGCAGCCCGGGGCTTCGCGCAGGATATCGCGGGCCTGATCGGCAGTGATCTCGTTTTCGAACTCGATATTGACCGATTCCGAATGACCGATGAAGACCGGCACGCGCACGGCGGTGCAGGTAACCTTGATCTTCGGATCGAGCATCTTCTTGGTTTCGGCCAGCACCTTCCATTCTTCCTTGGTGTAGCCGTCTTCCATGAAGACATCGATGTGCGGAATGACGTTGAAGGCGATGCGCTTGGTGAACTTCTTCGACTCGATCGGATCGGCGACGAAGACGGCGCGGGTCTGGTTGAAAAGCTCGTCCATGCCGTCCTTGCCGGCGCCGGAGACGGACTGGTAGGTCGAGATGACGACGCGCTTGATCTTGGCGAAGTCGTGCAGCGGCTTCAGCGCCACAACAAGCTGCGCGGTCGAGCAATTCGGGTTGGCGATAATGTTACGCTTGGTGAACTGCGTGACGGCATCCGGGTTTACTTCCGGCACGATCAACGGCACGTCGGCGTCGTAGCGCCAGGCGGAGGAGTTGTCGATGACGACGCAGCCCTGGGCGCCGATCTTCGGCGAGAACTTTTTGGAGACGTCGCCGCCGGCCGACATCAGGCAGATGTCGGTGTCGGAGAAATCGTAGTTCTCCAGGTTCGAAACCTTCAATGTCCGGTCGCCGAAGGAAACTTCGGTGCCCTGCGAGCGGGCCGATGCGAGGGCCACGACCTCGTCAGCCGGAAAACCGCGTTCGGACAGGATATTGAGCATTTCGCGGCCGACATTCCCGGTCGCGCCCGCAACTGCAACTTTGAAACCCATTTCTCAAGCTCTCTTTCTCTTCTCTCCTCTTGGGCGAGGGGGGAACCGCGGCCATAACGGCCGGTTCCTGTCCCCAGCCGAGCCGGGGAGAGAGCGGCAGGCCAGAGACGTCAGACGGTTTTCGTCGTCGTTTTGGCCTTGGTTTTGGAAGAAACCGGAAAACGGAACTCCTGCCCGGCATAGTCTGCCAGGTGACCGAAGCTATCGATCTGTTCGAAGCGAACCATGGAGGTCTTCCTTTTCCGTCGCCGGTTCTACGGGGTTTTCCACAGGAGTCAAGGATTTCCGCGTTCCGACCGATGCGGGAACGCGGAAATCAACATCAGCCCTCAGCGGTTGGTGTTGCGGGTGGATTCGAACAGGAACCAGGTGCGGCGTTCCGTCTCGTCCAGCCAGCTTTCAAGCAGGCTGGCGGTGGCGATATCGCCATATTCATCGCAGACATCGTGGGCGGCGCGGATTTCGGCGGAAAGCCTGAGATTGTCGTCGGCCAGTTCGGCGAGCATGTCCTGGGCGTCGACATATTCGGCGTCATTGTCGGGGATACGCTGCAGCTTGGCGATGTGGCCGATCGAACGCAGCGTGGTGCCGCCGATCTTTCTGGCGCGTTCGGCCATCGGGTCTGTCATGGCGAAGATCTGCTCGCCCTGCTCGTCCAGCAACAGGTGGTAATCGCGGAAATGCGGTCCGCTCATATGCCAATGGAAATTCTTGGTCTTGAGATAAAGGGAAAAGACGTCGGCCAGCAGCGCATTCAGTGCTGCGGAAATATCGCGTGTCGCTTCTTCGCTGAGATTGGTGCGCGTGCCCAGTTTCGATTTGGTGTTGGCGGTATTCATGATGACGTGCTCCGTTTCGTTGGTCGCAACAGCGATCCTCAGAGATTTTCGCAGTAATTCATGGCGTTCGCTCGCGAGGGGTCGCATTGCAGACAGGGATCTGTCTTGAAAGTTTCCGCGGTCAAGATGTCGTTTTGCAGCAAAAGCAGCTGCGGAGATCTTCGGAAAAACCCGAACGGCAATGATACTATGAAGACGGAGACGGTTTGGCAATTCTCGCCGGAGGTGGCCGCGCGGATCGGGGCCATGACATGCGGGCAATACCGCTTCCCTTGCCAAGGAGGGAAGCGGTTCTGCGGATAGGCGGTTACTTCAGGCCGCCGCCGGCATAGAGGGTTTCGCCCGTCAGCCAGCCTGAGTCCTTCGAGGCGAGGAAAACGGCGATCGGGGCAATATCGGTCGGCTGTCCGAGGCGGCCAAGCGGCGTTTGGGAAACCATCTGCTTTTCGAGATCGCTGCCGATGATGCCCGCTGCAATGACGCCTTCGGTTTCGACCCCGCCAGGCGAAATGGTGTTGACGCGGATATTGCGCGGACCGAGCTCCTTGGCGAGGATCTGGGTGATCGAGGTGACGGCGGCCTTGGTCGCCGTGTAGACCGTGGCGGTTGGCAGGTTCATGGTGACGGCGGTCGAGGCGATGTTGATGACATTGCCGCCTTCAGGACCGAAATGCTTCACCGCTTCCTGCGTCGTCAGCAATGTGCCGAGAACGTTGATGTTGAACTGCCGGTGGAATTCCTCTTCGGTGATCTCTTCCAGCGACTGGAATTGATAGACGCCGGCATTGTTGACGAGGATGTCGACGCCGCCGAAGGCTCCCTTCGTTTCAGCAAAAAGCCGCTTCACGTCGGCGGATTTCGAAACATCGCCGTGAGCTGCGATCGCCTTGCCGCCCTTGGCGGTGATCTCGGCCACGACCTTGTCGGCACCTTCGCGGCTCGAGGCATAGTTGACCACCACAGCCGCACCCGCCTCGCCCAATGCCTTGGCGATGCCTGCGCCGATCCCCTTCGATGCTCCGGTCACGATTGCGACCTTACCTGCCAGTTTGCTCATGTCTAGCTCCTGTCGAGATGATTGTTAGATGATTTTATAAATATCGAACTGATGGCGCAGACGAGGCCTTACACCGGCGGTCTTCGCTGCGTCACTTTGATATTTAGATACTCATCTAACTGATACAAGAGCAGCCGGCGCGGCGTGTGGGGAAAATGATTGTCAGATGTTGGCGAGTTCCGCCATGTAGGCATTCAGGACATCGCGCCGAAGCACCAGGTTTGCGAACTTGCCTTCCCGCACGATCTCGATGAGACCGGCGTTTTCGAGTTCCTTGATGTGATGCGATATCGTCGCGGCACTGACGGTGTGGCACTGCGTCAGGACGCTGCAAGGCATAGGCTCGCCGCGACCGCCGATTTCCTTCAGCATCTGCACGCGGCGCGGCTCGGCGAGTGCCCGGGCAATCAATCCCATCTGCCTTTCGCTTAGCCTCGTCTGTCCTGCATCGGTCATTGTCTTCGCCACATTCAAACGGGGATTGGTTTCCCGCAAATTCGCCGCCTCAGATATATGAATGCAGGGGATGCTTGGCAACCATTCAGGGTGCAGCGATGGACGGGACCAAGGTAGTTCACGAATGATTTTTCGAGAGCTGTGGGGGCCGACCCTCGTGGTTCGAGGCTCTGCTGCCTTCGCTGACGCTCTGACATCAAAGCACCTCACCATGAGGGCGGAGCGATGACGCGGGCCAGCTCAAGGAGAGCTCTCACCCTTAAGGAGCGGAACCCGAAGGGTGGAGCCTCGAAGGGCGAGGGCGGATGAGGGAAATGATCCCTACTTCCCCTTCAGCAGCGGTAATTTTGGCACCGGCCAGCCAGTCTCGCCGATGCGAAAGAGCAGGCCGTAGCGGGAATAGACGATCGCCGTCATGAAGGAGAACCAGCCGCCAAGCGCGAGGCCGGCGATGACGTCGCTCGGATAGTGCGCGCCGATCATCACCCGCGTCGTCGCGAGCCAAAGAGCGCAGGCGACGAAGATGTAGCGATAGCGGGGGAAGAGGAAGGCAAGTGCCACGAAGAAGGCGCCAATGGTGGTCGCATGGCCGGATGGGAAGCTTTCGAAGCTGGCATGGCCGTTGAAGGGGGAGAAACCGAAAGGACCCCAATCCTCAAAATGAGTGGGGCGGGCACGACCGATGGCGCGCTTGAGGAGATTGGCGATGATGCCCGAAAGCGCGATGGTCGTCAGCAGATAGCCGCCGATCTGACAGATGCGCAGGGCCTGGCAGCGACAGCGCGGCGACTGCAGCAGCCGGCTGCCGGCCCAGCCTTCGAAGAACAGGAAGGCGCTGACCAAGATGATCCAGCCGGATTCGCCGAAATTGGTGAGCAGCTTGCCGAAGAAATGAATGGGCGGTGCAATGTTCTTGATGGTCGCGCCGACCGGCCAATCGAACAGCAAGGCCGCCAGCAATACGATATTGGCGGTCAGGAACAGGCAGATCTTCCAATGCGAAGGAGCGAAACCGCTCCTATTGCGCCGCCACCGCCTGTCCAGAGACGTCAAGATCGCCTGCATACCCACCGCCTGTCGTCGATACTCCACCCCAGTCGACGATCACGCGTAGCAGGCTCCTGCTACAGTTTTTTTACAAATTTAAGACGATCGGCAGTTCAGCGAAGCCCATGGTTCAGCCGCGGCCGCGGCCAACCGTCTTGTCCTGTGGAGAAGACCAGGCCGAAACGGGAAAAGAGGATCGCGACGGCGAAGGCGATCCAGGCGCCGAGCGCCAGCCCCGCGGCGACGTCGCTTGGATAATGAACGCCGATGATGATGCGAGAAGCGCCGAGCCAGAGGCCGATGCCGATGAACAGCAGCCGGAATCGCGGGAAAAGCAGAGCCAGCGCGGTAAAGAGAGCACCCACATTGGCCGAATGCGCCGAGGGAAAGCTCTGAAACAGGAAGTCACCATGAAACGGTTCGAAGCCGAGAATGCCATATTGGTCATAAAGCAGGGGCCGCGCCCGTCCGATCGCGTATTTCAGAAGATTGACGATGATGCTGGTGGAAAGAACCGACAGGCCGACATAGGCGACCATCCGGATGAGAAGGACGGTGCGGTAACCGCCATGCGTCGGCGATCGTCGCACGACGAAAAGGCCGACGGCAAACACGACGGCGATGGCGGCGAGGATCCAGGCCAGCCTGCCGATATCGGTGACGGCGCCTGCGACCGCAATCAGTCGCGGCGAGAGGTTTTTTGCAGCCTGCCCAAGCGGTGTGTCGAAGACGAGGAAGGCGAGAACGACGATGTTGATGGCGGTGAGCGTGTAGCCGAGCCAGGGAAGGCCGCTATGACGGTTGCGGCGAACGTCATAGCGCCGCGCCAGCCTCTGCCAAGGTCGTGATTGTCTCTGGATCGTGCCCCCCGGCGACGATGTCGTTTCCGTGCTCATGCGATGGGAAATAGGAGTCCGTCGCGTTGAGTTCAACAAAAAGCCCCCGCTCTGCAAGCAAAGAGCGAGGGCTTTGAATGTTTCACGTGAAATACTAGAGCGAGCTTTGGGCGTTCAGATGAACGCGTGGCGCTCTAGGCGGCGATTATGCCGACAGAGCCTTGAATTCGGCAAGGATGGCATCGCCCATCTCGGCGGTGCCGACCTGGCGGCTGCCGGCGGACATGATGTCGCCGGTGCGGATACCGCTGTCGAGCACGTTGGCGATTGCCTTTTCCAGCGCATCGGCTTCGGAAACCAGGCCGAAGGAGTAGCGCAGGCACATGGCGAAGGAGGCGATCATGGCGATCGGGTTGGCAATGCCCTTGCCGGCGATATCGGGTGCGGAACCGTGTACCGGCTCGTAGAGCGCCTTGCGCTTGCCGGTCTTGGCATCCGGAGCGCCGAGCGAAGCGGATGGCAGCATGCCGAGCGAGCCGGTCAGCATGGCGGCAACGTCGGACAGCATGTCGCCGAAGAGATTGTCGGTGACGATGACGTCGAACTGCTTCGGCTGGCGAACGAGTTGCATGCCGCCGGCATCGGCGAGCATATGCTCGAGCTGCACGTCAGCATATTTTTCCTTGTGCGTCGCGGTGACGACTTGGTTCCAGAGCACGCCCGACTTCATGACGTTGCGCTTTTCCATCGAGCAGACGCGGTTGTTGCGAGTGCGCGCCAGTTCGAAGGCGACGCCGGCGATGCGCTCGATCTCGTAGGTGTCGTAGACCTGGGTGTCGATGCCGCGCTTCTGGCCGTTGCCGAGGTCGATGATTTCCTTCGGCTCGCCGAAATAAACGCCGCCGGTGAGCTCGCGGATGATGAGGATATCAAGGCCGTCAACCAGCTCCGGCTTCAGCGAGGAGGCCGATGCCAGCGCCGGATAGCAGATGGCCGGGCGCAGATTGGCGAAAAGCTGGAGATCCTTGCGCAGGCGCAGCAGGCCGGCTTCCGGACGCACTTCATAGGGAACGCTATCCCACTTCGGGCCACCGACGGCGCCGAAGAGCACGGCATCGGCCGCAAGTGCCTTCTGCATGTCTTCTTCGGAGATGGCGGCGCCATGCGCATCATAAGCGCTGCCGCCGACGAGACCTTCGTCGGTGACGAAACCGGCATTCTTCGCCTCGTTCATATAGGCGATGATCTTGCGGACTTCGCCCATGGCTTCGGGACCGATGCCGTCGCCAGGCAGGAGGAAAAGATTGCGCACTGTCATGGGAAAGCCTCCGCAAAAGAAACAAGTTGCGGGTTCTTAGACCCGCAGATGCGGCTTTTCAAGCGAGGAAGGAGCGGAAACGGTACGGTTTGGGGCTTTTGCGGCCGACCCTCGTGGTTCGAGGCTGCGCCTTTTGGGCTTCGCACCTCACCATGAGGGCGGAGCGAACTATAAGCCAGGCGAGAGCATGAGCCCTCATGGTGAGGAGGCCCAAAGGGCCGTCTCGAACCACGAGGGCGGATGGCTTGCGTTGCTTTATCCTTACTCCGCCAATCCAAGCGAGGCGAGATAGGCGGCCGATGCCGGGATTTTCGACTTGTCCTTGATCTCGATGATCAGGCGCGGATTGCTGTCGAGTTTGGCAAGGGCGGCGAAGACGGCGCGCCAGTGGATATTGCCTTCGCCAAGGCTCCAGTGGCGATCGGCATAGCCGTCGGCATCCTGCAGGTGGACATGCTGCAGGCGGTTGCCGGCGGCGTGGACATAGTAGTCAACCGGCGGTGCGCCGGTGTAGCCATGGGCGTAATGGGCATGGCCGGTGTCGATCGAAACGGCGACGGCGGGTGTATTGAAGCTGTCGGCGAGACCGACGCGGATATGCGGATCCTTGTCCTCGATATTCTCGATGACCATGGTCAGGCCGATATTCTCGGCGCGTCTGACAGCGTCCCTCAACGTCAGATGCGTGTATTCGATGATCTTCTCGCGTTCGCCCTTGTTGTTGTCGAGGTTGTTGTAGGACCAGGACGTATAGGGGCTATGAATGACCATCTGCGTGGCGCCGATATTGGCGCAGACGTCGAGCGCCTGCGTGAGGCGCTTGGTGACGACGGCGCGGATCTCCGGATCCTGCGAGGCGATGATGAAGCCCCAGAATGGTCCGTGGATGCCGAGCCGGCCCTGGTGACCGTCGAGCAATTTCCTGGCGTGCTCGGCGAGCGGCGCCCAGTCGCCATTCAGGATTTCGGCTTCGACGAAGCTCTGCAGTTCCAGATCGCGCGGTTTTTCGAGCAGCCAATCACGATGGGCTTCGACATCGGCAAGCGTCATGGCTGCGCCAAGAATTGGAAGGGAGGTCATGAAATGCTCCGATTGGGAGGAGGAAATGGAGGAGCGGGAGCAGCCTGAAGGGCTCCGCAAAGACTATATGATCCCCCTTTTTGTCGGGCATATTACAGCCGGCAACCTCATGAACTTTCCATGGCATGAAAAGAAAAAGCCGGGCTTTTCAGCCCGGCTCTGACACGCAAATGTGATAATGAAATCGATCAGGCAGCCCAGGGACGGGATGCGGCGTTCGTCTTTTCGAAGCTGTCGATCGCCTTGGCCTTTTCCAGTGTCAGGCCGATATCGTCGAGGCCGTTCAGCAGGCAATGGCGCTTGAATTCGTCGAGCTCGAACTTGATCGAGCCGCCGTCCGGGCCGGTGATCTCAAGGTTTTCCAGATCGATCGTCAGAATGGCGTTGGAGCCGCGCGAGGCGTCGTCCATCAGCTTGTCGAGCTCTTCCTGGCTGACCTTGATCGGCAGGATGCCGTTCTTGAAGCAGTTATTGTAGAAGATGTCGGCGAAGCTCGTCGAAATGACGCAGCGGATGCCGAAGTCGAGCAGCGCCCACGGGGCATGTTCGCGCGACGAACCACAGCCGAAATTGTCGCCGGCGACGAGGATCTTAGCATTCTGATAGGCCGGCTTGTTCAGCACGAAATCCGGGTTCGGCGAGCCATCCTCATTGTAGCGGGCTTCGGCGAACAACCCTGTGCCAAGACCGGTGCGCTTGATGGTCTTCAGATAGTCCTTCGGGATGATCATGTCGGTATCGACATTGACGACCGGGAGGGGTGCCGCGACACCGGTCAACTTCACGAACTTGTCCATGGGGGTCCTGCCTTCAATTTTCGTCTATGCACGAATTATCCTGCCAATAGAGCAAATCCCTGCAAAAATGAAGGGGAATCTTGGAAATGCTCTGAAACCGGGCGCTTCGGCCGCAGTTCCGCAATTCAGGAATTACGCGTGGATGAGCGTACTGGAGAGCGGCGAGGCGCCGCCCTGCCCTGACCTTGGCCTAGAGATCGATGATCGTGCCGCGACCGTCGTTCCAAATGCGCATTTCGCGCTGACCGTTCGCCTTGGCGCGCACCGGAGCAGGCTTCATCCGCAACGAAATCGCGCGACCCACCATAAGCACGGTGAGGATGCCGCCGACAGCGAGCGTGAGTGAAACGGTAAACAGCGCCAGGGCTGCAAACACGGTGATGCCGGCAAGCGCGATAAACAAGGAACGGATATTCTGCATGGTCGAGACCTCTCTACTCATGGCAATGTGGTCCTCTCTGTTTCTCTCTGCAAGAGGAGCATGGCTTTTTGTTGTCTTGCTTGTTGTTGTCTTGCCTGATGGCCGAAAGCGCGGCAAAACTGTATCATGAGCCGTCCCGCCCCTCCCCGTTCCGTCCGTCTGCGCCGCTCGGTGCTGAGTGTTCCTGCGATCAACCGCCGGGCTCTGGAGAAGATAGCCGATCTCGATTGCGATGCGGTCATCTTCGATCTCGAGGATTCCGTGGCGCCGGAGAAAAAGGCGGAAGCACGGGAGAATTTGCGGGCTTTTTTCGCCGGCTCGCCGCCTGATAGCGAAGAAAAGGCCGGCAAGGAGCGCATCATCCGCATCAATACGCTATCGTCGGGCTTCGGTGCCGATGACCTGGAGTTGGTGCTGGCGCTCGAGCCGGATGCGGTGTTACTGCCCAAGATCGACGAGCCGCAGGATGTGACCGTTGTCAGCGATAGGTTTGCCGAGGCGGATGCGCCGGAGAGCCTGCGCATCTGGGCGATGATCGAGACGCCGCGCGGCGTCTTGAACGCCGCGGCAATCGCCGAGGCCGGGCGCACGGCGGGAAGCCGGCTCGATTGTTTGGTCGTCGGCCTCAATGATCTTCGCAAGGAGACCGATGTGTTGCCGCAGCCGGGCCGCGCCTATCTCGTGCCCTGGCTCATGCAGGTGATCCTGGCCGTCAGCGCCTACGGGCTCGACGCCATCGACAGTGTTTTCAACGATTTCAAGGATATGCAGGCAGTGGACGCCGAATGTGCCGAGGGCCGCGCCATGGGCTTTGCCGGTAAGATGTTGATCCATCCGAACCAGATCGAAGCCGCCAACCGGCATTTCGGCCCCGATGAAGCTGCCATTGCGGAGGCGGAAGCCATCATAGCCGCTTTCGCCGATCCGGCGGCGGCCGGCCTCAATGTCGTAAACCTCGGCGGACGCATGGTCGAGCGGCTGCATCTTGTCCAGGCGGAAAGACTGGTCCATAAAGCTCGCCTGATTGCAGAACGCCATCGTCCTTCGACAAGCTCAGGATGAGGGCTGATACGTATGAAAGACGACTTGATGAAACTCTACCGCTTCCTCACCGGCCCTGACGACGCTTCCTTCTGCCATAAGGTGACCGCGGCGCTGAACAAAGGCTGGGAACTGTCGGGCTCGCCGACCTATGCCTTCAATGCAGCGACCGGCCTGATGCAATGCGGCCAGGCGGTCGTCAAGGACGTCGAAGGCAAGGATTACGATCCGGAAATGAAGCTTTCCGAGCAGTAAGCATAGCAGGATCGGTTCCTCACCGGTCCGTCGCTTCTTCGGCGCTCGCCTCGATGCGCTCCATATCCTCGTCGCTCAGGCCGAAATGGTGGCCGATTTCGTGGATCAGGACGTGGGTGATGATGTCGCCGAGGGTTTCCTCGTTTTCCGCCCAGTAATCGATGATCGGCCGGCGATAGAGGCGGATCTTGTTCGGCATTTCCCCGGTTTGGGCGGTGAAACGCTCCGATATGCCGCGGCCTTCGAACAGGCCGAGCAGATCGAAGGGCGTTTCCAGCGCCATGTCCTCGAACACGTCGTCGTCGGGGAAATCTTCGATGAGGATGATGAGATTGCCGGTGAGCGAACGGAATTCGTCCGGCAGGTGGCTGTAAGCCTCCGTGGCCAGGGATTCGAATGTGCTGATCGAGGGGGCATGGCGGTCCCGCCAATCCTCGCTCTGGTCAATGCGGGCCATGAATGCTTCCTTCCTTAGCTGGTCATATAGAGCCTTTGTTTCGGTTTTTCGAGAGTGGATTGAGGCAGAGGAATATTTTCTCATAAAATGGTGTTGACTCTTCTTCCGACCTCTGGAATCCATAAGAACATAACAGGAACATAATTGATCTGGAGCTAACGTCATGGCCGAGGCCGCCGTGGCGCGGGAGACGCTTTTTGCCCTGCGTGAAACCATTGCCCGACTGGAAGGCAGGCCGATATCGGCGCTGGCTGCCGTGGCGCATGAGGCACGGGCAGCAGAGCCGGAGGTTGGTTCAGCCGATGCCGTCCAGCCGCTTGCGATAGGGGTTGCCGATCTCGACGAGGCGATGCAGGGCGGCGTGCCGCTCGATGCGCTGACGGAGATCCGCTCACTGGCCTTGCGGGATGCCGGAGCGGCCAGCGGTTTCACGCTTGCTCTCGCTGCACGGCTTAGAGCTCTCGCTGCGCGGCCTGGGGGGCAAGCCGCCGGCAAAACCGCGGCCGTATCGCCGGTTCTATGGATCGGCGATACGGTCGCGGCGATGGAGGCCGGCCTGCCCTATGCGATCGGGCTTCAGGACTTCGGATTGGAGCCGGCCGGCTTTCTGCAGGCGTCACCGCGCAAGCTGGAAGAGGCGCTATGGCTGGCGGAGGCGGCTCTCGTCAGTGCGGCCTTCGCGGTCGTCATTCTGGAGGTACGCGGCAATCCGGCCCGTTTCGGGTTGACGGAGAGCCGGCGGCTTGCGCTTCGGGCCAAGGCAGCGGGGCGGCCCTTGTTTCTGTTGCGTCAAGCGGGCGAGGAGGAGGCGAGCAGCGCTCTCTTCCGTCTCGCCGTCGAACCCGCGCCGGCCCTGGCGCGGCCCCTGCCGGACGGATCGCTGCTTGGCGGCAGCATCGGTCATCCGGCCTTTCGTCTCACCCTGGAAAAGAGCCGCAACCCGGCACCCTTTTCCATAACCCTGGAGTGGAATGCCCATGACCGCCAGTTTGCCCCTGTCCTCGACACTCAGCGCCCTGCCTTTCCCGGCGAATACGCAGCGCATTCTGGCGCTGACCTTTCCGCATCTGCCGACCGACCGGATCGCTCGCAAGCGATGGGGTCTGTCCTGGCGTTCGACCGGTCGGCTTGAGGCGCCACCACTCGCCTGTGCCGGCAAGCTGAACAATGCCATGCGGCTCACCGCGCTCAATGAAAGGGCCGAGACGATCGGCCTGAAGCTTGCACAGGGCGTCGCCGAGGCGAAGGCGATCTGTCCCGCCCTTGACGTCGTCGAAGAGAATCCGGCCGCGGACCGCAAATTGCTGGAGGCGATCGCCGATTGGTGCGATCGCTATACGCCGCTGGTGGCGATCGACGGCAAGGACGGGCTTTTCCTCGATATTACCGGCTGTGCCCATCTCTTCGGCGGCGAAGAAGCGCTGCTCGAGGATATTCTGATCCGGATTTCCCGGCTTGGTCTCGATGTCCGTGGCGCCATCTCCTCTGCGCCGGGTCTGTCCTGGGCGGTGGCCCGCTTCGACGAGAGCCGTGTCGTTCCTCCGGAAGCCATGGAAGAGGCGCTGGCGCCACTGCCGGTCGCCTCGCTCAGGCTTGGCGAGGAAACAGTCGCCGCATTGCAGAAGCTGGGATTGAAGCAGGTGGGCGATCTCCTGGCCGCACCGCGGGCGCCGCTGACCCGCCGTTTCGGCGCGCAACTCCTGTTGCGGCTCGATCAGGCCGTCGGCCTGAACGAGGAGCCGATCTCGCCGCGCCGGCCGGTCGCGCAGTTGTCAGCCGAGCGGCGGCTTGCCGAACCGGTGCAGGCGGAGGCCGATATCTTGCAACTGGCCCGCCAGCTTGCCGAAACCTTGAAGCCGGGGCTGGAGGCCCGCGGTGTCGGCGGCCGTTCGTTCGAGCTTTTGCTGTTCCGGATCGACGGCATGGTGTTCCGCATCGCCGCCGGGGCGTCGCAGCCGCTGCGGGAGCCGAGCCGGATCGCCAACCTGTTCACGGAGCGCTTCACTGCCATTCATGACGATCTCGATGTGGGATACGGCTTCGAAATCGTCCGCCTCAATGTCCTGGAACATGCGCCTTTCGACGCGACGCAAGACGATTTCATCGAAGAGGGCCGGCAGGATGGCTCGCTCGCCGCCTTCGCCGACCGGGTCGCGGCACGGCTGGGGCCGGACTGCCTGCAGGGCTTCGAGCTGCAGGAAAGCCATATTCCCGAACGGGCCGTTCGATCGATACCTGCCGTAGAAATCCTTGCGGCCCACAGACGGACAGGAAGCGAGCATGCCGGTCATGGCTTCTTCCGCGGGGAGCGCCCGCTCCGGCTGTTTCGCATGCCCGAGCCGATCGAAACCTTTGCCACCGAAGTGCCTGACGGTCCGCCCCGGCAATTCCGTTGGCGGCGGATCACGCATAAAGTCCTGCGGGCCGAAGGACCGGAGCGGCTTGCGGCGGAATGGTGGGTCGACGAGGAGGAAACCCCGGCCCGCGATTATTTCCGCATCGAGGATGAGGCCGGTCATCGTTTCTGGCTGTTTCGCAAGGGTCTCTATGGTCAGGGTGCAACAAGGCCGAGCTGGTACATGCATGGAATCTTCCCATGAGTGCCCCTGCCCCAACTCTCGAAACCGTGCCCTTTTTCGAGATCGGGGCACGATCGAATTTCTCCTTTCTCGAAGGAGCTTCGCATCCGGAAGAAATGGTTCTGGCCGCAAAGATCGCCGGCCTCAGCGGCCTCGGCATCGCTGACCGGAACAGCGTCGCCGGCGTGGTCAGGGCGCATGTCATCGCCAAGCAGCATGGCTATCGCTTCCAGCCCGGCGCCCGCCTGATCTTTTCGGACGAGACGCCCGACATCCTCGCCTTCCCGCAGAATCGGAAGGGCTGGGCGCATCTCTGCCGGCTGTTGAGCGCCGGCAATCTCAGGGCCGAGAAAGGGGAATGCGAGCTTCACGAGGCCGACCTCCTGGAATGGGGCGACGAGATGATGCTGGCGCTCGTGCCGGATGCTGCGAGCGTGGAGACGCAGGAGGGACAGGCGAAACTGGAAGGGTGCCTGGCGCGGCTGTGGATGCGCTTCGGCAGGAAGCTCCATATGGCGCTGTCGCCCGCCTATGACGGGCGCGATCACCTGTTCTTCGCGACACTCTCCATCCTCGCGCTCAGAAACGGGGTGCGCTTGATCGCCACCAATCAGCCGCTTTATCACGCGAGCGAGCGCAAACCGCTTGCCGATATCGTCGTTTCGATCCGTGAGCATGTGCCGATCGCCGAGGCCGGCTTCAGGCTGGCGGCCAATGCCGAACGCTGTTTGAAGGGCGGGGCGGAAATGGCACGGCTTTTTAAAAACTACCCGAAAGCCATCGCCAATACGCAAAAGTTTTTTAGCCGGCTGTCTTTTTCGCTGGATGAGCTGAAGCACAATTATCCCGATGAGAGTGTAGACGGTGAAACTGTCTCGGAAACGCTGGAACGCCTGACCCGAGTGGGTGCCAAATGGCGCTATCCCAATGGCATTCCAGCGAAGGTCGCCAAGCAGATCGATTACGAACTCGATCTCATCAAGCAGAGGCAGTACGAGCCCTATTTCCTGACGGTGCATCGCATCATGGAACATGCTCGCAGTGAAAATATCCTGTGCCAGGGCCGCGGCTCCGCTGCCAATTCCACGGTCTGCTATTGCCTTCGAATTACCGAGGTCAATCCGGAGATCACGACGCTTTTGTTCGAGCGCTTCATTTCGACGGAACGGGAAGAGCCGCCGGATATCGACGTGGATTTCGAGCACGAGAAGCGCGAAGACGTCATTCAGTATATCTACAAACATTACAAAAAGGAGCATGCCGGGCTGACGGCGGCAGTCACCAGCTATCGGGCGCGCTCGGCTGGCCGCGAGGTGGCCAAGGCCTTCGGCCTGTCGGAGGATGTGCAATCGGCTCTGGCGAGCGGTGTCTGGGGCTGGTCGACAGAAGAATTATCCGAACGCGAGGCAAGGATTGCTGGCCTCGACCTCAGGGATCGGACGACGCAGCGCGTTCTGTCCTATGCTTCGACGCTGATGGGATTTCCCCGGCATCTGACCCAACATGTCGGCGGCTTCGTCATCACCAGGGATCGGTTGGACGAAGTCGTGCCGATCATGCATACGGCGATGGACGACCGCTACATGATCGAGTGGAACAAGGACGATCTCGATTCCCTCGATATTCTCAAGATCGACGTCCTGGCGCTGGGGATGTTGACCTGCCTTGCCAAGGCCTTCGATCTGCTGCTCCTCCACTATGATGTGAAGAAGACGCTCGCCGATCTCGGCAATGCCAATCATCCGGACGGCGAGCCGGTCTATGACATGATCTGCCGCGCCGATACGATTGGGGTTTTCCAGATTGAGAGCCGGGCGCAGATGAGCATGCTGCCACGGCTGAGGCCTCGTAGATTCTACGATCTGGTCATCGAAGTGGCGATCGTCCGGCCTGGACCGATCCAGGGCAACATGGTGCATCCCTATCTCAAGCGGCGAGAGGCAGACCGGGCAGGAAAGGAACTCGACTATCCGAGCCCGGAGCTGAAGGAGGTTCTGAAGCGAACGCTGGGAGTCCCCCTCTTTCAGGAACAGGCAATGCAAATCGCCATTACGGCAGCGGGGTTTACACCTGCGGAGGCTGACAAGTTGCGCCGGGCGATGGCGACCTTCAAACGAACGGGGACCATCCACACTTTCGAGAAGAAGATGATCGAAGGCATGGCTGAAAGGGGGTACGAGCGGGAATTCGCCAAAAACTGTTTCGAGCAGATCAAGGGTTTCGGCGAATATGGTTTTCCGGAAAGCCACGCGGCTTCCTTCGCCCTCCTCGTCTACGCCTCTTCTTGGCTCAAGACCTATTATCCCGATGTCTTCTGTGCGGCGATCCTGAATGCCCAGCCCATGGGTTTCTATGCGTCGGCACAGCTCGTTCGCGATGCGCGCGAGCATGGCGTCGAGATGCGACCGGTGGATGTCAATCATTCCAGTTGGGATTGCCTGCTGGAGAGGGCGCGCTTCGATCAGGACGCCGTCGAGCCGCGTCATGCGTCGATGCGCGCGCTGATCAAGACGCAATGCGCGGTCCGCCTCGGTTTCCGGCAGGTCAAAGGCCTGTCGGATAAGGAGATGGAACAGCTCGTCGAGCGCCGTGGCGATGGCTACAGTTCCGTGCGCGATCTCTGGCTGCGCTCCGGTCTTGCCAAAGCGCAGATCGAACGCCTCGCGGATGCGGATGCCTTCCACTCCATCGGTTTGAGCCGTCGCGAGGCGCTTTGGGCCGTGCGGGCGCTCGATGTCGGCAGCGCTGCGGAAAAGCTACCTCTCTTCGATCTTGCCGACCGCACCGACCTGCAAATCGAGCCGGTGGTGTCCCTGCCGGAAATGCTGCCCGGCGAGCAGGTGATCGAGGATTATCGTTATCTTTCGCTGTCGCTGAAGGCGCATCCGATGTCTTTCCTGCGTGCGGATTTTTCCAGAATGGGGATCGTGCAGAACAGGGATTTGCCCAATGTTCCTAATGGCAGGATGGTGACGATTGCTGGGTTGGTGCTGGTGCGACAGCGGCCGGGCTCGGCGAAGGGCGTGATCTTCATGACGCTGGAGGACGAAACCGGCGTTTCCAATGCGATCGTCTGGCCGAAGATGTTCGAGAAATACCGCGCCATCGTCATGGGCGCCCGCCTGGTCAAGATCCGCGGCCGTTTGCAGAGCGAAAGCGGCGTCATCCATGTGGTGGTCGACTATATCGAGGATATGACTTCGGCGCTGGGGATCCTGCAACGCGAAGCTAGGCGGTTCGGCGTCAGCGATCGGGCGGATGAGGCCCTGCGTCCGACCATGGATCACCGGCAGAAGAAGCGGCTTACCGAAACAAGTGCGTCCGTGCGAGAGGCTGCCGAGATAGCGGCAGATGGCCGCAGCAATGCGGCCGAGACGGCAAGCGTCATGCCGCGAGGCCGTAACTTCCATTGATGCGCAGGACATTGTGCTTCACGCCGAAGTGACCCTGTCCGGCTCGCCCGATGAAAAATGAATCGAATTTTTCTTGACAAAGATCGTCTTCTTTCGCAGATAACAAGACAGCAGATGTCATGTTTGACGGGCTGAGCGAAGAATGCTGGTTTGCAGTTGTAATTACATCACCGACAAGGAAATCCGGGAGGTCATCATCGAGCTCCTCGATCAGGATTGTTGGCAGCTCATCGTCCCCGCCAAGGTCTATCACGCCATGTCGAAGCGCGGCCGTTGCTGCGGCTGCTTCCCGAATGTCGTCGACATCATTATACAGACGACCGAGGACTATCATGCCCGCCGCCACTCGACGGAGGCGGAAATATTTGATTTCATGTCCCGCTTGAAAAAGTTCCATGAAGAAAACAGGAGAGCGGACATTGAAAGGCGACAAAAAAGTCATCGAGCGGCTTAACGAGGCGCTATTTCTCGAACTCGGTGCAGTCAATCAATATTGGGTTCATTACCGGCTTCTGGAAGATTGGGGCTATACCAAGCTTGCCAAGAAGGAGCGTGCGGAATCCATCGAAGAGATGCACCACGCCGATCGTCTCGTTGCTCGCATCATCTTCCTCGAAGGGCATCCGAACCTGCAGACACTGGCGCCGCTGCGCATCGGCCAGAATGTCAAGGAAGTGCTGGAGGCCGATCTCGCCGGCGAATATGACGCCCGCACCGCCTACAAGAAGTCGCGCGACATCTGTCACGATGCCGGCGACTATGTTTCGATGAAGCTGTTCGAAGAGCTGTTGGCGGATGAGGAAGGTCATATCGACTTCCTGGAAACCCAGATCGACCTGCTTGAAAAGATCGGCGAGGCCAAATACGGCCAGCTCAACGCCGACTCCGCTGATTCTGCTGAATAATTAGCATCGATTTTCCGGCCGCCCTTTCAGGCGGCCGGAATGCGCTCAGTCTTCTGTCTTCAACCCGGCCAAATTCCGGAATTCGGCGACGACCTGTTCATAGACCGACCGCTTGAAGGCGACGATCAGGCCGGGCAGCTCTGCCATAGGCTTCCAATCCCAGGCCTCGAATTCCGGTTCATGGCCGCCCGGCGGCGGATTGATGGCGATTTCGCTTTCGTCGCCGTCGAAGCGGAAGGCGAACCAGCGCTGGGTCTGGCCGCGGAATTTTCCCTTGAGGCCGATGCCGATCAATTGCGGCGGCAGATCGTAGTTGATCCAGTCCTTCGCTTCGGCGAGCAACGTCACGGTCTTCATGCCGGTCTCTTCGTAGAGCTCGCGATAGGCCGCCTCCAGCGGGTCTTCACCCTCGTCGATGCCGCCCTGCGGCATCTGCCAGAGATGCGGCGAGCCGTCATATTCGGAATTGCCGTCCGGAATGCGCTTGCCGGCCCAGACCAGCCCTTCGCGATTGAGCACCATGATGCCGACGCAGGGGCGATAAGGCAGGTCTTCAGCTCTGATGGGGACGTGGCTCTTGCTCATGGTAATCCTCTAAGCCTTCAGGGATGTTTGGGGTCGTCGGCAAGCGCCGAGACGGCGACGATCTCGATGCCGCGCATGGCGGCCTCCTCGCTCCATTTGCTGATGGCGTCGACGCTCTCGTCGAAAGCGGATGCAACGCCGATAGCCGAGCCATTGCGGCGCGCGATGCGCTCCAGCTCGTCGAGCTTCTTCAGGATGGCATCCTGCTTCAATTCTCCGTCGAGCTGCACATCCGCAAAGGCATGCGGCACCTCAAGCGCCTTGGCAACCGTACCGGATTTGGACTGTGCCGAGGAGCCGTCGTCGAGGAACAGCAGACCGCGCTTGCCGATATCGCGCATGACCGGTTCCATGGCATCGGCATTCGACAGGAATCGTCCGCCGAGATAGTTCATCACGCCGGTATAGTTGGTGATTTCGGCCAAAGCCTTGTGCAGGTCTTCGATGTTTTTGGCCGCGGGCTGCGAGGTCAAAAGCGTATCGGGTCCGGGATTGTTGCCTGGGTAATCGAATGGCTCGAAAGGCACCTGGATCAGGATTTCATGGCCGCCACGCCGCGCCTCCTGCATCCAGCGCTGCAGGCTATTGCCGCTGGCGGCAAAGGCGAGCGTGATTTCCTCCGGCAGTTTCTCGATGGCGCGCTGCGTACCGGTCTGGCTGAGGCCGAGGCCGCTGACGACGATGGCGACACGCGTGCCGCGGGCGCCGGACCAAGGCCGCGCATATTGATCCATCGGTCTCAATCCGCTCGGCGCGATAATCGGCAACCTGCCGAAAGGCGAATCCTCCAGCAGACCGTCGTTCGGCGTCGCCGCCATGCGCGGATCCTGGCCGACCTGATTGGCATTGATCAGCACAGGGCCGTCGCCGTCGCGCGTATTCGGGCTGAACATGGTCACGACGGAACCGTCGCTGGTGACGATGCGATGCGTATCGGCGCCGGATTGCGGATCGACCTGCTTCAGGGCTGTCGTTTGATCGGCCGTGGCCGGCTTGCCACTGGCCTGTGGCGATGGCGACGCCTTTTCGGCAGTCTCGACCGGGGGAGTCTTCTGCAGATGGTCGCGCAACAGTGCTGAATAGAGGGAAAAACTGGCGATCGCGATCAGACAGAAGCCGGCGAGGATGCGCCCGAAGGGCGGACGCCGCCGCTTGCGGCCAGAGCCGCGGTTCTGGCCCAGCGGTGCATGCAAATCCGTTCCCAAAGTCCGTATCCACCCCAAAATGGGAAAATGTCCGCCCCCGTGCATTCCAGTTTCATGCAGCCATCAAAGCAGGGAGACGCTGCAGATTCAAAACACTCTAGCAGATCCAAAATGGATTTCGAATAAGACATGCTTATTCAAATAGTTAGAGCGAGATGAGATCAATCACCTCGCCCTGGATATGAAAGCGCCGGATCTGTTTCCAGCCCGGCGCTATTTCCTTATTTGGAGGAAACCGCCTTTTCCGGGTTCGGCGGGAAGGACGGGTCGGTCTTTGCGCCGCGCAACAGGTCAAGCGCGTAGTTGAGCTGAACGTCGTCCTTCGGATCCGGCGGCACGTAAGCGGCCGAGCCGGAGCCCTGGTCGGTTTCGCTCTGGCCCTTGATGTGGCCCGGCAGGCTGGATTCGCCTTCCGTCACCAGCTTGCCCTTCAGATCGTCCGGCAGCGGCTCGTCGACCTTAATGTCAGGCGTGATACCGGTGCCCTGGATCGAACGGCCCGACGGCGTGTAATAGAGCGCCGTCGTCAGGCGCAGAGCGCCGTTGCCATCGCCAAGCGGGATGATCGTCTGCACGGAGCCCTTGCCGAAGGACTGGGTGCCGAGAACGGTGGCGCGGCGCAGATCCTGCAGAGCGCCGGCGACGATTTCCGATGCCGATGCCGAACCGCCGTTGATGAGCACGATCATCGGCTTACCGTCGGTCAGGTCGCCCGGGCCGGCGTTGAAGCGGCGGGTTTCGTCCGGATTGCGGCCACGGGTCGAGACGACTTCGCCGCGCTCCAGCACATCGTCGGCAACGTTGATCGCCTGGTCGAGCAGACCGCCCGGATTGAGGCGCAGGTCGAGGACATAGCCCTTCAGCTTGTCGGCCGGGATATCCTTCTTGATCTTGGCGATCGCGGCTTCCAGGTCTGGCGTGGTCTTTTCGGTGAAGGAGATGATGCGGAGATAACCGACATCGCCGCCTTCTTCGCGCGACTTGACGGCGGCAACGGCGATCACGTCACGGATAATGGTGAGTTCGATCGGCTTGTCGGCGCCCTTGCGCATCAGCGTCAGCTTGATCGGCGTCTTGACGGCGCCGCGCATCTTCTCGACGGCGTCTTCCAGCTTGAGGCCGCGGACCGACTGGCCGTCGATCGCGGTGATATAGTCGCCAGCGAGAACACCGGCCTTGGCGGCGGGCGTGTCGTCGATCGGGGTGATGACCTTGACGAGGTCGTTGTCCATGGTCACTTCGATGCCGAGACCGCCGAATTCACCCTTGGTCTGGGTGCGCATGTCGTCGGCGTCCTTGGCATTCATGTAGCTCGAATGCGGGTCCAGCGAGGACAGCATGCCGTTGATGGCGGCTTCGATCAGCTTGTCTTCCTGGGGCGGCGTTACGTATTGCGCGCGCACACGTTCAAAGACGTCGCCGAAAATCGACAGTTCCTTGTACGTGGAAGCGCCCGCGGCTTCCGCCGGCGCTACCGCCGTGTAGATAACGCTCATCGCGGTCGCACCCATCAATGCGCCAACGAGAACAAGAGAAGCCCTACGTATCATTGCGTGCCTTTCCAGTGTCTTTGGAGGTCCACCAAGGCCGAGAATCGACCGGCTTCCCATCTTTTCGAAATTCAATGTAAAGCGTTGGTCGATCCGTTTCCAGCGCCAATGCAGTCGCGCTCGCGACTCTTTTTTGGCCCATTACAGCGAGCGGCTCGCCAGCGAAGACAAATTTGCCGAGACGCGTCTTGATCGCGTCCATTCCCGACAGCACCATATGATAACCGTCGCCGGTATCCAGAATAACCATCTGGCCATAGCTGCGAAATGCGCCGGCGTAAACGACAGTCCCATCGGCAGGAGCGGTGACGAGCGCGTCGGCGCCGGTTGCGAGGGTCAGGCCCATCGCGGTATGTCCCGTGCCGTCATCGTCGCCGAACTGGCGGAGAATATCACCCGCCACAGGCAGCTCCAATTTCCGTTTAAGGTCGGAAAACGGATATGCGGGCGCAATGCGGTTTTTATCGGGCACGCCGCTTTCGGCCAGTGCCCTCGCCTGTTCGCGCTGCTGATCGGTCATCTGCTCCCGGCGGGCCTCTTCCGCCCGGGCCGCGGCGGCGGCATCGCGCACCGAGCCGATCTGGCTTTCCAGCGATGCGACGAGGCCCTCGAGACTGGTCGCCTGGCCCGCCAATTCTTCGGAACGCTTGCGTTCGGCGTCCAGTTCGGCGGCATTCTCATGGCTGTGCTTGTCGTTTTCGGCGACCAGCATGTCCATGCGTCGTTCCTCCTCCAGACTGTTGGTCATGGTGGCGGTGAGATCGGCCTTTTCTGCCGCGGTGGCGGCATGCAGTTTGGTGAGATCGGTAAGGTCGGCGATGAGCTTGTCCGTCTCCTTGCGCATGCCGGGAACGACGGCGCCGAGCAGGATGGCGCTGCGCACGGAAGCCAGCGCATCGTCGGGCGTTACCAGCAGCGCCGGCGGCGGATTGCGGCCCATGCGTTCCAGCGCGCCCAGAACTTCGGCCAACAGCGCACGGCGCTCATGCAATGATTTGCGGATCTTGTCTTCCTTGACCGCGAGATCGGTCAGCTTCTTTTCGCTCTGCTCTATCTTGCGGTCCATATCCCTTCGGCGGGCCGCGCTGTCGATCAGCGCCTGGCGCAGGCTGGCCGTGCTCTTGTCGAGCGAGGCGATGCTGTCTTCCAGGGCTTTCGTCTTGTCGGAGGAAAGGCTGATCGTCTTTGACAATTCCTCCAGCTCGGCGCGGGTTTGATCGCGCTTCTTGGCAAGATCGGCGGCAGGGTCCGGCGCCTGTTCGGCCGGCTGCGTCGAGGGTGCGGTCGAGGTGACGCCGGGCTGGTCGTCCTTGGTTTGCGTGGGGGTCTGCGCGGGCGAGGCGCCGTCATCTTCCTGCGCCAGGGCCATGTCCCGGAACTGAAACGGGCTTTCCACATAGACACCGACGCCAAGACACACCGCCAGTGAGGGCAGCAGCAAGCGGGAAAGCGTGGGTGGGGTTTTTCTCATCCAGTCGTTTGGGCTCGGCCCCTTCAGATCGCGCGAAATTAAACCGGTTTGCCGCGATTATCCAGGAAGCATCATCAATTTTGCGGCGGGAATCAAAACACGCCTGTGTGAGCGTTCCGTTAACGCAAAATAGCCGAAAGCCAAACTGTTTTCGAGCAATTCGATCCGGGGCAGCGGAATCTCAAACCCGATGGTAGGGGTGACCGGAGAGGATGGTGACGGCGCGGTAGAGCTGTTCGGCGATGAGAATGCGCACAAGCTGATGCGGCCAGGTCATCTTGCCCAGGCAGATGGTTGCGTCGGCTCTCTCGTAAAGGGAGGGGTCGAGACCGTCGGCGCTGCCGATGGCGATCGTGAGATCGCGCTTGCCCTGGTCGCGGAACGTGCCAAGCAAAGCGGCGAAGGCTTCGCTGTCCAGCGCCTTGCCGCGCTCGTCGAGCAGAATAAGAACGCCGCCGTCCGGATGCGCTTTCTGCAACAGGACCGCTTCTTCACGCTTGCGCGTCTCGCCGTTGGATGCGCGGCTTTCGGCGACTTCCGTCATGCGCGCCAATTCGAGGCCGATTGCTGGACCAGCCTTGGCGAAACGGTCGAGATAACGGGCCGCAAGATCCTTTTCAGGGCCGGTTTTCAGCCGTCCCACGGCAAAAAGGCCTATCCGCATTCCCGCTCCTAAGCATATCCGCCATCATGACGGCACAAAATATAGACCGTTGCCGGACAATCATGTCCGGCTATTCAAACCTACTAACCGGGACCGGGAATAATGCCCGGAATAGGTCAGTGCAGCGTGCCCTCGTCGAGATCGGGCGCGGCCCACATCTTTTCGATGTTATAGAACTCGCGAATCTCGGGACGGAACACGTGAATGATAATGTCACCCGTGTCGATCAGCACCCAGTCGCCGCCTTCCAGGCCTTCGACGCGGGCATTGCCCAGGCCTTCTTCCTTGAGGTCGGTGATCAGATGGTCGGCGATCGCCAGGACATGCCGGTTCGAGCGTCCGGAGACGACGACCATGTAGTCTCCAAGCGCGGACTTGCCAGCAATGTTGATGGTGACGATATTTTCGGCCTTGGAGTCCTCGAGGCTTACGAGGACGGCTTGCAGGGCGCGGGCAGCGGCATCGACGCCACGTTCCGGGCTCTTCGGGACAACGACAGGCGTTCTTCCCTTGGCGTGTACTGTTGTCAGTGCTCTTCCTTCCTTGAGTAACAGAACAGGCACGTGATCTGAGTCGATCACACCTTAAAGATAGGCACCAAAGCATTAAGGTTTCAAGACGCTGGTTGTCATCTATTGGACGTAAAGACAAGCTTTTGTGGTATTTCCCGCCTCTTTCGCACCATATGTGGGCAATTCGGCCGGGGTAACGCAAGGTGAGGTGAGCCCCGTCCTCGATCTCGGCCGCCCGCTTCCCATGTACAGGTGCGCGAAGGACGCGTATACACAAGATCAGATCGAAACGCTTAGACGCCATGACCAAAGCTCCGCAACAATCCCTGAAACCCATTCTCCGCATCAGTTTTTCGGGGCAGGGCCGGCTTGGGCGCGGCAAGATGGAACTCCTTGAACATATTCGCGAAACCGGTTCGATCTCGGCCGCCGGTCGGGCCATGGACATGTCCTATCGCCGTGCCTGGCTGCTGATCAGCGAATTGAACCATATGTTCCAGGAGCCGGCCGTCGAATCCCAGCGCGGCGGCCCGAACGGCGGCGGCGCGGCATTGACGCCCTTCGGCGAGGAATTGCTGCGGCGGTTCCGCGGCATGGAGAGTTCGGTGCGGGCCGCCATTGCCGGTGATCTCGAATGGCTGGAGGCCAATCGCAACCCTGACGACGCCGTCGCAGAGCCGCAGGTGGAGTCCTGATCGCCCTTAGGATTCGAGCGCCACGGTCTTGATGACCGCGTGGATGGGCAGTCCGATGCGCAGACCCAGCCGTTCGGAGGAAAACTGCGTAATGCGGGCAAGGACCGTGTCGCCACCGCAATCCACTTTCACTTCCACGGTGCCATCGGCCGCCGTGCCGATGGCAAGCACCCGCCCTTCAAGGATATTGAGGGCGCTGAGACCTTCGGGCCGCGCCGTTGCCAGCATGACGTCGCGGGCTGGGATGTGAACGCGGACGGTCTTGCCAATTCCAGCCGCCTCCCCGGGTACGAAGAGCTTTGCAGCTTTCAGCGCCACGATGGTCAGGCGGTGCTCGCGGTCGATATGCTCCACACGGCCCTCGAGCAGAACGCCGGCTTCGCGGCGGTCGATCGCCTGCGGGCCGGAAAGCTGGCTAAAGATTTCGACTGCCGGTCCCGTTGCCTCCACCTTGCCGTCGCGTAGGACGACGACGCGGTTGGCAAGTCGCGCCACCTCGGCGATCGAATGGCTGACATAGATGATCGGCACCTTCGTCTCGTCGCGGAGCCGTTCGAGATAAGGCAGGATCTCGGCTTTGCGGGCCTCGTCGAGTGCGGCCAGCGGCTCGTCCATCAAGAGCAGCCGTGGTGACGACAGCAGGGCGCGGCCGATGGCGACGCGTTGTTTCTCGCCGCCGGAGAGTTTGGCCGGTCGTCGATCGAGAAGGGCTGCGATGCCGAGGAGATCAACGACGCCATCGAAGCTTTCGCTATGGCCGCTTTTCGGCGCGAACCAGCGGCCGTAATTCAGGTTCTGCCGCACGGAAAGATGCGGAAACAGCCGCGCCTCCTGGAAGACGTAGCCGAAACGGCGGCGGTGGCGCGGAACGAAGACCTGGGCGTCGGTGTCTCCGAGCACCGTGCCATCGAGGTCGACGCGGCCATGATCGGGTTGGATCAGGCCGGCGATGATGCGGATGATCGAGGTCTTGCCCGAGCCGGAGCGGCCGAACAGGGCCGTGACGCCGCCGTCGGAGGTGAAGGCGGCTTCAAGCGAGAATGCGCCCAATCGATGGCGGATATCGACGGTCAGCGTCATTCCCAATCCACCCTCTTGCCGGCGAGATAGGCGAGGAATTCAGAGGCGAGCAGTGCCACCATGGAAATGACGATCGCGACGATCGTCAACCGCAGCGCGCCGGCATCACCACCTGGCACCTGCGTAAAGGTGTAGATCGCCGACGACAGCGTCTGCGTTTCGCCGGGAATGTTGGAGACGAAGGTGATGGTGGCGCCGAACTCGCCCATGGCCTTGGCGAAGGAAAGGATCATGCCGGCGATGATGCCGGGCAGGATCAGCGGCAAGGTCACCGTGAGGAATATCCAGAGCGGGCTGGCGCCAAGTGTTCCGGCGGCCTCTTCCAATTTGCGATCGACCGCTTCGATCGACAGGCGGATGCTTCTGACCATCAGCGGAAAGCCCATCACGCCGCAGGCAAGCGCCGCACCGGTCCAGCGGAAGGAGAAGACGATACCGAGATATTGATCGAGCAAAGCGCCGATGGGGCCTTTGCGGCCGAAGAGGATGAGGAGGATGAAGCCGGTAACGACGGGCGGCAGGATCAGCGGCAGGTGGATGATGCCGTTGAGGATCGATTTGCCCCAGAATTTACCACGCGCCAACAACATCGCGGCGGCAATGCCGAAGGGCAGGCTCACCAGCATGGCGACGGTCGAGACGCGCAGGCTCAGCTCGATCGCCGTCCATTCGTCGCTGCTCAAACCCAATGCGTCCAAGTTCGGCCTCGCAAAGACATGTCAGGCCCGCCATCAGCCGGCGAGCCTGTAAAGACGAGCTTTTTTGCCTACGGTCGAGCGATGACGCTCACTTCTTGAGAACCGTGAAGCCTTCGTGCTCGAAGAACGGAACAGCCTTAGCCGATTTCAGATAATCGACATAGGCCTGTGTATCAGGGTTGGTGCTGCTGGCCGTGATCGCGATCGGATAGATGATCGGCGGATGGCTGTCTTCCGGAAAGGTGCCGACCACGGCAACGCCCGGATCGGCGGAAACATCGGTCTTATAGACAATGCCATAGGGCGCTTCGCCGCGTGAAACCAGCGCGAGCGCGGCGCGCACGCTTTCAGCACCGGCCACCTTCTTCTCGACGGAAGACCAGATGCCGAGCTTTTCCAGCGCTGCTTTGCCGTATTTGCCCGCCGGTACCGATTCCGGCTGGCCGATCGCCAGGCGTCCGTCGCCGAGCAGGCCGGCAAGGTCCATGCCTTGCTTGACGTCAACGGGTTTGGCCTTGTCCTTGGCGGAGACTAGAACGATCTGATTGCCGAGCAGGTTGACGCGGCTGTCGTCCTTGATCAGCTTTTTCTTGGCGACATAGTCCATCCAGTCGGTATCGGCGGAAATGAAGACATCGGCCGGCGCCCCGTTTTCGAGCTGCTTGGCCAGCGGTCCGCTTGCCGCATAGGAGACGGTGACCTGCTTGCCGGTTTCCTTGGTAAAGGCGTCGTCGATGTTATCCAGAGCGTTTTTCATGCTGGCGGCGGCAAAGACGGTGATCTTGTCGGCGGCGAATGCCGGCGCCGGAATGACCGACAGGCCAAGCCAGGCGGCGGAAAGGGCGGCGGTTGCAAGCTTGATCCATTGGCGGCGGCGCGTGGCCATTCTATTTCTCCTGGAAAGTATCGACATATCTGGACAGATATAACGGCCGACGATGCTTGGCTAGGGGATATGTTCCAGAAAATATAGCGTTACGGTGGAGCGTAACTCTACGAATTTTATAGGGATTTGCCTCCGGGACGCATACAAGAACGCATTGCCATTGCATAAATGCATGGCTGAATTCGCCCAAAAGGATGGCGAACGCTCACGGGATGAGACGTAACGTTACGAATCGTGCGATTTTAGGGAGATTTTGGAGAAGGTCGCGCCGGAAGCCGCGACGCAATTAGCTCAGATCATGTAAAAGAAGCGTTTTTTGGGCAGATTGTTTTCGGAGCCACGATGAAAATGCATTGCTGCATTGCGCTATCAGCGTTTTATCATTTGGTCAAATCTGCTAAAACATAATCATCGAAACGGCGATCTCCTCCTCCCAAAGCCTTTCGATATCGATCAGCAACACTCCTCCTCCCAGTTGCTGATCAGGTTTGAAAGCCCGACGGATCTCCTCCCCCGTCGGGCTTTTTCATTTTGGAGGTTTTCCTGAAAATCAGACTCGTTATCGCGCCGAGGCCGTCATTGTGCTGCGCGCAAGGCGGTTGAGCTCAATGTCGAGCGCCGACCGTGAATGAAGGTCCAGGCCGGAGCCGGTTTTTTCCACAATACCCGTGCGTCATCCTCGTCGACGCGCGCATAGTGAAACGTCTTGGCCATCTTCGCGGAGAGATAGGATAGCGTCGATCCCGGCCGGTCGATGACGGCGATCGGAAAGGTGCGGGCAATCTCCTGCCATTTCTGCCAGCGGTGAAACGTGTTGAGGCTATCCGCACCCATGACCCAGATGAAATGAACATGGGTATTGCGCGCCTTGACGTAGGCGAGCGTATTGGCCGTGTAGCTCATGCCGAGCGTCTGCTCGAAAGCTGTCACCTTGACGCGCGGGTCATGCGTGACCGCCTCGCTGAGCGCGATGCGCTCGGCAAGCGGCGCCAGATGATTGCGGTTCTTCAACGGATTGCCAGGCGTCACCATCCACCAGAGTTGGTCGAGGCCAAGCCGTCGGATGGCGATTTCAGCCACCAGCGCATGGCCCTGATGCGGCGGATTGAAGGAACCGCCGAAAAGACCGACTACCATGCCGCGTTCGGCATGCGGCATGCGCAGATAGCGGTAATCGATCTCTTCTTCCAGCACGTCAGGGCCGTATCTGTCCGGTGCCGCGCACGCGATATTTGAAAGAGGTAAGCTGCTCGACGCCAACGGGCCCGCGCGCATGCATCTTGCCCGTGGCGATGCCGATCTCCGCGCCCATGCCGAACTCGCCGCCATCGGCAAACTGCGTCGAAGCATTGTGCAGCAGGATCGCCGAATCGATCTCGGTGAAGAAGCGCTCGACCACGGCGGGATCCTCGGCGATGACGGCTTCGGTATGGTTGGACGAATATTTGCCGATATGGCCAATCGCGCCGGAAATACCGTCGACAATGGCGACGGAAATAATGGCGGCGAGATATTCGGTCGACCAATCCTCTTCCGTCGCGGCTTTCAATCCCGGCACAAGCTTGAGCACCTCGGCAGAACCGCGGATTTCGCAGCCTGCCGCGGCAAGCCCGTCGAGCAGCGGCTTCAGATGGGTGGACGCCACCTTCGAATCGACCAGCAGCGTTTCAGCCGCGCCGCAGATGCCCGTGCGGCGCATCTTGGCGTTGACGACGATGGATTTCGCCATCTCCAGATCGGCCGAGGCATCGATATAGATGTGGCAGAGGCCTTCGAGATGGGCGAAGACCGGCACGCGCGCTTCGGTCTGCACCCGGGCGACGAGGCTCTTGCCGCCGCGCGGCACGATGACGTCGATATTGCCCTCGAGGCCGCGCAGCATGGCGCCGACGGCGGCACGGTCGCTCACGGGCACGAGCTGAATGGCGTGCTCGGGTAGGCCGGCTGCCTTCAGCCCCTCGACCAGGCATTCATGGATCGCCTGAGAGGAACGGCGCGAATCGCTGCCGCAGCGCAAGATTACGGCATTGCCGGCTTTCAGGCACAGCGCGCCGGCATCGGCGGTGACGTTCGGCCGGCTTTCGAAGATGACGCCGATGACGCCGAGCGGCGTGCGCACGCGTTCGATCTTCAGCCCGTTCGGACGATCCCAGGCGGCAATGACTTCGCCCACCGGATCGGCCAAGGCGGCGATGGCGCGAATGCCTTCGGCCATCTCGGCGACGCGCTTGTCGTTCAGCGTCAGGCGATCGACGAAGGAGGCCAGCATATCCGTGCCTTCGACGTCTTTCAGGTCTTTGGCGTTCTCGGCAAGGATATGATCCTTGCGGGCAAGAATGGCATCGGCCATGGCGCTCAACGCCTTGTTCTTGCTTTCGGTCGAAGCGAAGGCCAGAGGTCGCGACGCAGCCCGGGCCTTGCGGCCGATATCGTTCATCAGCGCATCGATGTCGGGGCTTTGTGCGACAGTATCAAGCATGAGCTTCATCCTTCTTCAATTTCTCGGCCTTCGTCTTGACGGACGCGGTCATGACGAGGTCGTCGCGATGCACCATGGCGGCGCGGCCGGGATAGCCGAGGATCGCCTCGATCTCCGCCGACTTGCGGCCGGTGATCTGGCGGGCTTCCTCGGCATCGTAACCGACAAGGCCACGGGCGATTTCTCGACCGGAGGGGCCGATAACGGCAACGGTGTCGCCGCGGCCGAAATTGCCGACAATGCTGCGCACGCCGGCAGGCAGAAGGCTCTTGCCGGCGCCGAGCGCGGTGACGGCGCCCTCGTCGACATGCAGCTCACCGGCGGGCTGCAATTGCCCGGCAATCCAGGTCTTGCGGGCGGTGACGGGCGTGCCCGAAGGCGCGAACCAGGAGGAGCGCGCACCGTTTTCGATGGCGTTCAGCGGCCGGTCGGTCTTGCCCGAGGCGATGATCATGGCGCAGCCGGCGCCCGTGGCGATTTTGCCGGCATCGATCTTGGTGCGCATGCCGCCGCGCGACAGTTCGGAGGCCGCGCCGCCGGCCATGGCTTCGATTTCCGGCGTGATCTCGGCGATCGTTTCCAGGAATTTCGCTTGCGGATCGAGATGCGGTGGGGCGGTGTAGAGCCCATCGATGTCAGACAGCAGGATCAGCAGGTCGGCGCCGGTCATGGTGGCGACGCGGGCGGCCAGCCGGTCATTGTCGCCATAGCGGATTTCGCTGGTGGCGACCGTGTCGTTTTCGTTGATGATCGGTACGGCGCCGATCTTCAGGAGCTGATTGATGGTGGCGCGGGCGTTGAGATAGCGGCGGCGCTCTTCGGTATCGCCGAGTGTCAGCAGGATCTGGCCGGCGACGATATCGTCATGCGACAGGCTTTCTGACCAGGCGCGCGCCAGCGAAATCTGGCCGACGGCCGCGGCCGCCTGGCTTTCCTCCAGCTTCAATGCACCGGAGGGCAGGTCGAGCACCGAACGGCCGAGCGCGATAGCGCCGGAGGAGACGACGAGGACATCGGCCCCCTTGGCCTTCAGCCCGGCAATATCGGCGCACATGCCGTCAAGCCAGGTTTTCTTCAGGCCGGCCTTGCGATCGACCAGAAGGGCGGAGCCGATCTTGATGACGATGCGGCGGTAGCGGTCGAGCGGCTTGCGGGCAGTCATCCCTGCTGCTCCTCGTCGTCGTCGCTTTCCTTATCGACAACGGCCATGTCACGATGGCGCAGTTTCGGCGCTTTCGCCGGCTTCTCTTCCTGGGTGCCAGCGTTCGCCTCGACAATCACGTCGCGCAAAGCGCGCAACACCTCGGTCATGCCGCTGCCGGTGATGGCGGAAATGCGGAACGGCGTCTTGCCGCAGGCTCGCGCCAGTTCCCGCGTCTTTTTCTTCAACGTCTCCTCGTCCAGCACGTCGATTTGCGACAGTGCGACGATCTCCGGCTTGTCGGTGATATCGTTGCCATAGGCTTCGAGCTCGTGCTTCACCGTCTTGTAGGCCTTGCCGACCTTTTCTTCCTGGGCGGAGACCAGATGCAGCAGCACGCGGGTGCGCTCGACATGGCCAAGGAAACGGTCACCGATGCCCACACCTTCATGCGCGCCCTCGATCAGGCCGGGAATGTCGGCCAGAATGAATTCCTGGCTATCGATGGTGGCGACGCCGAGATTGGGGTGCAGCGTCGTGAATGGATAGTTGGCGATCTTCGGCCGGGCGCGGCTGACGGCGGCAAGGAAGGTCGACTTGCCGGCATTTGGCAGGCCGACGAGGCCGGCATCGGCGATCAGCTTCAGCCGCAACCAGATGGTCTTTTCTTCACCGGGCAGGCCGGGATTGGCCCAATCGGGCGCCTGATTGACCGAGGATTTGAAATAGGCGTTGCCGAAGCCGCCATTGCCGCCGGCGGCGAGACGAAAGCGCTGGCCCTCCTGTGTCAGGTCGCAGATCAGGGTTTCCTCGTCTTCTTCGAAAATCTGCGTGCCGACCGGGACCTTCAGCGTCACGTCGTCGCCCTTGGCGCCGGCGCGGTTCTTGCCCATGCCATGCATGCCGATCTTCGCCTTGAAATGCTGCTGATAGCGGAAATCGATCAGCGTATTCAGCCCGTTGACGGCCTCGACCCACACATCGCCGCCGCGGCCGCCATCGCCACCGTCCGGACCGCCGAACTCGATGAATTTCTCACGCCGGAAGGACACGCTGCCCGCGCCGCCATCACCAGACCGAATATAGACCTTTGCTTCGTCGAGAAATTTCATTTTACTTCCGTCACTCGGTATTGGCGCATAACCCCTTACAACGAATGGAGTCAGGAAAGCCTATGCGCTCTTTTCAATTGTTACCGCGTCCTCTGCATGTCCGCCAGGACAGGCGGCGCGGTCATTTGCCCGTCATGTCGCCTTCGATATAGGCGCTTCAGCCGGAGGTCAAAGATTATCGTGAAGTTGGCAAGCTATAACATCCAGTGCGGCTTCGGCCTCGATGAAAGATATGATCTTGAACGCATCGTCGGAAACCTTGCGGGCGCCGATATCATCGCTTTGCAGGAAGTAACCCGCGGCTTTGTCCGCAACGGCCGTACCGATATGGTCGCTGCGATCGAAGCGTTGCTGCCGGACTATTACTCCATCTATGGAACGGGGCTGGATCTGCTGCCGCCGGGAGCGGGCCCACGCGATCTGCGCTTCCAGTTCGGCAATATGGTGCTGTCGCGCTGGCCGATCCTTGCGACGCGGACGCTGCTTCTGCCGCGCAGCCGCACGCTTTCCAAACTCAATCTGCAGCGCGTTGCCGTCGAAGCGGTGATCGATGCCCCAGGCGGCGCGGTCCGGGTCTATTCCGTGCATCTCGACCACGTCTCTCCGGATGAGCGCATCCGCCAGATCCACTATCTCAAGGATCGTGCGATCAATTTTGTGCGTGATGGCGGTTCGCTGACGGGCGCCGTGGAGATCGACTTCGACGATCCGCCGCTGCCGGAGGATTTTATCCTGATGGGCGATTTCAACATGGTGCCGGAATCGCCGGAATATTGCGCGCTTGCCGGCCTGAAGGACGCCTTCTACGGGCGCATGCCGCGTTTCGATGTGCCGACCGACGCGCTCGACGTTGTCGGCGCGCTGAAGCCCGAAGCCTATAGCTGGATGGATCCGAAGGATCGTAACAAGCGCATGCATCTCGACTACTGCTTCATCAGTTGCGGGTTGAGTGACCGTCTGCGCTCGGCCCATGTGGATATCGATGCGGAAGGTTCCGATCATTTTCCGGTCTGGGTCGAAATCGACGGATAGGGCGTCATCGCCGGTGGAGCCGGCGATGACTGGTTTTTAAAGCGCATTGCAATCTTTCAGATTCGCTCCTTGCGCTTTAGATCTTTGATTTTGCGGATGTCATTATCGCAAAACCGCTGCGCACTTTTGCGCGACATGCTTGGCCTCACGCCGCCTGCGAGAGCCGCAGCGCGCCCGGCTTCAGCACGGTTTCGATATGCGGAACCATGGTGTTGCGGGCGAAGCTGTAGACCTCGGCGCAGCCGATGATGTCGAAGCCGAGCTTCTGCTGCAGCTTCAACGACGCCGGATTGTCGGCGAAGACGCCGGAGAAAACGGCGACTTCGGGCATGCGGCGGGCGAAGCGCTCGAGGACGGCCGGGACAGCCTCGCTCATGATGCCGCGCCGCCAGTAATAGCGGTTCAGCCAGTAGCCGAGATGCCAGCGGCCATGCCGGAGGTCGATGCCGACGCAGCCGATATGGACGTCGTCCCCCTCGGTGATGGCCAGCATCCAGTCGCTATCGAGGCCTGCGGTGCGCGGGACCAGCCAGTCCAGCGCATCCTGTCGGTCGTACGGCACCGGCACGCGGGCGAGCATGCGGGTGACGGCGAAATCCGACAGGGATTCTGTCATTGCGTCGGCATCGCCGAGCCGGTGCGGGCGCAGCGTCAGCCGCTCCGTCCGGATGACCGGCGTCGGTCCGGGCGTCAGGCTCCTGACGTCCCGGCGGGGCAAGATGGCGGCGTTCATCGCATGCCTCCCCAGCTTCTGAGTGACATCCAGGTCTTGCGGTCGAGCCGGTACCATTCGACCGATACCGTGCTGCCGAGTGCCAGCGATGCGGCAAGGCCGGATCCCTGGAACTGGAAGCCGCACTTCTGCACGACCCGCCTGGAGGCGACGTTCATCACCCGGCAACGGGCGTCGATCTGGGCGACATTTTCGCGCGTGCGGAAGACCATGTCGATCAGGGCATGGGCGGCTTCTGTCGTATAACCCTGGTTCCAATAAGGCTCGCCCAGCCAATAGCCGATCTCGACGGTGTGCGGATCGGCCGTGGGTTCGACCCCGCAGCAACCGAGAAAGGCGCCGTTGTCGGCTTTGGTAATCGCATAGACGCACTTGCCAATCTCGCCAAGCTTCGTGCGTCGCACGAAATCGGCGGCATCATTGGTCGTATACGGGTGCGGCATACGCGATACCATTGTGGCGACGTTGGCGTTGTTGGCGAGATGGGCAAGGGCGTCGATGTCTTCTTCGTGGGGCGCGCGCAGAACGAGCCTTTCCGACAATAAGACAGGGCAATCGGTCCTTAACCGCTCCGGCCTCAGCCGTTCTTCGGGAGACCTCGATTGGCCTTCCCTTAACAATTCGCCTTGCATGGTTCAGTCCTCCTTGGTTGAGGGTAAAGAAAAAAGGGGAGATGGCGCCCCATCTCCCCTTTTTTCTTGACTGAACCTGATGCTTCAGCCGGGTCGATGAGACGCCGGCTGTTTTAGAGCGCTACCGGCTTATTCCGCTGCTTCCGCTTTCGGCATTACAGAGACGTACACGCGGCCATTGGCCTTCGTACGGTAGTCCACGTTGCCCGCCGTAAGCGCAAAAATCGTGTGATCCTTGCCGAGGCCGACATTGGCGCCCGGATGCCACTGCGTACCGCGCTGACGCACGATAATGTTGCCTGCGAGGACGGCTTCGCCGCCGAACTTCTTCACGCCAAGGCGCTTGGATTCGGAATCGCGACCGTTGCGCGAGGAACCGCCAGCTTTTTTGTGTGCCATTGGAGTTCTCCTTTAAACCTTGATCCCGTTACTTACTTGGCAGCCACGATGTCCGTGATGCGGACGACCGTGTGATGCTGGCGATGGCCGCGCGAACGCTTCGAGTTCTGACGACGGCGCTTCTTGAAGGCGATGACCTTCTTGCCGCGGTTGTGCTCGACCACTTCGGCCTTGACGGAAGCGCCCTTGACGAAGGGAGCACCAATCGCAGCGTCGGCGCCTTCGCCGATAACGAGGACTTCGGTGAATTCTACGGTGTCGCCGGCGGTGACTTCAAGCTTCTCGATGGTCAGCACGTCGTTTGCTGCCACACGGTACTGCTTACCGCCGGTCTTGATGACTGCGAACATTTTTTATCCTTTCATGTTCGTTCCGGCTCTCTCGCCCGAAAGGACAAGCGGCCGTCTTTTTATCAGTCTAAGTTTAGCAGGGATTCCAAAGGCTTGCGGCCTCGAAAAAGATCTGCCGGTGAAACCCCGCACAGAGCGAGGCGGCCAAGGCACGGACTTATCCACACCTATTGCGTCGCACGGGATATATAAGGGCCTGTGATCTGTCAAGGCAAAAGGATGAAAAGCTTGAATATTCACCCTTGCCATCCCATCCTTCTCTCGCTATGAGAACGCCCGCGCCGAGAAACGCGCCGACCAGCATAACCGGAGAGGTGGCAGAGTGGTCGAATGCACCGCACTCGAAATGCGGCATGCCTGCAAGGGCATCGTGGGTTCAAATCCCACCCTCTCCGCCATAAAATGTATATTTATCAGTTATTTACGACGTGAACGCCTGTGACAAACGTCGTGGATTTGGCTGTTTGCGCACACAATTGATCGCAGGGCCACGCTGAAGGCGCATCTAAGGCAGTTTATGAAGCTGGATCGTAAGAGGGCGGGCGTCGAGCGACTACGAGTCCACTGTCCGGATCGGTCACCGTTGCCGGGAAAAGCGAACGTTCGAGGTGAATCTGTTTTATTGAAGCAAGTTTCTTTGATCCAACCAACTGCCCGATTTCCTTGCTGTGTCCGGCGTTTGGTGGAGATATGACTTTAATTTTCTTGTGGGGAAATTCGGCAAGCACCATACGAATGGCCGGAGTAAGATCGCTATCTCGACTCACGATGAAGGCCTCATCAAAATTATTCTTGTAAGCTTCGTTGAGTAACCAGAGGGCAATATTAACGTCTGTTTCTTTTTCTTCGTGTGTTTTGTATGGGCTCTTGCAGACGCGGCAGTAGGCGTCTTTTTCTTTAAACCGGCCCATTATAGGGGTTATCGCAACTGTTTTCAGGGCCTCAACATACTGCTGATGCCGGCGATGCGCATCAGGCCTCCAAGTGGCAAAAGCAGAAAAATAAAAAATCGACTGCACTTCTTGCAGCGTGGGGTCGGTAAAACCTTCAATGAGTTTTCTCAGATTAAGCCACTTTAAGTGCGGCAATTTGAGATTATCAATTGCGTGATAGAGATTGAATCCATCAACAAAGCATTGAATCCGCGCTCTATCCCCCATCCTGACCCCTAAAATGCGAACCCCCGAGCCGTGGCCCGGGGGAAGCGTCGCAGCCGAAGCCACGACGGGATTAATAGGGATTCTATATGCGATTTGCTTATAGAAAGTAAAGGGCGAATCGGGATCGAGGACTCTTTTTGCGACTTGAGTCAAGTGTTGACTACATCTGGTATGTTGCTTGGAAGAAGGCCACTAGGGCTGACGCGTTCAGCGATCGACGGTATTGGTATGTGGCTTACGCTAGGGTAGCTCTTATGACCTTGAGTGTTTCAAGGAGCTGGTCAGCCATCATTTGATAGTGACCCTTGAACGAACCATGCACGCGGAGCGCTTCCTTTGCCAAACTCTGTTTTTTGTCCGACGCGTGGCCCTTCAGGTGATTGCGCAGCTCCCGCAAGCGGCGAAGCGAATCGATCACGGTCTTGGCCTCCGCATAATCGCCGCTCTTTTTCGCTATGGCTTCTTCAAGAAGTTTGTGCGCGCGCCATTCATCTTTCACCGTTATTCCCAGTGATTCCGCGAGCTTGCGCAAAGGAGCAATCAAGACGCCCTCGTTGACGAGCTGATCAAGAGCGAGAATCTCGTTACCCCATTCGGACACCGAATTGGTCACCGGGTAGCGAGCAGCTTTACGCAATGTCTCGCCGCGCACCTGCCACCAAGCGGGTGGTGTGTCATCGAGTTCCTTTACAAGCTGTTTGAGTTCTACCAGCGGCTCATGTTCGAGGTAAAATTCGCCTCTGAAATCCGTAGTGACGGAGCGCTCGGAAAGCCAGCCCTTTGGCCATTCGTTAAATGCCTGCCAGTAGACCTGCTCTTTGTAGGGCAGCTCGCCGAGATATCGAAGATAGGTATGAACCTGCCCCTCGTTGTTAACGTCGTAGGTGCGCAGGCTCCATGCACCCCGGCAGGCGATGCTGCGGTCATCAAGATCATATTTGTCCGGGTCCGACTTGTAGCGTTGCAAAACTTCCGCACGGAAGAACGCGGGCGACATTTCAAGCGGCAAGTCGGATTCCGGCTGGAAATAATTCGAGAGACCTTCGGGGTCAGCGGAAATCTCGATGCGCGTCTGGGTCTTGAGATCGATTGCCTTGAAGGTTGCATATTTTCGCGCAGACGGATTCCGCCGCTCCATATACTCGGCGACAATTTCCTCGTAAGTCACGGCAGGCCGCACGATCATCCGGCCATTGATATAACTGCCGGACTGACTCGTGACGCCGCCATGATAAAACAGATCCGGCGCGTCGAAGTTGATCGGCCTAACGCCGGTCCAGCCGTTAAACGAGCGCGGCTGTGTTCGTGTGAAGTCAAAGAAGTAGAATAGCACGGTGTTTGAAAGGCGCATATATTCAGCGAAATCCTTGGTCGCAATCGTGACGAGCGTCACATTCTGCGCCCAGTCTCCTGAATGCTCCTCGACAATTTTGATGACGTCCTCGATGTCGCCGTCCTCGTCGAGACGGCACCATGCGTTGCGCTCAGGTATAAAATGCAGGTCCAGCGCGTGAACCAGCTTCTGGCTGATCTCCATAGGTGTCGGATCGCGGCGGCTAGCAAAGAAGCGCTTGAAAACCAGCTTTTCCCCTTCGTTGAAGTCCGTTCCTATGCGACGCAAGGGGCCTTCGAGATAAACGCGATCAGGTTCTCCGCCGCCCGAAACGTGCTGGATCATCCAGCTAGCATCAGGGGTGACGAACTCGCGGCTTAATCGTTCGTGATCAGCGTTTTGTAGTGCCGATTCAGGTGCAAGAACGCCATGAATCAAAACGGCATTCAGCGAAGCAAAGAGGATTGTCGTATCACTTCTCAGATGGTCTTTTAGGAAAGACACACCGTCCTCGGCGCCAGCCAGCCATACGCCAGCATTTTCCTCGGGAAAATGCGCCAACATTTTAAGTTTTTCGAGAACCTTGTTCATCCGTGTTCTCTACCGACGCCTGCGTTTGATGCAAATCATGCAACCCGGCCTTTTTACCTTCAAACCTCGACTGACTCAAATACGCTTGAGAGATCCTCGGCGATTTGCTCGAACGCGATCAGCGCAAGGGTTCACCGATGTAGCGTGGTGCGACCCGATAGATCCAGCGAATCGATGTGCTGAGGCGTGATGCTCTCGCGTAGAGGATCAGTTTGATGCACTTGGAGGCTTATGAGATCACGAATTTGGCGAGCCAGGCCAGATAAAGTGCCCCGACACCCGCTGCGGAATTCGCTGCAGCCTTGGCCCACTCGTTCTGCCGAAATAATACCGCCGTAAACAAGGTGCCAAAAACAATGACAGCGGTAATGATTAACTTGGCGGGTTCGCCAATAGGAGCCCAGATACCAATTGCAAAAATAATAAAGAACAGGATCCACTTAAGAACAACCGCTGGGTATATCGATCGGAAATTATTATAGATTGCTTCCCAGAGGCTTTCTTTGGGGTTTGCGGGAAGCTTTTCAACAAGATAACATAAGAAAACGCCGGCGATCAGCACCGATACATAAAACCAAGTCGGCAATGCCATTGAAAATACTCCGAAAATTCACGCTTGTTTTATTGTTGTGAGAGAATATTGTATTGCGATCCGCTCCAAAGCTGTAACCTCCGGGTGTGAATCTTTCATTAAAATACAATTCATGGCATGTATTAATGATCGTGCAATCTGACCGGCGCGGCACAAATTCAACCGATGATGAACGAGCACTCTTCCGAGCGTAAGGCCATCCCTTAGTGCGCTACTCGGAATTGCTCCATTTTTCATAGGCGTTCTGCCGGTGCCGAGCAATGAACTCATGATGGCTTGCTTGCAAACCAACGACTTTTTGCAGCCCTATGTTTCCTAAGCCTGCCCGCTCTAGCTCGTCGGCACTCAAACCAGCGACATTTTCCCATGCGCCATCGTTTGATAGCGTAATGAGATGCGCGTCAAAGGCTGCGTCGAAGGCTGCAGACAGAAGAAGGCCATTATAGGGGTTCAGACGTTCTTCATCGGTGCCGGCCGCCCAAGCAACGATATGCGATGCGCGCAGTAATTTGGACTCGCACAATCCGGTTGCGCAGCACTTGCCTCCCCACATGTCTATAAGAGATTGCCGAAACTGGCCTTGGCCAATCCGCGCTTTGACGAGAGCTTCCTTTGCAGTGGCTTTCCCTTGGAATTCTGACGAGCGTCCGTCCGTCATTGCTCTCTCTAGTGCGCGGTCAAGATGCCCGGGCCGCTGTATTTCCAGAGCTACGCGGACGCGCTCAAAAAAATCTGGTGCGTCCGCGCCGGGTAGTGGCGCGAAGTAGACCTGATTGCCTTCGAGAACGCCATCCTTATTCATGAAGAATGGGCTTTTATGTGCCCTGTAGCGAAACAACCCATCGACCATCTTTGCTCTCGAAACACGATGATCAAAGCGAACAAACTCAATGGGGAGAGACCAACCTACAGAATTCCAGGTATCGGTTTCCGGAAACGTGGCCGGACGGGCACTGTCTGGTATAGCGGCTCTTCTTGCGATCGCTATTCCTTCGATGTAGCCATCTCTCGCCACAAGCACGAATTCGCCGGGTCTCACGTCCTGTATAGTCGCCCAATGCCATTGAGGTGGACCGAGTTCCTGATCTTTGCGCACCGTTCGGTTGGGACACCAAAGCACGCCGGCTTCCATCTGTGCTTTAAACCGCGCGCCAGTGTTTACCCACCAAATGCTCATAGTTTGCCCCGTGAGTCTCAGTGTTGAGTGGAATTCATGTATGAACTCAACCTTTAATAGAGGACGGTCAGCGCTGCTTCAAGTCGAACTTTTGGTCCCGGATATCCGCTCGTTGGATGCGGACACAAGGTCACATCCGCGCTAGTTGGTATCCAGTGCTATCTGCCCATACGTAATTATTGCTGCATAGAGCTCGCCGATGCGGCCTGTGAGATGATTGAGCTCGCCGGACTCACGCCCCAACTCATCTCCTTTTCAAACCAGGAAAGGGCTTCAGCTAGTGATTGTATGATTTGAACCCGGGTGAGGAGGACGGTCAGACTTCACTAGCACTTCCAGAAACGTATAGGATTTTGAATGTGCTTCAATTCTGGATCAGTGATTCTCTTGCCCCTTGCGCCGACATATAGCTCCCAAATGTCTGGCGATGCTCCTTCTCCTATGAACCCAAGACGATGAGACTCTGATCCATCCGCATATGGAATATCGGGAAAGTTCTCGGGCGTCGCGCGCATCCACCGGATGGGTTTGAACACGCCAACGACTACACCGCGAACCACAGCGAGCACATACTCAGCCTGTTCGGCTCGCGTCTTCGATATACGCCAGCAGTATCTCACTAGATTGTAGATCGCGTGGCGATCGAAGCGCTCTTCAAGCTTATTGATGTTGATCAACACCAGCCGATGCTCGGGGACAGCTGGGAGTTCTGGAAGACTGTATTTGTCGATTAGCTCTAGGTGGTTCATGGGGCCGCGATCACTGCTGGCGTGGCCGCCCTGGATATTTGTTAGGCCGGGATAGGCATCGATGAGAGCGGCTTCGACCTCGAAGATCGACGCGTCTGGTATCTCATGTCGATGGACGACATGTATCACTTCGAGGCCCGCGTTCTTAATGGCTCGGATGCGGTCCAGCTTTGCGCCAAGTTGTTGAGTATCGTCATCCAGCACGCTCGGCAGTCCTGCCGCATGGTCGAACACCCGGTTGTTGCGCCCCTTTCCGACATAAAAAGTTTCGCCGTTCCTGGGGTCGATCAATCGGTAGACATAGTTGCCAAGCTTTTGGCAAACCTCTTCCGGAAATCTATCGTAGCTGTTCAAATTTGCCCCCTTCCGCAAAGGATCAACGTAACCTGACAGCGCCCTCCTATGGTTGCAATAACTTTGTCTATGCGGGGATAATCCTTGGCGCCCCTCAAGGGGTATCCTACGCGTGATCTTCAATATCGATTGGAGATCAAATGGCGACAATCCGCAAACTCAGAGGACGCTGGCAAGCCCAGGTGCGCCGGCGTGGTATGAAACCTCGGTGCAAGTCATTCGATAGCAAGGTCGAAGCCGAGAAGTGGGCGCGTGATCTGGAAAGCCAGGTCGATCGCTTCGGTGCCGCGCCGGACACAAAGATCCTCGAGACAACAACGCTCGGTCAGCTCCTAGAGCGTTACCAGCAAGAGGTATCGCCCCTGAAGCGCGGCTCGGTCCAGGAGATTCAACGGATCGACGTGCTCCGACGCCATGAGCTTGCCTACCGGACAATGGTGGGTCTGTCGCCGCAGGATATCTCATCATTTCGTGACGAACGCCTTCGATCTGTAGCTGCATCTACGACGGTTCGCGAGCTTGCGATCCTCAGCCACGTCATCGAAGTTGCCATCCGCGACTGGGGACTCCCACTCGCTCGCAACGTGGTGAAGCTGGTTCGGCGCCCGGTGATCCGGAACGAACGCAAACGTCGCCTGGAAGGTGATGAGGAGCAGCGCCTGCTTGACGGCTGCGCCGGTGGCAAGATCCCATTCTTTAAAACGTTGATCATACTTGCGATCGAGACCGGGATGCGCCGCGGCGAGATCTTGGGGCTGCAATGGAGCGATATCTCGCATAACCGTCGCGTGATCACGCTGACAATGACGAAGAACGGATCCGGACGCGAGGTGCCATTGTCTCAGCGGGCGTTTGATGCGCTGACGGAATGGAAGACCCAAGCGGACGTCGATCAGTCGCGTGTCTTTCCCATGGCTCCCGGTTCCCTTGAGCAAGCGTGGTATCGTCTGCTGGTGCGTGCCGGGATCGAAGGGCTCCGCTTTCATGATCTGCGGCATGAGGCTGTCAGCCGCCTATTCGAGCGCGGCTTGAACGTCATCGAGGTCAGCAGCATATCTGGGCACAAGGAGTTGCGTATGCTGAAGCGCTATACGCACCTCTCAGCGGACGACCTCGTCAGTCGCCTGGGGAAGGTGATACCATCCGAAGCACACGTTTAAGGACGTTGCGAAAAGTTGACACTTCAATCATCGGGTGTTGATAAGTGTCAATTTCCAGGTCTGGATCCCGCGAAAACGTCAACCTCCGACTCAAATTCGAGCTAGAAATCATCGATTTTTGCACGCTAAGTTGACGGAGCTTGACGTTTGGTTGGCACTTTTTGCTGATTTCGATCGTTTTTGCCTAACTGTCAACTTCAGGCGGCTCTAATATTTGTAGGGCGAGAGGGTTCTTCGGTGTCGCGTATCGTCGCTGCTAAGCTTCGCTGCATGAATGAGGGATCGGAGCATGGCAGCAGCGCTTACCCGGCGACGGATGCCTTGCGTGGTAGCGTCGAAAACATTTCCGGCATGATGGCGCTTTCGTGTGCTTGTCGTAGTCTCGGTTCGAGGTAAGCCGAACAGCCGGGAGTGGGATCCGACAACAGAGACGGGGTCGTCGCCATGTTTCTCGACTAGTTTGCGCCTGACGGACGTTGTGGATTTCGACGCATCCGTATTGTTCATTTGCTCCTGGTCGCCAGAAACCTCCTGTGCCGCTTGTGTGCGATTACTCGTCAACGATCTCTTCTTTGCCGGAGCACGAAGTCCTAGACGCCGTCAACGAGCTCGATGGGGATGGGTTTTGCGTCCACCAATGTCCGAGGACGGATCCTCCCATGCCGTGGAGTTAGCGTAACCGTTCACCCAGTCGCTTTTTGAGGATGACGTGTAATTCACTCCCGTTCTCACGGGCGACGTCAATTACGACCCTCGAGCCGGGAAGCCTGCCTGTGGATTAGTTCCCGCGGTCGCCCGCTACGGTTTTCTCAATTTACTTGTTTCGCATTCACGATCGCTCGTTCTATCCGGAGGAGACCCCGGTCTTTCCTTAGCCGGAGAGGTCACGCTTTGTGCGGTTTCTCTCTATTATATCAAGACATAAGAATATTACTATAATAGAGAGAAACCGCACAAAGCGTGACAGGATGGAAATGTGCGCTCCGGCTCCGGGCTTCGCTATAAATAAGCAGTAAGCAATAGGAGAACGGAAATGCTCTCAATCGAAAATGATGATACCTCCGGTTCAGGAGAGACTGCTTCAGCTTCTCAGAAGACGGTGTGCGACCTCCAGGAAGGTTCGGCACGGCGGCGCGCCATTGATGATTGGCGGAATCGCTTGGCCAAGTTTCAGCGTGACAATCCTCACCCGATCGTGCGCGCCTGGCGCGAGGAATCCCGCAGGATCTATCGCTTGAAGAAGGAAGCCGAAGGCGAGACTGTGCGGCCCTACACCTTTCACGACCATGTGCCGTGGATTCGCGGCGAAACTCATGAGAGCCGTGAACGTCGCCTCCATCGCGACAGGGCACGCAAGAAGCGCGGAGTAGATGAAACCACTGTCCGCGCCTGGACTGATCTTTCTTCGATGTCGGACGAGGAGAAGGCTGTCCACCGGCGGAGGTTGGCTGCAGAACGGAAGGCTCGTGAGCGGCTTTTGCTGAGGGCGAATGGTGCCAATGTCGACACCTCAAGCGAAACCGTCGGCGTCGATGATGTCGAATGGGGAATGTTCTGAGGAGGAATATGGTGATCAGCGCAGAATTGAGGGAAAGGGTCAGGGCGATGGCCGAGAAGTATCGTCAGAAGGAGTTGGACTTCCTGGAAATGCTGGGAAAGATTCCCAATCATGTTCCGGAACCGAAGAAGCCCAAGGTCCGCGTCAAGGCGATTTCACAGCGATGGTCGCTGCCGGCTACGTCGTCACAGACCGGGATCGTTGGCGAGTAAAATACCTTGCTTCATCCCCCGCGCGAGAGTGCGGGGATGAACCTTGTAGTGCTCCGCGAGATCGTCGATTGAAGCCTTGTCGATCATGAAGGCTTCTCGTGCTTCGAGTATCTGCTCCGGTGTGAGCGCTGGTCGCCGGCCGATCAAGCTCCCTCTTGATCTGGCGGCGGCCATGCCTGCTTTCGTGCGTTCGCTAATGATCGAGCGCTCGAACTCCGCCATCGCGGCCATGATGTGGAATGTCAGGCGTCCGCCGGAGGTAGATGTATCTATCGCCTCGTTGAGTGACCGGAACTCAACGCCTCGATTTCCGAGGTCGTTGATGACGCGGATGAGGTCGATCAGCGATCGACCCAACCGATCGAGCCGCCACACCACAAGCATGTCTCCTTCGCCAACACTGGATAAGGCGTCGACCAGGCCACGCCGATCAAATGTCGAGCCGGAAATCCCCTGGTCTGTGAAAATATGGTCACAGGCGATCGCCTTTAGCGCCGCGAGTTGGAGATCGAGATGCTGGTCATTTGTCGACACTCGGGCATAGCCAATTTTGCGCATTTTTGAGCCGAAATCCTACTTAGGTTTCCGGCTATCATACCCGGTAACCCATTGACTTAAAGGAACCTTTTTGTCCGGCGTGGAGTTATTTGCGAACCGCGGCAGCCACATGAAGGGAAACAACGGTTTAAGGCGATAAGGCATTTCTCGGCTAAGCTATGGGATAAAGGTTCCCTTTTGTCTGACCACGACGAGAGAAAAATGAGCGCCTTTGCATTCATAACTATCTTCACTCTCGTCGGGACCCTGCTGGTCTTGTGGTTTGTGGTCGCCAAAAGCAGCTCAAATCAACAAGGTTTAGTTGCTCAGCTCAATGCTATTCCAGATTTCACCGCCTCGGCGACCTACATCTCTCCGGTGTGCAAAAATGCGATCGCGATTGACGCTCAGCGCCAGAAGATAGCGATCGTGCCTGATATGTTGAAGCTGCGGAGGTTGACTGCAGATCCGATAGTCTACGACTTCAAAGAGCTTCTGGCTGTCGAAGTCGCGCGTGACGATACGTCAATGATCAAGTTTAACCGTGGGAGCCAGCTAAAAGGTGCGGCAGTAGGAGGAGTGCTGCTCGGACCCGCCGGTATGCTACTTGGCGGTCTTTCCGGCTCAAAGCGAGAAGAGAAGAAAGTGCGGCGGCTCTCGTTGAAAATCTACGCTTCAAGCATCATCGAGCCGATTTGCGAAATCTTCTTCCTCGACACGCCGGCACCTGGAATCGATTCTGATACTGCAAAATTTCTGATCCAGGATTTGGACCAATGGTATGGACGACTTCGCGCCGTCATCGAACAGCAAAAAGCTGCATGACATACCTTCTCACGAATCGGCCGGGTGAGACTCGCTGGCGCGTTTGGAAGGTCGAGAGCTGCAAAGCAACGTCCAGGAGCGTCGTGCCAGCCAGTGAGCTTCCTCGAGTCAAAGGAAGCTAAACAACGGCCAAGTTGTTCCTCTTCAGCGCTTCCCGAGCCCAAGCTGCCCATAAGTCTGACGGGGGTAGCCAGAACCAGCCTCCCACATCGTCACCAACAACCTCGGATTTACTGGCCACCGCGAAGGCAGCAGTTAATAGGCAAATCCACGCTGCTCGTTTCTCGTGATCCTTCTCGGCTAACACTGCGTCGAGCAGCGCCTGATTTCGCCAACCGAGAGTCTGCAAAAGGGAGTCGAGAACGCCGCTGTCGACAGCATGATCATAGAGCCAGTGGAACTTCTTCCGTTTTTGAGCTGCTGGTAGAGCGAAGCGGTCTTCCGGCAGAAGAACCCCAAGGAACGCGTTTGGGAAAGCTTCGATGATAGCGATGCCGGGCCGAATAGCCTTCTTGATCACCTTATTTGGACCCGCCAGATGTAGAACGTGCTCGGCAGTTTGTGACGCGGCTCGGCGCAGATCCCTTCTGTATCCGTGATTGCTTAAGCCTGGTTTGCACCGGGTCTGAAATGCTCCGCGAATGAACAGGCGCTCGCACAAGCGGTCCAAACTGTCATCTGCACCGATAGGGACGAGCGGCCCGTTAATGGCTATGACTGAAAAGGCGGTCGTTGCCGGGATGTGTCGGCTACGACGCTCTCAGTCCGAGTAAGTCCTGGCGGATCCAAACTCGCCGTTCTTGCTCCAAGCGATGCCCGTCGTCGGCCTCGATTTCGAAAAGCCTACATCGATCCCAAGGAGAGCGTTCGGGTATCGGCGCGCTCAATCAGTCACCCGAGGCACTCAGAGCGTTTGCGACGCCGCGGAACTTGTCGAGCGCGAGTTCCAGGCTCTCGATGACTTCGGCGGCGACCTCATCCGGAGGCGGCAACAGGTCGGGGTCGTCGAGGCTGTCGTCCTTCAACCAGAAGAGATCGAGGTTGACTTTGTCGCGGGCGAGGAGAGCTTCGAGTGGGTAGCGTTTGAAGCGTTCGCCCTCCTCTCGCTCGTGGCGACGGCCGGACCTATAGCAGGCGACGAAGTCGTCGAGATCGGCACGGGTCATTGGGCGCTCCTTCAGGGTGAAGCGTTTGTTGGTCCTCAGATCGTAGATCCAGAGATCCTTGGTCGCGGCGACTTCGGACGGCGGTTTCTTGTCGAAGAAGAGCACATTCGCTTTGACGCCCTGCTTGTAGAAGATGCCGGTCGGCAGGCGGAGCAGGGTGTGGAAGTCGAAACTCTGCAGCAGGCGCCGGCGGATCGTCTCTCCGGCCCCGCCTTCGAAAAGCACGTTATCGGGTAGGACGACGCCCGCCTCCCCGTTCGGTGCGAGCACGGTCATGATGTGCTGCAGGAAGTTCAATTGCTTGTTCGACGTGGTAACGAAGAAGTCCTGGCGGTCATAGTCCTCGCGCTCGGTATCGATTTCGCCGTCATCGCGGATGACGCGATAGCTCTGCTTTTTTCCGAAGGGCGGATTGGCTAGCACGACGTCATAGGTCTTGCCGCTGGCGCCGAGCAAGGCGTCTTTCTGTTCCACGATCGAATCGACACCGGTGATACCGTGGAGATAAAGGTTCATTGCGGCGAGCCGCACGACCTCGGGCACAATGTCCACTCCGGAGAACTTGTTTTTGAGTGCCGAATAGACCGCGCGATCGCGGGCCCTCGGATGTTTCTTCATATGCTCCCAGGCAGCGAGCAGGAATCCCGCCGTGCCGCAGGCCGGGTCGTGCACCGTCTGGTGTGGCTTGGGATCGACTACCTCGACCATTGCGTCGATCACCGGACGTGGCGTGAAGTATTGCCCGGCCCCGGATTTGACGTCCTCGGCGTTGCGCGCCAGCAGCCCTTCGTAGATGTCGCCCTTCACATCGACCGGCAGGCCGAGCCAGGTCTCGCTATCGATTAGGCCGACGAGGCGCTTCAGCTTGGCCGGATCCTGGATCTCGTTCTGAGCCTTGAGGAAGATCGCGCCGATGATGCCGCCCTGCTTCGCCAGGGCCTCCAAGAGTTTGCCGTAGGCGGTGCTCAGCGCCTCGCCGGAGAGATCTCGGATATCCGACCAACAGGCGCCTTTCGGCAGCATGGAAGCCTCGCCGATCTGCGTCACCCGCTCGTCATCCATCTTGAGGAAGAGCAGGTAAGAGATCTGGCTGATATAGGCCTGGTAGGAAACGCCTTGGTCGCGCAGCACATGCGCGAAATTCCAGACCTTGGCGACGAGGGTTTGGGAATTCATCATGCGTCCTTAAGCTAACCGCCAGAGCTTCTCGATAGCTCCAATCAACTCGGCCTGACGCTTTTGCATGGTGTCGATGTTCCAAGTTGTCTCTGCAAGGACTTTGCTAGTCAGCGCGAAGTTTGCCACACCTGCTTTTGTCGAGAAGTATTTCGACTTCTTGTCGGCGAATTCATAATTGCTGGCCTGAGAGTTCTTTCGTCTGGTCAACAATACCAGATTGGCGAGTTTGTGGACCCACTTCTGTCTGTCAGCTTCAGTTGGAAAGTCAATCGACCATTGGCTAGCTGCCGGTGGGTTCTGTGGCAGCACATGCTCTACACTGACAACCGGCGTATTGTAGACTGCACTACCGCCAGACAGCAGCTCGTCAAGCCGCAGCAGAAGCGGAAGTCTTATGCGCGTCACAGTGTATATATCCCCTCCGAGGGATTTACGCACTTCGAGCTTTTCATTGTCGTCGAGCTGAAGAGCAGAACCCTCTGCGAAAAGATCGTCCTTTGCCTGTATTGATGCCAGCAGCTTGCCGTATCGCCGTATGCGTTCGGAGGGATCCCGGCGCATCAAGAACATCCCGTAGGCGAGCCGTTCAAGGTCCGACAGGAACTGGAGGATGAAATCAGGGTCGTCGCGATAGCGGGCAATGACTTCAATTGCCGGTGGCTGCCAGTCAAAATTATCAAGGCGCGAAAGGTGGGTGAGCTGCCGATTAATCGCGTCCGCGTTTTTGAAGCTGGAGAAGCTCCGATCTGTGATTTCCTCGTAGGCGTTAGCATAGGGGGACAGCTCACTGTCGATGAAGTTTGCCGGGGCCTTTCGCGTTGGCACAAACTCTCTGAACTCTGCGATGAGTGTTCCTTGCATCTTCTGCTTGCGATGAATCATGCGGATATGGCCGAACAACTCAGCGAAACGAGCGCGACCGAGTTCGTCTTCCATGTCCTCCCATTTCTCAGTGTATTCCTCCTGCTTATCAGCAGAAAGCGCGCCGATGATCTCTGCCTTCAAGACGTCCGCCGGTGAGAGGTCTAGGCCCCTGGAGTTCATGACGGAGAAGATACGGAAAGCCGAATCCTGATCCGAGGCAGCGACGAGGACAAGATAGCAGCGCTGCGCGATGAACATCGTCAGCCGTCGGCATTGCTCCTCGGACAATTCGTTCAGGCGTTCGCGCAAGAAGGCGGCGTTTTCCAGCATACGCGCGCGGGCGTCCTTCAACTGGCGCACATCGGGCAAGGTGGCAGTCGCTCCCTCAGCCTGGATCGCGGTTCTGAAAAAGCTTGCATCACGCTCGCGAGTCGTCAGCCTAAAGACGTCCTCCGTCCCCTTGATGGGGTCGCCGGTTTGACAAATGTAACCATGAATTGCGCCGGCGATCTTTGGTTCAGCCAGATCCCGCAGGACACTGAGTAGGATCGTGAGGGTTGTCAGCCTCTGCTGGCCATCGACCACGTCTGCTTCCGGCTTTTGCGGATCCTTGATCAGCACCACGCTCCCCAGGAAATAGGGGCTTGCATCGGCAACATTGCCAGTGGTGCCGCAAGCTGTCTGGATGTCGTCCAGCAATTCGCTGGCTTCTTCAGTAGTCCAGGCGTAAGGCCGTTGATACGATGGGATCCGAAACAGATATTTGTCGCAGAATATATCAAGGATCGGTTTCTCACCGGCCTCAATCGTGTGGCGTATCATGTGCTGCTTCTCCCCCTGGTCTTTTTCGCCGATGCACGATGGCGCTTGGATGGATTGACGGTGCGAGCGGATATATTCGTGAGTAGCGCTGAGGCAGGCTCGTCGTGCGGATCCTGAGGGACGAGCGTGCCTTCGAAAGCAGATTTGAGGATGGCCTGGCGGAGACGGGCGGCGTCAGCGGTTTGGACTTCAAACAGTGTGACGGCGTCTGAACATACTGCCAGGCCTTCAGATACTCGACGGAGGATTTCGCCTATCTCCGAGGTCGGTGGGATCGGAATCGGTAATCTGCGCAATATCGCGCCGCTTATTTTTGGCATGGTCCCGGCAGTTCCAGTCGCGTTGTCCATCATGAACTTCCGACCCATTGGGGAGTTGGCCACTCGCCATATCCACTCCGCTAACCAGCGATCGCTGGTTCGGACACGGATCATCAGGTCGGGGTAGACGTAGGTAGACTCCGGCCCATCATAAATTGCCGCTATGCCCACATATTCGATCGTGTTGCCGCGCTGAAAAAGTAGATCACCCGGCACTAGATAGAGATCAGATCCCTGTTCAATCGTTTCGGATAAAGTCTTCGTGGCTCGGTCAGACAGATCAATCTCGCCTCGAGTTGTGGCTGTCAGCTTGAGCGAAAGAGTTCCAGACCCATCTGAACTCGTCTTCGGCGAATAGCCATTTGTTGGCCCGGACACGATGATTTCATCGAGACGTGCCCAAGCCCATCCCTCAGGCAGATCCGGCAACTCCGAAGTGTCCAGCGGCTCGCCCGCCCGCGCTCGCTTGTCTCGCCCATTGGGCGCCTTTACCGCGCGCTCAGCCCTGATGCGGGCGAGCAGGTCATGGCCGGTCTCGGTGGGCTTGTTGGTTTCGCGCCAGTCGCGGGTGAGTTCGCCAGTAACGGCGGCCTTCAACAGGGATCGACGGAAGGTCTCCAGCCCCTTGCGCGCCTCTTCCAGCGCTGCTTCGCCATCGGCGATCTCGGCAAACAGGGCATCGATGCGTTCGACGATGCGGCGTTGTTCGGCGAGGGGCGCGAGGGGGAATGAGAAGCCACCGATTTTTGGGAAATCGATTCTAGGTCGATCTCCACTGACCGCGCTCATCGCTTGATTCACAAAGCGGCGACCATGGAGATAGAATTGCAGAAATCTCGGTTCGATACTGCTGACGATCGCCAGCAGTTCGCCCGAGGCAGCTCCTTCTGAATCGGCTATCGCCGTCTTGTTGAGGTAGGGCCTTAAGCGTCCGTAAAGGATGTCGCCGGCCTCAAACTTATTTCCGGTGCTCTTCATCGTAGCGAATGACTTAGTATGTAAGATACGAAGTCCATCATTCGCGATGTCATCCATCCCAACGAACGGTAGGTCCGGAGCGTCCAAGGGATCGACTTTCTCACCGCGGAGGCGCGCGACTGACCCTATCTCAGTCCAGCACCAGTTCGTCGGCAGATCCCAGAGCTCATCGTCCGAGCCGCCCTCCCGCTCCGTTGGAGCCACCGTCATGTCCATTACGCCACCAAGACTTCCGTCAGTTCATCGAGCAGAGCCGGCAAGCGCGCGCCGAACAGGCCGCGTGCCTTGATCATGCCGCCGCGCCCGGCAAATTCCGGGGCGTCCATGATGTCTTCCGGGCGGATCTCGATATTGACCGCTAGATGATCACGGATCGCCAGGAGCCAGGCGCGCTGTTCATCGCTATAAGTTCGGCCGGCCTTTTCTTCGCGGCCAAGCCAGAGATTGAACCGCCCGGCCACTAGCGATGATAGCGGCTCCAGCGATTCGGCTTCTCCCATAGCATAGCGCACCAGCATGACGATATCGGCGAGCGTGCCAGCGGGGTTACCACGCACCTTTTCCGAGGCGAGACGTTTATAGGCACGCCAGATATCCACCGGTTCCAGAAGCCACGGCGGGCGCTTCAGCGCATCCCGCAACTCATCCACCCCCTCATAGGTCAAATGCTTCTGGGCATAGGGGCGATGATAGAGGATCTGCAGGGCAACCAGCTCGTCCTGTTTTTCCTCGAGAAATTTCTGAAAGCGATCCACCGTGTCGCTCGCTTTGCGCTCGTCCCAGCCAGAGGAGACGACGGCATCAATGGAGACCTGGTCAATGCGGATGTCGGCCGCAGCCTTTATATCCTTTAACAGTCCGCGAAGCTTCGGTTCGTCGAACAGCGCAGCCGCCTTTTCCTTCACTGCATCCTTTGCATGCTTCTGTTCTGGCTCGGGGGCTTCCTTCGGCACATGGGTAGCCAGGACATCAGGATCGATTGCGTCAAGCAAACGAGACGCGAGATCCTTGAGGTCGAGGCCGCCCGTTGCTTTGACAACGGCTGCCCGGTCCTTTTCGCCGATCCGACGGTCCAGGGCGGCCAGCCGCGCGGCAAGTGTTGCAAAAGCGTCGTCATCGCGGCGACCGGCTGCAATTTCGTCGATCAGCTTGTCAAAGGAGATAACCCGGTTGCGTTCCAGCGGCTGGGAGATGCTCTTCAGGCTTTCAGAGACGCCGACGGCATCGACCAGGACGAAACGTGTCTTCGCCTGGGCGTCCGGCGTCACCTCGCGTAGCTTCTCCGGGCTAATGGTGCGGGCGCCGCGACCCTTCATTTGCTCGAAATAAAGCTCGGACTTGACGTCGCGTAGGAAGATCAGTGCCTCAAGTGGTTTCACATCGGTGCCGGTTGCGATCATGTCGACGGTGACGGCAATGCGCGGGTTATAATCATTGCGGAATGTGCGGATCAACTGCTCCGGATCGGCACCGTCGATCTTGTAGGTGATCTTCTTGGCGAAATCGTTGCCCTTGCCAAAGACATCGCGGACGATTGTCACGATCTCCTCGGCGTGATGATCGTCCTTCGCGAAGATCAACGTCTTTGGCACTTCATGACGGCCGGGGAACAGTTCCGTAAAGAGAGAATCGCGATAGGTTTCCAGCACGGTGCGGATCTGGTTCGGCACCACCACCGTGCGGTCGAGTTGATCGGCGGCATAGGCGAAGTCTTCAGTCAACGTTTCATAACGCTCAGCGCGAGTGCGCTTATCGCGGACCGGCAGATCATAGCCTGCCTTAACAGTGGAGCCGCGTTCGCCGATCTCGGTGCGGATGCGGAAGATCTCAAAACCGACGTTGACGCCATCCACCACGGATCGCTCGTAGGGATATTGCGCAACGAGATTGCGACCGAAGAAGCCGAGTGTGTGCAGCGAGGGCGTCGCCGTCAAGCCGACGATGAAGGCGTCGAAGTAGTCCAGCACCTGGCGCCAAGTCCCGTAGATCGATCTATGGCATTCGTCGGTGATGACGAGATCAAAGCTCTCGATCGGAATCGACGGATTGTAGTTGACGAAACGCTCCTGCCCGCCCGCAATAGTCTCAAAGGCGGACACCTCTTCGTCATCGTCATCCAGCGCCTTACCAGTCAGCACCGAATAGACCCGCTGGATCGTTGCCACGACGATCTGCGCATCCTTGTCGATGCCAGCGCTGCCGAGCTTCTGGACGTTATAGATCTCCGAAAACGAACGACCGGTGCCGGGAGGGCGATAGGCGAGGTATTCATCGCGCGTCTGGCGGACGAGGTTTGCCCGGTCGGCGAGGAAGAGGATGCGTTTGAAGCCAGCATGAGCGAGCAGGCGATAGCTTAGGGTCGCTGCCGTGAACGTCTTGCCGGCACCGGTCGCCATCTGCACCAAGGCGCGAGGACGGTTTTGGGCCAATGACTGCTCGAGGTTCGTCACTGCGTCGATCTGGCAGTTGCGCAGATCGTCTTCAACTAGGGGCGGCATGTGTTGAAGCCGGGCGCGCAGCGTCGCCAGCTCACGCAGCCGGAGCTCCAGCGTCTCTGGGCGGTGGAATGCGAAGACGTGACGGGAGACTGGTTGCGGATCGGCATGATCACGGAACAACGTCTCGCTACCAGAGGCGACATATTCGAAACGCACTTGGCCATCCTCACGGACCAGATGGCCGGGCATATCGTGGATGTAGCGAGCCGCCTGATCGGAGAAGCCGGAGAGAGTGGTGCCTTCCGCCTTGGCTTCGACGACACCGCAGAGCCTTCGGCCGACGAAGAGGGCGTAGTCGACTGGACCAGACGCGGTCTGGAACTCGCGCACCGCAACGCCCGGGCCGGCACCTAGATTCATATCCGAGCGTGACTGGACCACCCACCCACAGCCGATCAGCTGCCGGTCGATCAGTAACCGGGCACGATCCTCAGGATGGAAGGCGTCATTGCTCATGGGCGGAGATTACGAACGTCAGTGAAATTAGGGAAGCCGCTTTCGCACGCTGAGGCTGAAAATAAAAAGCAATACTTCTGACATACGTGCATGGATGCGTGCTATGGACACTTTGGGCGTCTATCGAATGGATCGACTCATGAGTTATGGTGAAATGGTTGGTCGGGTCGTGAAAATTTTTATCACGGGCCAGGATCCACGAAGCTTGCGCACCGTCGAGCTTGACAACTGGACCGGCGTTGCCATTACGGGACAGCCCGAATTCTTCAAGAAGGCACTCGAGGCTGAGGTTTTAAGCCGTTCATGCGTCTACCTGCTCATTCGCAGCGGTGCCGATGATGATCTGCCGGAAATCTACGTTGGCGAGAGTGATGATTTTTCACAGCGCTACACGAGCGGCAAGTTTCCCATCGAATTCGATACTTTCTTGATATTCACGAGCAAAGACGACAACCTTACCCGTGCGCATGTGAAATGGCTGGAGCTGAAGCTCTGGGCGATCCTTAGAGGGAACAGTGGCAAAGTAGTCGTGGCGAATTCGAACACGCCGACGGGCTCTAACCTTCCGCGCGCCGACATCGCCACAATGCAAACTTACCTCGGCAACATGATCTACGTGCTCGAGGCGCTGGGATACGATCTCTTTTCGGTGCAGGAGCGCACATCCGTGTCTCCAGCTAAACAAAGCGATGCGCCAGCGGCTGAAGCTCCCAGCCTATCGCTTAACCTATATGCGACGTTGCCGAAGAGGCCAGATGACCGTGCTTTCCTGCGGTATTCTGACGGTGCATATATCCTGACCGCGGGCTCAAAGATAAACGTGAAAATCACGGACAGCTTGCCAGCGAACGTGAAGAAGTTGCGTGATCAGTTGATGGCAGACGGTGGTCTGGCTCAGCACGCCGACTACCTTGAGCTGACGCGAGACATCCCATTTTCAAAACCTTCGCCAGCCTCGGCTCTGGTCAAGGGACGAAGCTCGACTGGTTACTTGGACTGGGTCCGGGAAAACGACGGCGTGCCGCTTGGAGCCGTCCTTGGAATTGTTGCGTCTTCCACTCCAATGGAGGAAACGGCACAGTGAGGCCACACTCCAGTGCGGACCGCTTGTGAATTGCCATCCCATCCTTCTCTCGCTATGAGAACGCCCGCGCCGAGAAACGCGCCGACCAGCATAACCGGAGAGGTGGCAGAGTGGTCGAATGCACCGCACTCGAAATGCGGCATGCCTGCAAGGGCATCGTGGGTTCAAATCCCACCCTCTCCGCCATTGTCTTGTGCAGAATGCTGATTTTCCGGTTTCCCAAGCTGGAAGCCTTCCGCCAAAAGCCGAGCCCAGCCCGCCGATTGAATACGCCCAGCCTCATCGAAAATGCAAAAGAAACATCGTCGGCCCGACCAAAGTCATGGCGAAGATGAATAGTGATATGCCGAGCTTCAGTATCTTCATGCGGCGTGTCTTCACGCCATCCCAGTCGTAGTCCATGGCTATATCCCCCTTCCTTATTTGCACCGAGTTCGACGGCGCATTAGGAGTATCTTGTATGAGGGATGTGCGAGGCTTGCCGCGCTGCTGGGGAGTCTTTCTTCGACCGCCAGAGCGGCGTGCGTTCATTTGAACGCACGAAGGTCGCTCCGGTCTTTCGAATGGGTGTACTTTTCGCTTTCGGTCGATTTCGCCTGAAAGCGGGATGCTCTACGTGCGATGGAAGACTTCGTCCGTTAGCAGCAAAAGGAAATTCTCGTCGTCCAGTTTGTTGGCGATCTGGCCGTCTTCCGTCATGTAGTCGAAAACGGGGCCTCCCGGTCGGTCCGAGAAGGCGAATTTGGGCCATTTCAATTGTTCGATAATGACGATGCGGCGTCCGGCGTCATTTTCGCATGCTATTCTTTTGGTCTCCTCGAAGTAGGTCATGGCGACACCTCAGTAGTAGTTCCAAACTGAAGCTTAGGTCGCGCTAACAGCGAGTCAACCTTAACATCGTGGCTAACACGTAAGTATTATCGCGCCCCGCGCCCTTCATTCGATCTATCGCCTTGGGCGGCATCACGAAAATCGCCGTTCGATGAACTCTCCAAGTGCGCGGCCTCATCCGTTTTAGCTACTTTAAGAGTGCTAAATTGACCAATAACAACTTCAGGTTTATTGTTGTCTCTCTAACGTAATGGAGAGGGGCATGAGAACGTTCGTGTGTTTTCTCGTCGTATTTTGGGGTGCCACGGCCGCAGGCGCAGCGCAAAACATTATACGTGTGTCGTCGATAATACCCGCAGCCGAGATCGCAGAAAGTGCCTTGTTGCTGCCGGGCCGCACGGACACGACCGGTTGCGTCTATACTAAAAAATACGGTCCTGACGGGGTTCGACTATGCTGCCGGCGGGCTGCCGGCTTACCGTCGAGCGAATCTGCGCCGGCAAAAGCGCGGGTGGTCGTTCACCCGTAGCCTTGCTCGCATTGCCCGGATTTCGAAAACCGGGTGCATTTGCTGTTTGAATGAGGAGGCCGGGGCGACGACGGCGGCCTCTCAACGTGTATGCCTGTGTAGAGCCGATGCGCTAGCGGACGGCCGGACCCTACTCCTGTGAATCATCAGACTCTTCGGGCTTGGGCTTGGCGCCGAAGAGGCTCTTCAAGGCATTGGTCTTCACTTTCGATGCCTTGCTGACTTTCAGGGCGCGCGTGGCCGCCTTGGCTTGTTCCAGCATCATCTCGATCTGGATCTGCTGGATTTCGGTCAGCCGCTCCCATTGGCGATTGAGCAGATGGTCGACTTTTTCGTGCAGGTGGCGGATTTCCAGTTCGGCTTTCAGGTTGACCTTATAGTCGTTGAGGGCACGCAACCGGTCCTTTGCTTCCTGCCGGCGCTGGCTCATCATGATGATCGGCGCCTGCAGGGCGGCGATGGTCGAAAGGATCAGGTTCAGCAGGATGAAGGGATAGGCGTCGAAGGCTTTGCTTTCGCCCATGGCGAGGTTGATGCCCATCCACACCGTCAGGAACAAGCAGAATGAGATGATGAAGGTCCAACTGCCGCCGAAGGCTGCGACCATATCGGCCATTCGGTCGCCGATGGAGCGATGGTCCTCGTAATCCTCTTCGATGTTCTCGGCCAGGGTGTCGTGCGTCTTCAAGCTTTCGACGACTTCGTCCTCCAAGTTCGAAAGCTCGCCGCGCTCGTCCGTCAGCAGCTCGGCGATATATTGGGCGCGATAGTCGTCCATCGCCTTGCGGCTGATATAGTCGTCGGAGCGGATGCCCGGATGTTTCTGGCGCACGAATTCCGCAAGCGATGGGCGCAGGTCATCGAAATGGACCGCATCCTTCTTCTTGAGGGTTGCGCCGGTAATGGCGTCGACGAGCTTGACCGACTTGGCCTTCGCCTGCGCGAGGCTTTTCGTATAGTCGTCCATCTCCACGGTCGCTGCTTCGCCTTCGCCCGCGTCAAAATCGACTATACCTTCCGCCGGATCTGTCTCTGTCATATCGCCCTCTTTCGCAGTTGCTGGTCGTCTAGCCGATGATCGGAACAGGATTGTGACTGTAGATTGGCGGCGCGATTGGCTTTGACAAAACTGTCCGGTTCTGCCTCAGTCTCGGCCGGCCACTCCTTCTCTGTAAATGCTCCTAGCGATCTTATCCTAAGCAATGGCAAATAAATTTATGCTGCAAGTGCGTTGGCCCAGCGAATGATGCTCCATTCGCCCATCGCCAGAAATATATTAGCAACATTTAACAACTGATCCGTGAGTCATTGAAATCGCTTGTAAAATCGCAAGGCGATTGCCTCGCAAATTTTCGTCAAACAAGCAGAAATGTGCGTTTTGAGCCCCTTGACCATGGTGAGTGGGTTTCTATTTGCCGCAGTGCAGCAGGCGTCTCGCAACGCCTTACAGTGGCCAACTTCCAACGAATTTCTCAATAGGCCTCGGCCTGTTGCATGGATTTATGCGCGTGCGGAAAGGATACTTATGCACAATCCCCCGGCAGATGACTTGGAGTCCATCGCCCGGCAGGGCGGTCGTCTCAAGCGAATGGCTGTTCGCATACCCACCTATTTGACGGATGTGCGGGAAAATCCGGCTTGGTTGCCGATGTTTCTGCTGGCGCGAACGATGCCGTTTCGGCGCATGCATTGGTTCGCGACCAGGCGGCCGGTGGCGCGTCCAGGGGCCGGCACATCGATGTTCACGGGGGTCGAGTGCGATGCTGTCGTCAATGCGCTGCGAACCGACGGGCTTTTTCCCGGCCTGATACTGCCCGACAATATTCATCGGGAAATTGCCGAGTTTGCCGGGAGCACCGGCTGCTTCGGCAATTTCGACAGGAAGCTGGAATTCGTGGCGCCCGAACATACGGATGCGGAGGCGCGATTCGGGCGCTCGCTCCTCAGCGGGCATTTTTTCGAGCGTTCGCTCGATTGCGACGCGGTGCTGGCGGTTCAGCGCGATCCGCTGCTCGGGGACGTCGCCCGACATTATCTCGGCGGGCAGGCCCAGGTGATAACCACCCGCATCTGGTGGAGTTTTCCGACAAAATCGGCCTCCGAGGCCGAGTTAAGCCGTGCCTCGTTCAAATATCATTTCGACCTTGATGACTGGCGAATGCTGAAGTTCTTTTTCAATCTGGTCGATGTGGATGAAGGCACCGGGCCGCATGTCTTCGTCAAGGGCAGCCACAGACGGCGGCGGATGAAGCATCAATTGACGCTCCTCGTCGGCCATCCGGCGGAGGAGGTGCTTCGATTTTACGGAGAGGAAAGCGCCGTCACGCTGACCGGCAAGGCCGGTTTCGGCTTCGTCGAAGATCCCTTCGGTTTCCACATGGGCACCATGCCGACGCAAAAGCCGCGGCTGATGATGGAAGTCGGCTTCGGCGTTTCGAAACCGTCTCGCCGCCGATTCCATGGGGAGCCGGTCTTGCGGTAGATGATGGTCCATGGGCTCTGCCCGGACGCTGTTCATTCGGGCGGTTTTTTCAGATAGGCGCCGGTCCCTCTGCCAAGGTGCCATGGCCGTTCGGCGTCTGGATCGTTTCGCAGGTTCCGGCAGGAACCAGTTTCCAGGCATTCTGCTGGTAGTCGATTGTCGAGGTGCCGGCACAGGTGGTGCCCGCGCCGGTGGCGCAATCGTTCTGACCCTTGAGCGCAACGCCGTAGCACTTTTCCTTGGCCTTGCTGTCGGCTGCTGTAGCGGGAGCGGCGACAAGGGATGCGACCGCGGAGGCCAGCATGCCGGCAATGGCCACCGTGACGACGCTGTCTTTCATCATCCTGGCTCCCTCAAGCGTACAAAGCGTCGTTGCATTGCACTGACGTCGATAGAAACGCTCGGCGTATATTACAGCATTAGCGGTGATGTTTGATTGCTGTCCAAATTCCTGCGAGAGCAGTCTATTACTCGATTCCTTGCATGTATACCGGGAGCAGGGATGAGCTTTGGTTCTGTAAGCAGGGAAGATACCATGGCCGAGGGGCATTATTAGACTGATCGTCAGATAGCGGCCTTTCCAAGCTGCGCTCTTTCATGTCTCATAACGGTCGAATCACTGGCTGAAATCCGCTTCAGGCAAGGTTTTGCAAAAGAATGACCATTGCCAGTAACAAAATCGTGGAGTCGCGCGTAGGAGATGTCGAATGAATTATTCGGCGCGCGAAGAGGAATGGGCAGTCTGGATGCGGGCAGCCATAGACGGCGATGCGCAGGCCTATCATCGCTTCCTGTCCACTGTCACTCCGCATTTGCGCGCCATGGCGCGCCGACGTTGCGATCAGTTCGGCGCGCCGGCAAGCGAGGCCGAGGACGTGGTCCAGGAAGTGCTACTGACGATCCATCTCAAACGCGGAACGTGGGACATCTCCCGTCCCATCGGGCCGTGGCTATCGACCATCGTGCGCAACAAGCTGATAGACAGCCTGAGGCGACGCGGGCGGCATATGAGCGTGCCGATCGACGATGTCATCGATATTTTGGAGGCGGAAGAGCAGACGGATGCCTTGGATCGCCTTGATGTCGATCACATGCTGGAGCAATTGAAGGATCCGCAGCGAACCATCGTACGCTCGATTTCCGTCGAGGGAACAAGCGTGCGCGAGACGGCCGATCGGCTGAAGATGACGGAGGGTGCGGTGCGCGTCGCCCTGCATCGCGCATTGAAGGCGCTTGCCGCCTTATATCGGAGCGAGACCAGTGAAAACCGATGACCTCATCAATCTTCTGGCGCAGGATGCGCCGGTCCGCGCGCGGATCGGGCAGGCGCTGACGCTGGCGGTCGTCGGTGGCATCCTCATCAGCGGCGCGATCTTTTTCGCTGCAATCGGGTTTCGTCCCGATATCGGCAATGCCATGGAAACGATCCGCTTCCTGTTCAAATTCGTCGTCACCATTGCGCTGGCCGTCACCGCCGGTGCCGTCGTCTTCCGCATCGGCCGGCCCGGCGTATCGTTGCGCCCCTGGGGCTGGATGCTTTTTGCCGCCCCGCTGTTGTTGGCTGCTGCCGCGCTGGCCGAAATGATGGTCATGCCGGTCGATAGCTGGGGCGCGCGGATGATCGGGCACAATGCCCGCTTTTGCCTGACCTTCATTCCGCTACTGTCGATCGGCCCGCTTGCCTGCTTCCTTTTCGCACTGCGCCAAGGAGCGCCGGAAAATCCGGGCATCGCCGGCGCGGTCGCCGGGCTCGCAGCAAGCGGCATCGCCGCCACCTTCTATGCTTCCAATTGCACGGACGACAGCCCGCTCTTTGTTTTGCTCTGGTATCCGATCGCCGTCGCTGCGGTGACGGCGGTTGGATATTTCGCTGGTAAGCGCATGCTGCGCTGGTGATGTAGCTGCTGTTGTCGGTGGCCAGCCGATTTTAGATATAGGCTGGAAACGCCGCTATTCAGGGACTATCTTGTCTCTTGCCCAAAAAATCGCATTCGCTGGCGTTAAAGTGTTTGCATCCGCGGCGAATTCCATTATAGAGGCGCTGCTTTCCCCGCGGGGGCGTCCATCGTCCGGCGGCTGTTGGGAAATAGTTCAATGGTAGAACAGCGGACTCTGACTCCGTTAATCTTGGTTCGAATCCAGGTTTCCCAGCCATATTCCTTGTTTTAATTCAATAACTTAGCTCCACGTCGCCAGTGTCGGGAATACCCCCGCGCTGCACCCCCACACGGGCGCTTTTGGTGATGTCAAATTTTCTGCGGCGTGAAGCCGATTCATTCATTTTCCGGCGGCGCGTTCCCGCCATTTTCCAAGCTCGACTCGGACAGGCCGAAATATACCGGTCATTAAAGACCACCGTGCGAAAAGTGGCGCGAACGCGCGCCGCGCATCTGTTTATCGGCACGGAGAGGCTTTTCCGCATGCTCGAAGAGGACGACGACTATATTGTCAATGACGAGGACATCCGGGCTGCTGTCCGCCTCTGGCTGGACACAGATCCCTGGAAACGTCGTCTCGACCAGATCGTGGACACAGCGACGCCGGGCTGGCTCCGAATGTATCATGACACTATGCCAGACACACTCATCCGAATGAGCGCTATGGACGGCTTCACCGCGCGCCAAGCCCTTGCGATAGAAGCCGAGGCCGCGCTTGAGAACGCGGACTTTGGAAGACCGGGAGGCGAAACCCTGCGTCGAGCGGAAGCAACGCTTCAGCGACAAATTCGCGAGTACATCGACCGTCGAATGCAGGCAGTATTCGCTCCAGAGTCGGTGGCAGGGGCTCCCGCTGCGCAGACAGCACAGCCGAGCGCTCCGGCTGCTCCATTGAGCATGTCCAAGCTATCCAGCCACCTCAAAGCTTGGCAGAAGGACATCGCGGCCGGATACAATCACAACAAGCCGTTGAAGGACCCAGACCACTACCTGAAATCCGTGGAGCTGTTCATAGGTCTGCTCGGAGACGTTCCCGTCGGTAAGATATCCTTCGAGACCGCTGCCGAGTTCCGAGAGCTTGCTCTTCAGTTGCCCGCGACACACGGCAAAGGCTCAGTTGGTTCGCCGAAAAAGGAACTCGCCCGCGCCCGCGCGGATAAGTCCTTACCGACCGTCACAATGAAGACGGTCAAGCGACACTTTTCCGGCCTGAACTCGCTCTGGAAATGGCTCGTCTTTAAAAAATACGTCCCCGCCAGCCTTCAGCCGTTCTCTGGACATGCGTTTCCGGGAACGAAATCCAAGAAATCCGCCCGCGATGATTGGTCGCGCGAAGACATGCAGCGGTTCTTTACGTCTCGCGAATACCGGGATGCTCTGGATTCCAGTGCGTTGCACTGGCTGCCACTCATATCTCTTCATTCCGGCATGAGGTTGGAAGAGATATGTCGTCTGAGGCCCGGCATCGATATTGTCGTCAAGGACGGAATGCAGTGCTTCGACATCGCGGTGCGGGAAGACTGGGACCCCAAGAGCGAGGCAGGGGAACGCCTCGTTCCAGTACATTCATGGCTGCTAAAGCATGGATTCATGGACTTCGTAATCGCGCAGCGAGAGCGTGGTGCACAGCACCTGTTTTCGCCGGAGCTGAGGCTCCGGGGACGCAAGCTCAGCGCCGACTTCAGCCGTGATTTCTCAAAGCTCAAGATTGGCCTGGGCGTCGGAAAAAAGACCGTGTTTCATTCCTTTCGGCACACCTTTAGAACCGTCTTGGAATCCACCGATTTCAAGGAATCGCATATTGATGCGGTGATGGGCCACGAGGGCGGAGGTGGCGAGGGGCGCACTTATGTGAAGGGCGTTACGACGGCAAAGCTTAAAGAAGTCGTCGAAGCCTTTGAGCCGCCTCTTGACCTGGGATTCCTCAGAGCGGCGGTAGCCGTTGCCCCGCCGCCATCCCCGAAAGTCGGCGTGAAGAAGAGGAAGTTGACACCTCCCGTTCTCGATGAGAGAGGCCGGATTGTGCGGCGACGAAAGGTGTAGCTTCTACGTCACCGAACGGAATGCTTCGCCGGAGACAGTCGGTCCCGCGTCCCGCCAACGGCAGCGCTATGCTGACGCTCCTACGGCTGTCTCGGGAACCGCCAAAGCATATGCGAATTCCCGCCGTCCCGCTGTCAGCGGCGCGTTGCTGACGGCTCCGATGCGCTCTTCCTTGTAATCCGGCAGGGGTAGCCTCGCTCTCTTCCATGTCGATGCTCCATGCCTTCGACCAGAGCCGCGTGTCTCTGGCCGATCCGCTCCGCGGACCAGCACTCCCGCATAGACATGGAACCTTGTCGCTCGGTGACGGTGGAAGGGGCGGCTCTTTATGCCCTGCGGGCATCGCCATGCCCATTCTGGCCAAGGCGAGGCAACAGCCTATGCCGCCCCTCCCCCCGTCAACCCCAGCCTAGCCGCCGTTAACACTTCGATCGTCATCAATCCGGGTATTGCCGAAATGATTTTCGGCTTCCTGGGCTCAACCCCAGAAATTTGATATAAAATCATTGATGTCAGATACTTAGATTGATTTCGATGAAAACGGTGACGACCACAGTTCGCGGCCCTGCATTTGATCTCGTCGTAGTCGAGACGACGCATACCGACGCGGTCGGCACGCTGTTCTATCGCGCAGAAATCTTACTGCGAGAACGCTGGACAGGTGCACGACTACTTGTCCGTCGAACGCGTATCCCGGGCAGCGGAAGGGAACTGGCGAAAGCCGTGCAGCGGCACGGTGTGCGCGTATTGGATTCATTTTCGACGACATAATGGTTACGCGGTGCGTTCATCTACGCTCAACTAATAATCCCGGCGGCCAGCAAGGATGCTGTGGATTTGATGGCGAACTTTGGACTGCGCGCGAGCGCGCATAATGCCGTTCTAAGTAAACATCATCACGAATTGTTACAGGCATTTATATTTGAGCAAGGATTCAATTTTTTGGTGTAAAGGATTCGCGATCTCGAATCCTTGCGGATGGCTTTTCGAATCCTTGAGAGCTTGTTTTCGTCTAAGGATTCGACAAAATTTGTTCATAAAATCAAATGCATGCCTCAAGATTGGCCTGGTTGACGTTTTTCTCAGGATGTGAACAGAGTGCGGTCGCCATCAACCCAAGGGAGAAAATGATGAGCGCAAGTCCACACCAAACCACTAGCGATGCCGTTATCGCTCGCAAGATCATCACCACGTTTGAGACGTTTAGCGAGGCGTATGACAAATACGTTGATGAGATGGACCATCTCATCTGCTCAACGGAATATGACGGACAACTCCATGGGAAGTCCAAGTTCCTGATCCGGGGGTTGGACGATGTCGCAATCTTCATGCAGCGCGCGAAGGACGTTGTGAAATGGTCGGTCTGGCCGTTCACCAAGAGCTGACACGCTATGGAAGCCCAGGAGCAATTTGCAGTCCTTGTGACTGTGAGCCACCGATGCCAATCCTGCCTCATCCCTCGTTTCGTCGTGCGTGCCATCGAGCACTGGGACGAGGGAGAGCACGGCCCTGCCACTTGCGACGGACTCGAAGCGTTCGTCGAGGGACGTTGTCGCGACTGCCTCGATAGCGTCTACGCCGAAGCCACGACCGATGGATACCAGCTTTCCATCGCGGCGAGAGACTAAGTAACCCCGAAAGACCTGTTCCAACACATAGAGGTCGTCTCGATACGACCAGAAAGGACCCATCGTGGATACCACCGCGATCACCACCACAGCTCTCCGCGACGCCATCGCCATCGCATTCAAGAAGGCGGAAGGGGAAAGCACCGCTTTAATGGTGTCACGTGATGTCGAGTTGTACATCACCAAGACCGCCGAAGGCGTTCACCTGTCGCTCATCGACTACGAAACAACCCGCTGGGAAGCCAGCTACCGCGGTCAGAAGCGGGCGGTCACCGGCGCTGCCATCGCGATGCAGAAGCTCGGGTTGGAGTGTGATGGGCTGAAAACTCCATCAAGTCGTAAGTCGGCAGGGAATAGCCTCCCCCATCCTGCCGTATGTGGCACCTCCGCTGCCGAGGCGGATGGTTCGATCTGGACGCGCGTCCCGGTAAAATACGTCGAGCGGGCCGAGTTGAAGAGCGGCGGCAAGGAGATTGTCGCCACCGTCGTCGAAGTGGAGAGCGATGCCTTCGAGGCGACGGTCGAATGTGGCGGCTCAGTCTTCCGTGATGTCTTTGAGACGAACTGGAGCGCCAAGAACGCGAGCATCAAATTGGCGACGAGCCTGTTCGGCTGGCTCCCAAACTAGCCCTTTGAGGAGCCCGGCGATGGGCTCCTCAAGCCATGCTTGGTTGAATGAAAGGAAGAAATTATGGACTTCAAAGTCTGGAAGCAACTGTCACCCGTTCAGCAGATGGCCGACCGGCTCGGTTTCAACGGCGCCCTTGCCGAGTGCCAAAACTGGGACGACTACACGGCGCGGTTCATCGCGACGAACGACGATGGCCGAATGGTCAAGACTGCGCGGCAACTGTTCGATTACCTCTCGACAGGCGAGCGTCCGGTTCTTGCCGCAATGCTGCATGCCGCCGACTTCTCCCGGATCGCCGACCAGCTTTCCGGCACGGAGACTTGGTCGAGACTGGATCGCACCTATGGCGACCATGCCGTCGCCGTAGGGCTTGCCATCATGCGGCGATAAGGGGCGCTCGGCAAAAGCCTGCATTCGGATGGGTTGAGATACCACTTGAATGGCCAGAGCCGCTGTACGGGCCGTTTAAACGCGACGAAATGTGGACATCGGGGTCGAGAGGCCCCGATTTCGCGTTTCAGGCAACGATGATCGAAACTTCAGTCGTCACCGGCGCACCCGCGATCGTGCCGATGCACCAGACTATACAGCGTCGATCTCCTCGGCATCATCAGAACCGCAGTCCATCTCGTCGAAGTCGAAGCCGCCGGACGACTGCACCAGAGGCCGCAGCCGACCGGATACAAGGTCCGCCGCTTCGAGCACGAGATCAGCGCAACGGTCATGATCGATCGTCGATTTCTCAAGCTCCACGGCAAGCGTCTGATCGATCTCGACGACGCGGTCGCGAGCAGTCTGAGAGAGTCCGATCCGGTCGAGAAATTCGACCAGCGTGCCGGAGCCGATTTTTAAAGTCACGTCGTTCATCACGCTGGTTGTCATGGTTTCGGTCCTCCCGGGACTCCCGAATCTCCGCCTCCCGGAGTCTTCCGGGAGGCTACTGCGGCGGCAGCTTCCGCCGCGATGGCGGCCTTCCACGCATCCGAAGCACCGAGCGCGGCGACGGCGATGTCGGCATCCGACGCGCCCGGAGGACCGATTTTATGGAGCTGCCAGTGCTCGCCCGCGTCGATGGCTTCGCGCAGCCATTCGTGCGCGCCTGGCGGCACCCTGGCCTCGATTTCGGCGCGCGCCTTGGCGGCAGCACGGGGACGCTTCAAATCTCTGATGAGCCGCGTCCACGACGCGCGCGGCTTCCGCCGTGGGCTGTCGGTCTCATAGAACGCGGGATCGATCCCGCGCTCCATGGCGTAGGCCGTGGGACCGAGGTCGTCGCCAGAATATGTCGGCTTCATTTTTCGTGACCTTCCGAGAAACGAAAATCCGGGCAACGGGACCGGAGGCCGCAGCGCGAGCACGACGGACAGCAGCGCGAGCAGTTGGAGCGCGACCTTGCCTGCCGGATCGCCGCCCCGCCGTTGTCGCTGGCGCTCCAATAGAGCGCGGCGGGCCTCGTCGGCACATGTCCGGCGGCGCTTGCGCTTGGGTTCTTCACGTGGATTCGACAGCATCGAAATCGGCCTTGCGAACCTTGTCGCGCCAGCGCTTCGAGTCTTCGAGCATGAGTCGAATGACATGCCACTCCATAGCCGCTTTGGCGACGGCGTGGTCCGGCCAGTCGCGTGCGCACGCATCCTCGAGGACACCCTCCGCGAGCCGGACCGCGCTTTGATAGATATACTCAATGCGTTCTTCGACTTCGAATTTCTTCATGCCGCCCTCCTGTCGACTTTTGCGCCCCTTCAGGATGCGGGCAGGCCGGGACCGGCGCAAACGCCGGGTGGGTATCGCGACTCCCGGGATTCGGATTCGGAGTCGAATCTGGACGTGTCTGAATACGTCATGCAGCGCCGGACGCGCTGTATGACCTCCGTAGGCGTCCCCATTCTTGGATTTTTTGGGTTTCCGCGATTTCAGGGGTTTTTAGACGTTCGAGTGCCCGGCCGTCGGAGACCGGGCGACATGCCCGGCGTCTGCTCTCGTTGCAGCTCCGGAGGACGAAGGAAAGCCAGTTCCCGGCGGGCAGCGGCGAGCCGCTGCCCGGCTTCCGTCAAGTTTTCCCGTAGGTCCCGGGCTCGCTCTTCCGCCTGCCGCCTGCCGTCGTTTGCAGCCGACGCCCGGTCATCGGCAGCGGCAGCTTGTTGCCGAAGGCTGTCCATTTCGGAATCCAACGATCGGCGAATCCTCGCCTCGATGGCCGATTTCCGGAAGCCGTCCCAAGCACTGCGCAGCACGCCGGGCAGGCGCTGGAGACGTGCGGCGGCCGCCTGGACGCGCGCGGCCTCTTGCCGGACACGTGACATCATCCCGCGCGCCTTGGCCTGCTCCTTGACGGCCTTGTCCTGAGCCTTCAGCGCGGCTTCACGGGCGACCTTTGCCGCAGCAATCTGACGGGCCGCCTCAGCCTTCGCGGCATCGGCTTCGGCCCGCAGCGCGGCAGCAGCCGTCTCTGCCGAAGAGACCAAGGTTTCGACCTCGGCTCTTTTCGCGCCGATATGCGTGTCGATCTTGGCCTTCACCGTCTGCGCGCGCTCAATCGTCGTCTTCAGCGCCTTGGCCTGCGTCTGCTCGGCTTGCCATTCCGCGCGCGACAGACGCCGCCGCTGCGGGCCGAGCCGCGTCAGGCCGCAGGGGATGGCGACGGCCTCGTGGTACGCGTTTTGCCATTCTCGCATCGCGGCCTTGTATGCCGCGTCTCCGCGCTTGTTCAGCGTCTTTGAATCCTCGCCGTCGGCAGGCCAGGCCGCCATGAAGGCGGCCTTGGCCGTCTGCCCCGGATGCAGTGCTGCCGCACGCATCGCCGCATCGTCCGGCAGGACGTAGGCATGCAGATGATAGTGAGATTCGTCCTCGTGACGGATCACGGACACCAGCTTGTCGCCGTATTGTGAACGCAACCACGCGACTGTTCGTTTTTCCCATTCCTCAGCCTCGCGGCGCTTGTCTGGATCACCGCGGACCTCATCCATCGTGTGCGGGTGCGAGGCGACGACTGTCATGAGCGTGTGTTGCGTCCTCTGGATACGCCGAGGCTTTCCACCCTTCGGTGTGGTCGTCGCGGCATCGGCGGCGGCATCGTGCAGCCGTTCGACCTCATCCATGCCGACGCCGAAAACGAGGACGGGCGGCGATGGGTTCGCAACATGGACGGACGCGCCCGGATCACGCCGCGCCTCGTTGATCACGAAGGATGTGGAGCGGCCCTTGCTGTCGCCCTTACGCGAAAATGCTTGCAGGTGGACGAACTGGGAGGACATCAGTGCATCAGGATGCCCGACCCGCCATTGCGTCGGGCGTTCTCTGCATTGCAGAGATCATCAATGTCGCCAGAGGTCAGACCGCCTTGCATCAGTTCGGCCCGAATACCCTCTGAAATCTCACGCCAGCCGATCAGCCACTTGGCAACGTAACCATAGCGCGGGTGTTCGCGAAGCAGATCCCGCGACCGATCGATGACCATCGTCGGCCAGGGAATCCAGCGGGGCGGTCGCCCGGCCGCAGCAAGTCGAGCGGTCAGGTCTTCCCGATTGAGAACGCGCCATTTTTCGGCAAGCGCTGGGTTTTCATCGAGCATCAACGAGTACAGCCGTCCCGTCACAGAAGCGGCCAGCCCGTTGACATAGACCATTCGACGGATTGCGTCGTGAATTTCGTTCTCCTGCATATGGTCCTCCCGACCCGCCATCAGACAATCGCCTCCTCGAAGTCGAAATCGATGCCCTGCGTGACGCCTGCAACGAGCCGAACACGATCAAGGAAATCGTCCTCGTTGAGGTGAGCGAATCCGCCGTTCAGTTCCGTGCGGTCCTGAGAGAATGCGGCGTACCGATCCGCGTTTTCCCAGATGACCGCGTACCAGGACATCGGCAGCCGTATGACCTTGAGCCGCGCCAGTGAGATTGGCCCATGGTTCATGATGAAGATGGAACGTTCGTATTCCTGCATGATGATCCTCCCGATGATGCAATGCTGGTGGAAGTATCGTGATCACCGGCGGAGCCTGAAACAATAGCCATTAGTGACCGACTAATGGCTTTCCCTGCGGTCAAGTCGTCGGCTCTCCGAGGGGGCTTCCGCCGGACTCTTCCGAGGGGCCATTTCATGGAGACCTTGGCGGGGGCCTTGTCGCCGTCTGGATGGACGACGAGGCAGTTGATGACTGCCGCTCGATGACTTCACCGCTGGACGCGGCTTGGGGCGTTGCCCTTGGTGATGCCGAGATACCCGACATCACGCTGCTGTGCGGCTTCGTCCATCGTGACATGCCATGGACGCTCAGTCGTGCGGCGAGTGGTGTAGGTTCGGTATGGCCGGGGCGCGCGGCTACCTTTTTATCTATACACCTATTTTCACCATCGTCCGGTTGCGCATCCTCAACGGATACAGCTTCGCTCCAGCGCGTCGTCACCGTGCGGACGGACACGCCCGCTTCTGCAGCCAGCGCCGCCCGCGTTACGGCCTTGCCGGATGCGACAAGCCGTTGGTGCGCTTCCCGAAGCCGCTGGAGCGTATTCGCGCCTTTCGCCTTGCCCGAATACCGCCCACCCGCCTGCTGACGCTCCTTGACCGTCTTCAGGCCATCCACGATATCGAGCAGCTTGCCACGGTTCACGACCTTTCCTTCGAGCTTCACCGGATCGAAGTGCGCGACGAGATAGTCCGCGACCTTTGCCGTGACATAGCTGACGGTCTTGTCCTCAAGACCGCTCTTCTCGGCGTATTCCGCCAGCGCCTCATGCAGGTGATCGGCCAGCGCTGCACGGCTGCCGCGCATCCGCGCATCGGCTCCGAAATGCCATTCGGCCAGGAGCCGCTGGCCTTCTTCGCGCAGCGCGTCGAAGATCGCGTTCGATGCTGTCAGTCCAAGCCCGGATTGTACCGCCGCAGCCTGACGCACCAGAACCGCGCGGGTGGTGCTGGTGTCTACATAGTCCGCATATTCCGCCAGCGTCGGCCAGCAATCGGCGTTCGGCGTGAGCGTGTGCCAGAACGGACTGAGCGGGTTCTTCATGCGTCCGGTCATCGTCGGAGCAGCGGGGTCGGCGCCGAGATCCAGCAGCGCGGCAGCCAGACCGCGCGCCACGGCGTCGAACAGCCGGATCGGCCCTCGGTGGCAGCGCTCATCCTCGCTCCGCCAGACCGCCGAGCCTTGCGGCAGCAGCCAGATAAAATGCGGCCGGGAATAGCGCCCGTCGGTCAGCAGGTCGGCAACGACTATGTGCGGCAGACATGGAATCCGGGCATCGCTGACTTTCTCCGTCAGTGCCGCGAGACATGCCGCAGGAGTCGAGAATATGCCGTCGCAGTCCACGCGCAGCGCCGCCATGAACGCGCGGTTCAACTCGATGTAAGGGTAGTCGAGGGTGAGTATTTTTTGCGGACACTGATTTTCCAGATGGGCCTTGTCCCACGAGGCCCGCGCACTGCTGCGTTTCGGCACGAGCGTCACGAAATATTTGAGGACCGCATTGTCTTCAGACCGGAGTCCCATTTCCGTAACGCCGCTACGCCAGCGGCCGCCGATCTGGCGTTCGCCGGACTGAATGTAGCCACGCCTCAGTCGTTGCCGCACCACTTCGCGCTGCTCGGCAGCCTGCCGTGCGAAGATCGCCTGATCCCAGTCCGATATCCTGCTGTCTCGACGATCACGCTCCTCGGCTTTCCGGATGCGCTCCCGGCTGGCAAGCCGCTGCGCTTCCTCATAGCGATCCTCGAATCCATCGAGCCAAATTTGTTGACGCTGTAGGGTGTGAGATTCTGTTGTCCGGGCTGGGCTATGTCCCAGCCCCCGGCTCACCGAGCCATCAAGGGGATCTTTACATCAATGTCGCCACAGGCAATCATGAGAATGCATTCCTAAAACGCCGCCGAGGGTTCCAGCCCAATGACGCGGCGTTTTTTTATCCTCATCTAGCGGCGAGCAGCGGTCAAGTGCGGGCAGCCAAGCTCGTCGACAGCCCACTTACTTGTCACGCTGAATGCAACCTGAGCGTTCCCATCTTAAAGTTCGTCATTGATATAATCGGAAACCAAAAATAATGTCGATGTCATCCGCCGTCCGACCCGTGGCGCTGCTGTTTTAAGAGAATCTGATGACCTTGATCGATCCGCGATTGGTACTTCGAGCGCTTCCAGAAGTTGATACCTGGGCTTTTGAAAAATTCGGCCAGACGTTCTACGGTGCCCTGCAAGACAGAGAGTTCGTCCCGCTAGGTGGGATGCACGATGGGGGAGCAGAAGGATTCGACTCTACGAGTGCGGAGCTTGAGCCGGAGGTTTTCTTCGAGGAGGAGACATCAAGCTTCCTTCAAATTTCGAAGGAGGCCACCACGAGATCGAAAATCCGGAGAACAGTGAAGAGGCTACGAGAATATGGACGGGCTCCAAAGGTACTTACCTACCTATCTTCTCAGGTCATTCCCGATATTGATAAAGAAGAAAAGCTCCTCTCTGACGAGCTCGGTTGCAAAATCCGGATTCGAGACGCAGCGTTCATCGAGGTAAATATCAACGCATCGCAATCCATTCAAGCAGCGTTCCAAGCATACTTAGAGCCAGCAATTGCGTACCTCTACAAACCGGGGACGGCTGATGTTGGCGAAAGAACAGAAGAGTACGTGGATCGCACTCTTGCGGTATTCCTCCGTCAGGAGGTTGATAATAGACGGGACAAGAGCGGCCTACTGGAGTCGATAGCAGACAGCCTGATTTTATGGGCGCTTGGCGACACCGACCCAGATAAACGAATCCTGATGAGCCGCGCGCAAATATTGGCTCGGATCGAAGAAACATTGCCCGCCGCACGGCAGTTTATACGAGGTGTACTGGACGACCGATTGAATCGAATGGTGTCCAAAGATGCTCCAGGCGGACGCCAGATTCGGTGGTATCGCCGTGATGACAAATTCTGTCTCCCTTATGAAACACGTGTGATCGTCGCGGTAGAAAATGCTGACGATGATCTGTTGAAATCTGAGGTCTCTGCGGTTCTGACCGAGCGATTGAAGTCCATAGCTGAGGAGGGCGTCGACGCTATAACTGATGCGGTCGTCGCAACCTGTCATTCCAGCTTGGAGCGGGTGTTCGAGCGCCAAGGTTTGCAAATGGCACGCTTCGTAACTGACGGTGACGGCGACGATGAGCTCTACACGGACGTAGCGCAGATAGTCTCGAAAGAGGTTGATCGCCTCAACTACACTGCGGCCGATAAAGGTAAAATCAGACGCTATTGCTTAATGATCTTGCGAGGGACGTTCTACAAGGCCAGTGAAGCAGAGCGAGAATACCTATCAAAGCTTAGCAAAACTTATATCTTATTGCTCACACTGAAGAACGAACCAAAGATTGTCGAGTATTTTAGAACGCTCGCCAAATCGTTTCGACTGTACATAGGTACAGACTTCATAATAAGGTCGATCTCAGAGCAGTACCTTCCACAAGCAGATCGTACAACATCGAATCTTTTGGATATATTAAGAGCTGCCGGATCTGAACTTATCCTGACTGAGAAGGTTGTTGAGGAGGTTGAGACCCATCTTCGAGCACAGATACTTGAGTTTGAAAATCACTATGCAGCTGTTGAGCATAAAATTCCGTTTGAGTTGGTTGGGTATATCGATCGAATACTGATTCGAGCGTACCTATACTCAAAGCTGAGCCCCGCAGAAGGAATTGCACCACCAGAGTCATGGCGGTCCTATATCGGACAATTCGCGAATTTTGGAGATGTCAGAAGCTTAAGAGCCAGATCACAATTGGCTGGATACTTCACGCGGCGCTTCAAAATGACCTATGAGACAACTGAGGAGATGGTTGCAGGCATTGATCAATCTGAACTCGAAATTCTTACTGAAAGGATCTACGAAACGAAGAAGGCCAGCGGCAACGTGAAAGTTGAAGGAAGGTTGCTGGCGTACAATGACGCTCTGCATATCCTCCGTGTATTCCGAAGACGCGTTGAGGCTAAAGAGAACAGCCCGGGAAACCAGTGGGGTTTCCAGACATGGTGGCTGACGCAGGATGGCAAGGTTCGACGAGCCGGAGCGCTGGCTTCGGCGGCTCGCGGGGGCGCGCATTTTATGATGAGGCCAGAGTTTCTGCTCAGCAACATTAGCTTCGCGCCAGAGTTGAAGGAAGTCCGCGATAGCTTTGAGAAAATATTCCCGAGCGTGTTGGGCGTTCGGTTGTCGGCTCGTCTTTCTCCCGGCGTCTTCGAAAGTGTCATGGATCAGGCGAAGGAGGTTTCGGCTTATGATGACGCTAGAGCGGGCACGCTGATCACAGAGCTCACGAATAAGCTCAAGGGTGACGCGCTACGCCTGTATGAAGTGGGATGGAATGAGCAGGTCTAATCTGGGCGACGCTGAAAGCTGTCGTGAGCCGGATCGATTCGCAGGCGAACTCTGCACAAAGAAATCAAATGCGTGGGGAATTATCCTAAGAAGATCGCAAGTAAAGCAGTTATCCCACACATTCACAGGATCTTCCGAAAATAAAAGTATTAACAACTGGTTAAAGTCGTTCTCTCATAAAATATTGATTCAACGGTATTTTTTCTGCGAAGAGTATAAAAGCGACAAGCTGTTTTACGACTGTCAAGATGACAGAACATAAGGGTAACAAAAAACCACCCTTGACGATTCGGCCCTGTTTACACTTAATTTCGATCGTTCACTGTACGTGAACCGGCAGAGGAAAGCCGAGGCGTTCGAGGCCTCGGCTCTCTGACGAAACGCAACGGCTCGGAAGGCTTGCGGATCGGTATTGCTACAAGGCGCAAACTGACGCGCCGATATCGCCCTGTCAAGTTTTCCGGCCAATTTTAAGGGCATGGAAAATGAAAAATTCTTCCTACCAACTCACCTCTGATGATGCCGTCCAGGTATGGCTTCGACATTGGGGCGGTGAATATCAGCACGCCATTGCCGCGTCTTACGGCGTGAATCAGGGGCGTGTTAACGAGGTCCTGAAGGGAAAGCGTCACGCTGGCAGCGAGCAGGTCGCCCGCAGCAAGCGTGACGTTCAATAATCGGGTGCTTGCCATGATCATCAACACCCGCATCGACGGTGACTTCAACGGAACTGAAGATGAAGTCCTCTACAAACTTATGAACGGGCAAATCTGGCAGCAAATTGGGTATAGATACCGTTATACCTACCGCTACGGCCCGCGCGTTCATATCGTCAGGAATGGGTCCCACCATCTGATGACGGTCGAGGGCTTTCCAGAGCCCATCAAAGTTCGGCGTATCCAGTAACAACGAGCGACCCGGCAAGCATATCGTCTGCCGGGTTGCATCTTTGAGGAAATATTATGCCGCTCACGGTCTATCTGGATAACAACGTTTGGGATTTCCTTCTTGCGCATGACCTCGGCCTTGCAAAAGAGCTGCCAGCCGACGAATTTTCCATCTGCATCACCCGCGAAGGCGAGATAGAGATGTTGCCGATGCCCAACGATAAGCGGGACTTTGCAAGTCGCGCGATCGCTGAGCGCGGCGTTACCGTGGATACTTATTTCGGCTTTGCCGAAGCGAATTCTGGCGATCGTGACCCGCGTGTCGGCGGCTTCAATGAGGGGCGATTTGCTTCTCGCGAAGAACTCGGCTTTAGCAACGATCAGAAATCTCGGATCAAAACAACGAATAGGCCGCGCCAGCGACTCGGCAAAAACGAAGGCGACGTGGCGCTCGGCGCGCGCTCCATGCATTGGGTGGTACTGACAAACGAAGACCCATCAAAAAACGGTCCGTTGAAAACGGCAAAAGAACGCGGAGGAAAGGTGATCTTCCTCCGCGATGTGCTTGCATCCGGCAAGTCGTTAGCTGACTACATCAAAGCGGAAATCGGGCCACCGTGAATGAAGATCGACCTGGGGGAAAGGCGATCCGAGATACGATCGAACACTTCGACGACTATGCTGCTGGGCATGCGCGAGGCGCCGCCACGAGTTTATGGGTGACCGAGGTATCAGCGTGAGTCCGCCGGGCCGGATGATATCCTCGCCCGCACGCTGCAGCGCGTCGGCGATGCGGCAAAACGCTGATACTAAGCCACTACCGGCTGCCTCCTGAATCCGCTATCGTCCTGACCAACATGGAGAAACCAATGCTCACTGAAGAAATCGAAGCGGCTCAGCGAAGCGTCAAGACTGACGCTTACCAGATGTCTATCGGCGAAATCGTTACGATGTACGAAGATAACGAAGTCGTCATCGACCCCGATTTCCAGCGGATGTTCAGGTGGGAAATCGGGCAGAAGTCGAAACTGATCGAATCGCTTCTACTAGGCATTCCGTTGCCTTCAATCTTCGTCTTCGAGAAAAACGATGGAACGTGGGAGCTGATTGATGGTCTCCAACGGATATCGACAATCCTTGAGTTTATGGGAAAACTTCGAGAAGAAGACGGCAGCCTTCGTCCCCCGTCCATCCTTGAAGCCACGAAATATCTTCCATCTCTTCACAACGGCGTTTGGGAGAAGTCTGATCGGATAGAGCACGTCGTTCTGGAGGATCAAAATCCAATCGACAAGAGCCATCAGATAGCGATCCGACGAGCTCGCTTGGGTGTCGAGATCCTGAAGCGGCCGAGCGACGATCAGACGAAGTTCGACCTTTTTCAGCGACTGAACGCCGGAGGCACGCAAGCGAACGCACAAGAACTCCGTAACTGCATCATGCTCATGGTGAACAAGGATTTCTTTGCAGGCGTAAAAGAGGCTGCAGAAACAGAAGTGTTCCAGAGGGTAACGAACGTCAACCCTGAACAGGCCGCGAAGCAGCGCCACATGGAACTGGCTGTACGCTTCCTTGTTCATACCAACGTCCCGTACGACGGTACGCTGGACGTCGAGGAATATATCGATGAGGGTATCGTCAAATTGGCTATGGCTGGAGATCGCACGTCAGCCGTTAAGCAAATCACCGAAGCTTTCAATCTACTCGACAAAGCTGCTGGCGCCGATGCCCTACGTCGTTGGGATACCGACCATTTCACAGGAAAAATCGGTTTAGTTGGTCTTGAAGGGATCGCGGCTGGCATCGCGAAAAACTTGGATCACATAAAAGCCAAGGCGAGTCCGGTCGACTTCGTCAGGGACCAACTGAAGCTATTTTGGCACCAAGACGATGTCAAAGGCATTACGGCCCCAGGCATGCGTGGCACCACGAGGATCCAGAGAACGGTACCTTTTGGGGAGAAATGGTTTGCCGCATGAGCAAGGCTTTCACCGAAGACGAATTCAGTGATCAGATCACACAGGACCGAACCTGGCGCTTGAAGGAAATCTCAGACCTAAAGTACGCAGTCAAGCAGGCAGATCGAACACTTCAGACGGTCCTTCTCAGGGCTCTGGTCACGATTTGTTACGCGCACTGGGAAGGTTACGCGAAATTTTCGGCCATGAGGTACATGGAATTCATCGCTAGGAGAAAGTATCAATACTCGGAACTCAACTCACAGTTTCTCCGGAATTATTTCCTCCCTCGTCTTGCAGCGCTGTCGGTCACAAAGACAAGCATCAAGGACCGATGCGCTCTGGTCGACGAGATCCTTTTCTCCGCGGACAAACGCTTTTCGAAGACGAACGTAGATTTGATAAATACAAAGGCAAATTTAAACTCCGATGTCCTTTCGGACATCTGTATCGTTTGCGGCATTCCCGCCGATACGTTTTCGGGTTCGGAAACCTTCTTGGATATTTTGCTTTTGAAGCGCAGAAACGAGATCGCACACGGCGAAAACACGTTTGTGGCGCTGGAAGACCTCGACGACATCGCAGACAGGACCATCGCCCTCATGCGCTCCTTTGGCGATGCCGTCGAAAATCAGATTGTTACCAAGGGATATCGCATCAGCGCTCAACCCGCCGCCGCTATGGCAGTCGAAGGATAGCCGATGCCATATGCTCAGTCGCCTCCATTCCGAAAAACAATATCACTAGGCCGAGCGCAGACCCCAGAACGCAACGCATGCACACCGCTTCGTCAACATTGTTGACAACCCCACAAACTACCCCCACATTGTTGACGCGACATTGAGTAATGGATTGAAAGTAAACTGGTTTTAGGAACGACAGTCCGGCTCCAGGTTTCCCAGCCAATCTAAGCTTCCAATCAACAGGCCCTCGTTCGCAGACATAAACTGTCCGCGTTCATACGCATGTTGCAAGCGGGCTGCCCGCAAGGCGTCGATACGACTTTTTGATCGCCGGCCTCGATCGCCTCTTTCCGCGAGCGAAATCGCAACACACCGAGACAATCTGTGAGCGAATTGGCAGTGGGAGCTTCCAAAAACGTTTGTGGACGTTGTACAAGTCGGGCATCCATCGCCAATATTTCTTGGCAATATAGGTCTGGCGACCGCGACGTACATTAGAAGTTGTATTTAAAAGTTTTAGGTGAGACTAAAAGCGAAATGACGATACTGGTTTCTGGTGGCGCCGGGTTTATCGGCGGGAATTTCGTTCTCGATTGGCTCGATCAGTTCGATGAAACGGTGATCAATCTCGACAAGCTGACCTATGCCGGCAATTTGGACACGCTGAAAGAATTGAACGGCAATAATCGCCACGTGTTCGTTTATGGCGATATTGGCGACCGCGATTTGGTCGGTGATCTGCTCGCTACCCATAGGCCGCGCGCCGTCGTCAATTTTGCCGCCGAAAGCCATGTCGACCGCTCCATTCATGGACCTGGCGAGTTCATCCAGACGAATGTCGTCGGCACGTTCAATTTGCTCGAATCGGTTCGTGGTTATTGGGACGGCCTGCCGGGTGACGAGAAGCAGGCGTTTCGCTTTCTTCATGTCTCGACCGACGAGGTCTATGGCACGCTTTCAAAGGACGATGCGCCGTTCAACGAGCTCAATCGATACGAACCGAACAGCCCCTATTCCGCGAGTAAGGCGGCGTCCGACCATCTGGTGCGGGCCTGGCATCATACTTATGGCCTGCCGGTATTGACGACGAATTGCAGCAATAATTACGGCCCCTATCATTTTCCTGAGAAGCTGATCCCCCTGGTGATCTTGAATGCCTTGGCGGGAAAGAGCCTTCCGATCTATGGCGATGGCCAGCAGATTCGCGATTGGCTCTATGTCAGGGATCACTGCAGCGCCATCCGCCGCGTGCTTCAATCCGGCAAGGTCGGCGAGACCTATAATGTCGGCGGCTGGAACGAAAAGCCCAATCTCGACGTCGTGCATACGATCTGCAGTATTCTCGACGAGTTGCGGCCCAAGTCTGGCGGCGGTCGCTATAAGGACCAGATTGCTTTCGTGAAGGACCGGCCCGGTCACGATCGCCGCTATGCGATCGATGCCCGCAAGCTCGAACGCGAATTGGGCTGGAAGCCCGAAGAGACCTTCGAGACCGGCATTCGCAAGACGATCGAATGGTATCTCGCTAATCAGGATTGGGTGGGGAACGTCACCAGCGGCGCTTACCGCGAATGGGTCGGCAAGCAGTATGAGGTTCAGGCGTGAGCGCGCTTCTGATCACCGGCGCCAATGGGCAGGTCGGCTTCGAATTGCAGCGTTCTCTGGCGTCGTTGGGCCAAATAATTGCCGCGACGCGTGCCGAGATGGATTTGGCCGATGAAGCGAGCATCCTCTCCGTGCTCAGGGAGCACAAGCCGGCGATCATCGTAAATCCCGCCGCCTATACGGCCGTCGATCGCGCCGAGAGCGAAAGGGAGCAGGCGATGGCGGTCAATGCCGCAGCGCCCGGCGTGCTGGCGCGCTGGGCTGCCGATAACGGCGCCTATCTCCTGCACTATTCGACGGACTACCTCTTCGACGGGATGAAAGCCGATCCCTATGCGGAGAGCGACCCGGTCAATCCGCAGTCGGTCTATGGTGAAAGCAAGTGGCTGGGCGAAGAGGCCGTGCGCGCTGCCGGCGCAAATCATGTCATCTTGCGGACAAGCTGGGTTTACGGGCATCACGGCAACAACTTCCTCAAGACCATCCTGCGGCTGGCGCAGGAGCGCAGCGCGTTGAACGTCGTTGCCGACCAGGTCGGCGCACCGACTTCGGCGGCGCTGATTGCGGATGTCACGCGCAGGATCATCGAGGTCGTCAGTGGCCCGAATGCGTCTGATGTGTCGGGCACCTATCACCTGAGCGCCGGGGGCAATACGTCATGGCATGGCTATGCCACGCATATCGTCCGCGAAGCTTCGGCGAAAAACGTCAAGCTTGCTCTGACGCCCGATGCTCTCAAGCCGATTTCGACCGCCGAATATCCGACGCCGGCGAAGCGGCCACAAAATTCCAGACTGGACTGCGCGAAATTGACGGATTGTTTCGACTTGCGTCTTCCCGCGTGGCAGGAAGGTGTGAATGAGGTGATTGAAAGGCTTGCACGGGCCATCAATTGAAGGCGCTTATTTCCATAATTATGATTTGTAATCAATGAGTTGATTGGCTGTAAGACGAATTCGATACGAGACGTTTCTACAATGAACAAAGCACGTAAAGGCATCATACTCGCCGGCGGATCCGGGACTCGCCTGTACCCCGCCACCCTTGCCGTCAGCAAGCAGCTCCTGCCGATCTACGACAAGCCGATGATCTACTATCCGCTGACGACTTTGATGTTGGCCGGCATTCGCGAAATCCTGATCATTTCGACGCCGCAGGATACGCCTCGTTTCGAACAGTTGCTGAGAGACGGAAGCCAGTGGGGCATCAAGCTCGACTATGCGGTTCAGCCGAGCCCGGATGGTCTTGCCCAGGCGTTTCTCATCGGGGAGGCGTTTCTCGATGGTGCTCCGTCCGCCCTAGTGCTGGGAGACAACATCTTCTACGGGCACGATTTCACCAAGCTTCTTCATCAAGCAAACGACAAGCAGGGCGGCGCCACCGTTTTTGCCTACCACGTGCAGGATCCGCAGCGTTACGGCGTGGTCGAGTTCGATTCGCAGGGGCGTGCGATCAGCCTCGAAGAAAAGCCGAAAGTCCCCAAGAGCCACTATGCCGTCACCGGGCTCTATTTCTACGACGCCGATGTCGTCAATGTGGCGAAGTCCATACGTCCCTCGCCGCGCGGCGAACTGGAAATAACCGATGTCAACGCGCATTACCTCAGGGCAGGGCAGCTCGACGTCCAGACGATGGGCCGTGGCTATGCCTGGCTCGACACCGGCACGCATGAATCGATGCTGGAGGCGAGCCATTACATCGCCACCATCGAAAGCCGGCAGGGCCTGAAGGTAGCCTGCCCCGAGGAAATCGCCTATCGGAGCCGCTGGATCGACGCTTCCCAGGTCGAGGCCCTGGCCGATCCGCTGAAGAAAAATGCTTATGGGCAGTATCTTCTCGGGATGCTGCGGGAACGGGTATTTTAACAACGCGCTTGGTGATGCCGCGCGCTGCCGGCCGCGCCAATGCGGGCTGAGTGAAGCAGGAAAGACAGATGAAAGCCATCGATACCGCCATACCGGACGTCAAGATCATCGAACCCACGGTGTTTGCCGACGATCGCGGTTTTTTCTTTGAGAGCTTCAGCCAGGTAAAATTCGAAGCAGCGACCGGACTAAGCCCGACATTCGTGCAGGACAATCACAGCCGGTCCGGGAAAGGTGTCCTGCGCGGCCTGCATTATCAGTTGCCGCCACGCGCTCAGGCCAAGCTCGTCCGGGTCGTCATCGGAGAGGTGTACGATGTTGCCGTCGACATCAGACGGTCTTCCCCGACCTTCGGCCAGTGGGTCGGTGTGCTTCTGTCGGAGGAGAACAAGCGCCAGCTTTGGATTCCGGAAGGGTTTGCGCACGGGTTCCTGACCTTGAGCGACCGCGTCGAATTCCTTTACAAGACCACTGATTATTATGCTCCGGAGAGCGATCGCGGCATTCGCTGGGACGATCCGGAGCTCGCGATCGATTGGAAATCCGCCATCGACGATCTGACGCTTTCCGGGAAGGATCAGCGGCAGCCGCTGCTGGCGGATGCCGAGATATTCGATTGATCCCGCATTCGCCGCGCGGCTCGCGAGGCTGCCGAAGATGATAGATTGGCTGCGGTATGAAGGAATGATCTGACATCCGGATCTTCGCGCGATACCGGTTATGGACCTGCGCAGCTTCTCTCGCTACAGGAGGGACATGCGCGTTCTACATTTTTTCAAAACATATTGGCCGGATACGTTCGGCGGGGTCGAGCGGACAATCCATGCGATCGTCAAGGGCGTCGCAGGACACGATATACAGTCCGAAGTCCTCTCGCTCAGCAAAACGCCGGAGAAAAACGCCGTCGAATTCGATGGCCATATGGCTCACAAGGCGAAGCTTGATCTTGAATTCGCCTCCACCGGCTTTTCGCGCGAGGCATTTGGGCGTTTTCGAGAGCTGAGCCGGAAGGCCGACATTGTCCACTATCATTTTCCGTGGCCGATGATGGACATCGTCCATCTTGCCATCCCGCCCGGCAAGCCGACGGTCGTAACCTACCATTCCGACATCGTGAAGCAGAAGTTCCTGCTGAAACTCTATGGGCCTGTCATGCATCGCTTTCTCGCGAGCGTTGACAGTATCGTTGCGACATCACCGAACTATCTGGCGACGAGCGAGGTCCTGCAGCGCTACAAGGATAAGACCGCCGTCATCCCGCTCGGTCTGGATGAGGCGGATTATCCCAGGGCGAGTGAAGAGGATAAAGCGCGTTGGCGCACGCGGTTTCCCAAGCCGTTTTTCCTCTTCGTCGGCGTGCTGCGCTACTACAAGGGCGTTCACATCCTTCTTGAGGCGGCGCGACAGACAGCCAGCGATATCGTCATCGTCGGCGAAGGTCCGATGGAGGCGTCCTTGAAGGCCTATGCGCAGCAGAACAATCTCAAAAACGTCTTCTTTTTGGGTGCGCTGCCGGATGCCGATAAGACCGCTCTTCTCGAACTATGCACCGGGGTCGCATTCCCTTCCAACCTCCGCTCGGAAGCATTCGGCCTTTCACTCGTCGAAGCCGCAATGTTCGGCAAGCCGATGATTTCCTGCGAAATCGGCACGGGGACGAGTTTCGTCAACCAAAATGGCAAAACGGGCTATGTCGTGCGCCCCGACGATCCGCCGGCGCTCGCGGAGGCGATGAGACGGCTTGTGGACGATGCTGAAGCGGCAGCGTCCTTGGGCGCAGGGGCCCGCCTGCGATACGAAGAATGCTTTACCGCAGAGCGGATGGGGAATGCCTATGCAGCGCTCTACAAAAGACTGCTCGGTCAAACGTCTTCCGGCTCAATGGAAAGAAAGCGCTGAAGGGGCTCGTCGACCGCAGGGTTGCCGCGCCGACCCGCTCATGATCAGGCGCTGACGGCCTCTGCCTGTTGTTTTTTCGCCGGTATCAGCAGGCGTCCCCCGCTCAAGCGGATGCTGCACCAACAGGCGAAGGCGGAGCTGGTCAACGCAAAGCTTTCGCCGATCGCGAGGCGGTTGTTGGAGTTGCTGAGCAGCGTCAATGAAAAGAAGAATAGGCTGACGGCATAGGCATGCCAGGCGGTGCGCGGTATGAGGCCCGCCTTACGGGCACGCCAGACATTGACGATGAGCCCAGTGAGAATGACCGTCATGACAAGGCCGCCGAACAAGCCGTGCCGCACCAGCATCTCGAGATAGCCGTTGTGCAGCAGCGTGTATTGGACGTTGGCATAGCGCGTGTGCTTCCAGCGTTCCACCCATTGGCCGCCCCAGCCGAAGATTGGCGCGGAGGAGAACAGTTCCCAGCCGTTCGACCAGAGCTGCAGCCGTGCGTCCATGGCAAAGGGCGTGGTATCGGAGGTGATCGTGCTCGACACGGCGTCACCGAGATTTTGGCTCTTGGTGATGTTGTCGATCATCTCGATGGTGGAAGACACCGTCGGGCCGGCGGTCTTTTCGATATTGTGCCGCACCGCATAGGCGCCGGCCAGCAGAAGCACCGCGGTGCAGGCGACGACGATAAGGCCGGTTTTCAAGCGTAGATAGGTCAAGGTCACCAATCCCAGCACCGGCAGTGTGGCGGCAAGCGCCAGCCAGACGCCCTTCGACTTGGCGCCGTAGATGGCGATCAGACAGAGAATGGCAATCAACGGCGAGACGATGTAGGCGAAGCGGGCGATCAAACGACTGCTGGATTTGTCCGTCAGATAATGCAGCAGCCAGAAAGCGGTGAGGATCAGGATCAGGCCGCAGGCGACCGCGCCGTGAATCTGATTGTTCATGATCAGCGGGCGCACCGTTTCGCCGGCAAAGACGTCGCGGAAGTGCTGCGTCGCGATCAACATGATCAGCACGACGGCAAAAACTGCGGCGATGATTTTTTCCAGCACCGGTTCGTAGAGCAAGAAGGCGACGCCAAGGATCGGAAAAAAGAACGGATAGGCATAGAGCCAGTCGGACGCGCCGATCGAATGCTCAGGGGTCATGAGGAAGATGGCGACAAAGCGGATGAGCACGTAGGCGCCCCAACCCATGCACAGCCAACCAAGCCAGTTGGTGCTTGGGCGCACCAGCGCCTTCCGGTAGTAGTGGAGGGCGATGAGCGCGAGGAACGGAGCGACATACCGATAGGCGGCGCTTTCGATGAATAGCGGCGAAATGATCACCAGCCACAGCAAGCTGCCCAGGATGATCAGGCGCTGCGGCAGGACGACGGGCACCAGTTCGCCGGCATTGTTTCCGGACGCGAGATCGACGGGTGGTTTATTCGTCTGCAACTGTGCCAATAGTGCGTCCGCCTTTGTTCCTATTTCAGCCAGCAGCCGGTGTCCGTTGCCAGTAAGGTCGCAAGCGGGCAGGAATACGGCATTTTGGTGACCGGCATTTTGCGTGCTCTGTTTATGATATCAAAACCTTTGATATCGCCGTCCCGTTAATGCGTCACTCCATCACTGCGCAGAACTTTCAGCACCGTCAGGACGATGATCTTCAGATCGAAAAGAAACGAGCGCCGGCGCAGATAGTCTTCGTCCAAAGCCACTTTCTGCGGGATCGGCAGTTCGTCGCGGCCGTTGACCTGCGCCCAGCCGGTTAGGCCCGGCGGTAGGGCGTCGACGCCGCGCTCGGTACGCAGCGCAATCAGGTCATGCTGGTTGAAGAGGGCCGGGCGAGGGCCGACGATGCTCATCTCGCCCTTCAGGATGCACCAGAGCTGCGGCAGTTCATCCAGGCTGGATTTGCGCAGGAAGGAACCGATCGGCGTCAGATAGGCGTTGGCGTCCTTCAGCAGATGGGTGGCAACCGCCGGGGTGTCGGTCCGCATGCTGCGAAATTTCGGCATGCGAAAAATCCTGTTTTCACGGCCGACACGGTCCGACCAGTAGAGTACGGGGCCGCGGGAGGTCAGCCGGACGGCGATGGCGACGATCAGGATCGGGATGGAAAAGACCACGGCTGCGCCGAGGGCGGCCAGGAAATCGAAAAGGCGCTTGGCAATGGTATAGGGCATCGTTTCCGTTGGTTCTGCCGGTGCTCGTGTCTCAATTGCGCCGATAAGGGCTTTCTGCGGAGTGCATCTCATATCACGGACTTGTTCACAATCGCCCTCATCACGAATTTTGCCGGGCTTGTTCCCTGCAAAGGGAATGTGCAAAGCATGGCGGGAGTAAAAACCGGGCAGAACGAGGGGTAGCAGAGGCATGATCCTGGTGACGGGCGCGACGGGTTTTGTCGGGCAGGCGCTTTGCGCCGAGCTTTCGCGGCGACAGATGGCCTATCGACCGGTCAGCCGTACCCCGAGGCCGGGATTTCTGGCGCTGGGAACGATCGATGGCGGGACGGATTGGACCAATGCGCTCGTCGACGTCGAAACGGTCGTGCATCTGGCGGCGCGGGTCCATGTCATGAACGACACCGCGGCCGACCCGCTTGCGGCCTTTCGCGCTGTCAATGTCGACGCCACGGTCAACTTGGCGCGGCAGGCGGCGCAGGCCGGCGTAAAGCGCTTCATCTTCTTGAGTTCGATCAAGGTCAATGGTGAGGCGACCGCGCCCGGCAAGCCGTTTACCGCGTCCGATACGCCGCATCCGGAAGACCCCTACGGGCAGTCGAAGCGGGAGGCGGAGGAGGCGCTCCTTGCTATCGGCAAGGAGACGAACATGGATGTCGTCATCATCCGCCCGCCACTCGTCTATGGCCCTGGGGTGAAGGCGAATTTCGCGAGCTTGATGAAATGGGCTAAGCGGCCGTTGCCTTGGCCTTTCGGCCTGGTCGCAAACCGGAGATCCCTAGTGTTCGTCGGCAATCTCGTCGATTTCATCCTGCTTTGCATCAGCCATGCCGATGTGGGAAATCGAGTGTTCCTGATTAGCGATGGCGCGGATCTTTCCATCGGCGAGCTGATAGGCAAACTCTCCTCGGCAATGGGGCGCAGAGCTTTCCTGCTGCCCGTACCGCCGCGCCTGTTGGAAGGGCTTGCGGCGCTGCTCGGGCGCCGTGCGGCGGCGCAACGCCTTCTCGGTTCGTTGCAGGTCGATATCGGCGAAACGATCGCAATTACCGGATGGTCGCCGCCCTATTCGGTCGATGACGGCCTGCGGCAGACAGTCGCCGCAGCCGAGAGGGATCACTGACTGTCGTTCACAGGCTCCAGACGGCGTGGCCGTTGAGTAGAGGGTTGTTCTGCTCAAGGGCAGCCTTCACGTCGACGACCACGCCGTTCTCGCCCAACAGATTCAGGATCTGCGCCGCACCGTCGCTCAGGTAGGATTTGTGCGGCACGGCAAGCACGAGGGCGTCGAGCTTGCCGAAATCATCGAGCGCCGCCAGCCGCACACCATATTCCTCTTCCGCCTCGTGATGGCTGGCCATGGGGTCGTGCACCAGCGGCTCAAGGCCGAATTGGTGTAGTTCGCGGATGATGTCGGGCACGCGGCTGTTGCGCAGATCAGGCACGTTTTCCTTGAAGGTCAGCCCGAAGATGCCGATCCGGGCACCATTGATCGGCTTTTGCGCCGCTACCAGCATCTTGATGAGTTTCTGGGCGATGAAGGCGCCCATGCCGTCATTGATACGGCGGCCGGAGAGGATGACTTCAGGATGATAGCCGAGTTCCTCGGCCTTGGCGGTGAGGTAATAGGGATCGACACCGATGCAGTGGCCGCCGACCAGGCCGGGCGTGAAGGGCAGGAAATTCCATTTGGTCCTGGCCGCCTTCAGCACGTCGGCGGTGCGGATATCCATCTTCTCGAAGATGATCGACAGCTCGTTCATCAAGGCGATGTTGAGGTCGCGCTGGGTGTTTTCGATCACCTTGGCGGCCTCCGCCACCTTGATGCTAGGCGCGCGGTGAATGCCGGCCTCGACCACGGCGCCATAGACGGCGGCGATCCTTTCCAGCGTTTCCTCATTGTCGCCGGCGACCACCTTCACGATGCGTTCGAACGTGTGCTCCTTGTCGCCGGGGTTGATCCGCTCCGGTGAATAGCCGACGTGAAAATCCTCGCCCTGGCGCAGGCCCGAGACCTCGGCAAGCACGGGGCCGCAGACCTCTTCCGTCACGCCGGGATAGACCGTCGATTCATAGACGACGATGCCGCCCTTCTTCAAAGCCAGGCCGACGGTACGCGAGGCGGCAATCATCGGCCGCAGATCCGGCTGCCGATTGCGGTCGATCGGCGTCGGAACGGCGACGATGAAGATGTCACGGTCCTGCAGGTCATGAATGTCGCTGCTGATGCGGAGGCCACTTTCCTTCAGGCGGGCCGGCGACACCTCGCGCGTGTCGTCTTCCCCGGCTTTCAGGGCGGCAATGCGGGATGGCTTGATATCGAAGCCGACCACATCGGAAAATTTTCCGGCGAGCGCGATCGCAACAGGCAATCCGACGTAACCCAGGCCAATGACGGCAATTTTTTCGCTCAACACAATCCACCTCGAACAATCGACCTGAATTAGCCCAAACCCAAGCGGCGTGTCAGCGCAAATCTTTGTTAGGAGACGTCAATTCAGGCGCAAGTCAGATCAATGTGACGATCGGGCGGAGGCTTTGCAAGAGAGGCATCGGCGGGGCGCCGTTGCAAGCCGCCTGTCTTCTTAAGGCAGCCGAATAAAAAGGAAACCTCACGTGTTTGCTGCTTGTTCCTCCCAAGGAGACCGCAAATCATGAGTAATTTCAATATGGCTGCCGCGGATGCGCGGGCAGCCCGCTACGACCATGTCACCATCACGTTCCACTGGCTGACGGCTCTTCTGGTGCTGACCATGTTCACATTGGCCGAGGCGCGAAGCTTCGTAGCCCGTGGGACGCCGCTTCGCGGGGATCTGATCTTCGTGCATATCTCGCTCGGCATTCTGCTTGCGGCCGTCCTAATCCTGCGCATCGTCTGGCGCATTGCGACCCACCGGCGCACGGCCCCGGCGGTCTCCGGGCTTCAGCATGCGGTGGCGACGCTTGCCCACCTTGCTCTCTATGCACTGATGATTTCGCAGGTGTCCTATGGCTTCCTGATGATCTGGGCCTCGGGCAACGAACCGAGCTTCTTCGGCCTGTTCTCGGTGCCGCCCTTGATCGTCCTCGATCAGCCGACACGGCATGTGATGGGTGAACTGCATGACTACACCGCCTGGGCAATCATCGCCGTTGCGGGAATTCACGCCGCCGCCGCCCTTGGGCACCATTACGTGTTTCGGGATCGCGTGCTTGTCCGGATGATCCCCGTGCGCAAATAAGCGCCGGCGGTTCATTCTCAAATCGCCGCGGCAGGCCAAAAGGTCGCGGCGCTCCCTATCGAAACCCTTCGCAGCGTACCTATTTTAGTATTCAGAGACATATTTCTCGGAATGCGTGGTTCGCAATGCGTAACACATATCTTGCCCATTTATACGCCAGGCGCTCGGAGCTGGAGTCCAAGCTCGAGCTGCATATAGCACGCTATTGTTTCGGCGAGGGAGAGGTTGATGACGGCACCGAGGCGGAGCTCCGGCAACGCATCACGGAAATCTCCGACGAAATCGCCGATCTTGAGGCTGAACGTGGCGTATAGTCCTTTGGCTCGCGGACGCAGCCGCTACTTTGTTGTGTCTGGCTGTTCGGTGTCGCAAAGGATGGAAGGTAATCCTGCACGGGGCTAAGTTGCCAATCCGCAAAGGGTGGATTGGCAAGAAGAGCCGTTGAATCCGTGGATATGGGCGCGACGCAGGCCGAAAATGGCTGACCGACTGCGCAAGCGCCGGCCTTGACTAAGTCGTCGGCGGAAACCTTATCGGTCAGTAGGCCGATTTTCATTGCTTCATCCGGCGTAATGAGCCGTATCGAACTTGGCGCGGCACTCATCGCCATATCGAGGATCGACCGATCGACGCCCATTTCCTTGAAATAGGTGAGAATCTTCGATCGCAGCGATTTCGACAGCTTCGTGCTATCGTACAGTCCGACAAATTTGCGACTGACCTCCTGGCGACTGATGATGTGCTTCTTGCCGTTAACGACCTGATATTTCTCCCGATAGATTATCCGCTCCTGATCAAAGGTTGTCCTGACCTGATGGACACCCACGATGCTGAAGGGACTGGTGACGCGTCTAACCCCGGCTGCCAGTACGAAAGGGCAGGCCGAAAGACATTCGGCGCCGGCGGAATAAACCATGCCCTTCGCGCCGGCCCGCCAGCCATCGCCACAGAGCGGCTGGCCGCTTGGACAGGACTGGAGCCTCGTGCCGCCCACAGCGACGGACAGGCCGCGCTTCCGGATGATCTCACCCATTTCCATCGCAGCCGCTACATTTCCGCCGGGCGAATTGACGATTATGGGCAGTTTCCGGTCACCGATGCTAGTGAGGAGCTTGCGCAGATCGCCAGGAGATCTCGCATCGATCATGCCTTCCGCCGCGATCCAGTCCACGCAGCCCTCGGGCCGACAGTTGCCGGAGCTGGGATCGGCATGAACGAGCATGAATTGCATGGGTGCGCCGGGCACCTGGGCCGCAGCAACAGTCGCCAGCCCCAAGAGTGCCGATCCCGCTATGGCTCCAAGCCGACAAGCGTTAGCGGCGCCACGTACAAGATGCCATAAAACTGCAAAAATCATGAACCGATGCCCCACCCTCTGAACCGAAAGCTAGCAAAGCACAACCCAATCAGGCAAGGGTATACAACCTCGGTCTGCAACATGTTACGGGCCTGCCGATTGGCAAGAAATACGGTGCTTTGATCGGCAGACGCGCAAACGTCTCGACATCGGCGGCTATATGGCGCGATAAGGTCGGAGCCGATCGAAATGAGCGAGGAGCCGATGAAGCCGAGCCTGCCGACCCTTCTCAGCATCAACGGCGGCTATGTCGACACTGCCGGATTCCTTGCCCTGCACGGTCTGTTCACCGCACATGTCACCGGCAATTTCGTTACCTTCGGCGCTTCCATGGTACTGGGAACCTCGGGTGCGATTGCCAAGCTGCTGGCGCTGCCGGTCTTCTGCATCGTCGTCATTCTCGCCCATCTGTTGGGCGGTGATCTATCTCGACGCAAATTGCCGGTGTTGCGGATAATCCTGACGTTGAAATTCCTGCTGCTCGTGCTTGCGGCCATCTTTGCCATCAGCTTCGGCCCCTTCCCCAGCGGCGACGGTTGGCAGGCGATCCTCACCGGAATGACGCTGGTTTCAGCCATGGCTATCCAGAATGCCTTGCATCGCATCCATCTTGCCTCCGCGCCGCCGACGACTTTGATGACGGGCACGACGACGCAGATCATGATCGATATCGCCGACCTCCTGCTAGGAACCACCCCAGAGGCGAAAGCCACCATCAAGGCAAGACTCGGCCGGATGGGTGCTGCGGTCGGCGGTTTTGCCTGCGGCTGCGCCGCGGCGGCCCTGCTTTTCATGTTCGCCGGCGTGGAATGCTTCCTCGTGCCGCCGGTTATGGCGCTGGTCGGAATCCTATTTCATGCAAGCAAGCCGCAGGCAAAGCCGGCATAGGCCATTCTGATGCTCTTCGTTAGAGCTGGCAGAGCTCCCGTCTTTTTCTGGTCTTGCAACTGATCTACAGGTCTCTAACTCTACGCGGGGATTCGAGCGCGACGCTGCGTGCTTGAGCAGTCAGTCTTTGAGAAGGGATGGTCATGGCAGGAGAAACGGTTCTGGTGGTCGGGGGAGCCGGCTATATCGGCTCGCATACGTGTCTGGATCTGGCGAATAAGGGGTTTCAGCCCGTCGTCTACGACAATTTTTCCAACGGTCATCGCGAATTCGTCAAATGGGGTCCGGCGGAAGAGGGCGATATCCGGGATCGGGCTCGGCTCGACGAGGTCTTGGCGAAATACAAGCCAGCCGCCATCCTGCATTTCGCGGCGCTGATCGAGGTCGGCGAGTCGGTCAAGGATCCTGTCTCCTTCTATGAGAACAATGTCATTGGCACGCTGACGCTGCTGTCGGCGGCGCAGGCGGCCGGCATCGGGGCTTTCGTATTTTCATCCACCTGCGCGACCTATGGCCTGCCGCAGAGCGTTCCGTTGGATGAAAGCCACCGGCAGGTGCCGATCAATCCCTATGGCCGCACCAAATATATCGTCGAGCAGGCGCTTGCCGATTATGATCAATACAAGGGCCTGCGCTCCGTGGTGCTGCGCTATTTCAATGCGGCCGGTGCCGATTTCGAAGGGCGCATCGGCGAGTGGCATACGCCGGAAACCCATGCCATCCCGTTGGCGATCGATGCGGCGCTTGGCCGCCGTCAGGGCTTCAAGGTGTTCGGTAGCGACTATGATACACGCGACGGCACCTGCGTGCGCGACTATATCCACGTCCTCGACCTGGCGGATGCGCATGTCCGGGCGGTGGAATATCTGCTGCGCGGCGGCGAATCGGTCGCGCTCAATCTCGGCACGGGTACGGGCACGACGGTCAAGGAATTGCTGTCGACGATCGAGACGGTGTCGAACCGGCCTTTCCCCGTCGAATATGTCGGCCGCCGCGAAGGCGATTCGACCACGCTGGTGGCCAATAACGACAAGGCCCGCGATATTCTCGGCTGGTCGCCGAAATATGATCTGTCGCGGATCATCGAATCCGCCTGGAATTGGCATGCCAAATCCAATCAGCATTAAGCGTCGGGCTTCGAGCGAGCGCCCGAATGTATTGCTGATATCGGCTGATCAATGGCGGGGCGATTGTCTCTCCGCCGTCGGTCACCCCTGCGTGAAGACGCCCAATATCGACGCTCTGGCGCGCGACGGTGTGTTGTTCCGCCGGCATTTCGCCGGAGCAGCACCCTGCTCGCCGGCGCGGGCGACGCTTTATACCGGCCTTTATCAGATGAACCATCGCGTCTGCCGCAATGGTTCGCCGCTGGATGTGCGTTTCGACAACCTGGCGCTTGCCGCCCGCCGCGCCGGCTATGATCCGACCTTGTTCGGCTATACCGATACGGCGCCGGATCCGCGTGGCATGGACCCCAACGATCCGCATCTGACGACCTATGAGGGCGTACTTCCCGGTTTCAGCGTGCGCCAGCTTCTGCCGGAGCATGAAAAGCAATGGCTTTCATGGCTGCGCTCGAAGGGGCATGAGGGGGCGACGAGCCGTGATATCCACATCCCCGTCGGCGTGAAGCCAGGTGACATCTCCAATGCCGCGCCGGCTTACTCCAAGGATGAGACGCAGACGGCTTTTCTCGCCGGCGAATTCATTCGCTGGCTCGGCGAACAGGACGAGCCCTGGTTCGCGCATGTCTCGTTCCTCAGGCCGCATCCGCCGTTTTCGGTGCCTGAACCCTATAACCGCATGTTTGCCGCAAGCGACGGACCGGCTTTTGCGCGCGCTGCCGACCGCCAGGCAGAGTTGGCGGCACATCCCTTTCTCGCCTTCGCCATCCCGCTGATCGGCAAGGGCGGCTTCATCCATGGCGGCGAGGGGCCTGCGAGCGACTGGACGGCTGAGGATCTCTCAGCGATCCGCGCCACCTACTACGGCATGATCGCCGAAGTGGATGCGCAGCTCGGGCGGATCTGGCAGGCGCTGAGGGATGCGGATGCCTGGGACGATACGCTGATCGTCTTCACGTCAGACCACGCGGAAATGATGGGTGATCACTGGATGCTGGGTAAGGGCGGCTTTTTCGATGGCAGCTATCATATCCCGCTGGTCATCCGCGATCCCGGGCAGCCTGGCGGTACCGGCCGGCAGGTGGAGCGTTTCACCAGCGCCGCCGATATTTTCCCGACGCTTTGCGATCGCCTGGGTCTCGTGCCCGACAATCATCTCGACGGTGAGACGCTTCTGCCCTTTATGGAGGGCGCGGAGCCGGAGCGGTGGCGCGATGCGGCCTTCTGGGAGTTCGATTTCCGCGATATCGCTAACGGCGAGGCGGAACGGCATCTCGGCCTCAGGTCGAATGCCTGCAATCTCGCCGTCATCAGGGACGAACGTTTCAAATACGTCCACTTCACCGGCCTGCCGCCCTTGCTGTTCGACCTAGCGAATGATCCGATGGAGCTCTCCAATCTCGCCGATGACCCGGATTATGCGGCAACTCGGCTTGCCTGTGCCGAAAAGCTGCTGTCGCTGAGGGCCGAGCATCTCGATCAGACACTCGCCTATACCGAACTGACGGAAAAAGGGCCGGTATCGCGCCGGCCCTGATCCAGCTTAAATAGCAGGCTATCGGGCAAACGGGCCGAGATAGGTCATCTTGCCGACCGGCAGCCCGCGGCTGCGCAGAATGTCGTGCACTGTGGTGACGTGGAAGAAGAAGTTCGGCAGAGCGAAGCTTGCGAGATAATCCTCGCCGCTGAACACGATCTTGTTTCCGCCGGGCGCGATCGTCACTTCGCGGCTCTCGGTGCCTTGCATCGTCTCCGGCGTGATCGTCGCCAGGAAATCCTCCGTCTTCTTCACGCGTTCGCGCAGCTCTGCAACGGTGGTTTCGTTGTCTTCGAAGCGCGGCGCGTCAATGCCCGTCAGCCGGGCGATAGCGAGTTTGGCGCTGTCGGTGGCGCGTTGAAATTGGCCGGAGAGCGGCAGCATGTCGTCAATGAGGCGTGCGCCGACAAGTTCGTTCGGATCGGTGCCGTTTTCCGCCGCATAGGCCTCGATCGCGTCGAGATAGGTCGCAAGATTCGCGAGGCCGCGTTGAAAGACGGGGACTGAGAAGCGGTACATCGAGGGCATGCTGGTTCTCCATTGTCAGTCGGTGGCTTCGGCCTGAGGTCGACGGTATTTTACGTCATTCGAGTGTCGATGGAATGTCCGTTCCATCAGGGTGAGCGGCCCACATGTATGCTCGATCGTCAGCTTTTACAGCCTTTTTGGGCCAAAAATTCCCTATCGCGCGTCGATCGCCGGTTCCGTCGGCGCGGCTACAAAATAGTGTTGACGTTTTTACGGAAAAATGGAATAAATATTCCGAAGATGGGATTTTACGGTTTGTTTGTTCCGTTTTTTGAGGTGCCGTTATGGGAGATGGCAGCTCGGGATTGTTGGCCCTGCGGTCGAAACCGAGGGCTCCGGCGTTCAGGAGGGGTGTGGCCGGACACCGCAATTGGGAGGAAAAATCATGAGAAAACTCATTCTGGGCTCCGCGATGGCGCTTCTGCTGTCGACTGCGGCCCATGCCGAAAACATCGGCGTGTCGATGGCGCTGTTCGACGACAACTTCCTGACCGTTCTGCGCAACGGCATGCAGGACTATGCCAAGACGATGAAGGGTGTGACGCTGCAGGTCGAAGACGCCCAGAACGACGTCGCCAAGCAGCAGAGCCAAATCCAGAATTTCATCGCCAGTAAGGTCGATGCCATCATCGTAAACCCGGTCGACACGGATGCCACGGCTGCCATGTCGAAGCTCGCTGCTGATGCGAAAATTCCGCTGATCTACGTCAACCGCGAACCGGCAAACGTCGACAGCCTGCCGGATAAACAGGCTTTCGTCGCTTCCAACGAGCAGGAATCCGGCACGCTGGAAGCCAAGGAAGTTTGCCGCCTGCTGAAGGGCAAGGGCAAGGCCGTCGTCATGATGGGCGAACTGTCGAACCAGGCAGCCCGCATGCGTACCAAGGACGTGCATGACGTTCTCGCCACCGACGAATGCAAGGGCATCCAGATCGTTCAGGAACAGACTGCCAACTGGCAGCGTACCCAGGGCTCCGACCTGATGACCAACTGGCTCTCCAGCGGTTTGGAATTCGATGCCGTCATTTCCAACAATGACGAAATGGCGATCGGTGCCATTCAGGCGCTGAAGGCAGCCGGAAAGTCGATGGATAAGGTTGTCATCGGCGGTGTCGACGCCACGCAGGACGCCTTGGCGGCCATGCAGGCCGGCGACCTCGACGTCACCGTTTTCCAGGACGCAGCCGGTCAGGGCAAGGGTGCGGTCGATGCCGCGCTGAAGCTTGCCAAGGGTGATAAGGTCGACAAGAAGGTCTATATTCCCTTCCAGCTCGTGACGCCCCAGAACGTCAAGGACTTCGTCAAGAAGAACTAACAGAGCGCTGTTAGCGACGGATGCGGGCGCAACAGCCCGCATCCCCAAATTCCGACAGCTCCCGGGAGGGAAAAGATGGTTGTGAGCCCATCCACCATGGCTGCGGTGCGCGCCAGCGGCGCGGTCCCCAATGCCGCCTATCTGCTGAGTGCCGAAGGCATTCGCAAGGAATTTCCGGGCGTGCTGGCCCTCGATGATGTTTCCTTCCGTCTAAAGCGCGGCACCGTGCATGCGCTGATGGGCGAAAACGGCGCCGGCAAGTCGACGCTGATGAAAATTCTAGCCGGCATCTATATTCCGGATCAGGGCGAAGTGCGCCTGAAGGGCGTCGAGATTCGTCTGAAGTCTCCGCTGGATGCGCTGGAAAACGGCATTGCGATGATCCATCAGGAGCTCAACCTGATGCCGTTCATGACCGTTGCCGAGAATATCTGGATCCGTCGCGAGCCGAAGAACCGCTTGGGCTTCGTCGACCATGCCGAGATGAACAGGAAGACCGACGAGCTCTTTCGCCGCCTGAACATCACCATCGATCCGGAAATTCAGGTGCGCGAGCTTTCGGTCGCCAACCGCCAGATGGTCGAGATCGCCAAGGCGGTATCCTATAATTCCGACGTGCTGATCATGGATGAGCCGACGTCGGCGCTGACCGAACGCGAAGTGGCGCATCTCTTCGAGATCATACGCGATCTGCGCGCGCAGGGCATCGGCATCGTCTACATCACCCACAAAATGAACGAGCTGTTCGAGATCGCCGATGAATTCTCGGTGTTCCGTGACGGAAAATATATCGGCACGCATACGTCCACCGACGTCACCCGCGACGACATTATCCGCATGATGGTCGGCCGCGAGATCACCCAGATGTTCCCGAAAGAAGAGGTGCCGATCGGCGACACCGTCCTTTCCGTCAAGGGGCTCACCCTGAACGGCGTGTTTTCCGATGTCTCCTTCGATGTTAAGGCCGGCGAAATCTTGGGGGTCGCGGGTCTCGTCGGCTCCGGCCGTTCGAATGTCGCCGAAGCGCTGTTCGGCGTGACGCCGGCTTCGTCCGGCACGATCGAGCTTTTCGGCAAGAAGGTCGATATCTCCTCGCCGGCGACGGCAATCCGGCACGGCATGGCGTTCCTGACGGAAGACCGGAAGGATACCGGCTGTCTGCTGATCCTCAGTGTGCTCGAGAACATGCAGGTCGCCGTGCTGCACGACAAGTTCGTGCGGGCCGGCTTCGTGCAGGAGGGCGCGATGGAGGCGACTTGCGAGGAGATGGCGCGCAAGCTGCGCATCAAGACGCCGAACCTTGACGAGCGCATCGAAAATCTTTCCGGCGGCAATCAGCAGAAAGCGCTGATCGGCCGTTGGCTGCTCACCAATCCGCGCATCCTGATCCTGGACGAGCCGACCCGCGGCATCGATGTCGGCGCGAAGGCGGAAATCCACCGCCTGGTCACCGAAATGGCGCGTAACGGCGTCGCTGTCATCATGATTTCGTCGGAGATGCCGGAGGTTCTCGGCATGAGCGATCGCATCATGGTGATGCATGAGGGACGGGTGACCGGTTTTCTCGATCGTGCGGAAGCAACTCAAGTGAAGGTGATGGAACTGGCCGCGCAGTGACGCCGCCAATCATCGCAAGGGAGGACTGAACCATGGTTAGCAAAGTTGCAGAGGCGACCGCACCGTCAGTGACGCGTCCCAGGCGCCGCCGCGTCCCGCCGGAACTCGGCATCTTCCTGGTGCTGATCGGCATTGCGCTCCTGTGCGAAATCCTCGGCTGGATCTTCGTCGGTCAGAGCTTTCTGCTCAATGTGCAGCGCCTGAAGATCATGATCCTGCAGGTTTCCGTGATCGGCATCATCTCGGTCGGGGTCACGCAGGTCATCATCACCGGCGGCATCGATCTTTCATCGGGCTCCGTCGTCGGGTTGACCGCCATGGTGGCGGCGAGCTTCGCACAGTCCTCGACCTGGGCGCGGGCGCTTTATCCAGCGCTGACCGATATGCCGTTTTTCGTTCCGATCGGCATCGGCCTGCTGATCGGCCTTGCCGCCGGTTACGTCAACGGCCAGCTCATCACGAAAACCAAGATTCCGCCGTTCATCGCGACGCTTGGCATGATGGTATCGGCCCGCGGCCTGTCGAAATTGTACACGAAGGGGCAACCGGTCTCCGGCCTCACCGATCAGTTCAATTTTATCGGCACCGGCATCTGGCCCGTCGTCGTCTTCCTGCTTGTCGCGCTGATCTTCCATATCGTGCTGCGCTACACGCGCTACGGCAAGTTCACCTATGCGATCGGCGCCAATGTGCAGGCAGCACGCGTCTCCGGCATCAATGTCGAGGCACATCTGGTAAAGGTCTATGCGATTGCCGGACTTCTGGCCGGGCTTGCCGGCATCATCACCGCCGCCCGCGTCCAGACGGCGCAGGCTGGCATGGGTGTAACCTACGAGTTGGATGCGATCGCCGCTGCCGTCATCGGCGGCACCTCGCTCACGGGCGGTGTCGGACGCATTACCGGCACGATCATTGGTACGGTTATCCTCGGCGTGATGATCTCGGGATTCACCTTCCTGAACGTCGACGCCTACTATCAGGAAATCGCCAAGGGCATCATCATCGTCGCCGCCGTCGCAATCGACGTCTACCGCCAGAAGAAGCGGGTCAAACACTGAAGCGGCCAAGGTTTCGTCTGATATCTCGAGGCGGGGTTTTGGCCCCGCCTTTTTCGTTTGCTGCGACATTCTATGCTAATGCAGATTTTTTTCATTTAGGTATGGCGAATCCTGCCATCTTTTCTATTCTGGCCGCTTCCCGCCGCTCGTCCGAGCGCATTATCCAGGATAGACAATGCAATCCGTATTTGATGGCCATAACGACGTTCTACTGAGACTCTGGAATCATGCCCGCGAAGGAACTGATCCGGTCGCCGAGTTCAGGGATGGAATATCGACTGGCCATATCGATGCGCCCCGCGCCAAGGCCGGTGGGCTGGGCGGCGGCCTCTGCGCCATCTATATCCCCTCCGGCAATCTCGTCTTCGCCGATCCCGATCGCAACGGCCATTATGCAACACCGCTCTCGCCGCCGCTGGAGCGGGCGTCGTCGCTCGATATCGCGCTTGAAATGGCGGCGATCGCCCTCAAGCTCGATCGCGCCGGCGTCTGGAAGCTTTGCCGCTCGACCGCCGAAATCCGCGACTGCATGGAAAAGGGCATCTTCGCCGCGGTGATGCACATGGAGGGCTGCGAGGCCATCGACGCCGATCTCGTCGCGCTCGAAACCTTCTATGCGGCCGGCCTGCGCTCGCTCGGCCCCGTCTGGAGCCGCAATAACGTCTTTGCCCATGGCGTACCCTTCGCCTATCCGAGCTCGCCCGATACCGGGCCGGGCCTCACCGATGCTGGTTTTGCGCTGGTGCGCGAGTGCAATCGGCTCGGCATCGTCATCGACCTTGCCCATATCACCGAGAAAGGCTTCTGGGATGTGGCGAAGACATCGGATCAGCCGCTGGTCGCCAGCCATTCCAACGCGCATGCGCTCACCCCCGTCGCCCGCAATCTCACCGACAAGCAGCTCGACGCCATCAGGGAGAGCCGCGGCATCGTCGGTTTGAACTATGCGACGGCCATGCTGCGCGAGGACGGCCGCTCGGATGCCAACACCCGGATCGAGGTGTTGGTTCGCCATGTCGACCACCTCGTCAGCCGTGTCGGCATCGATTGCGTCGGCCTCGGATCGGACTTCGACGGAGCGACGATTCCGGAAGAAATCGGCGACGCTGCAGGCAACCAAAAGCTGATTGCTGCGCTCAGGAACGTTGGCTATGCTGAAGCCGATCTTGTGAAGCTATGCAGGGAGAACTGGCTTCGTATCCTGGCTTCTGCTTGGGGAGAGAGCAGCAAGTCGCGTGCGTGATTGATAGTAATAAAAGCTAAAATAAGGGAACGAAAACATGATGATGATCAAGATGAACCGCAACTTTCGCGCCCTTTCGGCCGGTGCGGCTCTCACGCTTTTGACGATGGCTGTGCCGAGCGCTTTCGCGACAACGCCGAAGGATACGCTGGTTGAAGGTTTCGCCTTCGACGACATTCTCAGCATGGACCCGGCCGAAGCCTACGAACTCTCCGCCGCCGAGGTTACCGGCAACAGCTACAGCCTGCTCGTTCGCCTCGATATCAACGATACCTCCAAGATCCAGGGCGATCTTGCCGAGAGCTGGTCGGTCTCCGACGATCACCTGACCTATACGTTCAAGCTGAAGCCCGGCCTCAAATTCGCATCGGGCAATCCGATCACCGCCGATGACGTCGCCTGGTCCTTCGAGCGCGTCGTCAAGCTCAACAAGAGCCCCGCTTTCATCCTCACCCAGTTCGGCCTGACCGGCGACAACGTCACGGAAAAGGCTAAGGCTACGGATCCGAGCACCTTCACCTTCACCGTCGACAAGCCCTATGCGCCGAGCTTCGTGCTGAACTGCCTGACAGCGACGGTTGCGGAAGTGGTCGACAAGAAGCTGGTTATGGAGCACGTCAAACCGGTGACGCCGTCGGCCGACAACAAATACGACAACGATTTCGGCAATGGCTGGCTAAAGACCGGCTATGCCGGCTCCGGTCCGTTCAAGCTGCGCGAATGGCGCGCCAACCAGGCTGTCGTTCTGGAGCGCAACGACAATTATTACGGTGAAAAGCCGAAGCTTGCGCGCGTCATCTACCGCTTCATGAAGGAAAGCTCGGCGCAGCGCCTGGCGCTGGAGAATGGCGACATCGACGTTGCCCGCAACCTGTCGCCGACCGACCTCGCGGCCATCGAGAAGAACGCTGAACTTACCTCCACCAATGCGCCGAAGGGCACGATCTATTACGTCAGCCTCAACCAGAAGAACCCGAACCTCGCCAAGCCGGAAGTGCAGCAGGCGTTCAAATACCTGGTGGACTATGACGCCATCAGCAAGACGCTTATCAAGGGCATAGGCGAAATCCATCAGACCTTCGAGCCGAAGGGCATGCTTGGCTCCTTGGATGAAAATCCGTTCAAGCTTGATGTTGCCAAGGCCAAGGACCTGCTTGCCAAGGCCGGCCTGCCGAACGGTTTCTCCGTGACGATGGACGTGCGCAGCATCGAGCCGGATACGGGCGTTGCCACCTCGATCCAGCAGACGCTCGGCCAGGCCGGGATCAAGGTCGAGATCATCCCCGGCGATGGCAAGCAGAAGCTGACCAAGTATCGCGCCCGTAACCACGACATCTATTTCGGCAACTGGGGCAATGACTATTGGGATCCCCATTCCAATGCCGATACGTTCACGAACAATCCCGACAACTCCGACGCCGGCACCAACAAGACGCTCGCCTGGCGCAACGACTGGACGACACCTGAACTCGACAAGGAGACAAAGGCTGCCCTGTTCGAGGTCGACGCTGCCAAGCGCGGCGCCATGTATCAGGAGATCCAGAAGAAGTATCTGGATGCCAGCCCCTTCGTCTTCCTCTTCCAGCAGACGGAAGTCGCCGGCTATCGCAAGGATGTGAAGGACTTCAAGCTCGGCCCGAGCTTCGACACCAATTTTGTCTGGCCCGTGTCGAAGTGATGGTCCGATAGGACTGGTTCTTTGAGCACTGTCGAACGGAAAATGGAGGTGCGGCCCAAAAAGGGCCGTGCCGCGCCCATTCTGATGGGCGTTCTGCGCTTCCTGGTCGTGGCGGTCACGACCTATCTCGGCCTTCTCGCCGTCACTTTCTTCATCGGGCGCGTCATCCCGATCGATCCGGCATTGGCGATTGCCGGTGACCATGCACCTACGCAGGTGCTGGAGCGCCTGCGCCGTGAAATGCATCTCGATCAGCCGCTCTATCTGCAGTTCTATTATTATCTACTGAGTGCCCTGACCGGCGATTTCGGCACATCCGTGCTGACGACCAATCCGGTGATGGACGATATCCGGCGCGTTTTTCCGGCGACGATGGAGCTTGCGACCGTTGGTACGATCATCGGCGCGATCTTCGGAATTCCCTTCGGCGTGCTTGCCGCCGTGCGCCGCAACAGCTTCATCGACCAGATCGTCCGCGTCATCGGCCTCGTCGGCTATTCGGTGCCGGTATTCTGGCTGGCCATGGTGTCGCTCGTCATCTTTTATGCCAAGCTGGGCTGGGTGGCCTATCCCGGGCGCATCGACATCGCCTTCGAATATACCTTCACGCCGATCACCGGCTTTTATCTGATCGACAGCGCCATGCAGGGGCAATGGGATGTGTTCTGGGATGCATTCCGCCACATCATTCTGCCGGCCTCGCTGCTCGGCTACTTCTCGCTTGCCTATATCAGCCGGATGACGCGCAGTTTCATGCTGAACGAACTCGGCCAGGAATATATCGTCGCGGCCCGCGCCAAGGGGCTTTCGGAAACGCGGGTGATCTGGGGACATGCGCTGCGCAGCGCCGCCGTGCCGCTGATCACGGTGATCGCGCTCTCCTATGCCGGATTGCTGGAAGGTTCGGTGCTGACGGAGATCGTGTTCTCCTGGCCGGGCATCGGTTTCTACATCACCAGCTCGCTGCAGAACGCCGATATGAACGCCGTGCTCGGCGGAACTGTCGTCGTCGGTACAGCCTTCATCGGGATTAACCTGCTCTCCGACCTGCTTTACCGCACTCTCGATCCAAGGACGCGACGCAAATGACGGCGACCGCTGAGACCACGCAACCTGGCTGGCGTGACTGGCTGCTGTCGGATCGGCCGCAGTCGCGCCGGCAAGCGAGCCTCGGACGTGCCTATGTCACATGGCGGCAATTTTCCGCCAATCGGCTGGCGGTTCTCGGATTGCTGATCATTGTCGTCCTCATTCTTGTGGCGGCATTTGCCAATGTTATCGCCCCCTATCCGCCGAGTATTGGGGATCTCACCAATGCCTATCTGAAGCCGCCCGGGACCGGCGGCTATCTTCTCGGTACCGACAATCTCGGGCGCGATATCCTGTCCCGTTTGATCTATGGGTCGCGATGGACCCTCTATATCGTTGTTCTCGTCGCGATCATTTCGGCGCCGCTCGGGCTGTTTATCGGTATGATAGCTGGCTATGCAGGTGGCTGGATCGACACCGTGCTGATGCGTATCACCGATATCTTCCTTGCCTTTCCGAAGTTGGTGCTGGCGCTCGCTTTTGCCGGCGCGCTCGGCCCCGGCATCGAGAATGCCATCATTGCGATCGCCATCACCTCCTGGCCGCCCTATGCGCGCCTGGCGCGGGCTGAGACGATGACGGTGCGGCGCTCCGATTATATCGCTGCCGTGCAACTCATGGGCGCCTCGCCGATCCGTATCGTCTTCCGCCATATCATGCCGCTCTGCATCTCCTCGGTGATCGTGCGTGTCACGCTCGATATGGCCGGCGTTATTCTGACGGCGGCGGGTCTCGGTTTCCTCGGCCTGGGCGCACAGCCCCCTCTGCCGGAATGGGGCGCGATGATTGCCACCGGGTTCAAATACTATCTCGATCAATGGTGGGTGGCGGCAATGCCGGGTATCGCCATCCTGATCGTCAGCCTGGGCTTCAACCTGCTCGGCGACGGTTTGCGGGATGCGCTCGATCCGAAGGAGAGCGGCCAATGACGCCACTGTTGACGGTCGAGAACCTCAGGGTTCGCTATCCCACCCGCACCGGCATCATCGAAGCCGTGCGCGGCGTCTCCTTCACGCTCGGCCGCGAGCGACTCGGCATTGTCGGCGAGAGCGGTTCCGGCAAGTCGCAAGCCGGCCGCGCGATCATGGGCCTCACTTCGTCGCATGGCATCGTCACGGCCGACAAGCTGAACTTCAGCGGCATCGACCTGCTGTCGGTCTCGGCCAGGGAGCGCCGGTCGCTGCGCGGCAAGCGCATTGCCATGGTGCTGCAGGACCCGAAATATTCGCTCGATCCGGTGATGACCATCGGCAAGCAAATTACCGAGACGTTGCGCACGCATGAGAAGGTGAGCAGGGCGGAAGCGCGCGAGCGCGCACTCGCCATGCTGGAAGCGGTGCAGATCCGCGATCCCAAGCGCGTCTACGACCTGCATCCGCATGAAGTCTCCGGCGGCATGGGCCAGCGCGCGATGATCGCGATGATGCTGATCGCAGGCCCGGAGCTACTGATCGCCGACGAGCCGACCTCGGCGTTGGACGTCACTGTGCAGCTCGATGTGCTGAGGATCATGGACAGGCTGGTATCGGAACGCGGCATGGGGCTGATTTTCGTGTCCCACGATCTGAGGCTGGTGTCCTCCTTCTGTGACCGGGTGATCGTCATGTATGCCGGCAAGATCGTCGAGGAATTAAAAGCTTCCGAACTCAACAATGCGCAGCATCCCTATACGCGCGGTCTGTTGAACTGCATGCCCGTCATCGGCGAGGACCGTCACCCGCTGCCGGTCCTTGATCGCAAGCCGGAGTGGGCGGCATGACGGCGGCGCTTGCGGTCGACGGCCTCAGTGTCGTCTATGACGGTTATTACGCCCTCGATGCGGTCAACATCGATGTGAACAAGGGCGAATCCTTCGGTCTTGTCGGCGAATCCGGTTCCGGCAAATCGACCTTACTGCGCGCCGTCGCCGGTCTCGCGCCTGTCAGCGACGGCGTGATCCGCGTCGATGGCGAGGCGCTGAAGGGTGCAAAACGCACCAAAGCGTTTTACCGCCAGGTCCAGATGGTGTTTCAGGACCCCTATGGCTCGCTGCATCCGCGTCAAACCATCGACCGGCTGCTGCTGGAGCCGCTGGCAATCCACGGCAACGGCGACAGCGAGACGCGCATTACCCGGGCGCTTGACGAAGTCGGCCTCGGTTCAGGCTTCCGTTTCCGCTATCCGCACCAACTATCGGGCGGCCAGCGCCAGCGCGTGGCGATTGCCCGCGCTTTGATCGTCGAGCCGTCTATCCTGTTGCTCGACGAACCGACCTCGGCGCTGGATGCTTCCGTGCAGGCGGAAGTGCTCAATTTGCTGGAGCAGGTGCGCAGGGATCGTCATCTGACGTTCGTTATGGTCAGTCACGATCTCGGTGTCGTCACCCATATGTGCGAACGCCTCGTGGTGATGCAGAATGGCGCTGTCGTCGAGCGGCTGAGCGCAAAAGAATTGGCGGCCGGCGATGTCAAGCAGGACTACACGCGCAACCTGATGATTGCGAGCAAAGGCTTTGTCCGTGCCTAATTGATTGTAATCATTAGTCCTTCATCGCCCTTTTAGTTAAGCTTCGCTTAAAAGACGACTAATCGTATAGACTATTGACTCGTGCCGCAATTCTGTCATGATCCCATTAATGGCGGTTAACTTTCGTGATCTCCTACATGGGGTCATGCGCGAGTGGAGGCAGGCATGTTTTTCATGGGTGGCATGACCATGGGGTATCTTCATCCGCCAGCACCAGCAAAAGAAGAGGACGCGTTGACCGTCACTCTGCCGGAAGAACAGAGCCGCCGTCAGATCGGTCCGACCGAAACTCCGGCTGCTGAAGCAAGCGCCGTAGAGCGCACTTTGATCTGGGCTCGCCGCATTCTCTGCTGATGTCAGCCTTGCTGATCTTTCGAGCCAGACCGCCGTCCAATGGTTTATTTTTTCTTGCGTTGGCCTCTGGACAAAAATTCATCTCTACCTAATTGATAGGGATTGTATAAATGTCGGACGTGGGCTCGCCCACATGACAACGACAAAAACGAACGGAGGCAACACATGGCGAATTTGGGTATGTCGAATACGCATGTGAATCAGTTCGACGGCTCGAAGCGCGTTGCGACGACGCGCAGCAAGATCCAGACTGCAATCCACGTTGCGCTGTTTTCTGCCGCATTCCTCTTCGTCGTCGCCATCGTCTTCGGCATCGTGATCTGAACGCGCTGCAAGGATGATATGACCGGCATTGATCGGTCATATCATGGGCGCGCGCCGCTGCGGTGCCGCGTTTATAGAGCGATGGTTGGCGTCATCTCTTTTTTGTTTTCTAACGGCCACGGCCGATCGGGCTAATCTTCAGGTCAGCCAGACGTTACCGTCGCATTCCTGTTTCTTCCCAAGTTGAAACGCTTCCCTAACGGCAATTCTTCTTTCCCGGCCTTGTCAAAACTTCGCCGGGCAAAGAAAATTTCCCATGACCGATAGAATGCGCTTCATGAAAACAGTAAGCTTCGCCAAAACACAAAATAGAGTGGGGCGGAGCATGACCAAAGCGGAGGCTGGGCGCAGCGGCAGACGGAATGGTGGTCAAGACGGGCGAGCGGTCCTGGACCAGGATTCGCATGCCATACGCGACGTAAAAGAGAATAATCTCGAATTGGCGATCGGCCACGAGGTCCGCGCCTTTCGCAAGAAGCTCGGCATCACCGGCGCCGACCTTGCTTCGGCCACCGGCATATCGCTCGGCATGCTCTCAAAGATCGAAAACGGCAACACGTCGCCGTCTCTCACCACATTGCAGGCGTTGGCGCGGGCGCTTGGAGTGCCCGTCACCTCGTTTTTCCGGCGGTTCGAAGAAAAGCGCAACGCCGTCTTCGTCAAGGCCGGCGAGGGTGTGGAGATGGAGCGGCGGGGTACGCGCGCCGGTCATCAGTACAATCTGCTCGGTCACATAGCCAACGGGTCTAGCGGGCTGCAGGTCGAGCCCTATCTCATCACGCTGACGGCCGATTCTGATGTTTTTCCGGCATTTCAGCATGAAGGGCTGGAATTGATCTATATGTTGGAAGGGGAAGTCGAATACCGTCATGCCGACAAGCTTTATGCGATGCGGCCGGGTGACAGCCTCTTTTTCGATGCCGATGCGCCGCATGGTCCGGAAGTGCTCGTTAGTCTGCCGATCCGCTTTCTGTCGATCATTTCCTACCCTGAGAAACACAGCTCTTGAGAGGAATTTGCGAATCTTTTGAGGGAGTTCAGTTTAAGTTCATCTTCCGCGGGATATGGAGGGCAACCTACCAAACCCTACTGAATTTCCGATTGCAAGAAATCAGCCTAAGGAGAATACCTCATGACCTTGATCGATTGTCTTTGACACGTGCAGACTGCTGCCGGAACCATCCGGTCGCGTCTCAAGTTTCACGGAAGCCTGTTTCGAATGATGGCGCAAAATTGCCATGATCCTGACGAAGAGGCCGTGAAAATCTTCGCCTGAATACGTTTGTTCTAAGCCGCCACTTCGAATTCATCCCCTTCGCGCGCCGGGAAGCGAAGCAAAGGGTCCAAATGCATGAATAGTCGTGTGGGGCAGGACAAAAACGGTAAAGGCGACAATGCCTGTCACTCTGTTTGGACCCAGAACCCGAATCCATGACGTCTCAAAACCTCTCCACTGTTCCGCCGCGCGATTCTGAAGCCAAGCAGATCGATCATAACGATTCGATCCGTGCCACCTATTTCTCCAACGATCAGATCCGGGAATGCGGTTCGATCTTCGCCCGCAACGGCGCTGCGACGAAGCTGCCGGGCTTTGCGCCCTTCGATTTCTTCGACCGGCACAAGGAGAACGAAAAAGAGATCCTGCGCGTCTATCGTTCGGCCAATGCCGACGTCGATGCCGGTGAATCGATCACGCCTGCGGCCGAATGGCTGCTCGACAACCACTACATCATCGAAGAGGCGATCCAGGAAGTCCGCCGCGATTTCCCGAAGAAGTACTACGATCAACTGCAGAAGATCACCATAGACGGCATGGTGATGCCGCGCACGCTGGCGCTTGCCTGGCTCTATGTCGCTCACACGCACAGCACCGTATCCAACCAGGGTCTCTTGGCACTTGTCGAAGGCTTCCAGTCGCACGACATGCTGAAGATCGGTGAGCTCTGGGCGGTTCCGTCGCTGGTGCGCTATGTGCTCGTTGACAATCTGCGTCGCATCTCCAGCCGCGTCGAGCAGAGCCGCCTGACGCGCAAGAAGGCCAATGCCGCGGTCGATGAGCTGATTCGCCTCAATGACGACGCCAAGGTCACCGAGTTCCTGAGGACGCTCGAGCCCTATACGTCCGACAATACCTTCGCCACGCAGTTCCTCTATCGTCTGCGCGACGGCTCGCACACTTCGGGCCTCGCCGTCACCTGGCTGGAACGGCGTCTGACGGAAGCCGGCACCGATGCCGAAACCGTCATGATGGCCGAGCACAACCGCCTGTCGTCCGGCAATGTGACGATGGGCAACATCATCAAAAGCCTGCGGCTGATCGACGATACCGACTGGTCGGGCTGGGTCGAGGAGGTCAGCGCAGTCGACAAGCTGCTCTGGGACGAGACCGATTACGCAAAGCTCGATCCTGGCTCGCGCAACAGCTATCGCCGCGCCATTGAGAAGCTAGCACGCCGCTCCGACAAGACGGAAATGGAGATAGCCCAGGTCGCCATGGCCATGACCGAAGCGGCCAAGGCCTCGGGCGAGCCGCAGCCGCATGAGCCCAATATCGGCGATTTCATCGTCGGCCAGCAGATCGAGAAGCTGGAAAAGGCGATCGGCTTCCGCCCGAAGCTGTCGCAGCGTTTCGTCCGCCAGTGGCGCAAGTTCAACTGGCTGGCGATCGCCGCCCCCGTTCTCCTGATCACCGTCATCGCTCTCTGGATCGTCGGTTATTTCATGATCCAGGCTGGCATGGGCTGGGCTGAAACCATCATCCTGCTGTTGATGTTCTCGCTGCCGGCATCCGAAGGCGCCACCGGCCTGTTCAACTTCGTGGTCACCATGTACCTCACGCCGGCGCGTCTCGTCGGCTATGAGTTCAAGGAGGGCATTCCGGAAGAGGCTCGTACACTGGTCGTCGTGCCGACTTTGATCGGTAATCGCGACAGCGTCGACGAACTGGTGCGCAACATCGAGGTCCATTATCTCGCCAATCCGCTTGGCGAAGTCTATTACGCGCTTCTGAGCGACTGGCCGGACAGCAAGGAAGAAGAGAGCGAACGCGATCTGGAGATTCTGGATTACGCCCGCCGCGAAGTCGCCAATCTCTCGGCCCGCTATGCCGAGGACGGCAAGCAGCGCTTCTATCTGCTGCATCGCCGCCGTCTTTACAATCCGGCCGAAGGCGCCTGGATGGGCTGGGAGCGCAAGCGCGGCAAGCTGCACGAGCTGAACCTGCTGCTGCGCGGCGACCGCGACACGACCTTCCTGCCCGGCGCCAATACCGTGCCGAAGAACGTGCAATACGTCATGACGCTCGATTCCGACACGCGCCTGGTGCGCGACACGGTCACGAAGCTCGTCGGAAAGCTGCATCATCCGACCAACCGCCCGGTCTTCGATCCTGAGACCAAGCGGGTCGTGCGTGGTTACGGCGTGCTGCAGCCGCGCGTCACCCCGTCGCTGACGACGGGCAAGGACGCCTCGGTGTTCCAGCGCGTCTTCTCCGTCAATCGCGGTCTCGACCCCTATGTCTTCGCCGTCTCCGACGTCTATCAGGACTTAGTCGAGGAAGGCACCTTCACCGGCAAGGGCCTCTATCATGTCGACGCCTTCGAGGCTTCGCTGAAGGGCAAGATCGAGGAAAACGCGGTTCTCAGCCACGATTTGCTCGAAGGCTCGATGGCGCGCTGTGCCCTCGTCACCGACTGCGAACTCGTCGAGGATTTCCCGATCCGCTACGAAGTTGAAGTCTCGCGCCAGCATCGCTGGGCTCGCGGCGACTGGCAGTTGCTTCCCTATCTCTTCAATCCGAAGCGCGGCGTCACCGGCCTCGGCCGCTGGAAGATGATGGACAATCTGCGCCGCTCGCTGACGCCGATCGCCTGGTTCTTCGCCTCCGTTCTCGGCTGGTATTTCATGGGGCCGTTCGCCGCCCTGATCTGGCAGATCCTCTTGATCTTCTGCCTGTTCGTGGCGCCGACACTGTCGCTGATCAACGGCATCATTCCGCGCACCAGCGATATCGTTGCCCGGGCCCATCTCTATACGGTCTGGTCGGATATCCGCGCCGCCAATGCGCAGGTCGCGCTGCGTATCGTCTTCATCGCCGACGGCGCCTGCATCATGGCCGACGCCATCGGCCGCTCGCTCTACCGTGCCTTCGTCAGCCGTAAGCTGATGCTGCAGTGGCGCACGGCGGCCAGCGCCCAGGCCGCGGCGCAGACGACGATCCTCGGCCACTACCGCGTCATGTGGCATGCACCGGTGCTGGCGCTGCTGGCATTGGCTTTCGCATCTCTTTCCGGCGACAATGCCTTCTTCGTCGGCATCCCCTTCGCGCTGCTGTGGATTCTGTCGCCGGCGATCGCCTGGTATGTCAGCCAGACGGCGGAAACCGAAGACAAGCTCGAAGTGCCGGAAGGCGTCTCCGCCGAGCTGCGCAAGATCGCGCGGCGCACCTGGCGTTATTTCGACACCTTCGTGGTCGAGCAGCAAAACCACCTGCCGCCGGACAATGTGCAGCAGACGCCGCATGCGGTGGTCGCTTCGCGGACTTCGCCGACCAATATCGGCGTCTACCTGCTCTCCGTGATCTCGGCCCGCAATTTCGGTTGGATTTCCTTCGAAGAAACCATTGATCGCATGGAAAAGACCATGGCGACCGTCGAGAAGCTCGAGAAATTCCGCGGGCATCTCTGCAACTGGTATCATACGGACACGCTGAAGCCGATGGGCGCGCGCTATGTCTCGGCGGTCGACAGCGGTAACTTCGCCGGTCACCTGATCGCCGTGTCGTCGGCCTGCCGCATCTGGGCGGAAGCGCCCTCCGCGCATATGCAGGGCAATCTAGACGGCATCGGCGATGTCGCCGGCATTCTCGGTGAAATGCTCGCCGAACTGCCGGATGACCGCAAGACCGTTCGTCCGCTGCGTCATCGTCTGGAAGAGCGCATCATCGGCTTCCGGAACGCGCTGGCCGCCGTCAAGCGCGAGCACGAGTTCGCCTCGATCCGCATCATCAACCTGTCGGTCCTGGCGCATGATATTCAGAAGCTCGCCGCCAACCTCGACCATGAGGTCAAGTCGCAGCAGAGCGGCGAGGTGCTCACCTGGTCGGAATCGCTGGTGAAGGTCTGCGAAGGCCATATTGCCGACAGCGTCTTCGATCTCGCCAATGTCGATGCGCTGCGCCAGCGTCTGGCAAAGCTGCGCGACCGCATGCGCGATACTGCTTTCGGTATGGAATTCGCCTTCCTCTACCGTCCGGAACGGCGCCTGCTTTCTATCGGCTTCCGTGTTGAAACCAACGAACTCGATGCCGCCTGCTACGACTTGCTGGCATCCGAAGCGCGTCTTACCAGCCTCTTCGCCATCGCCAAGGGCGATCTGCCGACGGAGCATTGGTATCGCCTCGGCCGCCAGGTCGTGCCGATCGGCTCGCGGGGTGCTCTGGTTTCCTGGTCCGGCTCGATGTTCGAATATCTGATGCCGCCGCTCGTCATGCAGGAGCGTCAGGGTGGTATCCTCAACCAGACCAACAATCTGATTGTTCAGGAGCAGATGAATTATGCCAAGCGCCTCGGCGCCGGCATCCCCTGGGGCATTTCGGAAGCGGCCTTCAACGCCCGCGACCACTACATGCACTACCAGTACACCAACTTCGGCGTGCCTTCGCTCGGCCTGAAGCGCGGTCTCGGCCAGAATGCGGTCATCGCGCCCTATGCTTCGATTCTGGCCAGCCAGTATCGTCCGGAAGCGGCGCTCGAAAACCTGCAGAAGCTGCGCAAGGTCGGCGCGCTCGGCACCTATGGCTTCCACGACGCCGTCGATTTCACGCCGACCCGCGTTCCCGAGGGCAAGAAGTGCGCGGTGGTCTACAACTACTATGCCCACCATCACGGCATGTCGATTGCGGCTATTGCCAACGTCGCCTTCAACGGACGCCTGCGTGAGCTGTTCCATGCCGATCCGGTGATCGAAGCGGCCGAGTTGCTGCTGCAGGAAAAGGCGCCGCGCGATATCCCTGTCATGGCCGCAAAGCACGAGAGCGACCAGCCGGCCAATATCCAGGAAGACATGCTGCGTCCGGAAATCCGCAAAATTGCCGATCCGGCGACGCACGATCGCGAACTCGCCTTCCTGTCCAACGGCCATTACGCCGTCATGCTGACGGCGACCGGCGCCGGCTACTCACGCTGGAATGGCTTGTCGGTCTCGCGCTGGCGGCCCGATCCGACGGAAGATCGCTGGGGCACCTTCATCTTCCTGCGCGATACCGCATCCGGCCAATGGTGGTCGGCCACATCAGAGCCGCGTAGCGTCGAAGGCGAAAAGGTCAAAGTCACCTTCAGCGATGAAAAGGCGGAGTACAGCAAGACCATTGGTGATCTCACCAGCGATGTCGAATGCATCGTCGCAACCGAACACGATGCCGAGGGCCGCCGTGTGACGCTGCTCAACATGGGCGCGGAGGATCGCTTCATTGAAGTGACCTCCTATCTCGAGCCGGCAATCGCCAGCGACGATGTCGATTCGGGCCATCCGGTCTTTGCGCGCATGTTCGTGCGCACCGAGATCGGCAGCACCGGCGACGTGATCCGCGCCGAGCGCAACAAGCGCGATTACAATGAGCCTGACATGTCGATCGCCCATCTGGTCGTCGACAATGCCGGCACCGAGCGCCCGACGGAATTCGAGACAGACCGCCGCAAGTTCCTCGGCCGTGGCCGGACGCTCGCGGAAGCCGCCGCTTTCGATCCGGGCGCAACTCTGTCCGGCACGGACGGCTTCACCATGGACGCCTGCTTGTCGCTGCGTCGCGTCGTGCGCGTGCCGGCCGGCAAGAAGGTCAGCGTGATCTTCTGGACGATCGCCGCACCGAGCCGCGAGGATGTCGACAAGGCGGTCGATCGCTACCGCAATCCCGATACCTTCGGCATCGAGCTCACGCAGGCCTGGACGCGCACGCAGATGCAGATGCGCCATGTCGGCGTCACCTCGCAGCAGGCCGCAGCCTTCCAGAAGCTTGCCCGCTATCTCGTCTATCCGGACATGCATCTGCGTGCCGACAGCGCCACCGTTCAGGCCGGCCTGCATTCGCAGTCCGCACTTTGGCCGGTGACGATCTCGGGTGATTTCCCGATCTTCACCCTGCGCATCAACGACGATATCGACCTCGAAATCGCGCGGGAAGCGCTGAGTGCCGCGGAATATCTGCGTTCACGCGGCATCAATGCCGATCTGGTGATCGTCAATGAGCGGGCCGTAGACCAAGCCCAGGACATGCAACGTGAGCTCGACAAGCTCGTCGAGCATATTCGCCACAATCAGGGCGAGGGCCTGCGCCAGAATATCTTCTCGGTTCGCAAGGATCTGATCGAGCAGGAGACCTACCAGCAGATTCTTGCTGCCTCGCGCGTGATCTTCCATGCACGTAACGGCAAGCTTGTTGATCAAATCGCCCGTGCGGCGACGCTGTTCGGTTCGGCGCAGTCCGATGGGCCGGCGCCGGTCAATCGCCTTGCCGTACCGATGGTGCCGCAGAAATCCGTCTTTGCAGCCGGTGAACTGGAAGCACAGGACGACCTCGACTTCTGGAACGGCTATGGCGGCTTTGCCGACAATGGCCGCGAATATGTCGTCCGGCTCGCCGGCGGCCAGTCGACGCCGCATCCGTGGATCAACGTCATCTCCAACGAGCGTTTCGGCTTCCATGTGCCTGCTGAAGGCGGCGGTTTCACCTGGAGCCACAATTCGCGCGACTATCAGTTGACCCCATGGACCAACGACATGGTCATCAACCGTCCGGGCGAGGCGCTTTATGTGACCGATCTCGACAGCAATACGGTGATGACCCCCTATGCGGCCCTGTCGCGCAATCCGAAGGTCCAGTATGAGGCCCGCCACGGTCTCGGCTATTCGGTGTTCTCGAGCGAACAGAGCGGCATAGCGCTGGAGCTGACGCAAACGATCGATCGCGAACGCCCGGTCAAGCTTTTCCGCCTGCGCATCCGCAATACGGGCGAGGGTAGCCGCCGGCTGCGGCTCTACAATTATGCGGAATGGGTGCTCGGCATCAATCCGCACAAGACACGGCCGTTCATCCTGTCGTCGGTGGATGAGGAAACCGGCGCGCTGTTTGCCAACAATCCCTACAGCATCGATTATTCCAAGCGTATCGCCTTCATGGCGGCGAGCGAGGCGCATTCGAGCTTCTCGGCCAGCCGCCGCGAATTCATCGGCCGTTACGGCACGGTGCAGATGCCGGAAGCCGTCGTTTCCGGCGCTGCCCTTTCCAATTCCACCGATCTCGACGGCGATCCCTGCGCGGCGCTCGCCTTCGATCTGACGGTCGGAGCCGGCGAACAGAAGGATATCTGCTTCTATATGGGCGATACCGCTTCGATCGAAGAGGCGCGCGCATTGGTGGCCGACATCCGCAATGCCGATTTCGAGGCTGTGCTTTCGGCCAGCCGCGGCTTCTGGGATAACTTCACCGGCCGTCTGCAGATCTCGACGCCGGACAAGGCGATGAACAACCTGATCAATGCCTGGCTGCCCTATCAGAGCCTCGGCTGCCGGATCATGGCCCGCACTGCCTTCTATCAGGCTTCCGGCGCCTTCGGTTTCCGCGACCAGTTGCAGGATACGCTGGCCTTCCTGATGCATGCGCCGGAGCTTGCCCGCAAGCAGATCCTGAATGCGGCGCAACGCCAGTTCCGCGAAGGCGATGTGCAGCATTGGTGGCTGCCGGGCAGCGGGGCCGGCGTGCGCACGAGTATCTCGGACGATGTCGTCTGGCTCGCCTATGCCATCAACCAGTATTGCACGGTGACCGGCGACAAGTCGCTTCTCGATGAAGAACTCGCCTTCGTCGAAGGTGCGGCCCTTATGCCTGGTACGCACGATGCCTTCTACCAGCCGACCGTGTCGCAGGATAAGGTCAGCGTCTATCAGCATGCGGCCTTGGCGCTCGATCTGGCGATCAAGCGCAAGGGCGGCAACGGCCTGCCGCTGATCCTCGGCGGCGACTGGAACGACGGCATGAACCGGGTCGGCATTCAGGGCCGTGGCGAAAGCGTCTGGCTTGGCTGGTTCCTGGCCGGCACGCTCACCGCTTTCCTGCCCTATGCGGAAGCGCGGGGCGACCGGGAGCGTGTCGAACGCTGGACCAAGCATCTGCCGGAACTGCGCAAGGCGCTGGAAACGGCGGGCTGGGATGGCGGCCACTATCGCCGCGGCTATTTCGACGATGGCAGCCCGCTCGGCTCGGACGAGAATTTCGAATGCCAGATCGATTCGATCGCGCAGTCCTGGAACATCTTGTCCGGCGAAGGCGACCGCGAGCGCGGCGAGAAGGCGATGAATGCCGTTCTCGAAAAGCTAGTCGACGATGATAACCGCATCATCCGGCTGTTCACGCCGCCCTTCTCCAAGTCGGCGCGCGATCCGGGCTACATCAAGTCCTATCCGCCGGGCGTGCGCGAAAACGGCGGCCAGTATACCCATGCCGCGACCTGGGTGGTCATGGCACTGGCAGAGATGAATCGCGGCGACGATGCCTGGCGTTGCTTCGAACTGCTCAATCCCGTGAACCATGCACGAAATCGTGATGAGGCCGATACCTACCGCGTGGAGCCCTATGTCATTGCCGCCGACGTCTACGGCGAGGGGCAATTGACCGGCCGCGGCGGCTGGACCTGGTATACGGGCTCGGCCGGATGGCTTTATCGCGTGGCAATTGAGGGAATTCTCGGCATTCGCGTCAAAAATGGCCATCTCTACGTCAAGCCGGCGCTGCCGTCGAAGTGGGATGGCTTTGCGGCGGACCTCGATCTGCCGAGCGGAAAATACCGCATTTCCGTCTCAAAAGCGCCCGATGCTAAGGGATACTTGGTGTCTGTGAATGACAGGGCGATCGCCCATCCCGAAGAGGGCTATCCGATCGGACAGTAGCGCTTTCCTGCACTGTTTCGCTTCAACGATCGGGGCCAAAGGGGGAACTCTTTGGCCCCGATCGCATTTGGTTGTCGGAACAGGAGAGGTCCATGAATTCCAGGGCAAATATCGACGTGGCCTCGGCAACGCGAATCACCTTGCCGAAGGCGACGACGCAGCGGGATACGAGACTGGATGTTCTGAGGGCTTTGGCCCTGATCACGATCTTCATCAATCATGTGCCCGGTCAGTTCCTCGAGCGGCTGACCACCAAGAATTTCGGTTTCTCCGACGGGGCGGAAGCCTTCGTGCTGATCTCCGGCATCTCCGTCGGTCTTGCCTATGGCACGCGGTTCAAGCCGGGCAACCGGCTTTCAACTGCCTTAAAGGCGGTCAAGCGCGCTTTCACGCTTTATACCGCGCATATGATCACCACTTTCATCACGCTGGTGCTGTTCATTTCCGGCGCATGGGTATTCCGCCAGGCGGGCCTGCTCTGCGAGGTGAACATCCTTGCCGTGCTGATGGATCCGGCTCGCGGCATTCCGGCCCTGCTGTTGCTCGGCCACCAGATCGGCTACAACAACATCCTGCCGATGTATGGCGCCTTGTTCCTGATGCTGCCGCTGATGTTGGTGCTAGAGGCGCGAAGCCCGCTGCTTTTGCTTTTGGTTTCCGGCAGCGTCTGGCTGGTCGCTGGCATCTATCAGATGGCGCCGCACACGACGTTGCTGGATGGTTTCTGGTTCCTCAATCCGCTGTCCTGGCAGTTCCTGTTCGTCATCGGCTTCGTTGCCGTCATGCATGTGAAGCGCGGCGGCCGGATATCCTATAATCCGGCCCTGTTTGCGCTGTCGCTCGCCTATGTCGTGCTGTCCTTCATCTGGGTCACCGACAAGCTCTGGGTGCTGGGCGATCATCTTGCTGCGTTTGGTCTCCCGACGGTCGTCACCGGTTTCGACAAGACATTTCTGTCGCTGCCGCGCTTGCTACATGTGCTGGCGCTCGCCTATCTCATCATCACTGTGCCGTCCGTTTCGCGCTTGCTGCGTCGGTCCGCCGATCATCCGTTGACGATCCTTGGACGGCATTCCCTCAGCATTTTCGTTGCGGGCACGATCCTCGCCATGGCCGGCCAGGTCATCCTCTACGTTACCGACAAGGATCCGGCCGTTGGCGGCGCCTATGTGCTCGTCGGGATCGCCGCACAGTTCGCCTATGCCTATTATCTCGAGCATAAGCGGCAGGATGCAGTCAGCCGCCCGTCCCTTGCGACGTCCATAGCGACGATTCCACTGCCGGTGCGAACCGAAAAGCGCCGATAGTCGGCTCTGCGGCCATCGGCTACCACAACACGTAATCCATTGAATTATATTCCCAATTCGTTTTGCGACACTTGTGTGAACGAAGTGTGACGTGATTTTTCTGCAACGCAATGACAATCCAGTGCGTTGCAGCAAAGATTCCATTGCTCGAAATCTTGTTGTGCAAAATTGAATTGCCTACATCGGGACCGTGACGGCGCTCGGGGAGTGCCGCCACCCCGGCGCTATACGCGTCCCAACGACGGGCGCGGCGCATTCGTGGGGATTGTCAAAACGGGAATGGGGTAGGGAACGTCGATTTTTCGGCGCGATAGCTCATGCCCAATCGATACTGGATTGGAGTAATCTATGAATATCAGAAGTCTTCTTCTCGGTTCGGCCGCTGCTCTGGCTGCCGTTTCGGGAGCACAGGCGGCTGACGCCATCGTGGCCGCCGAGCCGGAGCCGCTTGAATATGTTCGCATCTGCGACGCCTTTGGCGCCGGTTACTTCTTCATTCCCGGCACGGAAACCTGCCTGAAGATCGGCGGCCGCGTCCGCACCGAAGGCGAATGGTACGATGCCTACAACGCCAACAGCAAGAACGGTACGCTTTGGCATACTCGCGCCGAGCTCAGCATCGACACGGCGAGCGATACCGAATACGGCCCGCTGAAGACCAACACCGTCTACCGTTGGGATTGGCAGGAAGGCAACTCCACGAGCACGAAGCTGCTTTGGGCCAATATCAGCCTCGCCGGCTTCACCGTCGGTAAGCTCGACTCGCAGTACAACCTCTTCATGGGCTATGCCGGCAACGTCATCAACGACGACGTCGTCTATGACGGCCCGAAGGAACTCAACCAGTTCACCTACAAATATGATGCCGGCAACGGCTTCACGGCAGTGATCTCGCTGGAAGATTCCAACTCGTCGGCCGACACCTCGTCCTACGGCGGCGCATGGCGCACCGGCAAGGCCGATCATTATGCTCCTGACGTTGTTGCCGGCGCCGGCTACAAGGCCGGTGCATGGACCCTCCGGGTCATCGGCGGCTATGACTCGATCGTCGAAGAAGGCGCCATCAAGGCTCGCATCGACGCCGATTTCGGCGACTTCAAGGCCTTCCTGATGGGCGGCTGGAACACGGATGGCGACAAGCTGAACAAGTATGCCGGTTCTTACCTCAACAGCAACCGCTCAGCCTGCCCGACCAATGGCGCGGATTGCGGCTGGGGCGACTGGGCCTTCTGGACGGGCGCCAGCTACCAGTTGACGCCGAAGCTGCAGGCCAATGCTCAAGTCGCTTACACCGACTCGAAGATCCTCGCCGCCACCGCCAACGTTGCCTGGCGTCCGGTCAAGGACCTGCTGATCGAGCCGGAAGTCTCCTACACGGATTGGGACGCTGCCGACAAGGATCAGTGGGCCGGCGTGCTCCGCTTCGAACGCAAGTTCTGATCTGATCCCGGTTTGACGCCAGTCGCAACCGGTTTGACGTCGGCCGTGACTCCAGCTTGACGCCAAAACCGATTTGACCTCCGATCAGAGAAGGAGAAAGGCCCGGGTTCCCTGCCGGGCCTTTCTTGTTTTTGGTTTAGTTGCCGTATTCGAAGGGGATGTTTCTTGCGAGGGGCCAGGCACAGGGCTGCGGCGTCATCGTGCTTGCCTGATAAACTCCGCGCTGTCGGCAACAAAAAAGCCGGAAGAGCATCGCTCTCCCGGCCTCGATCTTTAAGCCCTTTGCAAATATCAGGCGGCTTCGTTTTCCGTGGTATGTGCCTTCCGGACTTCGTCGTCCGTTAGGATACCGCTGGCGCGAAGCAGGGCGGCGAAGCGGCCGTTGCTCTGGCTGAGCTCGTTGAAGCTGCCGTTTTCGATCACGCGGCCATTGTCGAGGAAGAGGACGATATCGGCCTCGCGCACCGTCGACAGGCGGTGGGCGATGATGAAGGTCGTGCGGTTCTGGCGCAGATTGTCGATCGCCGCCTTGACCCGGTTCTCGGTCTCCACGTCGAGCGCGCTGGTCGCTTCGTCGAGCACGAGGATCGGCGCGTCCTTCAGGATGGCGCGGGCGATAGCGATACGCTGGCGCTCGCCGCCGGAGAGCTTGTTGCCGCGCTCGCCAACCCGGGTCTCGTAACCGCTCTCGCGATTTTCGATGAAGTCGTTGGCGGCAGCCGCTTGGGCGGCGCGGACCATCTCCTCTTCGGTCGCGCCTTCGCGGCCGAGACGGATGTTGTCGCTGATCGAGCGGTTCAGCAGGCCGGCATCCTGGAAGACGGTGGCGATGTAGCGGCGCAGCGACTTGCGTGTCACCTTGGTGATGTCGTTGCCGTCGACGAGGATCTGGCCGTCCTGCGGGTCGAAGACGCGCTGCAGCAGGTTGACCAGCGTCGTCTTGCCGGCGCCGGTCGGGCCGACGATGGCGACCGTCTGGCCGGCCTTCACCGTGAAGTTGATGTTGTGCAGGCCCTGCGACGTATTGCCGAAGCCGAAGGATACGTTGCGGAACTCGACTTCGCCCTTGACGTCCTTGATTTCGGCAAGGCCGGCCGGCTCTTCACGGTCGCGCACGGAATCTTCCAGCGTGTAGAAGTCTTCCAGCTTGGCACGTGCTTCGAAGATCTGGTTGGCAAAGTTGCGGAGCTGCTCCAGGCGGCCGATCAGCACGTTGGCGAAGGCGATAAAGGTGATGAGCGCGCCGAGGCTCAGGCTGCCGTCTTGGACGAGCACCGTACCGATCATCAGGATCGCCATCATCGCGACGGTCGAGGCCGTGCGGTTCAGCGCGCCGGCGAGCGCCCACCAGTCGAGAACCGGATACTGCGCGGCGAGCAGTCGTTCGGTGAAGGACTTCAGCGCCCTGGTTTCGGCTTCGATGCGGTTGTAGCTATGCAGCACGGAAACGTTGCTGATGCTGTCGCTGACATGCGAGAACACCGTGTTGTAATGGCTTTCCACCGAGGTCTGGCCATCCTTCGTGCGGTTCATGACCAGACGGCCGATGATCCAGTAGAAGACGCCGAGTAGGATGAGAACGGCCGACAGGCGCAGGTCCATGGCAATGGCCGTGGGAACCATCACGACCAGTGCGACCGCCGTCGTCAGATGGTTGCGCATGAATTCGAGCCAGAGGCCGAAGAGGGCTTCGCAGGCGCGGAGCAGCGTATTCAGAGCACTCGCCGTGCCGCGCTGGCTGTGCCAGGAGAGCGGCATGGAGATGATGCGGCTAAACGCTTCGGTCAGCAGCGAGGCGCGGCGTCCATGGGCGAGACGATCCGCCTCGCGGGAAACGACGATGAAGGCGACTGCGCTGAAGACGGCGAAACCGGCCCACAGCATCATCGTCGGCGCCGCGGCCTCTTTCTTGGCAATGGCGTCGAAGATACGGCCGAACAGAACCGGCTCGTAAATAGTGGTCATCGCCAGTGCAATGTTTGCGATGACAACCATCCAGACGCGGTATCGATACGCGCCAAGATACTTCAGGGCTCTTGCATAGACTTTGAACAACGACACGTCGGGCACCCTCTGTGCATCTGCGAAAATTCGGAATGATCGGATGCTACAGATTGGTTCCTGAACCGGCGATTAACGGAATCCGACGCTGTTTTTTCAGGGTAATTTTTACCCCTTATGTCAGGGGCCGCGAGGGCACGAAATCGGCTGCCAGAGAAATGTGATAATTAAAGAATACTTTATATCATGGCATTGTCGCGCAGCGATGCGATTGCTATTCAGGGTTGATCACTAAATTTTTCGCCAATGACGTTCAATTTATTTTCGATCCGATTATGTTTGCCCGCCATCCGCCGACTCGGGAGGCAAGGCGGAACATGAAGGCGGCATCTGCTGACGAACAACCAGGCTTTCAAGCCAGGGGGTAGCTGTGAATATTCATTCCTTAATACAATTGCTTGTGGTCATTGAAGAATGCAAGCTTGCCAAGAATGTCGTGGCGGAGCTGGAACTGGTGCTGCGGTCCTACAAGTTCGATTTCTACGGTCTGCTGAAGCAGCCGCGGCCGAATGTGGACCCCACGACCCTGATGCTGGCCGGACGCTGGCCCGACAAATGGCCGCTCACCTATGTCGCCAAGAAATACCTGCTTATCGACCCCACCATCCGTTATCTCGGCCGGGCGCAGCGGCCTTTCCGCTGGCGCGATGCCATGGCGGCGCTGAAGGGTGATCCGCTGCGCCGGCGCATGGAGCAGATGATGGCCGATGCCCGCGCCCACGGGCTGATCGATGGCTATATCTTCCCCATTCATGGGCGCAGCGGCCTGCTCGGCAGCATGACCGTCGGCGGCAATGTGGTCGATCTGTCGCCCGTCGAACTCTCGCTACTCGATGCGGTGGCGAAAAAAGCCTTCTGGCGGCTTCTGGAACTGCGCGGCGAAGCGCAATCGCTGGAGCAGCCGGCTACTATCGACGTGAAGCTGACCAGGCGCGAGACCGAGGTGTTGAACCATCTGGCGGAAGGCATGACCTCCATGGAAATCAGCCGGACGCTCAAAATCTCAAATCACACCGTCGATTGGTATATGAATAGTATCCAGGACAAGCTGAACGCCAAGAACCGCCAGCATATCGTTGCCATCGCCTTCAGAAACGGGCTTATTCCGTAGTGGCAACTATTTTGATGTCGGATGTCGCAGGAGAAATTGAACTTCTTGTGACAAGAAGTTAAGAATTCTCTTCGCGGGTGCAGCATTGCCCGTTTCGATGCCGTGAGGAGACAGCATTGCCCATTTCCAAGATCCTGGTTGCCAACCGTTCCGAAATCGCCATCCGCGTATTCCGCGCCGCCAACGAGCTTGGCATAAAAACGGTGGCCATTTGGGCCGAGGAAGACAAACTCGCGCTGCACCGCTTCAAGGCGGATGAGAGTTATCAGGTCGGCCGCGGCCCGCATCTTTCGCGCGATCTCGGCCCGATCGAAAGCTATCTGTCGATCGACGAAATCATCCGCGTCGCCAAGCTGTCCGGCGCCGACGCCATCCATCCCGGCTATGGCCTTTTGTCGGAAAGCCCGGAATTCGTTGATGCGTGCGATGCCGCCGGCATCATCTTCATCGGCCCGAAAGCCGATACGATGCGCCAGCTCGGCAATAAGGTCGCAGCGCGCAATCTCGCGATTTCGGTCGGCGTGCCCGTCGTGCCGGCCACCGAGCCGTTGCCGGACGATATGAAGGAAGTCGCCAAGATGGCCGAGGAGATCGGCTATCCGGTCATGCTGAAGGCCTCCTGGGGCGGCGGCGGTCGCGGCATGCGCGTCATCCGCGCTGAGGCGGATCTCGCCAAGGAAGTGACGGAGGCCAAGCGCGAGGCGATGGCCGCCTTCGGCAAGGACGAGGTCTATCTGGAAAAGCTCGTCGAACGCGCCCGCCACGTCGAAAGCCAGATCCTTGGCGACACGCACGGCAATGTCGTGCATCTTTTCGAGCGCGACTGTTCAGTCCAGCGCCGCAACCAGAAGGTCGTCGAGCGTGCGCCGGCGCCTTATCTGACCGATGCGCAGCGCCAGGAACTGGCCGCCTATTCGCTGAAGATCGCCGAGGCGACGAATTATATCGGCGCCGGCACCGTCGAATATCTGATGGACGCCGACACCGGCAAATTCTACTTCATCGAAGTCAATCCGCGTATCCAGGTCGAGCATACCGTGACCGAAGTCGTCACCGGCATCGATATCGTCAAGGCGCAGATTCACATCCTAGACGGCTATGCGATCGGCACCGAAGAGTCCGGCGTTCCGAAACAGGAGGACATCCGTCTCAACGGTCATGCGCTGCAATGCCGCGTGACGACCGAGGATCCGGAACATAATTTCATCCCGGATTACGGCCGGATTACCGCCTATCGCTCGGCCTCCGGCTTCGGTATCCGTCTCGACGGCGGCACGTCCTATTCCGGCGCCATTATCACCCGCTACTACGATCCGCTGCTGGTGAAGGTGACGGCCTGGGCACCGAACCCGCTGGAGGCCATCGCCCGCATGGATCGCGCGTTGCGCGAATTCCGCATCCGCGGTGTGGCGACCAACCTCACCTTTCTCGAAGCGATCATCACCCATCCGAAATTCCGCGACAACAGCTATACGACGCGTTTCATCGACACGACGCCGGAGCTGTTCCAGCAGGTCAAGCGTCAGGACCGCGCCACCAAGCTCTTGACCTATCTCGCCGACGTCACCGTCAACGGCCATCCGGAAGCCCGCGGCCGACCGGCGCCGTCGCCGAAGGCGGCCGAACCGGTCTTGCCCTATAGCGACGGCAAGGTTCCGGACGGCAGCAAGCAGCGCCTGGATCAGCTTGGCCCGCAGAAGTTCGCCGAATGGATGCGCAACGAAAAGCGCGTGTTGATGACCGACACGACGATGCGCGATGGCCATCAGTCGCTGCTCGCCACTCGTATGCGCACCTTCGACATCGCCCGGGTTGCCGGCACCTATGCGCGCGCTCTGCCGCAATTGCTGTCGCTGGAATGCTGGGGCGGCGCCACCTTCGACGTTTCCATGCGCTTCCTCACCGAAGACCCGTGGGAACGCCTGTCGCTGATCCGCGAGGGCGCGCCGAACCTGCTCTTGCAGATGCTGCTGCGCGGTGCCAACGGCGTCGGCTACACCAACTATCCCGACAATGTCGTCAAATACTTTGTTCGCCAGGCGGCCAAGGGCGGCATCGATCTCTTCCGCGTCTTCGACTGCCTGAACTGGGTCGAGAACATGCGGGTGTCGATGGATGCGATTGCCGAGGAGAACAAGCTCTGCGAAGCGGCGATCTGCTATACGGGCGATATTCTCAATTCGGCCCGTCCGAAGTACGATCTGAAATATTATACCGATCTCGCCGTCGAGCTGGAAAAGGCCGGCGCGCATATCATCGCGCTGAAGGATATGGCCGGGCTTTTGAAGCCGGGTGCGGCCAAGGTCCTGTTCAAGGCGCTACGCGAGGCGACCGGCCTGCCGATCCATTTCCATACGCATGATACCTCGGGCATTGCAGCCGCAACCGTGCTGGCGGCCGTAGACGCCGGCGTCGATGCCGTCGATGCCGCGATGGATGCGCTCTCCGGCAATACCTCGCAGCCCTGCCTCGGCTCGATCGTCGAGGCCTTGAAGGGAACGGAGCGCGATCCGGGCCTCGATCCAGAATGGATCCGTCGTATCTCCTTCTATTGGGAAGCGGTGCGCCATCAGTACGCCGCCTTTGAAAGCGATCTCAAGGGACCGGCATCGGAAGTCTATCTGCACGAAATGCCGGGCGGCCAGTTCACCAATCTCAAGGAACAGGCCCGCTCGCTTGGCCTCGAGACCCGTTGGCATCAGGTGGCGCAGGCTTATGCCGACGCCAACCAGATGTTCGGCGACATCGTCAAGGTGACGCCGTCCTCGAAGGTGGTCGGCGACATGGCGCTGATGATGGTGTCCCAGGACCTGACGGTCGCCGATGTCGAAAACCCGGCCAAGGATATCGCCTTCCCGGATTCGGTCGTTTCCATGCTGAAGGGCGATCTCGGCCAGCCGCCGTCCGGATGGCCGCAAGCACTACAGAAGAAGGCACTGAAGGGCGACAAGCCCTATACCGTCCGTCCAGGTTCGCTGCTCACTGAGGCCGATCTCGATGCCGATCGTAGGGCGATCGAAACCAAGCTGGAACGCAAGGTCGACGACTTCGAATTCGCCTCCTACCTGATGTATCCGAAGGTCTTCACCGACTATGCGCTGGCGGCCGACACCTATGGCCCGGTCTCGGTGCTGCCGACGCCGGCTTACTTCTACGGTCTGAAGGAAGGCGACGAGCTGTTTGCCGAAATCGAGCGGGGCAAGACGCTCGTCATCGTCAACCAGGCGATGACGGCGACCGACGAGAAGGGCATGGTGACGGTGTTCTTCGAGCTCAACGGCCAGCCGCGGCGCATCAAGGTGCCGGACCGTGCCCATGGTGCGTCGGGCAGCGCCATCCGCCGCAAGGCCGAGACCGGCAATGCCGCCCATGTCGGCGCGCCGATGCCGGGTGTCATCTCCACTGTCTTCGTCTCGCCCGGCCAGGCGATCAAGGCCGGCGACGTGCTCGTCTCCATCGAAGCGATGAAGATGGAAACCGCGCTGCATGCGGAGAAGGACGGCACGATTTCCGAGGTGCTGGTGAAAGCCGGCGATCAGATCGACGCAAAGGATCTGCTCGTCGTATATGGCGCTTGAGCGTCCATAAAACACGGAAAGGGGGCGGCTCGTCATCCGGCCCCTTTCTGCAGCCCGCGAGCGGAGTCGCATCCATGACCGATTATTCCCTGCATGTCGGGCAATACGACGTTACTCTTCTGCACGACGGGTTATTCGAAGCGCCGGTGGATGTGTTGATCCACACGGATGGCGATGCTGCCCGGCAACATGCGATCGAAAGCTGGGGTAAGCCGACGCTTCAGGTGGATGTGAACTGCTTTCTCCTGCGCGGGCCTTCCGGTGTTCTTCTCGTCGATGCCGGGACGGGCACTTCCTGGGGGCCGAAATACGGCCATGCGCGATCGGCGTTGCATGAAGCGAGGATCGCGCCGGATGAAATCCAGAGCGTTTTACTCACCCATATTCATGGCGACCATGCGCTTGGCTTGTTCGATGGAGACAAGCCGTATTTCCCTCATGCAGACGTGTTCGTATCGGACAGTGATATCGCCTTCTTCACCGATCCCGTCGCGCGCGAGGCTATGCCGGAGGCGCGGCGCGGCGGCTTCAAGGTGGCCGAGCAACTGCAGCGCGTCTATGGCTCCCGCATAAAACGGATCGGGGCTGGCGAAGTGCTGCCAGATATAGAGGCGCATCCGCTGCCGGGCCACACGCCGGGCCACACCGGCTATCTGCTGCGCGGTGGCGACGATTCTCTCCTGATCTGGGGCGATACCTTGCATTTGGGGGATCTGCAGCCCGGCGATCCGAAGATCGGCCTAACCTATGATCTCGATCCCGAGCTGGCCGTCAGAACCCGCCGGGCTGCTCTGGAAGATGCCGTCCGCGAAGGCTGGATCGTCGCCGGCGGCCACATCACCGGCTTCGGGCGCGTGGAGCTGGTCTCCAACGGCTACAGGATTTCGCCGGTGTGAAGCATCCGCCGGCCAGTGCACTGAGCAAGCGCATCGGATAGGCTCTCTTCGCTCACAATCTCTGCTTCTCGATCAAGGCAGCCCAGACTGCCGCCAGCAGCGCGAGCACCGCGGATATCAGCATCAGAGCAAACAGGGTATGGATCGTCGCCGATTGCGCGATGAACAACCCGCCAATCGAGCCGATGAGGGCTCCGCCCGCGATCCTCATGGCGGCGGCGAGCCCCGCAGCCGTGCCGACCATATCCGCCCGGACCGACATTGCACCACTGTTGGCAGCCGGCATGGTGAGACCGTTGCCGATGCCGATGAACATGCAGGGGCCGAAGAGCGCCCAGATGTGCGTCATTCCCGACAGCGACAGGGCCAAGCCGATCGACAGGCCGATGCAGGTCAGAAGCCGCGCGATGACAAGGATCCTGCCGAGCGGGATTTTCGCGGCGTAGCGGCCAGCGAGATAGCTGCCGAGAATGAAGCCGGCGGGAACCAGGCCCATGTAGAAGCCGAGCTTGGCGCTCGATCCGCCGAGGGAATCGCCTATCGTGAGCGGGGCTCCTCCGAGGAAGATATAGAGCACGCCCATGGAGCAGGCCATGCAGAGCGTATAGGCCCAGAATCGCGCCGAACGCAAAAGCACTCCATAGGAGTCAAGGTAGTTCCTCCGTGCATCCGATAAGGGCGCTCTCGATCCCGTCAATTCACGCAGGGAGAGGAGGAAGGCGGCGATGCCGAGGATCGCGAGGACGACGAAGCTTGCGCGCCAGCCGAAAAACTCGTCCAGCGAGCCGCCGAACAGCGGCCCGAGCATGGGCGCCAGCGCCCATCCCATGGCGAGATAGCCGAATTTGCTGGCGGCCTCGCCCTCGTCGGATGTTTCCTTGATGACGACGAGAGCGACGGAATAGCACGGCCCGATGCATGCCTGCATCGAGCGAAAAACGAGAAAGGTGCCGATATCGGGCGCGAGAATGCAGCCGATCGAGGCGATGATGAAGATCGCGAGCGCCGTCAGGACCACAGGCCGGCGGCCGAACCGATCCGATATCGCTCCCCCGATGGCCTCAAGGGACGCGGTGACTATGGAAAAGCCGGCGACCGAAAGGTTCACGAGGGCGAAATCGGCGTGGAATGCTGCTGATATCTTCGGCAGCGACGGCAGGATCATGTTGACCGGCAGCACGGCAAGGGCCGAGAGCAGGATGAGGGTCGTTAGCCGCGGCTGTGCGGCGGCTTGCCCGATGGTCGTGTCTTCGATTGCTTGCGTGGCTGAATGGTCTATGCGGCTTTTGGTGCGCGTCATGGCCTTGTCCGTCGCGTGAGTGGGAAGTCGAGGGAGATCTGACGGGGCCGCTGCCCGGATTGAGGGCAATAAAAAAGGCCCCGTCAGGAGCCTGCTTACCGCGCATGGGTGCTTTCGCCGGATGGTTACACCATCCTGCCCATGCGCCTTCCTACCACTGCGAGAACGAGTGCCGTGTTCATGACACCAGAGCTAGACGGAAAGCTGTGTGCGGTCAATGCGCTTTTCCGGCGGCGCAATGGATGCCTGGCAGCCTGCCGCTCAAATATCGTAGCTGTTTCCGACATTCAGCGTCGAGATGAACCGCTTCGTGCGCTCCTGCGTCGGGGCGCTGAAGATGGCGCGGGAGGGGCCGGTTTCGACGATGTTGCCGGCCTCGAGGAAGACGACGCTGGTGGCGATTTTCGAGGCGAGGCGCAGGTCGTGCGTTGCCATCACCATGGTGGTGCCTTCATTGGCGAGCTGGCCGAGAACGTCGACAACTTCGGCGGCGAGTTCGGGGTCGAGCGCCGAGGTCGGTTCGTCGCAGAGCAGAACGCGGGGCGAGGGGGCAAGCGCGCGGGCGATCGCCACGCGCTGCTGCTGTCCGCCCGATAGCGTCGAGGGCCAGGCATCCATCTTGTGCGACATGCCGACCTTGGTCAAAAGCTCGATGGCGCGGGCGCGCGCCCTTTCGGCCGGCCAGCGCAGCACGGTGACCAAGCCTTCCATGACGTTTTCGATTGCCGTCTGATGCGGGAAGAGCTGGAAATTCTGGAAGACCATGCCGGTCTGGCGGCGGATTTTCTGAATATCCTGCCAGCCGGTTTTCTTGCCGGGCTGAAAGGTGGCCGTCTCCTCGCCGATACGGATCATGCCGGCGGTCGGGATTTCCAGAAGGTTGATGCAGCGCAGCAGCGTACTTTTGCCGCCGCCGGAAGGGCCGACCAGCGCTGTCACCGTGCCTTCCGGAATGAGCAGGCTGATGTCGCTCAAAATGACATGCTCGCCGAAGCGTTTTTCGATGTGCGACAGCTCGATCATGTCCGTGCCTCCAGCGTGCCGCCATAGCGGGCGAAACGGCGTTCGAGAGAGACCTGTAGCGTCGACAGGAAAGAACTCATCACAAGATAGATCAGGGCTGCTTCGATATAGAGGATCAGCGGCTCATAGGTCGTTGCCACAATGCGCTGCGCAGCCTGGAACAGCTCCGGCACGGTGATCGCCGCGGCAAGCGAGGTATCCTTGACAAGCGAGATGAAGGTGTTCGACAGCGGCGGCACGGCGACGCGCGCGGCCTGCGGCAGGATGGTGCGGTTCATCGCCTGCCGCCAGCTCATGCCGATCGAATAGGCTGCTTCCCACTGGCCCTTGGGCACCGAGGAGATGACGGCGCGGATGATCTCGGACGTATAGGCGCCGACGCTCAGCGTGAAGCCGATGACGGCGGCGGGGAAGGCATCGAGCAGGATGCCGAGGCTCGGCAGGCCGTAAAAGATGACGAAAAGCTGCACAAGCAGCGGCGTGCCACGGATCACCCAGACGTAGAAGCGTGCGACAGCGACGAGCGGGCGTGGGCCGAAAAGCCGCGTAACCGCAGTGAGCAGCCCGAGCAGCAGGCCGAGAACGAAGGTAATCAGGGTGAGCGGGATGGTGAAGACGAGCCCCGCCCAAAGCAGCGAGCCCAGTGATTCCCACATCAATTGCAACCAGTGCTGCACGAAGAAGCGGCCTCTCAATAGAAGAATGCGTCCGGAAAGGTTCCGGACGCATCTTTTTCACAATTTGGCGTCGATGCCTATTACTTCGAAACGTCCTGGCCGAAGTATTTCTGCGAAATCTTGGCATAGGTGCCGTCAGCCTTGATATCGGCCAACGCCTTGTTGATGGCAGCCTGCAGCTCCGGTTCGCCCTTGCGGATGATGGCGGCGGAATAATCGGCATTGGCCTGCTGGGCGACGATCTTCACCGGCGCATCCGGCTTGTGCTTCTTGAAATCGAAGAAGGAGAGGCTGTCGTTGATGGTGGCGTCGGCGCGGCCGGTCAGCACGAGCTGGATCGACTGGTCGAAGCCATCCGTGCCGACGAGTTCGGCGCCGGACGTTTGGGCGAGCTTGCCGAAATTGCTGGTCAGCGACTGCGCGGCCTTCTTTCCCTTGAGATCGGGGAAGTCTTTGATGTCGCTGTTGCTTTCCTTGACGATTAGCACCGCCTTGGAGGCGATATAGGGATCGGAGAAATCATATTTCTGCTTGCGGGCATCGGTGATGCCGACTTCGTTGATGACGGTGTCGTAGCGGTTGGCATCGAGACCGGCGATCAGGCCGTCCCACTTGCCTTCCAGAAACTGCGCTTTCACGCCGAGCTTGCCGGCGATCGCCTCGGCGATCTCGACATCGAAGCCGACGAGCTTGCCGCTTTCGTCATGATAGGTGAAAGGAGCATAGGTGCCCTCCGTGCCGACCTTCAGAACGCCGGCGGACTGAATCGCCTTGAGGTTATCGCCTGCATGGGCAGGAAGGAGAAATGCGGCCTGCACGAGGGCGGCAGCGGCGACGGTCTTCAACCAGTTCATTGTTTTCTTCCGTTTCTTGAGCGGTTCAATCGATGAGGAATACATTGCAGAAAATCTAGGGCAGTGAAGCGTAGAAAACTGCAAAAGAATTCGGCAATTGCGAATATTTTTCTCAAAGGAGCTGAAGGCGCAAATCGAGTTCGTCTCTGATGGGGATTCTGTTGTCGGCGATCCTTGGAATGCTTGGTTTCAGCCGCCGCGCTTCATCGACCGCCCCAGGTCGAACCCGCCGAAGTTCGAAACCTCGACGTTGGTAGAAACGGAGGGCATCGAGATTGTCGTTCGTGGTCGTGACCCAGAGTGCCGACACGCCTTGCTGGCGCAATTGATCGGCGAGCGCTTCTATCAAAGCCGTTCCCACGCCCTGGCCGGAGCGAACGGCATCCAGCGACATCAGTTCCGCCTCATTGCCTTGCATCCGATAGGTTGCCAATCCCCGCTCGGGATCAACGACGAGCGCCGGCAGATCCAGCAGGTCAAAAATCTCGCCATGGGCGGCGACTTTTGTGCCGCCCCATCGCTCTGTGAGGAGCTTGACGATCCAATCCTTGTCTTGCGGTCCAGCTTCGCGAGTCATCATAAGCCCGATTAACAGCATTGGTTTCGCGCCGGATGGAATGAAGCACCAGCCGGTGCGAAATGGCGCCAAAAGTCAGCCCCGCCGACGCCATAGCCAGCTCGGAAATTAAGTGCCACGCCGTCCTTTCCGCGTTATAATAATCGGCTGCAATGTAGACGGAAAGGTGAAGCTAATGAAGAGGCTAGCAATCGTTGCCTTGTCGCTAGCGACGGCGCTGACAAGCGTCCCGCCGGCTGAGGCGTTTCCCACCATTGTTGTCCCGAAAGTCGAGGCACCGAAGGCGCAGCCGATAGACTGGCATGGCGGCTATCACGGCGGATACTACCATCATGGCGGATACTATCACCACCATGGCGACAACTGGGGTTGGGCGCTCGGCGGCCTTGCTGCAGGCGCGTTAATCGGCGGGCTACTGGCGCAGCCGAATTATTACGGCGGCTATTACGGGTCGGGCTATTACGGCGGCGGCTATTATGGGCCTGGCTACTACGGCGGCTATTATGGTCCGCGGTATTACGGCGGCTATTATGGTCCGCGCTATTACCGACGAGCCTACTATGGCGGCAGTGCGCATGTGCGCTGGTGCTATGCGCGTTATCGGTCCTACAGGGCTTACGATGATACGTTCCAGCCCTCCTATGGTCCGAGACGGCCGTGCGTCGCGCCATACTAGTGATGGCGCAAAAAGCATCTTTTAGGATTGGTTACTGGTGGCGGATAGCTGCCGGTCAGTCAGGCCATGGTTGCTGTCGAACCGCGCGTATGGCCGACTGCGCATAACGAGTCCAGCCGCCGCTATCTGCTCCTCGTCAAACCGTTGCCACTTTCCCCTTCATTCGCTCGCTGACGATGATGATCAAGCCGGCGCTGAGGATGAAGGCTGCGCCGAGGAAGGTGTTGGCCTTGGGGATGTCGCCCCAGATCAGGAAGCCAAGCAGGAAAGCCCAGATGAGGGACGTATATTCGAACGGCGCCAGAACGGAGACCGGCGCCTGCCGCATGCCTTCGAACAGGGCAAGCTGTCCTGCGCCGGCAATGACGCCTGTGCCGAAAAGCAGCAACATCTGATAGGCGGTTGGCGTCTGCCAATGCAGGATGGCCATGGTGGCAGTCAGGAGGATGAAGATGATGTTCGAGACGGCCATCTGAATATGGCTTTTCTCGTGCAGCGCGGTCTTGCGCAGGAGCACCATGCCGGTCGCCCAGAGCACGGCGGCCTGCAGCGCCAGATAGACGGGCCAGGAAATGGACAGGCCGACCGGATTGGAGGCGATCACGACGCCGCAGAAGCCGAGGCCGACCGCCGTCCAGCGGACCAGGGTGACCTTCTCGCGCAGGACGATGGTCGCCAGGATCGTGCCGACCACCGGCGCGGCATAATAAAGTGTCGTCACTTCGGCAAGCTGCAGGTAGCGGGCGGCGGAATAGTAGGAGGTCCAGGCGATAACCAGCAACATGCTGCGCACGATCATCGGCTTGATGATCGGCGAGCGGCGGACCTTGCGCGCCAGCGACGGCCCTTCGAAGAGGAAGCAGCCGGCGAGGATGGTGCAACTGCGCCAGAAGAGGATCTGCCAGACGGGGATGTCGGCGACGAGCAATTTCACCACCGAATCGTGGGCAGTGAACAGCATGTAGGCAAACACCGTAAGCAGGATGCCGTAGCTGATGGGGTTTTTCACAGAAGCACCAGGGGAATGGCTTGAGGCAGGCCGGCAGAAAATTTCTTTTAAGGCTCAACGGATAGGCGGCTACTTTTTCGCCGTCAATAGGCCATATGGGCAGGGTAGACCGCGTGCGAAACATTGTTTGCGGTTGTGACTTCCTTGCCTCCGTTTTAACAGACGGAGACGAAACGTGACCGATCGGCGTCTTTTCGGATGTTGAGATTTCAATCGATTTAAATATCCTGCGGCCACCGATTTGGGGATTTCTTATGGATGATATGACTCGATCCGGGAGCTTTCAGGCTCGTAGAAGCGGATTTTTCACAAAATCGCGCGCAGCCGTTTCCCTGCTGTTTTTGATGAACGGCTTCACCGTCGGCTGCTGGGCGCCAAAGATTCCGGAGTTCGCCGAACGACTGCAACTGACCAAATTCGAACTCGGCCTGATGATCCTTGTCTTCGGTCTGGGGTCGCTGGTGATGATGCCGATGGCTGGCGCGCAGATTGCCGGGCGCGGCTCGAAGATCGTCGTCAAGGCCTTTGCCGTGTTGCTGGTGCCGATGTTGCTCGCCTTGACCGTCACCCAGAACGTCTGGACCGCCGCGATCGCCATCTTCCTGTTCGGCGGCTTCATCGGCGCCATGGACGTCGCGATGAATGCCAATGCCGTGTCGGTGGAGAAATCCATGCGTCGGGCGATCATGTCGTCCTGTCACGCGTTCTGGAGTCTTGGCGGCCTCATCGGCTCGGCGATCGGCGGTTTTCTGATCTCGCGCTGGGGCGTGCTCGGCCATGCCGAGGCGGCCACGGCCCTTGCCGCTCTCTTCCTCGCCGTCGCGTGGCCAATGATCCTCGGCGACCAGCCGCATCCGGACGAGGCAAAGCCGAAGGCGCGCCTGCCGATGATCCCCTTGCCCTGGCTGCTCGGCATGATGGCGCTGTTCTGCATGATTCCGGAAGGTGCGGTGCTTGATTGGAGCGCCCTCTATCTCGGCCAGGAAAAGGCCGCTTCGGTGACATTGTCCGGATTTGGCTTCGCCGCCTTCTCCCTCACCATGGCAACGATGCGCTTTGCCGGCGATTTCGTTCGCGACCGGCTGGGCGCCGTCAAGACGCTGCGGGTCTGCACTGTCTTTGCGATTGTCGGCATGCTGCTTGCGGCGCTGGCGCCGAATGCGGAACTGGCCATTGTCGGCTTCGCGCTTTGCGGCATCGGCATTTCCAACATGGTGCCGATCGCCTTTTCGGCCGCTGGCAATATTCCGGGTCTGCAGCCGGGCATCGGCATCTCCGTCGTCACGACCATGGGCTATTCCGGCATGCTGGTTGCTCCCTCCGCCATCGGCTTTGCCGCCGAGCATGTCGGCTTTTCGCCGGTTCTGATGGCGCTGCCGGTGCTGCTGCTCATCGTGCTGGCGCTGTCGTCTCTGGCCCATTACGCCGACGGCATTGGCAGCGGCTCGCATTAATTTGGTCGCTTTCGCCTGCTATCGCCTGAGCAAAAGTGAAGCCCGGAGCGGTTGACAACGACCGCTCCGTGATCCACCTGAAAGGCACCCATTTCCCGAGGCTAACGAGAGCTTTCCATGTCGTCCGCCAGTGATTTCGATCCGAAACCGCGCCGTTCCTCCGTTGCCGTCGATGTCGGCGGCGTGATTGTCGGCGGCGGCGCGCCCGTGGTCGTGCAGTCCATGACCAACACCGATACCGCCGATATCGATTCGACGGTGGCGCAGGTCGCAGCGCTCTATAGGTCCGGTTCTGAGCTGGTGCGCATCACCGTCGATCGCGACGAAAGTGCCGCCGCCGTTCCGAAGATCCGCGAGCGGCTGCTGCGCCTTGGCATGGACGTGCCGCTGATCGGCGATTTCCATTATATCGGCCATAAGCTGCTTGCCGACCATCCGGCCTGCGCCGAGGCGCTGGCGAAATACCGCATCAATCCCGGCAATGTCGGCTTCAAGGACAAGAAGGATAAGCAATTCGCTGAAATCATCGAGATGGCGATCCGCTACGACAAGCCGGTGCGCATCGGCGTCAACTGGGGCTCGCTCGACCAGGACCTGCTGACGGCGCTGATGGACAAGAATGCGGCCGAGGGCTCGCCGCTCTCGGCCCGCGAGGTGACGCGCGAGACGATCGTGCAGTCGGCGCTGATTTCGGCCGACCTTGCCGAGGAAATCGGCCTGCCGCGCAATCGCATCATTCTCTCGGCCAAGGTCAGCCAGGTGCAGGACCTGATCGCCGTCTATTCCATGCTCGCTGCCCGTTCCGATCATGCGCTGCATCTTGGCCTCACCGAGGCCGGCATGGGCTCGAAGGGCATCGTCGCCTCATCCGCCGCCATGGGCTATGTGCTGCAGCACGGCATCGGCGACACTATCCGTGTCTCATTGACGCCGGAGCCGAATGGCGACCGCACCCGCGAAGTGCAGGTGGCGCAGGAACTGCTGCAGGTGATGGGTTTCCGCCAGTTCGTGCCGGTTGTCGCGGCCTGTCCCGGCTGCGGCCGGACGACCTCGACCGTGTTCCAGGAACTGGCGCAGAACATTCAGAACGACATCCGCAAGAACATGCCGGTCTGGCGCGAGAAATATCCGGGTGTCGAGGCGCTCAACGTCGCCGTCATGGGCTGCATCGTCAATGGTCCCGGCGAGAGCAAGCATGCCGATATCGGCATCTCGCTGCCCGGCACTGGCGAAACGCCCGCCGCCCCAGTCTTCATCGACGGCAAGAAGGCGATGACGCTGCGCGGCCCGAATATCGCTTCGGACTTCGAGGCGCTGGTTACCGACTATATCGAGAAGCGTTTCGGCCAGAAGAGTGCTGCGGCGGAGTGATCCGCCGCCGGAACTGGCCTCAGACGTTGCTGGTCAGCAGCTTGATGCCGGCAAAGCAATAGAAGCCGGCCATGGCGCCTTCGATCCATCGGCGCGCGTTCCTGTAAATCTTCAGAGCATGCGGCGTCGAGAACAGCGTCGCATAGCCCATGAAAGCAACAAAACCGGTCGCTCCGCACACGGTTATAATGAGTACCGCAACGGAAGCCGGCGCACCCGGCGGCATACCGAGCGCGATGATGGCGAGCCAAGCGAAGATCGCTTTCGGATTGGTGACGTGGATGCCGTAGCCGCGCAGGATCAGCGACTTGAAGCTTGGCGTCTTCTGCTCCGCCGTGGCGGCCGGCAGGTCGCCACTGGCGCGCACAGCGCGAAATGCCTTGTAGGCGAGATAGAGCAGATAGAACCCGCCAAAAATCTTCAGGATCTCCAGCGCCATCGCGTAGGTTTGCAACAGGGTGGCAAGCCCGGCGGCGGCAGCGATCGCCCAGGTCAGCGAGCCGCCGAAGATGCCGAGCGAAATCGTCATGCCCGCCTTGCGGCCGTGGGTCATTGATGTTCCGATGATGGCCATGATCGCCGGTCCAGGACTGACGACGGCGATGATATAGGCAATATAGGCCGGCAGGATCTGCGGCAGATAGGCAAGCGCCTCATGCATGGGATAGCTCCGCAGGATGTCAGACAGCGCGGCCAATTCCGCGTGCTTGACACTGCAGGCGCCAGAATTGCCACGGAATCGCCAGGACGTCACTCTTGTCCCGGAGATTTTTTGTCACGGTGACATTTTGCGCCGAGAGCTTCTCAGCTCCGGCGGCTTGCCACGAAGCGCGCCGTCTCGATCAGCAAAGCCGCCTTCTCTCCATAGGGAGAGAGCAACTCCGCGGCTTCCGCCACCAGGCGCGCAAGCGTGGTTTCGGCCCAGGCCTGGCCATGCAGCGCGACCAGCGTGCCTTTGCCGCGGGCGGCATCCTTGCCGGTGGCCTTGCCCATGGTTGCAGCATCGGCGGTCAAATCGAGGAGATCGTCGGCGAGTTGGAAGGCGAGACCGATCTTTTCGCCGAAGATACGCAGCCGCTGACGGTCCTCAGCCGGGGCACCGGCGATGATGGCGCCGGCTTCGCAGGCAAAGCGGATCAGCGCACCGGTCTTCATGGCCTGCAGCGTGGTGATGCCGCGTTCGTCCGGCGTCTCTTTTTCGGCAGCAAGATCAAGGGCCTGACCGCCGGCCATCCCGCCGATCCCCGCCGCGCGCGATAGCGCCAGCACGAGCTCGATCTTCCGGTCGGCCGGCAGGCTGGTTTCCGGCGCGGCGATGATATCGAAGGCATAGGTCAGCAGGCTATCGCCGGCGAGGATCGCCGTTGCATAGTCGAAGGCGACATGCACGGTCGGCTGCCCGCGGCGCAGATCGTCGTCGTCCATCGCCGGCAGGTCGTCGTGGACCAGCGAATAACAGTGCACGCATTCGAGCGCCGCTCCGATGCGGAGCGCTGCGTCGCCGTTGCCGCCGAGAAGTGCGGCCGTCTCCATCACGAGAAAGGGTCGCAGTCGCTTGCCGCCGTTCAGCACGCCATGACGCATCGCTTCGAGCAGGCGGGTGGGACGGATGATCTCACCGTTCAGGCAGGCGTCCGCGAGAAGCTCGTTCAGGACAGCCTCGACCTTGCCGGCATTGTCCCTGAGGCGATGTTCGAAGGAGGAATTGGTGCTGTCCATGGCCGCTGTTTGGCATGAGTGCGTGTTGCTGGCAACGAGAATTGTCAACAGCCAGGGTGGGAATCTCGTCGCACTCTGGTCATCGCTCTGTGTAGACGGTATGACAATTGCAGCATTCCTGCGCGTTCCTCGGACGCAGGAGTGCTCCGGGGTGGAGCAACGGGTGGACCTTCAGCAATTGGACATACCGACGGACAGCGATGAGGAAGCCGAGATGCCGCAACGCTCGGGCCGGCTTGCACGGTTCAAGGCCCGTCCGCTCTGGCAGCGTATCGTTCTCCTCCTCGTCGGTTTGATGCTGCTGCCCTATCTGTTCATCCTGCTTTACGTTCTGCCATTCACCCACCCGATTTCGACTTTGATGCTGCGCGATGCCCTCACGTTTCAGGGATATGATCGTCGGTGGGTTTCCTTCGATGAGATAGCGCCGGTGCTGGTGCAGTCGGTCATGGCTTCCGAGGACGGACAATTCTGCTTTCATGGTGGGGTCGACTGGGGCGAGATGCGCATGCTGGTACAGGATACGCTGCGGGGCCAGTCCACGCGGGGCGGCAGCACCATCCCCATGCAGACCTCAAAGAATCTTTTCCTCTGGAACAGCCGCTCCTTCGTGCGCAAGGCGCTGGAGCTGCCGCTGGCCGTCTCCTCCTCGTTCGTCTGGTCGAAGCGGCGGATGATGGAAATCTATCTGAATATCGCCGAATGGGGGCCGGGCATCTACGGCATAGAGGCGGCGGCACGCTATCATTTCAAGGTGCCCGCCTCGAAGCTGAACGCCCGTCAGGCCGCTCTTCTCGCCGTCTCTCTGCCCAATCCGATCGACCGGGTGGCAAGCAAGCCGGGGCGCGGACTGCGCCAACTCGCCTCGCTGATCCAGCGCCGCGCGAGGAGTTCCGGCGAGTACATCAAATGCCTTTATAACTGATATCAGAACTTGTCGTTCGATTGGCTGACCGTCATCTGACATTCTTGCTTGTGACGTAAGGGCGGGTATCTGCCAACCAAACCGGACATTTGCCCAATGAACATTGATGCCTTCTCGCCCGAACTGCTGAACTATTCCAAGAGCCGCCATCCCGAACCGTCCATTCATCTCGGCACGCGCTTTGATCTCTCGGGCAATTTCCAATACGAGCCTGGCAATACGATCGTCTGCCATGTGGTGGAAGGCTCCGAAACGCAGCAGGCCCTCGTTGCGGCGCGCGAGAAATTTCTGGCGATGCCGGAAGCCGCGCAATTCACCTTTACGCCGATTTCCAGCCTGCATATGACGCTGTTTCAGGGTATTATCGAATATCGCCGCAAGCAGCTCTATTGGCCGGCGGATATCGCGCTCGATACGCCGATCGATGAGATGACCGAGATCATGGGCGAGCGCCTGAAGGCTTTTTCCATGCGCGATCCCTTCAACGTGGCGGTGACGCGTGCGCGGCCGAGCGGCCTCTTGATGGATGGCGCGACCGAGAGGGATCAGCAGGTGATGCGGGAGTGGCGCAACGCTTTTGCGGATCTACTCGGCTATCGCCATCCCGATCATGACGTCTATCCGTTCCACATCACCTTCTCCTATGTCATCGAGCGGCTGGATGACGAGGCGCTGCCACGCTGGCAGGCGATGCTGGACAAGGTTGCCGCCGATGTTCGCGCCGAGGTGCCGGTTCTCGAGCTGCGACCACCGGCTTTCTGCGCATTCGACGACATGAAGCATTTCGAGGAACTTCTGGTATTCGAGTTCCAAAAATAAGAAGGACAAATCATGGACAAGCTGACCCTCTATATCGGAAACAAGAACTATTCCTCCTGGTCGTTTCGGCCGTGGATCGCCTTGGAGGGTTGCGGCATCGCATTCGAAGAGGTGCTGATCCCCTTCGACTTTCCGGCCGGCAACCCGCGCATCCGCGAGGTTTCGCCGACCGGCAGGGTGCCGATGCTCGTTCATGATGGCTTCAAGGTCTGGGAATCGCTCGCCATCATCGAATATGTGGCCGAGCTTTTCCCGGATGCAGGCCTCTGGCCTAGTGATCGCCAGGCACGGGCCACGGCGCGCTCGATTTCCATGGAAATGCTGGCGGGCTTCCGGGCGTTGCGCAACGCCTGCCCGATGAACATCCGTCGCCCCGTCAGCCGGCTCGACCTGCCGGAGGGTGTCATGGAGGACGTGGCGCGGATCGAGACGATCTGGCGCGACATGCGCGCCCTATCCGGCGGCCCGTTCCTGTTCGGCGCTTTCTCCGGCGCCGATGCCATGTTCGCGCCGATCGTCAACCGCTTTGAAGTTTATGATCTCGTCAGTGCCGCCGACACGCTGGACTATATGGCCGCGATGAAAGCCCTGCCCGCCTGGCAGAAATGGGAAAAAGCGGCGCGTGAGGAGCCGTGGATCGTGCCGGAAGACGAAGCCTGATCGCTGATTCGGCTTCCATCCCGCCGAATCAGATGGTGCGGGCAAAAAATGCGGGAAGGGACTGGTCAAAGTCCCTTTAGCCATGTATAAGCCCGCCCAATTTCCGAAATTGATCCATGTCTGTTTCGGCCGCCTGGCTGGCCGCTGATATGTTTCGTCCGCAAAGTGGAGTAACGAGAATGGCTGTACCGAAGAGAAAAACGAGCCCGTCCAAGCGCGGTATGCGCCGCTCGGCCGATGCGCTGAAGGCTCCGACCTATGTCGAAGACAAGAACTCCGGCGAACTGCGTCGCCCGCATCATATCGACCTGAAGACCGGCATGTATCGCGGTCGTCAGGTTCTGACGCCGAAGGAAAGCGCATAATTCAAGCGCTGCCTTAAAGGCTGAGATTAAAAGGCTGGCGTCTCGCCGGCCTTTTTCTGTTTGTGCATTCGGTTCAGCAGGATCACGCCGGAAAACGCTTCGCACTTTTCCTGGATTTGCTTTAAGACTCGCGGCGACTTCAATTCCGAAGGGATTTTCCTGGCTATGATTGTTGCCTTCCCGCTGATGATCGTTCCGCTCGTGCTCTACAATCTGGCGATGCTGGGTCTGATGGGCGCCGGCGGCATCGCTTCGCTCAACAATGTCATCCTTGCTCTTCCCATGCTCTCGGGCGCGACATGGACGCTGCAGCTCGGCGATCTCTTCATCGTCATCGCGCTGATCACGCTGTTCTTCGAAATCTTGAAGGCGACGCGCAACGGTTCCGGCTCGCTGCTCAATCACATACTGTCGATGCTGGTGTTCATCGCCTATCTCGTCGAATTCCTGCTGGTCAAGGATGCGGCGACACAGACCTTCTTCATCCTGATGGTCATCACCTTCATCGATGTCATCGGCGGATTCACGATCTCGATCCGCTCGGCGGGACGGGATGTTTCGATCGGATTGTGAGGGTTTTTGACTTCTCCCCGACGGGGAGAAGCTCGTACAGAGCACGGATTAAAGCGGCGCTGCACTGTGGGCGGGCATCGGCAAGATGCTCACAAACTATCCAGCTTGTTCTGCATCGCGCGGAGCTGCTCTTTCAACTCGTCGATGTCCTTTGCCTCCGCCTTGCGACTTTCCTTTGCCGGCGGCTTCATGAAGGGGGAGAACATCTGCATGGCCTGCTGGAACATTTCGGTATTGCGGCGGACCTGTTCTTCGACCATCTGGATCGGCAATTGCAGGTTCTTGCCGAGCGGCGTTTCGCCGAAGGCGCGGTTGATCTGATCGCGCATCTGTGTCTGCTGTTCGGTGAAGGCGCGCATGGAATGTTCGAGAAAGCTCGGGACGACCATCTGCATCTGATCGCCGTAATAGGTGATCAACTGCCGGAGGAATGAAATCGGCAACAGCGTATTTCCGGTCTTCGATTCCTGTTCGAAAATAATCTGCGTCAGCACCGAATGCGTGATTTCTTCGCCGCTTTTTGCATCTTGGACGATAAATTCCTCTCCCTTCTTCACCATCTCCGCCAGGTCATCCAGCGTCACGTACGTGCTGGTGCCGGTATTGTATAGGCGGCGATTGGCGTATTTCTTGATTACGATCTGGCCCTCATTCTTTGCCATTATCAGTCTCCTGGACCCGTCTGATTGTATGGAAACTCCTCCACCCCCAAGTGTAGACGCAAAAGAAGCTTGGTGACAATCGGTTTGTGCGATGCGGCAAGCCCTTTCCATTAATCAGATTTTTGCCGGCGATGACGGCTTCATGAAATCTGGAAGATCAAAATTCTTGGCGTTTGACTCCGGCGCAAAGCTTTGACAGTTTCGCCTTATATATGTTCAACCTGTGAGGAGGCTTCCATGAGCAATCCATCCATCGTCGTCGCCAGTGCAGCTCGCACTGCTGTCGGTTCCTTCAACGGCGCCTTTGCGACCATTCCGGCTCATGAGCTCGGCGCTGCTGCCATCAAGGGCGCATTGGAACGCGCCGGTGTCGAGGGCAGGGAAGTCGATGAGGTGATTCTCGGCCAGGTGCTGCAGGCCGGCGAAGGGCAGAACCCTGCCCGTCAGGCCGCCATGAAGGCCGGCATCCCGCAGGAGGCAACCGCATGGGGCGTCAACCAGCTCTGCGGTTCCGGTTTGCGCGCCGTTGCGCTCGGCATGCAGCAGATCGCTTCGGGCGACGCCAAGATCATCGTTGCCGGCGGCCAGGAATCCATGTCGATGGCCCCCCATGCCGCCCATCTTCGCGGCGGCACCAAGATGGGCGACATGAAGATGATCGACACGATGATCAAGGACGGCCTGACGGACGCCTTCTACGGCTATCACATGGGCATCACGGCGGAAAACATCGCCCGCCAGTGGCAGCTCTCGCGCGATGACCAGGATCAGTTCGCCGTTTCCTCGCAGAACAAGGCCGAGGCTGCCCAGCTCGCAGGCCGTTTCAAGGATGAGATCGTGCCCTTCATCGTCAAGGGCCGCAAGGGCGACGTCAGCGTCGACGCCGACGAATTTATCCGTCACGGTGCGACGCTGGACGGCATGACCAAGCTGCGCCCGGCCTTCGACAAGGAAGGCACGGTGACGGCCGGCAATGCTTCGGGCCTGAATGACGGCGCGGCTGCTGCCGTGCTGATGACCGAGTCGGAAGCCTCGCGCCGCGGCATCCAGCCGCTTGCACGTATCGTCTCCTGGGCAACTGCCGGCGTCGATCCGCAGATCATGGGCAGCGGCCCGATCCCTGCCTCGCGCAAGGCCTTGGAAAAGGCGGGCTGGTCGGTCGGCGATCTCGACCTCGTCGAGGCAAACGAGGCCTTCGCTGCACAGGCCTGCGCCGTCAACAAGGATCTCGGCTGGGATACGTCGATCGTCAACGTCAATGGCGGTGCCATCGCCATCGGCCATCCGATCGGCGCCTCCGGCGCGCGCATCCTCAACACGCTGCTGTTCGAAATGAAGCGCCGCGGCGCCAAGAAGGGTCTCGCAACGCTCTGCATCGGCGGCGGCATGGGTGTCGCCATGTGCTTCGAGGCGCTTTTAGCCGCGTCGCGCCAAACGATGCGGGAATGGTTGTAAACAAGGTCATGCTAAAATAAATAGCGAGAGACGGATGAGCGATTCGGGTTCGCTCATCCTGCTCTAGCGGTAACAGAGGGGAGTGGACATGAGCAGAGTGGCGTTGGTGACAGGCGGGACACGCGGCATCGGGGCGGCCATTTCGATAGCGCTGCGCAATGCAGGCTACCGGGTTGCGGCAACCTATGCCGGCAACGACGAGAAGGCACAGGCTTTCCGCGAGGAGACGGGCATTTCCGTCCATAAATGGGATGTGTCCGACTATGAAGCTTGCGGCGTCGGCATTGCCAAGGTGCAGGAGGAGCTTGGCCCCATCGAGATCCTCGTCAACAATGCCGGGATCACCCGTGACGCCATGTTCCACAAGATGACGCCGCAGCAGTGGCACGAGGTCGTCAATACCAACCTTACCGGCCTGTTCAACATGACGCATCATGTCTGGCAGGGCATGCGTGACCGCAGCTTCGGCCGCGTCATCAACATCTCTTCGATCAATGGTCAGAAGGGCCAGATGGGCCAGGCGAACTATTCCGCCGCCAAGGCCGGCGATCTCGGCTTCACCAAGGCGCTGGCCCAGGAGGGTGCTGCCAAGAACATCACCGTCAATGCCATCTGCCCCGGTTATATCGGCACCGAGATGGTGCTGGCGGTGCCGGAAAAGGTGCTGAACGAGCGCATCATTCCGCAGATCCCTGTGGGACGCCTCGGCGAGCCCGAGGAAGTCGCCCGCGTCGCGGTCTTCCTTGCTAGCGACGATTCCGGCTTCATCACGGGATCGACGATCAGCGCCAATGGCGGCCAGTTCTTCGTTTGAGCTGATGGGCTGAAGTGGCGGATGATTGCCGGGAAATTGCCCGGCAGTCATCGCTGGCGTGAATTCACGGACGGCCGTGGCCGGGGTTTGAATTCCAAAACGACAGGCTTAAGGACCACACGGCGCATTTCCTTGTCCCGCATCCGTACGGCATGGCCGAGTACATAAAATGTGGTGCCGACAAGAGCGAATGCTGCGATACTTGCAATGAATTCGGCCATGGTGCCGTTCCTTTCCAAAAACGTTGACGCGATCCCCCCGAAACCTGCGTGGGTGTGAGTGTTCGTCTCAAGAAATGTCGGCCCAAATTTTCGGCGCGAAAGATTTGGCTTTCATGACCGATCGTCAACGAAGCGCTGACGATCGGCCGGAAGAAATCGATCTTTGTCTATACCGGCTTACCGGCAGCGAGCCTCATAGCGGCGGCCATAGCGGTCGCGGTAGATGCAATAGCCCTGGTGCTCGTGGGACCGGCCGATGAGGTAGCCAACGGCGCCACCGGCGACGGCACCGATTGCGGCGCCACCCCAGCTATTGCTGGCGACACCGCCTATGATCGCGCCGGTGCCGGCGCCTATGGCTGTGCCCTTCTCGGTTGCTGTGCATGAGGCGAGTGCGCCGACAAGAGCGATCGCGACAATGATTTTCTTCATGGTATTGCTCCCTAGTGTGAGATTTTCAACAAACTCAGCCGGATCAGATCCGGCCCATCAATAGCAGAATAAGAACGATGACGAGAACTAGTCCGAGACCACCTGATGGACCATATCCCCAACCTCGGCTGTAACCCCAGTTCGGGAGCGCTCCGATCAGCAGCAGAATCAAAATCACGAGCAATATTGTACCAAGCATAGCGTATTCCTCCGCGTCCAGCGCCTAGAGCATCCCGCCAGAGCGACCTCACGCAAGCGGATAAGATGCGCCTAGATACAAGTGCCGATGCGTCCTTATCCACTCCTCGAGAATGAGGGCGCACCAATGCCGCTGTCGATAGAAACTTATTTCACGAGAAATTGTTCCGGCTCAGAAATAACAAGACATGAAGATGAGCCGGCATGCCCCGGGCAAAGGTTAATGCCCGGCTGCGAGCTGCGCAAGAAAATACCCGCCGACGACCGCGGGATATGGTTAAAAACAATTTAAAATACAATATGTTGCGGTGAACGAAACGGGAAAGCGAGCTTGTCCGTGATTCGTCAGCGATTCGTTCTGTATTTGGGCTTTGGTTAACGGCGGCAGGGATTGTGGCCTCGGAGAACCTACCCCTTTCGGCGAGGAAGGTTTAGGCCTTATCGCCGGAAAGTGGTAATTCCTCGGTCGAAATGGTTAATGCCGGCGAATTTTTTCGCTACCCATATCGTCACATCATCCTCCCTTTGGATGAGCTTCCCCTCCGAACGCTATATCTAGCCGTGAACAAATACAGTACACGACATAATCAGCGATTCGTCGCCGATTCGTTCCGGCTTTGGTCGGAAAGTTAACGATTGCAATCAATGCGAGAGATTATGGACTTTTCATATTACGTTTCGCTCAAAAGTTAATTGCAATCCACGATTCGACGTGATTTGGCGCTTCAACCCTGCAGAGTCCTGGGCATTTCGCCGGAGAAGGCACTAGATGTTGTGGAGAACAAATGCGGAATTGTGGAAAGTCAGCGATTCGTCGCCGATTCGTTCCGGCTTTGGCCCGAATCTTAACTCAGAGCCGTTCTCGATATTTATCTCGGAAAATTGCGGAATTTACAGATGGTTAACCATGTTTCCAAACGGGAAGGCTGGTTCGCCGGATTCGCGTGATGGCTCCTGATTCACGTGAAAAAGGAGTCCCAATGCGATTCACTATCTGGTGGCGGTTTGTAAATCGAAATCCATATATAGTGGTGAACACAAAGGGAACATGGCGGAGTCAGCGATTCGTCGCCGATTCGTTCTCAAGCTGTTCTCGACTCACCCGGACTCGTTTTGGATGCAGAGAGAATGTAGCTTTCGGTTGAGACGGCCAAAGATAAAATCGCATATTCTAGCCGTTGTTTTTTCATTCAGGTCTTGCCTTTGTCACATATGGTCGTCATCTCTTCTTCTCTTCCCTGGGGACCTTGCTGATCGGAAGACAGTGGTTTCTCGCCCATGCATGGACCTATGACTCAGACTTCGCAGCCAATGATCCTGAGCGGACGCGGCGTGACCGCGGTGCTCGGACCCACCAATACCGGCAAGACTCATTATGCCATCGAGCGCATGGTGGCGCACGGCAATGGCGTCATCGGCCTGCCGCTGCGGCTCTTGGCGCGCGAGGTCTATACGCGTGTCGTCGAGAAGGTCGGGGCTCAGTATGTCGCGCTGGTCACCGGCGAAGAAAAGATCTCGCCGCCCAATGCGCGCTATTCCGTCTGCACCGTCGAAGCGATGCCGCGTGAGACGCGGGCCTCTTTCGTCGCGATCGATGAAGTGCAGCTCGCCGGCGATCTGGAGCGCGGCCATATCTTCACCGACCGTATCCTGCATTTGCGCGGGCGGGACGAGACCCTGCTGCTCGGCGCCGGCACGATGCGGCCGATCCTTGAGCAGCTCCTGCCGGGGATCACCGTCGTTGAGCGGCCGCGGCTGTCGCATCTCTTCTATGCCGGACAGAAGAAGATCACCCGCCTGCCGCAGCGCACAGCGATCGTCGCCTTCTCCGCCGACGAAGTCTATGCCATCGCCGAACTCATCCGTCGCCAGCGCGGCGGTGCCGCCGTTGTCCTCGGCGCGCTCAGCCCGCGTACCCGCAACGCACAGGTCGCGCTCTATCAGGCCGGCGATGTCGAATATCTCGTGGCGACCGATGCGATCGGCATGGGGCTCAATCTGGATGTCGATCACGTCGCCTTTGCCCAGGATCGCAAGTTTGACGGCTATCAGTTCCGCAATCTCAATCCGGGCGAACTCGGCCAGGTCGCCGGCCGCGCCGGTCGTCATCTGAAGGACGGCACTTTTGGCGTAACGGGCCAGGTGGATCCCTTCGACGACGAATTGGTACGGCGCATTGAGGGTCACGAGTTCGATACGGTTAAAGTGCTACAATGGCGCACCAAGGAATTCGATTTCTCCTCGATCGCTTCGCTGCGCGCGAGCCTCGAGAGCGCACCGCGCGTACAGGGCTTGACGCGGGCACTGCCGGCGGTCGATCAGCAGGCGCTGGAATATCTGTCGCGCGATCTGGAGATTTCCGATCTCGCCAATAATCCGGCGCGGGTCGAAAAATTATGGGAAGCCTGCGCGCTTCCGGATTATCGGCGGATTACGCCCGCCCAGCATGCCGATCTTATCGCCACCCTCTTTTCCGACCTTGTGCGCTATGGCACGGTAAAAGAGGACTTCCTTGCCGAGCAGGTGCATCGCGCCGATCGGACGGACGGTGAGATCGACACGCTTTCGGCGCGAATCGCGCAGATAAGGACTTGGACCTATGTGTCGAACCGGCCCGGTTGGCTTGCCGATCCGACACACTGGCAAGAAAAGACGCGGGAAATCGAAGATCGATTGTCTGACGCGTTACATGAGAGGTTGACGAAACGCTTTGTTGATCGCAGGACATCTGTGCTCATGAAGCGCCTGAGAGAGAATGCGATGCTGGAAGCTGAAATCAGTGTGAATGGGGATGTCTTCGTTGAGGGGCATCATGTGGGACAGTTGACCGGATTCCGGTTCACGCCTATCGCGGGAACCGAGGGGCCGGACGCCAAGGCTGTCCAGACGGCCTCGCAGAAGGCGCTGGCGCTGGAATTCGAGGCGCGCGCCGCCCGTATCCATGCGGCAGGCAACAGCGATTTGGCGATCAGTGCGGATGGCCTCGTCCGTTGGCTCGGCGATCCCGTGGCGCGGCTGTCGGGCAGCGATCACGTCATGCGTCCGCGCGTCATCCTGCTCGCAGACGAGCAGTTGACGGGCAATGCGCGTGATCATGTCGCCGCGCGCATCGAGCGCTTCGTGAATCATCATATCAGCACGGTGCTGAAGCCGCTCGACGATCTGTCGCGCGCCGAAGATTTGCAGGGTCTTGCCAAGGGGCTGGCGTTCCAGCTCGTCGAAAATCTCGGCGTGCTCTTCCGCCGCGACGTCACGGAAGAGGTGAAATCGCTGGACCAGGACGCGCGCGCCTCGATGCGCCGTTACGGTGTCCGCTTCGGCGCCTACCACATTTTCGTGCCCGCTCTGCTGAAGCCGGCTCCGGCCGAGCTCATCACCCTGCTTTGGGCATTGAAGAACGACGGCCTCGACAAGCCGGGCTATGGCGACCTGATCCCGGTTCTGGCGGCGGGCCGTACGTCCGTGGTCACCGATCCGACTTTCGAGCGCATGTTCTATAAGCTCGCCGGCTTCCGCTTCCTCGGCAAGCGGGCGGTGCGCATCGACATTCTCGAGCGGCTAGCGGATATTATTCGTCCGCTCTTGCAGTGGAAGCCTGGGCAGGCGTCGCGTCCGGAAGGCGCCTATGACGGCCGCCGCTTCACGACGACGACCGCGATGCTCTCCATTCTCGGCGCAACGCTGGAAGATATGGAAGAGATCCTGAAGGGTCTCGGCTATCGGGCCGACGCGGTGAAGGCCGAAGATGCGGCAGCCTTCCTTTCGCAGCAGGATACCTCCTCGGCACCTGCTCCGGCGCAGGTTGCGGAAACCGTCGCAGAGAAGGCCGATCACGACGATGCCGATGGCGCAGGCGATGAGCCGGCTACCGAAGGCGAAACCGCCGCACAGGATGCGGTTCCCGCAGCGCAAGCTCCTGCTGAGCCTGCCGCCGCTGCCGAGCCAATGGAAGCCTCTGAGGCTACAGCCGAGCTGCCGGGTCCGGGTGCGGATGTCGCCGCCACCGAGCCGGTCGAACCGAAGCCGGTTCTGCTTTGGCGTCTTGGCGGACGCAGCGATAACCAGCAGCGCCAGGGTGGACGCGGCCATGGCGATCGTCGCGGCCATCAGGGCGAGGGGCGCGGTCACCAGGGTAATCGCCGCAACGGCGGTGGCGAGCAGCAGGCGAACGGCGAAGGCAACCGCGAGGGCCGGGATAATCGCGAAGGGCGCGAGGCCCGTGGCGACAACCGAGGACCGCGCGGCAATCGCGACGGCGGCCGTCCGCAGCATCAGGGCAATCGTTCCGAACGCAACGACCGCCAGGATCGCGGCGACCGGGGTGACCGGAAAGAGCGTAACGATCGCAATGATCGGAACGACCGCAACAATCGCGGCGCATCGCAGCCGCTGCGCTTCGAGGCCAAGCCGCCGCGCAAGGAAAAGCCGATCGATCCGGATTCTCCTTTCGCCAAGCTCGCTGCCCTCAAGGAGCAGATGAAGAAATAGGCCATGACGGACGAAAAGCAGCCATCTTCCGGTTCGCGCCAGCGCATCGACAAGTGGCTGTTCTTTGCCCGCATGGTAAAATCCCGCTCGCTGGCGCAGGTCTATGTCCAGAACGGCAGCGTGCGGGTGAATGGCGAGCGGGTCGTCCAGCCGAGCTACGGCGTCAAGGCAGGCGACCGGATCGAGCTCTCGCTCGAGCGGCGCGACGTCGTCCTGATCGTGCGTCAGCCGGGCGAGCGCAGAGGTCCCTTTGAAGAAGCGAAGCTGCTTTATGAGGATCTGACGCCGCCGCCAGATGAGACAAAACGTCTCACTCCCTTCGAGCAGGCGCTCCGCGCGCCGGGCAGCGGACGGCCGACGAAACGCGACCGGCGAGCTATAGACCGGCTGACCTCCGAGGATGATTAGAAAACTCTGCTCGAACTCCATGATTTTGGGACTGTTTATCCCTTGAAATTGGCCGGCAAAGTCGATACCTCACGGTCAACCCGCTGGTAACCAGCCGGTCGGCATGCCTGCGCATAGCGCATACGCCTGTCCGCCGGCTTCCGAGGGAAAAGCGTGACGTTCCAGGTTGCGCATCCGCGGAAAACGAGAGACATCCCTGGAGTGCTTCATGACATACGTCGTGACCGACAATTGCGTTCGCTGCAAATACACCGATTGCGTGGAAGTCTGCCCCGTCGACTGCTTCTACGAGGGTGAGAATTTTCTCGTCATTCATCCCGACGAATGCATCGATTGCGGCGTTTGCGAGCCGGAATGTCCCGCCGAGGCGATCAAGCCCGATACCGAGCCGGGCCTCGACAAGTGGCTGAAAATCAACGCGGATTATGCCTCGATCTGGCCGAATATTACGGTCAAGCGCGATCCTCTCCCGGAAGCCAAGGAAATGGACGGCGAACAGGGCAAGTTCGAGAAATATTTCTCGACCAACCCTGGTTCGGGTGACTGATTGAGGGCCGTGACAGGCCCTCGATAAAGGTGTAGTCGATAACGCTTAAAGATGAATCATTGCCGTTGGCCGCCGGAGCGGTCGACGTGGCCGTTTTGGTGTGCGTAAAGCAAATTATTGATTTAGTCAGATTTTTGTGATAGCTTCCTCACACTGATCCACTGCGGCATTTCGCGTGCCCCAAACCATCACGAAAGCAAGTAACAAATCCGTACGCGGTTTCCTTGACATATCAACGTTTTGAGTTGTCGGGTCTGGGATCGCGATGAACGGATTTCTTTTTGCACGCGTCTGGCTGGACCAGGATGAAGTCACCCCGACGGTGCTTCCGTCTCAACCGGGCCTGACTGACCCGGCCCCGGCTCACGCTGGGTGCGTAACAGGGAGTTTTTGAAAAGAATGACGATCCAGCAGAAAAAACCTTCAGCAGCACGCCATGGCTTCAAGACCGGCGAATCGATCGTATACCCCGCTCACGGTGTTGGTACGATTACCGCGATTGAAGAGCAAGAAGTCGCAGGCATGAAGCTTGAGCTTTTTGTAATCGACTTCGAAAAAGACAAGATGCGTCTGAAGGTGCCCGTGGCCAAGGCCATGAGCATCGGAATGCGTAAGCTTTCCGAGACTGATTTCGTCGATCGGGCGCTTAAGGTTGTTCAGGGCAAGGCTCGCGTCAAGCGTACCATGTGGTCGCGCCGCGCCCAGGAATATGATGCCAAGATCAATTCCGGCGATCTGATCTCAATTGCCGAAGTGGTTCGCGATCTCTATCGCGCCGAGAACCAGCCGGAGCAGTCCTACTCCGAACGTCAGCTCTATGAAGCTGCGCTCGATCGCATGGCGCGCGAAATCGCCGCCGTCAACAAGATGTCCGAGACCGAGGCCGTTCGCCTCGTCGAAGTCAATCTGAACAAGGGCCCGAAGCGCGGCAAGGTCGTCGAAGAAGACGATTCCCAAGACGAAGCCGCATAAGACCGGAAGCTCACATACCACGTCAAAAAACCCGGCCTTCGAGCCGGGTTTTTTCTTTGGAACCTTTTTTGGTCTGATGCGTTTAGGTTTCGTATTTGCGGCTGGTGCGCGCTTTCTCGTTATCAGAGTTTCTCGCCCAGCCGTTTCCCTTAACGTTCACGAGGACCGGACCCCATGCGTTTTGATTGGAAATTTCCCGGCGATCGGAAGTCATTTCCTTCGCCAGGTCATTTCGGAGAAGCCGAATTAGACCCGTAACACCGATCGTCGGATATCCGGAGATCGGCCTCCAATTGCATTCCATTCATAGATTTTCACCCGCGCAGCGATGTCGGGAAGCGATGTTTGCTGTCTTTTCCGTTGACCGTAGCACAGAGACGATTTTGGGGCAGGATTAGGGGATATGCATATGAAGAATATGTCTGCAGATCGGCGTATGATTAAGATCGCGATGGCCGCTCCCTATCTCGGCCGGGACGAAGAGCACGACCTCGCCATCCGCTGGAAGGATCACGACGACCGCGGCGCTCGCAACAAGATCGCCACAGCCCACATGCGCCTCGTTATTTCGATGGCGGGCAAATTCCGCAATTTCGGCTTGCCGATGAGCGACCTTGTACAGGAAGGCTATGTAGGTCTCCTAGAGGCGGCGGCAAGGTTCGAACCGGAACGGGAAGTACGATTCTCGACCTACGCAAGCTGGTGGATCCGCGCTTCGATCCAGGATTATATCCTGCGCAACTGGTCGATCGTGCGCGGAGGCACGAGCTCGGCGCAGAAGGCGCTGTTCTTCAATCTTCGCCGCTTGCGGGCCAAGCTCGCCCGGGGCAATACCGGCGTTACGGTGCAGTCGATCCATGAAGAAATCGCCGTCGCCCTCGGCGTCAGCCTTGCCGATGTGCAGACCATGGATGCGCGCCTCTCCAGCAATGATGCATCCTTGCAGGCGCCGTCGATTTCCGGTGACGCCGAAAGCGCCGAGCGCATGGATTTCCTGATCAGCGACGAGCCTCTGCCCGACGAACAGGTCTCCAACATGATCGATGGTGAGCGCCGCCGAGTCTGGCTGGCTTCCGCCTTGAAGCACCTCAACGAGCGTGAAATGAAGATCATCCGCGCCCGTCGCCTGGTGGAGGATGGTGCGACGCTGGAGGAGCTGGGCGCTGATCTCGGCATTTCCAAGGAACGCGTACGTCAGATCGAAAGCCGCGCCATGGAAAAACTCCGCAGCGCTCTGGTCGACGCCGATCCGCGTATGGCGAGTTACGCTTGATAAAAACCTTCTCCCCATGGGGGAAGGATCAGGTGCCAGCAAAAAGGCAGCTTTTCTCGATAACGCCCTCAAGCCGCGCTGTGCGCGGCCTTTTCGTGCTGGGGCGAAGATGCGCGATCCAATTATTCGGAAATAATCTTGACCCTGTCGCCGGGCGCGACGTTTGCGCCCGTTGGCAGGGCGTTGATCAGTTTGAAGAGATCGAGTTTGCGGTCGGTGCCCATCATGCGGGCGGCGAGCGTTGTGATATTATCGCCTGTCTTGACCGTCACGACGCGCACGCGCAGTGGCTTCAGTGATGAGGCTTCTTCCGGCGTCATGTGCCGGAAGCTTGAGCGAAGCACGTCGGCCGTCTGCTGCAGGGCGGTCGTGTTGCCCTTCGGCACGGCCGTCAGGAAGCGGAAGATCTGCGAGCGGTCGCGGATGACGGTGACGTCGAAATCCCAGCGATCAGCCGAGGCGCGCGCGGTGGCGGCCTCCATGCCGTTGACGGTGATGGCACGGATGGTCGAGGGATCGAGACCGGTGACCCAGCCGCTGGAAATATAATTCGTCAGGTTCTGATTCTGATTGTCCGCCACGCCGTCGAAGCGGACGGCGATATCGCCGGGGCCGGTCGCCATGACCGCCTCGACCTTGTTGTCGATGTGGAAATCGGGCGGGACATCGAAGCGAATGCCGAGACCGCCGTGCAGGAAGGTCTGGCCACGCACATAGCCTTCTTCCGGGCTGTCGCCATAAAGCAGGCCGTCGATGCCGTTGAGGTAATAATCGCGGCCGGCATCGCCGACCTTACCTTCCTCGCCGAATTCACGGGCATGCATCTTGGCAAGATCGATGCGCTGCGGCGTGCTCGGATGGCTCGATAAGAAGTCGAGGCTCTGGTCGGCGTCGGAATTGGCCGTCATAAAGTGGCTGTAGTCTTCCATCGCATTGAGGAAGCGGGCTGCCGCATAGGGATCGTAGCCGGCCTGGCCAAGCGTGCGGATGCCGATCTCGTCGGCTTGCAGCTCCTGCTGGCGGGAGAAGGCGGCAAGACGCAGCTTGCCGCGGGCGAGGGCTTGCTTGCCGGCAAGATCGCTCGACAGAACTTCGGAGACGACGCGGCTGGCGATGACTTCGGCCTCTTCACGCTTCTGGCGCTCGATACCGTGATTGGCAGTGACGTGCGCCATTTCATGCGACAGCACGGCGGCGACTTCCGAGGCATCGTTTGCAAGCGCCAGCAGGCCGCGCGTGACGTAGAGATAGCCACCGGGCAGCGCGAAGGCATTGATCGACGGCGAATTCAAAATGGTGATGCGATAGGATTGCTGCGGATTTTCCGACACGCTGGTCAGTGCGCCGGCGATGCGGGCGACCAGGCGCTCGGTCCTGGCATCCTTATACTCGCCGCCATAGCTCGCCAGAATGCGCGGATGCTCACGGGCGCCCATCTGCGCGCGCGGATCGTTCTTCTGCACTTCGGAAACGATCTGCGGGCTGGACGATGGCGAAACATTCGGTTGGTAGGATTGATCCAGCACCGACTGACAGCCGTTGAGCACCGCCGCGGCAATGAGGATGGGGGCCAAGCGGCGCGCATGGGCCGCGACAGTCCTGCTGATCCTTCGTCCTGCGTAGTCGCTCTGCTTCAGTGCCTGTGTCCCACTCATCTTACTGCCATGCCGGCCGGACGCCGAACCCGGTTGATCATGACTAGGCAGATCATCGCCGCGTTTCGTCAAAGGTTGCATCCACTCCGATCGGACCTGAGTTCGTCCGGGTGGTCTCTGCCCTTTGCTGTAGCCGATTTCGGCAGCAGTTGCATAGCGAGACTCCGTTTAAATGTGGCAGCGTTGTATTTTGGCAAGCATATGCCAGGACTTTCAGCCGTCCGCCGCGACGAAATTAAGGCAAAACCGGCAGCAAAATGCTGCGTCGCATTCAATGTTGCAAAAATGTGGTCAGTGCCGGAATGCCGTCTTGCGTCAAAAAACGCTCGATGGGAGCTGAAAGCGGAACGGTTCCGCCATCGATGAAGACGGCATGATCGGCAAGACGGCGAACTTCAGCCGGGTCGTGCGAGACGATCAGCACCGTATTGCCAGTTTCGCGGTGAAGCTCGGACAAAAGCTCCGCCATGCCGGAGCGCAGGCCGGGATCGAGCGCGGCGAAGGGCTCGTCGAGCAGCAGGATCGGCTTGTCGCGCACCAGCGCCCGTGCGAAGGCCGCACGTTGGCGCTCGCCGCCGGAAAGGGTGCCGGGCTTGCGTCTATCGAAGCCGGCAAGCCCAACGCGTGCCAGGGCTCCCGAAATCCTTTGCCGGTCGTCCACCGAGAGTTTCAGCGACGGGCTGATGCCAAGCCCGACATTGGTGAAGAGATCGAGATGGGCAAAGAGGTTGTTATCCTGGAAAACCAGCGATACCGGCCGCTCGGAGGGATGCAGCCTAGTGACATCCTGCCCGGCAAGCATGATACGGCCACGGTCGGGCGTCTCGAAGCCGGCGAGCAGATTGAGGAAGGTGGATTTGCCCGATCCGGACGGGCCGGTGATGGCGATGATCCGGCCTTGCGGCAATTCGCAATCGAAGCGGAAATCATGGGTGCCGAGCCGCAATTCGACGCCGGCCATCATAATGCCCCGTTGTCCCGTGCGCTGATTATCGGTCATTCCGCCTGCCTTCGTCCTCATGCCTGCCTTGACCGGCCGTGCCGGCGACAGTCAGGAGTAGACATATCAGCCCCAGAATGAAAGCAAGTCCGTCCGCATCGTTGGTGCGATAGCTGCCGAGCTTGCTGTAGACCAGCCAAGGCAGTGTCACCAGGCTATCGGAGCCGAAGAGAGCGACGGCGCCGAGATCGCCGAGCGACAGCGCCATGGCGAAGGAGAGCGCCGTAAAAAGCGGCTTGCGCAGGCCGGGCCAGTCCACTAGCCGCAACCGCGCGAGGCCCTGAAGACCGAGGCTTGCGGCCAAACGTTCCGTGCGGCGACGATGGACAGCATGGGCCGGTTCGATGACGCGGATGACAAAGGGAAGCGCCATCAGGGCGTTGATGGCGACGATCAGAAGCGCCGCAAATCGGGCGGGATCGCCAAACAGCCTCAGCGCCAGGAACCATCCGGTCGCCAGCACGATCGGCGGCACCAGCAAGACGAGGGAGGACGTGCCGCTCAAGGCGAAGGCGAGGGCGCGCAGGCCCGGCGCTTTCCGGCGTTCGGCCGCTATCGCCGCGCGGGCGCGGATGATGGCGAAGGAGATGAGAACCGCCAGAATGCCGGCGGCAAGCGCGATTGCGAGGCTGGTCGAGGCTGCCTGCAGGAAGATCGCCTGGCTGACGAGCCTCAGAAGATCTGCCTTGAGGCCGGTGACGACCACCGAGGCGAGCGGCAGGCCGATGAATAGGGTGGCGAGCAGGAGCAGCGTGCTGTCGGCCAGTTTGGCGGCGGGCACTGTTCCATCGATGCGCCGCACGGCGCGGCCTGCCGTCAGCCCGTGATCGTCCGGCGCTGGAAGCAAGGCCATGGCGCCGAGAATGGCGGCGGTCACCACGATCTGCAGCAGGGACAGGGCTACGGCGCGGCCGGGATCGAAATCAAAGCGCAATGCTTGATAGATCGCCACCTCGAGCGTGGTCGCGGCCGGGCCGCCACCGAGGATCAGCACCAGCGTGAAGCTGGTGGCACAGAGCATGAAGATCAGGCCGGCGATGCCGGAAATGAGGCCGCGCAGCACCGGCCATTCGATGAAACGAAAGACGGAGGCGGGGCGCATGCCGAGGCCACCGGCCATTAGCCAATATTCCGCCGGCACGCGTTCCAGCCCGGCGAGCATCAGGCGGGCGGCGAGCGGCAGGTTGAAGAAGACGTGCGCCAGCAGGATGCCCGTCAGCCCGTAGATGCTGACCGGCTGCGCTAGGCCGAGCCCCGTCAATAGCTGGTTGAGAACGCCCTGACGCCCCCATATGCCGAGCAGGCCCAGCGCGCCGATCAGCACCGGCAGGCCCATGGGAACGGCCATCAGGCGGATGAGCCAGAGCCGGCCGGGAAAGCGAGGCTGCCGCGCCAGCGCGCGGGCGACCGGAATGGCGAGGGCGACAGAAAGTAGGGTGGACAGCGTTGCCTGCAGCAGGGTGAAGCGCAGCACGCGCAGAAGATAGGGATCGGCAAGCGGATTGCCGTCGGCGGATTCGATGCCGGCGGCAAGCAGGGTGACGATGGCAAGGCCGATGAAAAACACGATACCGGCGAGGCTGAAGGCCCCGCCGGCGATGGCATGTCTTTTCTCCGGCGCCGTCAGCAGCATCTCGGCATCAATTGGTGCTGGTGGCGGCCAGCCATTCGTCGATCCAGGCCTTGCGGTTCTTTTCGACCACATCGGGGCTCATCAGGAAGGTCTTTGACGGGACGACCAGCTTGCTGAAGGCATCTGGCAGCGGCTCGGACGTCGCCGAGACCGGCATCATCCAGTTATTGGTCGGGATGGTGTCCTGAAAGCCGGGCGAAACCATGAACTTCAGGAAGTCGCGGGCAAGCTCCTTGTTCGCCGACGACTTGATCAGGCCGGCAACTTCGATCTGGATGTAGTGGCCCTCGGAGAAGGCGGCCGCCTGATAGCGGTCGGTCTTGTCTACGACCATATGATAGGCCGGCGACGTCGTATAGGAGAGCACCATCGGTGCCTCGCCCTTGGTGAAGAGGTCATAGGCTTCCGACCAGCCGGGGGTGACGGTCAGGATGCGGCCCTTGAGCTTCGTCCAGGCATCGGCCGCCTTGTCGCCATAGACCGACTTGACCCAGAGCAGCAGGCCGAGGCCCGGCGTCGAGGTGCGGGGGTCCTCGATGACGATCTTCTGCGACGGATCGCCCTCGACCAGATCCTTCAGGCTCTTTGGCGGATTCTTGACCGCCTGCGTATCGTAGACGACGGCGAAATGGCCGTAGTCATAGGGGACGAAGACGTCGTCTTTGAAATCGCCCGGAACCTTCAGGCTGGACGTGTCGATGCCACTGGCATCGAACAGGCCGGTGTCCTTTGCCTCGTCGACGAGGTTGGTGTCGAGGCCGAGAACGACGTCGGCCTTGGTGCCCGTGCCTTCCAGCTTCAGCCTCGAAAGCAGCGCCACGCCGTCGGTGACGCTGACGTAATTGACCGTGCAGCCGCAGGTTTTCTCGAAGGCGGCCTTGACCTTGGCGCCCGGACCCCAGTCGGCGGTGAAGCTTTCATAGGTGTAGATGGTGAGCGTCTTGTCCGCAGCTTCGGCGCGCTCTGCGGCGAAAAGCGTTGCGCCGGCGGCGAGAGCCAAGCCGGTAAACAGTGACAATAGCGATCGGTTGGGCATGACAGCGCCTCCTCGTTGGTTTCGTTTTGAACGGGAAAAGGGCGCCATGATTTTGTCACGCGTCTAATCCCTCCGCCGGTGTTAGCCGGATCAGGTTCCGCGGGTTGGCCGGTGAAAGCCTCTCAGCCAGATGTCTTCGAAAGACATAAGGCACCCCGTTAGAGCGTTGGCAGGTTTATTCCTGTGACGAAGCGATGACAAGGGGAATGATTCCCCTGTCGATTGCAGTACGTTCGTTTTACTCGGCCGCGTGCGCAGCCGCCTGGCTGTCGAGCTTCTTGGCGGCGCCGGGCAATTGCACGTTCTTCAATGAGATCGCCGTCAACAGGCCGAGGAAACAGATGGCGGCGGCCGTCATGAACAGTGGGCTGAAGGCGCTCGCATAGGCATTGGCAACGCTTTCGCGCGTGGCGTCCGGCAGGGCCGCCATCATCTTCGGCGTCAGCTCCTCGATATTGGCGACACCGGGGATGGAAACGCCGATATTGCCGAGCTTGGCGGCGATGATGGCGCCGTAGATGGAAATGGCGATCGAGGCGCCGCCCATGCGCGAGAGCGTCACGGCGCCGGTGGCGGCACCGACGTCGCGGCTGGCTGCGGCATTCTGCACGCCAATGACCGGGACTTGTTGTGCCAGGCCGATGCCGATGCCATGCAGCAGCATCAGGGCGCCGATGAAGACGATCGGCGTGCCGGCGTGAACATGCGCCAGCGTGGCGAAGGCGATGGTGCTGCAGGCGGCGCTGGCGATGGCGAAGGGCTTGTAGCGGCCCTTCATCGAGATCAGCCGGCCGGCCGAAAGCGAACCGCAGACGATGCCGCCGGTCAACAGGATGAACAGCAGGCCCGCCATGGATGGCGACAGGCCGGTCGTCGTCTGCAGGAAGAGCGCGAAATAATTGACCATGCCGATTGCCACCGCGCCGCTGGTGACCGAGATGATCAGCAGCAGGCCGAAGGTCGGGTTGCGGAACAGCGTCATCGGCACGATCGGCTCCGGCGCGCGACGTTCGACGAAAACCCAGGCCAGCGCACAGAGCGCGCCGAAGGCGGTGATCCCGAGGCATTGCGGCGAAAGCAATGAGCCGAAGAGCTCCGTGCCGTCAGCGGCAAGCACGATGCTGGTGGTCGTCAGCGCAAGGAGGAGCGCGCCGGCATAGTCGATCTTCGGCTTGCGGGCGGGTTTGCGGTACGGGAGCATGAAGGCGAGGCCGGCCAGAACGATAAAGCCGATCGGCACGTTGACGAGGAAGATCGAGCGCCAGCCGAAGAGGTCGCTCATCGTGCCGCCGAGAACGGGGCCGATGGCGCCGGAAGCCATCAGCACCAGGCTGGAATAGCTCTGATAACGGGCGCGTTCCCGCGGTTCGAAGAGATCGGCGTTGACGGAGAAGATCGAGACCAGAATGCCGCCGCCGCCAAGGCCCTGCAGCACGCGGGCGGCGATCAGCGTATTCATCGATATTGCAAGGCCGCAGACCGCCGAACCGATGGTGAAGATCGCGATCGCGGTCATCATCACATATTTGCGGCCGAAAAGGTCACCGAGCTTGCCGTAAACGGGCATCGAGGCGGAAAGGGCCAGCAGATAGGCCGAGCCGATCCAGCCGAAGCGTTCCAAGTGCCCGAATTCTCCGACGATGGTCGGAAGTGCCGTCGATACGATCTGGTTGTCGAGGGTTGCCATGAACATGGCGGTCATCAGGAAGAAGAAGAGAATCAGCCGGCGGCGATGATCCGCCACAAGTGGCGTGGGCGTGGTCTGCATATCCATGGAACGAGAAATCCGAGCTTGCCCGAAACGCTATGCGCTCGACCGAACGCATGGGAACGCCCCGGTTCCTGAATGCGGAACATGGCGTTTTCGGACAGGTCTTCGAAAGCGAATGTTCCGGAACAATATATGTGCTATCAGCATATAACTGTCAATGGCAAGTGAATGCTGTTTGCATATTTTAATTCCTATCCGTCTCTGATATGTTGGAATGATGACATCAGCGACGAACACACGAGAAGTTGAAGCCTCACCCTTGCCCGAAGATGAAAACCGGTTGCGCATCGGGCAGGTGATGACCCGCATGCGCCTGATGACCGGCCGCCGCATGATCGGTCGGCTTGCCATCCAGAACGTTGCGCCGGGCCTGGAGCTTTCGCATCTCGACGTCATCGATGCCGTAAGGCGCGCGGAAGAGGCCGGCGAAGTCACGGTCGGGACCATCGCCGAAATCCTGCGCATCGATCCATCGCGGGCAAGCCGCATCGTCGCTGACATGGTCGCCCGCGGCGTGTTGCGCCGCAAGGCGTCGCAGGCGGATGCGCGTCGCATCGTGGTCGTGCTGACCGCGCTGGGCCAAAGGCTGCTCGCCGAAATCCAGGCGCAGAAATTTTCGGTCATCGAGAGCATCATTGCCGACTGGTCGACCGAGGACATCGAGACTTTCTCGCTGCTGTTCGATCGGTTCGTCAGCGGTTACGAGCGGGTTTTCCAGGCGCGCATCAAGGAAACAGACGGCTGAACGGCTGACACCGCCGTTCTTGCCAACAGCGCTCTTCCCTTAGGACGCGTCTTTGCGCTATGGGCTTGGCACATGAGCCAATCCACCACCTTCACCATCCTTCTTGGCGGCGAGCTTCGCCTGACGGACCGGCTGCGCGCGGCGGTCGCGGGCAGCCGTTTCATTGCGGCAGATGGCGGCATGCGCCATGCCGTGGCGCTCAATGCGACGCCCGAGCTCTGGGTCGGCGATTTCGACTCGACGCCGGCGGATCTGCACGGTGCATTTCCGGATGTGCCCAAGCAGCCCTATCCGGAGGCAAAGGCAGCGACGGACGGCGAGATCGCCGTGTCGGAAGCGATCGACCGTGGTGCAAAGCGATTGATCCTCGCCGGCGCCATGGGTGGGGAACGTTCGGATCATGCGATCCAGCATCTGATCAATGGCGTTCAGCTCGCCGAAAAAGGTTTCGACGTGCTGCTGACCTCGGGCGATGAAGAGGCCGTGCCGCTGCTGCCGGGCGACTTGGAACTGGCGCTGCCGGCCGGCTCGCTGTTTTCCATTCTGGGCTTCAGCGACTTGAAGGGTCTCTTCATTCACAACGCCCGCTATCCCCTGCGCGATTTCCATCTGCCCTTCGGCGCGTCGCGCACCATTTCCAATGTGGCTGAAGGCACTGTGCGCCTTTCGCTCGGCAGCGGCAGGGCGATCGTCCTTGCCCGCCCCTATGATCTCAGCGGAGTCTGATCTTGGCCCCTCCCATCCTGAAACTCGACGACATCTTTCTGAGCTTCGGCGGCGCGCCGCTCTTGGCCGGCGCCGGGCTGCAGGTGGAGCCGGGCGATAAGATCTGCCTTGTCGGCCGCAATGGCTCCGGCAAGTCGACCCTCCTCAAGATCGCCGCCGGCCTTGTCGAGGCGCAGTCCGGCGAAGTGTTCCGTCATCCGTCATCGACGGTGCGCTATCTCGAGCAGGCGCCGGATTTCGCCGACTATAAGACGGTGGCCGCCTATGCCGAAGCCGGGCTCGGACCGGGCGACGATCCTTATCGCGTTACCTACCTGCTCTCCCATCTTGGCCTGACCGGTGAGGAGGACCCGAAAAACCTCTCGGGCGGCGAGGCGCGCCGCGCGGCGCTTGCCCGCGTTCTTGCGCCGGAACCGGATATCCTTCTGCTCGACGAGCCGACCAACCATCTCGACCTGCCGACCATCGAATGGCTGGAAGGCGAGCTACAGAAGAGCCGCAGCGCCCTGGTGCTGATCTCGCACGACCGGCGCTTCCTGGAAAAGGTGTCGACGGCGACCGTCTGGCTCGATCGCGGCACGTCGCGGCGGCTCGATCGCGGCTTCGCGTTTTTTGAAGGCTGGCGCGACCAGGTGCTGGAGGCCGAGGAGCTGGAACAGCACAAGCTCGGCAAGGCGATCGAGCGCGAGGAGCACTGGCTGCGCTACGGCGTGACCGCGCGGCGCAAGCGCAATATGCGCCGCCTCGGCGAGCTGCAGGACATGCGCGCGCGCCATCGCGGCCATAAGGGACCGCAGGGCACGGTGCAGGCAGCGGCGGCCGACGCGCAGGAAAGCGGCAAGCTGGTGATCGAGGCAGACAAGATCACCAAGACCTATGACGAGCGCGTTATCGTCGCGCCGTTTTCGATCCGGGTGCATCGCGGCGACTGTATCGGTCTCGTCGGTCCGAACGGTGCCGGCAAGACGACGCTCCTGAAGATGCTGACAGGCCAATTGCCGCCGGACGGCGGCACGGTCAAGCTCGGCACCAATCTGGAGATCGCCACCCTCGACCAGAAGCGCGAAGACCTCAATCCGGAGGATACGCTCGCCAATTACCTGACGGACGGCCGCGGTGAAAACCTGCTGGTCAATGGCGAGCAGCGGCACGTCACCGGCTATATGAAGGAGTTCCTGTTCCAGCCGGAACAGGCGCGTACGCCAATCAAGAATCTTTCCGGCGGCGAGCGTGCCCGGCTGATACTGGCGCGTATCCTGTCGCGGCCGACCAATCTCCTGATCCTCGACGAACCCACCAACGATCTCGACATCGAGACGCTTGACCTCTTGCAGGAGATCGTCGCCGGCTTCAACGGCACCGTTATCCTCGTCAGTCACGACCGTGATTTCCTCGATCGGACCGTGACCTCAACCATCGCACCTGCCAATCCCGAAGAGCCGGACGGCCGCTGGATCGAATATGCCGGCGGCTATTCCGACATGCTCGCTCAGCGCAAGGGCGCAATCGAGGAGCGCAAGCGAGCCGAAAAGGCAGCCGAGAAGCCGAAAGCAGCGGAGACGCAGGCAGCCACCGCTGAAGCTTCGAAGGGTAAGGGCAAGCTCTCCTACAAGCAGAAATTCGCCCTGGAAAACCTGCCGAAGGAGATGGCGAAGGCCGAGGCTGACATCGCCGCCCGCGAAAAGAAAATGGCCGATCCCAACCTCTTCGCCAAGGATCCGGCAAGCTTCAACCGCCTTGCGGCCGAGATGGAAAAGCTGCGCGACAGCCTGACGAAAATGGAAGAGGAATGGCTGGAGCTCGAGATGCTGCGGGAAGAGCTGGAGGGCTGAGGCGCGGTTCAAACCGTGTCATCAACCTTTCATAGCCATCGGTATATTAAAGAAAACAGATGGTTGCAGCCGGTGCTATTCCCTGTTGTCGAATTCGATAAACTGTTTATACATTGTGTTGAAAGTACCAGACTAGAGCATCCTGCTTTCAGGTAAATATCCCCTCCAAGCGAACAGATGCTCCAGGTTCAAACGTCCAGAGCGCCCCTTCTGCGTTTAAACCAACGCACGGCGTTCCAGAGCTGGAGGACGCCGCGGATCGTCAGTCATCCGCGACGCATTGAGAAGTCCGAAGAGATCTGACGAGATTCCGCCGCTGGCGGTGTAGGTCCTTCGCGGAAGGCTGCAGGCAGACATCATGAACGCTTGACGCGGCAGTTTTTGCCGTGGGTGATTTATTGGTCAGGGGGTTCCTTCATGCCGATGACGCTGGCGCGTGTCGCTTTCTTAAGCTGTGCAATTGCTGTTCTCACGGGATCTCAGGCGCTAGCGCAAAATGCGCCGCCCGCGGCACCGGTGACGGTCGCCAAGCCCGTGGTCCGCGATGTCATCGACAGCGATGAATTCATCGGCCGCTTCCAGCCGGTCGATGAGGTCTCCGTGCGCTCGCGCATCGGCGGCTATCTGCAGGAGGTGCATTTTCAGGACGGTACCATAGTCAAGCAGGGAGACCTGCTTTTCGTCATCGACCAACGGCCCTACGTCAACGCGCTGAATGAAGCCACGGCTTCCCTCGAAGTCGCGAAGTCGACACTGACGAATGCCGATGCGCAATTTCAGCGCACGCAGGCATTGGCGGGTACCGGCAGTTTGTCCGCATCCAATCTCGACGATCGCCGCCGCGATCTGATCTCGGCGCAGGCAAATGTCCGCGGCGCGCAGGCGGCTGTCGATCGTGCCTCGCTCGACATGGAATATACCAGGATCACTGCGCCGCTCAGCGGCCGCATCGACCGGCGCCTGATTTCGGTCGGCAATCTCGTCCAGGCGGACCAGACCGTTTTGACGACCATCGTTTCGCTCGATCCGATTGACTTCTATTTCGACGTCGATGAACGGCGGCTGCTTTCCTATGCTGATGAGGCGCGCAAGAACGGCAGTGTTCTGCAGCAGGGCGGCGGCGGCCTCGATGTCACCGTGATGATCGCCGACAATCGCCAGCAGCCGTTCAAGGGCAAGCTCGATTTCGCGGAAAACCGCGTCGACAACCAAACCGGCACGATCCGTGTGCGCGCCCGCTTCCCCAATCCGAATCTCGTCTTGCAGCCTGGCCTTTTTGGGCGCATCCAGGTCGCGGGTTCCAATAGTTACAAGGCGGTCCTTGTTCCCGACGAGGCCATCGGCGCCGATCAGGATCAGCGCGTCGTCTACGTCGTCGGTGCCGATGGCAGCGTTACGCCGAAATCCGTGCGGCTTGGGCCGAAGCTTTACGGCTACCGCGTCATCCGCAGCGGCATGACTGGCGACGAAACCATCGTCGTCAACGGGCTGATGCGCATCAGGCCCGGCGTCAAGGTTGCACCGCAATTGGTCCAACTGCCGCCGGATGCGACCAACGAGGAGGCGCCGACACAGGCATCGGTCCAGGGGTCGGACCAATGAGATTTTCCCATTTCTTCGTCGACCGGCCGATTTTCGCGTCGGTCCTTTCCATCGTGCTGCTGATCGTCGGCGGCATCGCCTATTTCCAGCTTCCGGTCGCGCAATATCCGGAAGTGGCACCCCCGACGATCGTGGTGCGAACCTCCTATCCGGGTGCGGATTCGCAGACCATTGCCGATACGGTGGCGACGCCGATCGAGCAGGAGGTCAACGGCGTCGAGGACATGCTCTACATGTCCTCCTATTCCAGCGCCGACGGTTCGATGTCGCTGACCATTACCTTCAAGCTCGGCACCGATCTCGACAAGGCGCAGGTTCTGGTCCAGAACCGCGTCTCCATCGCCGAGCCCCGCCTGCCGGATGAGGTTCGCCGCATCGGCATCACCACGGTCAAAAGCTCGCCTGACCTGATGATGGTCGTGCATCTGCTTTCTCCGAGCAATCGCTATGATCAACTCTATATCTCCAACTACGCCCGCACGCGCATCCGCGACCTTCTCGTCCGGCTCGACGGCGTCGGCGACGTGCAGCTCTTCGGCGAGCGGCAATATTCGCTGCGCATCTGGCTCGACCCCGAAAAGCTTGCCGCCTACGGCATGACGGCCGGCGATATAGTCCAGGCCTTGAGGGATCAGAACGTGCAGGTATCGGGCGGCTCGATCGGCGGGCCGCCGGTTTCGGGCACCAATGCCTTTCAATATACGGTGACGACCCAGGGGCGCTTTTCCGATGCGCGACAATTCCGCTATGTCATCGTCAAGGCGACGGATAGCGGTCGGCTCGTGCAGTTGCAGGATGTGGCGCGCATCGAACTCGGCGCGCAGGACTATGTCACCAACAGCTATCTGAACGGTGCTCCCGCCGTTGCGCTCGGCATCTTTTCGCGGCCCGGCACCAATGCGCTCGATGCCGCCGCAGATATCCAGAAGACGATGAAGGATCTGGCACAGGATTTCCCCCAGGGCCTCGAATATCGCATCGTCTACAATCCGACGGAGTTCATCTCGGAATCGATCAACGAGGTCTACAAGACGATCTTCGAGGCAGCGATCCTCGTCGCCATCGTCGTGCTGGTCTTCCTGCAATCCTGGCGAACGGCGATTATTCCGATCGTCGCCATCCCGGTATCGTTGATCGGCACCTTCGCCTTTTTGCTGGCCTTCGGCTTCTCGCTCAATATGCTGACGCTGTTCGGCCTAGTGCTCGCCATCGGCATCGTCGTTGACGATGCGATTGTCGTCGTCGAAAACGTCGAACGCAATCTTGCGCTCGGGATGACGCCGAAAGAGGCGTCGCACGTGACCATGAACGAGGTCGGTACCGCCGTGCTGGCGATTTCGCTGGTCCTCATCGCCGTCTTCCTGCCGACGGCTTTCATTCCCGGCATATCGGGGCAGTTCTACCGGCAGTTCGCGGTGACGATTTCCGTTGCAACAGCGATTTCCTGCCTGAATTCGCTGACGCTGTCGCCGGCGATCGCGTCGATCGTGCTGCGCCCGCATGACCATAAGAAATCGAATAACATCTTCTCGCGCTTCGGCCGCGCTCTTGGCAACGGTTTCAACCGCGGCTTCGACCGGATGAGCAGCGGCTATTCCTGGGTCATCAGCCATCTCGTCACGACCTGGGTCGCGCTCGGCTGCGCTCTTGTCGTTTTCGTCGGGCTGCTGGGTGCGACGTGGTACATGGGCAAGATCGTGCCGCAAGGCTTCATCCCGACCATGGACCAGGGCTATGCCATCGTTGTCGTACAGCTTCCGGATGGAGCGTCGCTCGCGCGCACCAACGCCGTCATTCAGAAGGCGACCGAGATCATCAGGAAAACGCCGGGCGTCGAAAACGCTGTTGCCTTCGCCGGTTTCAACGGCGCGACCTTCACGAATGCCTCGAATTCCGGTGTCATCTTCACGCCCTTCAAACCGTTTGAGGAGAGATTGAAGAACGGGGAGAGCGCCAGCAAAATCATTGGTCAGCTCTACGGCAGCCTGCAGGGCATCCAGGAAGCCTTCATCATCGCGATTCCGCCGCCTTCCATCCGCGGCGTCGGCAATTCCGGCGGCTTCAAGATGCAGCTTATGGACCGGGAAAATGCCGATATGCGCCGGATTCTCCCGCTGGCCTATCAGCTCATGGGCGTGGCCGCGCAGAACAAGGGGGTCAGCGGCGTCTTCACCACCTTCTCGGCCAATAGCCCGCAATATTTCCTCGCGGTCGATCGTGACAAGGCGCGGGCGCTGAACGTGCCGATCCCGAATATCTTCGAGACCTTGTCGATCAATCTCGGCACGTCCTATGTCAACGACTTCAACGCCTTCGGCCGCGTCTATCAGGTACGGGCGCAGGCGGACCAGCAATATCGCATGGACCGGGAGGATATTCTCGCTCTGAAAGTTCGCTCGGCAACCGGTGCGCTCGTGCCGCTCGGGACGCTGGTCGACATTCGGGATACGACCGGGCCGACGCTTGTCCAACGCTACAACATGTATGTCTCGGTCCCCCTCCAGGGCAATCCGGGGCCGGGAGTTTCGACCGGCACCGCGCTCGATACGATGGAAGGATTGGCGAAGAACCTCCTGCCGGCGGGTACGACCTTCGAATGGACGGAGCTCGCTTATCAGGAAAGGAACACCGGCAATACGGCCGTCTATATCTTCGCGCTGTCGGTCATCTTCGTCTTCCTGGCGCTCTCGGCGCAGTATGAAAGCTGGATCTTGCCGCTGGCCATCATCCTGATCGTGCCGCTGGCGGTGCTGGCTGCCCTCATCGGCGTGCATCTCAGGGGCATGGACAACAATATCCTGACGCAGATCGGCCTCATCGTGCTGATCGGCCTTGCGGCGAAGAACGCGATCCTGATCGTGGAATTCGCCCGCCAGGCGCAGGAGGAGGGCAAGAGTGCCGTCGAAGCGGCAATCGAGGCCAGCCATCTGCGCCTGCGGCCGATCCTGATGACTGCCTTCGCCTTCATCTTCGGCGTCGTGCCGCTGATGATCGCCACCGGCCCCGGCGCGGAAATGCGCCAGTCGCTGGGTACGGCGGTTTTCTCGGGCATGCTCGGCGTGACGTTGTTCGGCCTGTTCCTGACGCCCGTCTTCTACGTCGTGCTGCGCAGGCGGCGCCGGCCGGCGGCGGAGGCTGCGGCGGAAGCGCCTTCAGCCCACGACGCCGCGGCGCAGTGATACGGATCAGAGATGTGGATTGCGCGGCCGGTATTTTTTCACCAGCCGCTGATTGATTTCCTTGGCGCGCGGCATGTTGGCGCTGAGATAGACCGGCGGGTCGCCGTCCTTGCAAAGCTCGGCGGCGACTTCGGCAAAAACGGCATTCAACACCGTGGCGCCGATCGCAGTCGATGCCGGCCCGACTTTCAAATCGCTGCCTGGCAGATCGATGACGGCGTCGCCAGGCGGCAGGCCGTTGTCGAAGACGATATCGGCGATATCGGCTAACCGCCGGCGGCCATTGGCGATAGCGGTGGAGTAGGCGAGGGAAGTAATGGCGATGACGGTCGCGCCGATCTCGCGGCCGTAATCGGCAGCCTCGATCGGGGCGGCATTGACGCCGGAATTGGAGGCGATGATCAGTACATCGCCGGACTGCATGCCGTAGCGCTCGAAAATCGGCCGTATCAGGCCCTCGGTGCGCTCATAGACCGAACTGATGACGGCGCCTTCGTGCAGCATGGCGGAGCCGACCAGCACGGGGATGGTGAAGGCCAGGCCGCCGGCGCGGTAGTGCACCTCCTCCGCCAGCATATGCGAATGGCCGGTGCCGAAGACATAGACGCGTCGATCGGCGCGCGCCGCCGCGCTGATGACGGCGGCAGCCTTGGCCATCGGCTCGGCGAGCGTCTCGCGCAAGGTTTCCAGCCGGCCGATGAGGGCGGAGAAATAGCTGTCCGTGACTGCGGTCATTCCGTGCCTCTCTCGTTTGCGGTTTCAGGCCGATCGCTGGCCGGAGATCCATGTCTTGGTGACTTCGATGCCGTCATTGATGTGGACGAGATCGGCACGCGCGCCGGGCGTCAGATATCCACGGTCGGTAAGCCGCAGGAAGCGCGCGGGATAGGACGTCGCCATGCGCAAGGCTTCTGCCAGCGGCAATTCAAGGATATTGACGCCGTAACGGATCGTCGAGGCCATATCGACATCGGAGCCGGCAAGCGTGCCGTCATCCAGCGTCAGCTTCGAGCAATAGCCGCCCTTGGTGCGATAGACGGTGCGGCCGTTCAGGGTGAAGCTCGGAAGGTCGGTGCCAACCAGCGACATGGCATCGGTGACGAAGAACAGCCGGCCCTCGCCGCGCTTGGCGCGAAGCGCGATGCGCAGGGCTCGTGGATCGACATGGTGACCATCGGCGATGATGCCGCACCAGGGCGCGGGATGGTCGATCGCTGCGCCCACGAGGCCCGGCGCGCGATGACCCATCTGGCTCATGGCGTTGAAAAGATGGGTGACGCCACGGGCGCCGGCGTCGAAGCGGGCATCGGCCGCTTCCGCGGTGCAGTCGCTATGGCCGATGCTGACGATGACGCCGCCTTCGTTCAGCGCCTGTACCTGGCGTGCGGTGACCTGCTCGGCCGCCATGGTGACCAGCAGGATGCCGATCGCCTCGCGGGCGCGGATGAGGGTCTTGACGTCGCTGTCTTCGACCGGGCGCATCAGTTCGGCAAGATGTGCACCCTTGCGGGCCGGCGCCAGATGCGGGCCTTCGAGATGCAGGCCGACGACGCCTCGGTTGGCCTTGACGGCTTCGGTCGCCGCCTCGATCGCCGCCGTCGTCGTCGCAGCGATATCGGTGATCAGCGTCGGCAGCAGCGCCGTCGTACCATAGGGGCGATGCCCCTCGGCGATCGTATACATGGCTTCCGGCGAAGGGCCGTCGTTCAGCATGCGGCCGCCACCGCCGTTCACCTGTGCGTCGATGAAGCCGGGGGACAGGACGCCGCCGTCAAGGCGGATCACTTCGGCATTATCCGGCACATTGTTGGCGGCGGTGATCGCCTGCACCCGGCCATTGCCGGTCACCAAGGCGCTGTCCTCGTGAAACCGTTCGCCGTCGAAGACGCGGGCGCCGGTAAAGACCTTGTAATCCATCACATGGTCTCCGTTACCTTGAGAAGATTAGCCGGCTTATCCGGATCGAATCCCTTGCGACGCGTCACGGATTCGATGAGGCGATAATAGCAGAGCAGCGACACCAGCGGGTCGAGCAAACCGTTGCCGGTGGTCGGCATGCGAAGGTTGATGCCGGGTAGCGGAGCGGTAGAGAAGGAGACGGCGGTGGCGCCGAGCTTCTGCAGGCGCTCCAGCGCCTGGGCATTGTTGGCAAAGGCGGCATCGTCGGGCGAAAAGGCAACAATCGGGAAGCCCGGCTGCACTAGCCGCATCGGTCCGTGCATCAGCTCGGCAAGCGAAAAGGCTTCGGCATGCAGGCCAGAGGTTTCCTTGGCCTTCAGGGCTGCCTCCAGCGCAATGGCGAATGCTGGACCGCGACCGCCGGTATAAAGCGATGTCGCGTTGAACAGCACGTCCTCGGCGGCCTTGCCGTCGATCCCCGATGTCGCTGCAAGCGCTTCCGGCAATTTGGCGAGGCCGGCGGCAAGCGCCTGGTTTCCCGAGATCGCGGCGGTGACGCCGGCGAGCGCTGCGACGGAGGCAATGAAGGATTTCGTGGCGGCGACGCTCTTTTCCGGGCCGGCGTTGAGACCGAGCACGATATCGGCCTCCTTGGCGAGCGGGCTGTCGGTGACGTTGACGACGGCGATCGTGGTGGCACCACCTTGCTTGGCGGCGGCCTGCAGCGCGATGATGTCGGGGCTGCCGCCGGATTGCGATACGGTGAAGTGGATGCCGCCCTTTAGATGCAGGGGGGCGCCATAGACCGAGGCGATCGACGGACCGACCGACGCGACGGGTACGCCATGGGAGATCTCGAAGAGATATTTGAAGAAGGTGGCGGCATGGTCGGAAGACCCACGTGCGGCCGTGGTGATAACAGAGGGACGCGTAGAGGTGAAGAGCTTTGCGATTTCAGCAAAGACGGGCTTTTCTTTCTCAAGCAGCGCCGCGACAACATCCGGCGACTGGCCGGCTTCCGTCAGCATCAGGGATTGGGTCTCGCTCATAGGTCATCTCCAATTCTCAATTCGGCAACGAAATCATAGGCATCGCCGCGATAATGCGAGCGGGTGTATTCAACGACGCGCTGGTCTTCCAGGCGTGAAATACGTTCGATCAAAAGCGCGGGCGCGCCGGCTTTGACGTTGAGGATCGACGCGGAGGTCGGATCGAGCGTCACGGCTGTCAGCCGTTGCAGGGCCCGGACCGGCTTGAAGCCGTTTCCAGCCAGCGCATCATAGAGCGAACCCTCGGAAACCGCATCCTCGCCGACGAATTTGATCGGTACGACGGCGCGCTCGATGGCGAGCGGCTGGCCATCGGCCAGGCGCAAGCGATCGAGCCGCAGCACGGGCTCGTCCTGCCCGAGACCGAGCAGAAAGCATTCTTCGGGTGCCGGCGTGCTGACGCTGCGCGACAGGATCCTTGCCGCCGGCTCGCGACCGCGCGAGCGCATATCGGCGGAGAAGGAGGAGAGGCGCCAGAGCGATTGTTCGATACGCTCGACGCGCTGCGACACGAAAGTACCGCTGCCATGGCGTGACTCGATCGCGCCGGAGGCCAGCAGATCGCGATAGGCGGTGCGGACCGTGACGCGGCCGACCTGCAATGCCTCGGCCAGGTCGCGCTCGCCCGGCAGCGCTGCTCCCGATTTCAGCAGGCCTTCCTGGATGAGCCCGGTCAGCGCCTGCGCCAGGCGCTTGTACAACGGGCCGCTCATGGCCGCGTCGCGCAGGCCACGACTGTTCAATTCAGCGACTAAACTGGTTCTATCCATGGGTCCTTCATAGAACCTATTTAGAACCAATCTGCAAGGTGAATCTGATCTGCGGGGCTAAAATTCAATCGGCTGGGCGCAGTGCGCCCGGCCGACAATTCCGTGATTGGGTACCTTCAGCTCAGTTCTTGGTGAAGATGTAATCCGTTTCCTGCCGCAGTACTTCGCCGGGACGAAGAACGGCGTTCGGGAAGCCCTCGTGGTTGATGGCATCCGGCCAGACCTGGGTTTCCAGGCAGAACCCTGCGAAGGGGCCGATCTTGCGGCCATCGTGGCCGGGAACGGGAACATCCAGCTTGAAGCCCGCATAGAACTGCACCCCGGGCTCGGTCGTGCGCACTTCCAGCGAGACGCCGGAATTGACGCTGCGTGCCAGCACCACCGAGCGCTTGGCGGTGCGTTCGGACGACAGGCAGAAATTATGGTCGTAGAGCGCCTGTTCGGTCCCATCGAAGCGCATCATCGGCGCCATTTCGCGGAAATCGAAGACAGTGTCGGCGACGGGACGCACTTCGCCCGTGGGCACCTGCTTTTCATCCGTCGGGGTATAGTGGTCGGCGGCGATCATGATGTCGTGGCCGAGCGCGTCGTCGTGGCCATCGAGGTTGAAATAGGCGTGCTGGCAGACATTGGCGAGCGTCGGCTGATCGGTCGTCGATTCATAGGTAACCGAGAATTCGCCGTTGCCATGCACCCAATAGGTCGCCTGGATCGTGCAATTGCCAGGATAGCCGGCGCGGCCATCCGGATCGACGATCTTCAGCACGACGCGGTCGATGGCGTGTTCGACGATCGTCCAGTTGCGCTTGGCGGTATTATCCTTGCCGCCATGCAGATGGGTGACGCCTTTTTCGTTGAGGTCGAGCTGATATTCCTTGCCGTCCAGCGTGAAACGGCCGGCGCCGATGCGGTTGGCGCAGCGGCCGGGCGTGGCGCCGAAATAGGAGGAATGGGCCGGATAATCGGCGAAGTCATCGAAGCCGAGCAGCAGGGACGGGCTATGGCCGTCCAGCCGCAGGTCCTGAATGACGGCACCCCAGGTCATGATGTGAGCCGTCAGGCCGCCGCCGACTATCTTGACGCGATAGACCGTTTCTCCATCGGCCGTCGTCCCGAAAACTTCCCGCTCCAAATTGTCTTTCGTCATATCAGCTCATCCATTCCCATTGAAAATTCGAGGCTTGACCCTGCCCCCATTTGCGCCGGTCCGCAATCGGTCGATTGCGAAATTTAGAGGCGGCGGGTGGCCGATCAAGTGCCGCTCGGGTTTCTCCCGACGGCTTCGGAACCGGCAGACTGCGCCGGAAATGTGCAATGCGTACGACAGGCCGGCGAGGTGTTTTGTTCGGGTTTGCCGCGGTCTTGTGCCTAGCCATCGCCATCAAGCATGCATGATGAAGACAAGCAGGCAATCAATGTAGATTGTCTCAGCGGGACAGTTCCTTCGTCGCCCTCTCCAAACCACCAAGCGTCAGCGGGTACATCCGCTCGGCAAGCAGACGGCGGATGATTGAGATCGAGGTGGTGTGGGTCCAATAGTTTTCGGGCACGGGATTGAGCCAGACGCATTTGCGGAAATGGCCGGTGATACGGCTGAGCCAGGCTTCGCCGGCCTCCCTGTTCCAATGTTCCACGGAGCCGCCGGGATGGGTGACCTCATAGGGGCTCATCGAGGCATCGCCGACGAAGACGACGCGATAGTCGGGACCGAAGGTGCGGATCAGGTCGGCCGTTGCGGTAATATCGGCGCGCCGGCGGCGATTGTCCTTCCATACGCCTTCGTAGAGGCAGTTGTGAAAATAGAAATATTCCATGTGCCGGAATTCGGCGCGGGCGGCGGAGAATAGTTCCTCGACCACACGGATATGATCATCCATCGAACCGCCGACATCGAAGAACATCAACAGTTTGACGGCATTGCGCCGCTCCGGCCGGGTCTGGACGTCGAGATAGCCGTGCTCTGCGGTGGAGCGGATCGTTCCGGAAAGATCGAGCTCTTCGGCAGCTCCTTCGCGCACCCAGCGGCGGAGCCGTTTCAGCGCCACTTTGATGTTGCGGGTGCCGAGTTCGACGCTGTCGTCGAGATTTTGAAATTCGCGGCGGTCCCAGACTTTCGCCGCCTTGCGGTGACGGGACGCGTCCTGGCCGATGCGCACGCCTTCGGGGTTATAGCCATACGCGCCGAACGGCGACGTGCCCGCCGTACCGATCCATTTCGAGCCGCCCTGGTGCCGGCCCTTCTGTTCGGCAAGACGCTGACGCAGCGTCTCCATCAGCTTTTCGAAGCCGCCGAGCGCCTCGACCAGCTTCTTTTCCTCGTCCGTCAGATGTTTTTCAGCGAGTTTGCGCAGCCATTCCTCGGGGATCGCGACCTGCTCGGCCGGCGGCGCATCGCTGCCGACCGCCTCGACACCGCGGAAGTAATCGGCAAAGACCTGATCGAAACGGTCGATGAAGCGCTCGTCCTTGATCAGCGCCGCACGGGCCAGATAGTAGAAGGCCTCGACGTCGTAATCGGCGATCCCTTCTTCCATCCCCTCCAGAAGCGACAGGAATTCCCGGAGCGTCACCGGAACCTTCGCTTCCTTCAGTTTCAGGAAGAAGGGAATGAACAAGCTCAGAACCTCTCTTGGCCGATCTCCTCGAGATCATAGGGCGTGGTCTGGTAGATCTCGTTGATCCAGTTGCCGAAGAACAGATGCGCATGGCTGCGCCAGCGGTTCTGCGGCGCGATTTCCGGGTCGTTATGCGGGAAATAATTGTGCGGCATCTTGATCGGCACGCCCGCGTTCACATCCCGAAAATATTCGTCCGCCAGCGAGGTGGAATCATACTCCACGTGATTGAACATGTAGAGCCGGTTGCAGGCCTGCTCGTGGACCAGACAGACGCCCATCTCGCTGGAGTCCATCAGGATCTGTAGCCCCGGCACCTTTTCGATGTCGGCACGGCGCACTTCCGTCCAGCGCGAGACCGGAATGGCGAAATCATCGGAGAAGCCGTTGAGATAGACCGAGGACGGCTTCAGGTTTTGGTGGCGATAGACCCCGAAGGCTTTTTCCTTCAGCGTATATTTCGGCACCCTATGGAAATGATAGGCAGCCGCCATCGCGCCCCAGCAGACGTTCATTGTGGAATGGACATTGGTCGCCGTCCAGTCGAAGATCTGCTGCATCTCGTCCCAGTAGGTGACCTCCTCATAATCCAGCAGCTCGATCGGCGCGCCGGTAATGATGAAGCCGTCGTATTTGCGGTGCTTCACCTCCTCCCAAGTCTGGTAGAAGGCGAGCAGATGCTCTTCCGATGTGTTCTTGGCCTTGTGGCCGCCGACGCGGATCAGCGAGAATTCCACCTGCAAGGGCGAGGCGCCGACAAGGCGCGCCATTTGCACTTCGGTCTTGATCTTGTTCGGCATGAGGTTGAGAAGCCCGATCTGAAGGGGGCGGATATCCTGCCGGATCGCCACCGTTTCGGTCATCACCCGCACACCCTCGCTCTGGAGGGCTTCGAACGCGGGCAGCGTATCGGGAATCTTGATGGGCATCGTTATCACTCGACAAAAACAAAAAACCGGCCGCGATAAGAATCGCTACCGGTCCGCACGCGGCCCTTTAGCGACTTTTTTAACGTGGCTGCAAGCCGGCCGGCCAAATCACCACGGGAGAAATTCAATAGACCTGCTGCCCCTGCGGGTCAATGGGCAAGCTTTTCCGGGAAAAGCGGGCGGTTGCGTATGTCGGTTGTCGCCTACAGATGACCAAGGAGCGCCTGCATGCCATAGCCGAGGCGTAGCCTGGCGTCCTCGATCGGCAGCCAGAAGAAACGGAAGCCAATCGGATCGCCGCCGCCGAACGGCGTCATTTCATAGTGAAGCCAGGTGGCGGGCGCCGTCTCGGAGATGCGGCAGCGGAAATAGTGCCGTTGGTGATGGTGCTGGCGCCCATCCTTTTCGAACCGATAGTCATGAATGCCGAGCGGATGGAGTTCGTCCGGCGCAAAACCGGTTTCCTCCTCGAATTCGCGCGCCGCCGCCGTTGCGATGCCTTCGCCGGGTTCGACAGTGCCGCCGGGAACCTGGAGTTCGACGGTGGGAAAATCCGGCTCGTCGAATACCAGCAAATGCCGACCGCTCAGCGCGTAGATCAAGACCTTCACGGCATCCGGCTGCATCATTTCCCCTGCCCGCGCGCCATGAAAGCAAGGCGTTCGAAGAGATGGACGTCCTGCTCGTTCTTCAGCAAAGCCCCATGCAGCTTCGGCAAGACGCTCTTTGCGTCGCCGCGCAGCGTGGCGGGATCGACGTCGTCGGCGACGAGGAGGCGGATCCAGTCGAGCGCTTCGGAGGTGGAGGGTTTCTTCTTCAGCCCCGGCACATCGCGGATCTCGAAAAATTGGGTGAGGGCCGCCCGCACCAGTGTCTGCTTGATGCCGGGATAGTGCACTTCGACGATGCGCGTCAGCGTTTCGGCGTCGGGGAAGCGGATATAATGGAAGAAGCAGCGGCGCAGGAAAGCATCCGGCAGCTCCTTTTCATTGTTCGAGGTGATGATGACGATCGGCCGGACGGCGGCGCGGATCGTTTCGCCGGTCTCATAGACATGGAACTCCATGCGGTCGAGTTCCTGCAGCAGATCGTTCGGGAATTCGATGTCGGCCTTGTCGATCTCATCGATCAGCAGCACGCATTTCTGCGAGGCCGTAAATGCCTGCCAGAGCTTGCCTTGGCGGATGTAGTTCCTGACGTCATTGACGCGCACGTCGCCCAACTGGCTGTCGCGCAGGCGCGAGACGGCATCATACTCGTAGAGACCCTGCTGCGCCTTCGTGGTCGATTTGATATTCCACTCGATGAGGTCGAGACCGAGGGCTGCGGCGACCTGACGAGCCAGTTCCGTCTTGCCCGTCCCAGGCTCGCCCTTCACCAAAAGCGGTCGTTCCAGCCGAATGGCGGCGTTGACGGCGACCATCAGATCCTTGTCGGCGATATAGTCCGCGGTGCCCTGAAATTGCATTGGAAGGCTTTCATCAATCTTTCGGGCGCAAGCTATCCCTTGGCCTAATTCGGTTCAAGGCGTGAAACGGTGTATATACCGAACGTGATCACGCTGATGTATCGCATGGATGGACATGTGAGCAGGTCATGATTAACTGAGGATTAAGTGCGTCGCAGGGAAGTGTTGATGGCAGTTGAAACGCAAGCCAAGCCGAATAATGAGGGAGCGGACCGGGTCGGATACGACTTCAGCGTTCTCTATCGGCTGCGCATGATGTTTTCCGCCTTTTGGAATTCGGCGGTACGCATCAAGATTATTTCTCTTACGATTGCTTTGTTCGCGATTATTCTTGTCACGGCCTATGTCCAGGTTCTGCTCAACAACTGGAATGCGCCGTTTTATGATTCGCTGGCGCGGCGCGATACGGGAGCGTTCTTCCATCAGCTCGGCGTCTTCGGCATTATTGCCGGCCTGCTTTTGGTCCTCAACGTCGTGCAGGCATGGCTCAATCAAATGACCGCGCTTTATATGCGCGAGGGCCTGGCGCGCGATCTCGTCGACCAGTGGCTGCAGGCCAAGCGCGCGCTTCGTCTGGCCTCCTCCGGCCTGATCGGCGTCAATCCGGACCAGCGGCTGCACGAGGATGCGCGTAATCTTGCCGAAAGCACGACGGGCCTTGCGATCGGTCTGGTACAGGCGACCATCCTGCTCCTGAGCTTCATCGGCGTGCTCTGGGAGCTGTCCAGCGGCATGGTCTTCAATTTCAAGGGCATGAGCTTTTCCATTCCCGGCTACATGGTCTGGGCGGCAATCATCTATGCCGGCTCTGCCTCGTTCCTGAGCCAGCTCGTTGGCCGCCGGCTGGTGCGGCTGAATGCCGACCGCTATTCCAAGGAAGCCGAGCTGCGCTTTGCCCTGATGCATGCCAACGAGCATATGCCGGCGATCACCATTGCGGGCGGCGAGGAGAATGAGCGCCGGCGGATCAATCTCGATATTTCCGCCGTGCTTGCCGTCATCCGTCAGCTCGCCATTGCCAACACCAATCTCACCTGGGTTTCGGCCGGTTATGGCTGGCTGGTGCTGATCATTCCGATCCTGGTGGCCGCGCCCGCCTATTTCTCCGGCGGGCTGACCATCGGTCAATTGATGGTGGCGGTCGGTGCCTTCAACCAGGTCAATACCGCCTTGCGCTGGTATGTCGCCAATTTCGGCCCGATCGCGGAATGGCGCGCCACGCTGATGCGTGTCACCGATTTCCGCCAGGCGCTGACCGAGATGGATGACGGCAAGGTCATGCCGCATACCATTGCTTTCGACCATGCTGCGCCCGGTGAAATGGTCTGGACGGATATGGAGATTTCCACCAAGACCAGCGAGGATATCATCGAGAACGGCTTCCGTATCCGCGAGGGCACGGTGACGATTGCCGCCGGCGAGCACATCATGGTCAACGGCGACCATGGCGTGAACCGCAGGCTGCTGTTCCAATCGCTGGCGCATCAATGGAATTGCGGCTCCGGAAAGATCAGCCTGCCGCTGATGGAAGACATGCTGTTCATGCCGCACACGCCCTATGTGCCTGGCGGTACGCTACGCGAAGCGATCAGTTTTCCCGAGGATCGGGATACCTATGACGATGCCGCCGTCGAGGCTGCGATGGACAAGGTCGGCCTCGGCCGCCTGAAGAGCCGGCTCGATACGCAGGCGCGCTGGGACCGGCTCCTTGACAATGACGAGCAAAAGGCGCTCGCCTTCGCGCATCTGCTGCTGGCGCAACCGAAATGGATCATCCTCGATGAAGTCATGGAAGGGCTGGAGCCGGATATTCAGGCCAAGTTCTCGGCGTTGCTGACGGAGTTCACTGACGCCACCGTGATTTATATCGGCCGGTCCGAAGCCTATCTTCAGGCAATGTCGCCACGCGTCCTGCATCTTCAGGCGCTGGTGCAACATGAGGAGGTCGTTGCCGCAGTCGTGCCGCGGGCGGCGGTGGTACCGGACGTAAGCCCCAAGAGGGCGAATGGGCCGTCGCGGTAGCTTTGTGGCGGAGCCCTATCTCGCCCGGGCGAGATAGGCCCGAATTCGCTCAGCATGCGAGATCATGCACAAAACAAAAACGCCCCATCCGTGAGGACAGGGCGTTTTCCGTGAAACGATAGGCTGATTCCTCAGTCCTTGGCGCGCTCGACGTAGGAGTTGTCTTCCGTGGCGATGACGACGCGGGTGCCGGCGTTGATGTGCGGCGGAACCATGGTGCGTACGCCGTTCGACAGCATGGCGGGCTTGTAGGACGAGGATGCCGTCTGGCCCTTCACGACCGGTTCGGTCTCGGTGATTTCCAGCGTGACATGGCGCGGCAGTTCGAGTGCCAGTGGAACGCCTTCGTGGATCGACAGGATGCAGGTCATGCCTTCCTGGAGATAGGCCTTTTGGTCGCCCATGGTCTCGACGTCGACGACGACCTGGTCGTAGGTGGCCGGGTTCATGAAGTGGAAGCCTTCACCGTCTTCGTAGAGGTACTGGAAGTTCACGTCTTCGACGAAGGCGCGCTCGACCTGCTCGGTGGTGCGCCAGCGCTCGGACACCTTCACGCCGTCAACGATGCGGCGCATGTCGACCTGGGTGACCGGCGTGCCCTTGCCCGGATGAAAGTTCTGAGCGGTGAGAACGACGTAGAGTTTGCCGTCGACATCGAGAACGTTGCCCTTGCGGACTGAAGAGGCGATGACCTTGACCATAAGACTTCCTTGTAACGCTGCCCTTTGCGTCGTAGAGGGACTGTCGAAATGCACCTCGAGACGCAGCTATTGTTTGCTTGGGGGCGCAAGTACCCTAAATCAGCAGAAATAGCCACCCCCATCCCCGGCGATCCCGAGAAGAAAGCGCGCAATGGAGCCAACGAGCAGCAAAGCGTCCCCCTGGTGGACCCGCAGCGTGCACGCGGACCGGCGGCCGTTCCTGATTGGCCGCAATGCCATCCAGGCGGCGCTGCGTGAATTCTTCATCCGCAACGGTTTTATCGAGGTCGACACGCCAACGCTGCAAGTATCGCCGGGCAACGAGGCGCATCTTCATGCCTTCGCCACCGAGGCGCTGACGACGGACGGCCAGAAGGCGCCCTTCTATCTCCACACCTCGCCGGAATTCGCCTGCAAGAAGCTGCTGGCTGCCGGCGAGGAGCGCATTGCCTGTTTCGCCCACGTTTATCGCAACCGCGAGCGCGGTCCGCTGCACCATCCGGAATTCACCATGCTGGAATGGTATCGGGCGGGCGAGACCTATGAGACGCTGATGGCCGATTGCGCCGCTCTGCTGGCGCTGGCGGCGAAGACGGTGGGGGCAAAGAAACTCAGCTATCGCGGCGCCGAAACCGATCCGTTCCTCACACCGGAGCGTATCAGCGTCGCTGCGGCCTTCGAACGTTATGCCGGGATCGACCTGCTCGGTTCGATCGGTCTCGACGGTTCGACGGATCGTGAGCATCTGGCGGCCGAGATGCGGCGTGTCGGCATGCGCGTTGCAAACGACGATCACTGGCCCGATCTTTTCAGCCGCGTGCTGGTCGAGAAGGTCGAGCCCTATCTCGGCTTCGGCCGGGCGACGATCCTCGACGAATATCCGGTCTCGGAGGCGGCTCTTGCTCGGCCTTCGGCTAGGGATCATCGGGTGGCCGAACGCTTCGAGCTCTATGCTTGCGGTGTCGAGCTCGCCAATGCTTTCGGCGAACTCACCAATGCCGTCGAGCAGCGGCGGCGGTTCGAGATCGAGATGGCCGAGAAAGCCCGTATCTATGGCGAGACCTATCCGCTGGACGAGGAATTTCTTGAAGCTCTCGCAGCCATGCCGGAGGCGAGCGGCATAGCGCTCGGCTTCGACCGGCTGGTGATGCTAGCGACCGGGGCCTCGCGGATCGAACAGGTGCTCTGGGCACCTGTTTCGGAGTTCGGTTCATGAATGTGATGCGCCCGATCAGAAATGTCGACGACCTCGAACAGGCCGGTCTGATCGATGCGGGTGAGGCCCTTTCGCTGCAGTCGGTGGCGGAGCGTTACGCCATCGCACTGACGCCCACCATGGCAAAGCTGATCGACCGCAGCGATCCCGCCGACCCCATCGCCCGGCAATTCGTGCCCGACACGGCTGAACTCATCGTCACGCCGGAAGAGCGGGCCGATCCGATCGGCGATCATGCCTATAGCCCCGTCGAAGGCATCGTCCATCGCTATCCTGATCGCGTGCTGTTGAAGGCCGTGCATGTCTGCCCGGTCTATTGCCGCTTCTGTTTCCGCCGCGAGATGGTCGGGCCGCAGGGACTTGGAACGCTGGATGCGGCGGCACTTGATGCCGCCTTCGCCTATATCCGCGATCACCGGGAGATCTGGGAGGTCATCCTGACCGGCGGCGATCCGCTGGTGCTGTCGCCGCGCCGGCTGGAGGAGATGCTCAGTGTGCTCGCCGATATCGATCATGTGAAGATCGTCCGATTCCACACCCGTGTACCGGTCGTCGATCCGCTGAAGATCGATGGAGCGCTGATTGCGGCGCTGAAGGCGAGCGGCAAGACGGTCTATGTGGCGCTGCATGCCAACCATCCGCGCGAGCTGACCGGCGAGGCGCGTGCGGCTTGTGCGCGGCTTGTCGATGCCGGTATCGTCCTGGTCAGCCAGTCCGTCTTGCTGAAGGGCGTCAATGACGATCCGGATGTGCTGGCGGCGCTGATGAAGGCTTTCGTCGAGACGCGGATCAAGCCCTATTACCTGCATCACCCCGATCTTGCCCCTGGCACCAGCCATTTCCGCCTGTCGATAGCGGAGGGGCAGAAGATCGTCGCTGCGCTGCGCGGCCGCATTTCCGGCCTATGCCAGCCCACCTACATCCTCGATATTCCAGGCGGCCACGGCAAGGCGGACATCGGCAGAAAAGCCGTCCGCGAACTCGGCGAAGGCTGCTATTCCATCTCGGACTATCGCGACGGCGAGCATATCTATCCGCCGGAGGGATAGTCTGTTCCCGAGCGGTTTCTGCTACTTCAGGATGTCTGAGGCGCCGTGTTTGTAAATGAATTTTGCTGGAAAATTGGCGCATTAACCTTGCGGCCAAGTACCATTTTTCCGCACATCCTTCGCTGCATATTTTAGAATTGTAAGATATCACCCTGCAAACGACAGCTTACATGGCTTAAATATCGTAAATTTACTTTAGATAAATCTAAAGTATAAGATTTTCTTGCTAAGTATAGCGTGGTTATATTTACCACGTCGCTTAGCGGAATGTTCTATTTTACCTGTTACTTCTCGGCTCAGGATAAGACGGCGTTGCTGCCGTCGTGTTTGCGATTGCCTGGAGGGACTACAGATGAATGAGACGATTCGCGATTTGCTGGCCAAGTTTGGTGCGCTCCCCGTTACGATGGATCAGATTGCCGACGATGCCGATCTCTACGCGGCCGGGCTGTCTTCCTTTGCGTCGGTGCAGCTCATGCTTGGCATCGAAGAAGCTTTCGACATCGAGTTTCCCGACAACCTGCTGAACCGCAAATCCTTTGCCAGCATCGTCGCCATCGAAAAGACGGTCGCCATGATCCTGGATAGCCGAAAGGTTGCCTGATGAACGTTGCGGTCGCTTTGGTTGAAGCCGGAGCCGGAGATACGGCGGCGGTGCGCGCCGCGCGCGTTGCGGCAATTGCCGGCAAATATGCTGATGCAGTCGACGCCGAAGGTCGATTCCCGCGCGAGGCCGTGGATGCGATGCGCGCCGAAAGGCTGCTGTCGATCCAGATTCCCGCCGATCTTGGCGGCGAGGGTGCTTCGACAACCGAAATAGCCGAGCTCTGCTCCATCCTTGGTCAAGCCTGTGCGGCCAGCGCCATGGTTTTCGCCATGCATCAGATCAAGCTGTCGAGCTTGGTCGAGCACGGTGCCGGCAGCGACTGGCACTGCGATTTCATGCGCCGTATTGCCAAAGAGCAGCTTCTGCTGGCATCGGCGACGACGGAAGGCGGCATTGGCGGCAATCTCCGCAACAGCATCTGCGCCATCAAGGTCGAAGGCGACCGCTGCTTCCTGGAGAAAGACGCAACCGTCATCTCCTACGGCGCCCATGCCGATGCGATCCTGATTACCTCGCGCAGCCATGCCGAGGCGGCCTCTTCCGACCAGGTACTGACGGTTTTCCTCAGGGATCAATACACGCTGGAGCGCACCGTCGAGTGGAACACGCTCGGCATGCGCGGCACCTGCTCCGACGGCTTCCTCTTCAAAGGCGAGGCGCCGGCCATGCAGATCCTGCCGAAACCGTTTGCCGAAATTGCCGCGCAATCGATGCTGGCAAGCTCGCATCTGCTCTGGAGCGGCGTTTGGTACGGTATCGCGGCCGATGCGGTGGCCCGCGCCCAGGCTTTCGTGCGCGCCGCGGCCCGCAAGTCGCCCGGCACGCAGCCGCCCGGCGCGTTGCGGCTGGCGGAGGTCTCCAGCCTGCTGCAGATGGTGAAATCGAATGTCGTGGCCGGTCTGAAAGTCTATGAAGAGGCCAAGGCCGATGCCGACCGGCTCTCCTCGATGGCCTTTGCCGTCGCCATGAACAACGTAAAGATCGCGTCGTCGGAAATGATCCTGCCGATCATCAACCACGCCATGCTGATCTGCGGCATCATGGGCTACAAGAACGGCACGCCCTACAGCCTCGGCCGCCATCTGCGCGACGCGCATTCCGCTCAACTGATGATCTCGAACGACCGCATTCTCGGCAATACGTCGACCATGCTGCTCGTCCATAAGCAAGATACTAGCCTGTTAGGGTAACCGTCATGGATATGCAGACCTCGTTTCTCGACCGCCTTTTTGAATCCGGCCTTCTGATCGACACCGGCATTGATGGCCTTTATGGCCGCAGTGGCCAGTTCGAAGACGTCATTTCCGCTTTCGAACGGCTGATCGACAAGTTCGGCGGCGCCGATGGTGCTGAAGCCATCCGGTTTCCGCCCGGCATGAACCGCGCCTTCTTCGAAAAGAGTGGTTACATGAAGAGCTTCCCGCAGCTTGCCGGCACCGTGCACAGCTTCTGCGGCAACGAACTCGACCATATGAGCCTGCTGAAGTGCATGGAAGTCGGCGACGACTGGACGAAGGACCAGCAGGCGACCGATATCGTGCTGACGCCGGCCGCCTGCTATCCGCTCTATCCGACGGTTGCCAAGCGCGGCGCATTGTCCGACGACGGCGCACTCTTCGACCTGCAGTCCTATTGCTTCCGTCATGAGCCCTCCAAGGATCCGGCTCGCCAGCAACTGTTCCGCATGCGCGAATATGTCTGCATGGGCAGCGAAAAGCATGTGACTGATTTCCGCCAGAGCTGGATGGATCGCGGCGTCGAGATGATGAAGGCTGTCGGTCTTGAGGTAACCATCGACGTCGCCAACGACCCATTCTTCGGCCGCGCCGGCAAGATGCTCGCCAACAATCAACGCGATCAGAACCTAAAATTCGAGCTGCTGATCCCGATCACCTCCGTCGCCAAACCGACCGCCTGCATGAGCTTCAATTATCATCAGGACGCTTTCGGCGCGAAATGGGGTCTGAACTTTGCCGACGGCAGTGTCGCCCATACGGCCTGTGTCGGCTTCGGTCTGGAGCGCATTGCGCTAGCGCTGTTCCACACCCATGGTCTCGATACCAAGGAATGGCCCGAAAGCGTGCGCAAGGCGCTGTGGGGCTGATCGCTTCCATGGCTGCCGTCTTTCAGGGACTGGATCCCGCCGCCTATAAGCCACATGCGCTGCACGACAGCGAGCGCATGTGGCCGGAAACCAATTGCTATATCGATCTCTGGATCGAGGTGCTTTCGAGCCTGAAACTGCCGCCGGAAGCCATGCTCGGCTTCACGATGCGCCAAGATTTCGAGGGGGACCAGTTCACCTTCTTCAAGGTGCCGCTCGAAGATCTCGAGGCACTCTACGGCATCCGCTGCACCGAACTGGCAATCTACGACAAGGTCCAGCACCATGTCGCCGAGCAGATCGGCCGTGGCCGGCTCTGCCTCGTGGAGATGGATTCCTTCTATATGCCGGACACCCAGGGTGTCGGTTACCGCCGCGAGCACGGCAAGACGACCGTCGCCATCAACAGGCTGGATATGGCGGGCCGCGAGCTCGATTATTTCCACAATGGCGGTTTTTTCCGGCTGTCGGGCGAGGATTTCGACGGGTTGTTCCAACTGCATCTGGGTGACGAAGACCTGCCCTTCCTGCCCTATACGGAATTTGCGAAGTTTCCCGAGAATGCGCCGGGTGGCGCTGCCATCCGGCAGACGTCCCGGCAACTTCTGGCCTTCCATTTCCGCTGTCGTCCTATGGCCAATCCCATCCGTGCCTTCGCAGCGGTTTTCCCGGCGCAGGTGGAAGCGGTGGCCGAGCGGCCCTTCGGCTTTTTCCATAAATATGCCTTCAATACGCTGCGTCAGCTCGGCGCCAATTTTGAGCTGGCAGGCAGCCATCTCGACTGGTTGACGGGAGAATTTTCAGCGGCTGCCGGCGAGGCGCGGCGAATTTCGGAAGTGGCGAAATCGGTGCAGTTCCAGCTTGCCCGCGCCATAACCCGCAAGAAATTCGAGCCGCTGCGGACGGCCCTTGATCCGGCCGCGGATGCGTGGGATTCCATGATGGGGCTGCTTGAACAAAAGCTTTAGTTACACATGATCCTATCCAAAAGCTGCTTTGCACTTTTGGGATCATGTCTTGAGCCGGGAGATCCAATGCACGGGCGTTTGGCAAGCTTTGGCGGCGAGACGCTGCTGAGCGAAGGATGGAATCTGGTTCTGACGGATGCGGGCGCCTGCGCCTCGCCTTCGGATGTGCCGCTTTCGGCCGGGTTCATTCCGGCATCGGTGCCGGGCACGGTGGCCGGCGCGCTGGAAAAGGCCGGGCTTTTCAATCGTGAGCATCCCCATCCGCTGAACGACAAGGACGCCTGGTATCTTTGCCGGTTGGTCGACGCCGACCTCGGCAATGCCGTTCTGCGGCTCGATGGGTTGGCAACGCTCTGCGAAGTCTTTCTGAACGGCAGAAAAATCCTCGTCTCCGAAAGCATGTTCGCGGCCCACGAACTCGCCGTCCATCTGCTGGGCGGCGATGAGCTGGCGCTCTGCTTCCGGGCGCTGGAGCCGCGGCTTGCAGAACCCGGTCCCAGAGCCCGCTGGCGGCCGCAGATGATCACGCCGCAGGGGCTGCGCCTGGTTCGCACGACGCTGCTCGGCCATATGCCCGGCTGGTGCCCGGAAATCCACACCGTCGGCCCCTGGCGGCCGATTTCGTTGTTTCGCCCGCATAGTCCCGTCATTCGCGACCTCTCCCTGCGTCCAGACCTGCTGGAGGACGGCGAGGGCCGGCTTTATGCTTCGCTCGTCATCGAAGGGCAGGTCGGCGAGATGGTGCTTCGTTGTGGCGAAGCCGAGCAGGCATTCACGAAAGACAATAGCGGCCACTGCACCGCATTCCTGAAAATCCCGGGCGTGATGCCATGGTGGCCGCATACACACGGGACGCCCCATCTTCATGACGTCGCGCTGATCATCGAGGGCGTTGAATATCCGCTCGGGTGCACCGGCTTCCGCCGGCTCGCGGTCGATCGCGGTGCGGACGGCCAGGATTTTGCGCTTGTCGTCAATGGCGAGCGTATCTTCTGCCGCGGCGCCGTCTGGACGACGGCGGATATTGCCCGTCTGCCCGGCGGCCGCGAGGATTATGAGCCCTGGCTGCGACTGGCGGCGGAGGCGGGCATGAACATGATCCGCATTGGCGGCACCATGGTCTATGAGACCCCGGAGTTTTTCCGGGTCTGTGACGAACTCGGCCTGCTGGTTTGGCAGGATTTCATGTTCGCCAATTTCGACTATCCGAAGAACGACAAGGCATTCAACGCCCATGTCGAAGCGGAGGCGGCGCAGCTTCTTTCCGGCACGCGCCTGTCACCCTCGCTCGCCGTGCTTTGCGGTGGGAGCGAGATGTATCAGCAGGCGGCGATGCTGGGATTGCCGGAGCGGTTTTGGGCAAGCCCGATCGTGGAGGAGATCCTTCCGGCCGTCGTTAAGGCCATCCGGCCCGACGTTCCCTATGTCGTCAATTCCCCTGCGGGCGGCGCTATGCCGTTTTCCCCGAATGCGGGCGTGACGCATTATTACGGCGTTGGGGCCTATATGCGGCCGCTTGGCGATGCGCGCCGTGCCGATGTTCGCTTTGCTGCGGAAAGCCTGGCTTTCGCGCATGTGCCGCACGCCCGGACCTTGGCGCGGCATCTGCCGGTTCCGGCAGTCCATAGCCCGCTATGGAAAGAGCGCGTGCCGCGCGATCGTGGTGCTTCCTGGGATTTCGAGGATGTGCGCGACCATTACTTGCGCGAACTTTACGGCTTCGAGCCGGACCGGCTGCGGCGGGAGGATCCGGATCTCTATCTCGATCTGTCGCGAGCGGTTACCGGCGAAGTCGCGGAAGAAACCTATGCCGAATGGCGCCGCCAGGGCTCCGGCTGCAATGGCGCTCTCGTCTGGACACTGCAGGATCTGCTGCCCGGTCCCGGCTGGGGCGTGATCGATTCCACCGGCGAGCCGAAGCCCATATGGTATGCCCTCCGCCGCGCTTTCCGGCCGGTGCAAGTATTGCTTACCGATGAAGGCACGAATGGCCTCGATGTGCATGTCATCAACGAGGGCGATGTTGCCCTTGATCTTGATCTTGATGTGGTCTGCCTGCGGGACGGCCGGCAGTCCGTGGTCAGCGGCAAGCGGGAATTGTCGGTTGAGGCTCGCGGCAAGCAAAAGATAGCCTGCACTGATCTTTTCGGCGCCTTCTTCGACACGACCTATGCCTTCCGCTTCGGCCCGCCGTCGCATGACGTCACGGTGGCGCGTCTTACGGCGCGCGAGACCGGGGCGCTGATCGCAGAAGCCTTCTATTTTCCCTTGGGCAGGACGAAAGCCTTTCATGAGGGCGAAATCGCTGCCTCCATCACGCAACAGGACGGCCATTGGTTCCTCGATCTGCGCAGCGACCGGTTGGTACAATCGGTGCAGATCGATTTCGAAGCCTATCGGGCAGAGCACGATTGGTTCCACCTGTCGCCGGGGGCGACCCGGCGGTTGAGGCTTCATCCGAGGGCTGGGACGTCGGCTGAGACTGTTCCCACGGGTCAGATCAGGACCTTGGGTACCCGGCGGATCGTCGAGGTCTGATTAGGGGTGCGGTAAGCGCAGCGGCCTATCTCGCCCTTGGCGGGCGAGAAAGTAAAAACTTAGGATTAGGCGAGGGCTCGTCCCTCGTCTAATTCTTAGTTTTTACAAGAGCGGGGGTAGGCAGGGACGCAACAGCCCCGGGATATCTGCGCAAGACATGGACCCCCTCTCTTGCAATTTCAATGGCTTAGAAATTGCGTTGGACTTCCAGACATGCAGAGCCTCCGGTATCGCAATTCCTAAACCAGTGAAATTGCTTTCTCGCCCGCCAGGGGCGAGATAGATTCCCGCACACTTGGTCATCACCCCCCTACAAAGTCACGCCATCCGGCCCGAACAGATGGCAGCGTTCGGGATCGATGTGGATGCTGACCGTTTCGCCCGCGCGGATGGCCTGCTGATCTTCCAGCGCAACCGTCAATGCCTGACCGCCCCGCAGTGTAACGTACAAGATCGTCTGGCCACCGAGGTGCTCGACGAGATCGACACGGGCGTTGCCAAGCGCCAGGCCGCGATCGCCGACGTTCAGGTGCTCCGGGCGCGCGCCGAGCGTGACGGGCTGTCCGGGCTGGAGGCCGCCCAGCCGGCGCGGCAGGCGAACGGTTTGGCCGTTGAGGTCGATGACGGCGGAGCCGTCGTCGGAGGCAACGATCTTGGCTTCAAGAAAGTTCATCTTCGGTGAGCCGATGAAGCCGGCGACGAACTTGTTACGCGGCTTGTTGTAGAGATCGAGCGGGGCGCCGACCTGCTCGATGTTGCCGCCATTCAGCACAACGATCTTGTCGGCCATGGTCATGGCTTCCGTCTGGTCGTGGGTGACGTAGATCATGGTATTGCCGAGCCGCTGGTGCAGGCGGGCGATCTCGACGCGCATCTGCACGCGCAGCTCGGCATCGAGATTGGAGAGCGGTTCGTCGAACAGAAAGATCTTCGGTTCGCGCACGATGGCGCGGCCGATGGCGACGCGCTGGCGCTGGCCGCCGGAGAGCTGCTTCGGCTTGCGCTGCAGGAGCTGCTTGATCTGCAGGATTTCTGCGGCTTTCTCAACGCGGGGCTGAATCTCCTGCTTCTTCATGCCCGCCGTTTCCAAGCCGAAAGCGAGGTTCTTGTAGACCGACATGTGCGGATAAAGCGCATAGGATTGGAACACCATGGCGATGCCGCGCTTGGAGGCTGGGACATCGTTCATGCGGCTGCCATCGAGGTAGAGCGCACCGCCGGAAATCGGCTCCAGGCCGGCGATCATGCGCAGCAGCGTGGACTTGCCGCAGCCGGAGGGGCCGACGAAAACGGCGAATTCACCGGGCTCGATTTCCAGGTCGATGCCGTGGACGACCTGAAGCTCGCCATAGCGCTTGATGACCTTCTGCAGCGAGACGCTTGTCGCCATGGGCGCTTCCTCCTTGTTGGTCCTGATGGCTCGCAGGGCCGTCGTCATGCCGGCCTCCAGCTATTGTATTTCGTGCTTTCCGGGCCGACTGGAAAGCGGACTTCGGTGCGCGTTTCCGACGATTCGTAGAACGCGGTCACCAGCTCCAGTGCCTGGCGGGCATCGACCGTGGTCACCGGCAGCGGTTCGCCGGAAACCAGCGCCTCATGGAAGAGCCTCATCTGCGTGTTGAAGCGGATCGGAATCGGCGTCCAATCGGCAAGCAAGGCATCGATCTTCGCGGCGATCTCGTCATTCGCCGGAATGATTTTCCAAGGGTCCTGGCCGGGGCTGTAGGGCTCGTGGTTGCTTTCGATCAGCACGTTTTCGAAAGCGAGGCGTAGGCGGCTTATTTGTTCCTGAGAGCCGAGCGTCGCGCTGATCGTCGCAAGCGCGCCGTTCTCCATCAGCAGGCTGGCGCTGGCGCAATCTTCCACCTCGATATCGTTGACGCGGGTGGCGACGCGGCCGAAAAGGCCAGCGATCGGCCCCATCAGATAGGTCAGCATGTCGTGCAGATGGATCGAATGCGTCATCAGCACGCCGCCGAGTTCCGTTGCCCATTTGCCGCGCCAGGGAACGGCGTAATATTCCGCCGTGCGAACCCAATGGGTTTCGGAGGTGGCGACATAGGGCTTGCCGGCGATGCCGGCTTCGATGATGCGCTTGGCTTTCTGGATGCCGTCGCCATAGCGATATTGGAAGATCGGCATCAGCTTGCCATTCGCCGTCTTTTCCGCCGCGATGATCGCGTCCACGTCGGCGAGGGAGCCGACCAGCGGCTTTTCGCAGACCACATGCTTGCCGGCGGCGAGCGCCTGCAGGATCATTTCGAAATGCGAGCCGGGCGGCGTGCAGATGTCGATAATATCGATGTCCGGCATATTCAGGACCTCGACGAAATCCTTGATGCGCCTCGTGATGCCGAATTCGTCACCAGTGGCGTTCAGGCGCTCTTCGTTGAGATCGCAGAGCACGGCGACTTCGAAGCGGTCCGGATGCGGCAGATAGCCCTCGACAATATGGGAGCGGCCGATGCCGAGACCGATGACCGCAACTTTCTTTACGTCGGACATGTGCAAATTACCTTTGTACGCTGTTGAGCGATGTCGCTTCGGCCAGAGCCTGCGCCTTCAGCGCCAGCTCCATGGCCTTGAAGCAATGGTCCTGTCCCATCGCGGTTTCGGTGCGGTCCCTGATATCGCTAGCCAGCTGCCGGCCATAAGGCAGCTCGACGCCGCTGCAATCGATATGCTGCATGCCCTTGCGGTCGGTCAGGAACAGGTGATCGGTGCCGGGGCGGCCGGCGACGTCGATGTATTTGCGCAGCTCGATGGTGCCTTCCGTGCCGACGATGAAGAGGCGGCCGTCGCCCCAGGTGGAAAGGCCGTCGGGCGTGAACCAGTCAACGCGGACATAGCCGGTGACGTCTGGCGTACGCACATGGAAATCGCCGTAATCCTGCAGGCCGGGTGTCTCGGGATTGGCGCGGTTCGAGACCGTAGCCGACAGAACCTCGGCTTCGAGCGAACCGGCGAAGAACAGGAATTGCTCGCATTGATGCGAAGCAATGTCGGTGATGATGCCGCCATAGCGCGCGCGGTCGAAGAACCAATCTGGCCGGGTCGGCTTGCGCAGCCGGTGCGGCCCGAGGCCGGTCGTGTGGATCACCTTGCCGATGGCGCCGGCCTTGACCAATTCGCCCGCCTTGACGGTCGAGGCGGTTTCAAAATGTTCGGAATAGAGGATGGAGACGATGCGCTTGGTTTCGGCCTGTACCCTGCGCACTTCGGCGAGCTGATCCAGCGTCACCATGCCGGGCTTGTCGAGCATCACATCCTTACCATGCCGCATCGCCTCGATGGCAAGGGCGGCCCGTTCGCTGGAGATTGCCGCGCTGACGATCAGGTCAATCGAGCGGTCCTCCAAGATTTCGCGCTTGTCCGCCACGCGTTTTGCCTGCGGGAAGCGCCCGGAGAAGACGGCCGCAAGCTCATCTTCCGCGGCATAGAAGGCGACCAGTTCCGCGCCGGCCCGCAGCATGACGTTGACTTGGCCGTAGATGTGATCGTGGTTGAGACCGATGGCAGCAAAGCGCAGGGCGCTCATACGACATTTCCTTTCAAGTATATTCTTTGCAGCATGACCCCCGAAAATCGTCAGGGATCGTGCTTTTGCGTCAGCGTTTGAGGCCGGCGGTAGCGATGCCGTCGATCAGCAGCCTCTGGAAGAACAGGAAGATCAGGAAGACGGGGATCAGCGAGATGCTCGACATGGCAAACAGGCTGCTCCAGTCGGAGCTTCCGGTCGAATCCACGAAGGAGCGCAGGCCGAGCTGCACCGTGTAGGTGTTGATGTCGGAGAGATAGATCAGCGGACCGAAGAAATCGTCCCAGGTCCAAATGAAGGAGAAGATGGCGGCGGTGGCGAGAACCGGCAGCGACAGCGGCATCATGATGCGCCAGTAGATGCGCCAGGGGCTGCATCCGTCCATCATCGCCGCTTCGTCGAGCTCGCGGGGGATGCCGCGGAAGAACTGCACCATCAGGAAGATGAAGAAGGCGTCGACCGCCAGGAATTTCGGCACGACCAGCGGCAGCATGGTTTTCACCCAGCCGAGCTTCAGGAACAGGATATATTGCGGGATCAGCGTCACGTGATAGGGCAGCATCAGCGTGCCGAGCATCAGTGCGAACCAGAAATTTTTGCCCCAGAAATTCAGCCGCGCGAAGGCATAGGCCGCAAGGGAGCAGGAGACGACATTGCCGATGACGGAAAGGACGGCGATGACGACGGAATTCCACACGAACGAGCCGAAATTCACCTGCCCACCGAACCAGCCGCGGGCATAGGCGCTGAAGTCGAACTGCGATGGGATCAGCGAGGCCGAGCCAAAGATTTCGTTCTGATCCTTGACCGAACCGGACAGCATCCACAGCAGCGGATAGAGCATCACGATCGATGCGCCGACCAGTGCGACATGGATGAGAACGGACAGGAACCAGGGACGCTCGCGCGGCGGGTTCAGATCGTCGGGAAAATGGGTGAGCTTCGCGTCAGTCATCGTAGTGAACCCAATAACGAGCGGAGAGGAAGGAGAAGGCGGTGAAGACCGCGATGATGATCACCAGGACCCAGGCGAGGGCTGCGGCATATCCCATGCGGAAATAGCCGAAGGCTTCCTGGTAGAGGTAGAGCGTGTAGAACAGCGTCGAGTCGATCGGCCCGCCGGTGCCGGACGAGATGACATAGGCCGGCGTGAAGGCCTTGAAGGCGTCGATGGTCTGCACGACCGCGTTGAAGAAGATGACCGGCGTCAAGAGCGGCAGGGTGATCTTGAAGAAGATTCGTGCCTTCGAAGCGCCGTCGAGGCTGGCCGCCTCATAGAGATCGGTCGGGATCTGCCGGAGGCCGGCAAGGAAGATGATCATCGGCGAGCCGAACTGCCAGATGGCCAGGATGATGAGGGTGTAGAGGGAATAGTTGGGGTTGGAGATCCAGCTTGGTCCGTTGATGCCGAGCACATACCAGAGCAGGGTATTGACGACGCCGTCGCCATCGAAAATCTGCCGCCAGAGCACGGCGATGGCGACGCTGGAGCCGAGCAGCGACGGCAGATAGAAGATGGCGCGATAGATCGGCAGGCCACGAATGCCGCGGTTGAGCAACAGCGCCACCATCAGCGCGAAGGCAAGCTTCAGCGGAACCGAGCAGACGACATAGAACAGCGTCACCTTCATCGACGAGATGAACTTGTCGTCGCCGGTGGCGATGCGCGCATAATTGTCCAGCCCAACCAAATGCGGCGCCTGCAGCAGGTTATAGTCGGTGAAGGACAGGTAGAGCGACACGATCGCCGGTCCAAGCGTCAGGCCGAAGAAGCCGATGAACCAGGGCAGGAGAAACAGATAGCCCGGCGCGTTGCGCGCAAATGCACTCGGCGCCTTCTGATAAGTTTCGACGCGCAACGGCGCGCGCTCGCCGACGGCCAAGCCGCCGGCAACGCTCTTGCTGTTTGTACCCACGGTATCAGCCTCGCGTAATGTTTGCCGCCGCCTGTTCGGTGAACTTCGCTCCAGCGTCCTGCGCGCTGGTTTTGCCGAAAGCCACTTCCTCGGCGATTTTCTTCAGCAGGAATGCATTTTCACCGGCACCGTTCGGCGGAGACGGCGGGAGTGCTCCGACCTTCGGCGTCAATCGGCCGATGTAGTCGACAACCTGTTTGCTTGTCGCATCGAGATCCGGCGTCAGCAGATCGCGGATCTTCGGGGAGGCGGGAACGCCGCGCTCTACGCCGAGTATCTTTGCGCCTTCTGGATCTTCCACGAGATAATTGACGAAGGCGACGGCGGCGTCCTTGTTTGCGGAGGTTGCCGAAACCGACATCAGCATCGAGGGTTTCAGATACTGGCCGGGCTTGCTGCCGGGGTCGCTGGGATAGGCGATCAGGTCGATCTTTTCCTTGACGAGGCCCTGAATGGCGACGAACTGGTTGGAAAAGGCGTAGCTGACGGCCGCCTTCTTGGTCACCAGCATGTCAGTCTCGAGGGTCTGCTTGTAGAGCGCCTGCACGTCGGCCGGCACGCAGGCGCCGATTTCGCGCAGATGGTCCCAGAAGGAAAACCATTCGGCGGCATCCTTGGCCTCGAAGCCGAGCTTGCCGTCGCTCGTATAGAGCGCCTTGCCGCGCTGGCGCAGCCAGCATTCGAAGTCGGGCTCTCCGCCGCTCTGATCTGCGGTGCCGTAGAAGCCGCGGCGTTTCTTGGCGGCGGTGACCTTGGCGCAGGCCTCGCCGAGCTGCTCCCAGGTCATGCCGTCATGCGGCGGCTCGACGCCGGCTTCCTGCCAGGCTGCCACATTGACGACGACCATGGAGGAATTGACCCCGAGATTGACGCCGTAAATCTTGCCATCGACCTTGCCGGAATTGATATTGGGAGCCCCGAAATCCTCGATCGCCAGGCTCTTGCCGAGATAGGGCGTCATGTCGAGCAACGCGCCGCGGCGGGCATATTCAAAGATGTAGCGATAATCCATCTGAATGAGGTCGGGCGCATTGCCGCCGCCGGTCTGCGTGGCAAGACGCGTCCAGTAGCTGTCCCAGCCGAAGGATTCGCCGGCGATCGTGACGTCCGGGTTCTTGGCCTGATAGGCCTTCACTGCCGCAAACGTGCGATCGCTTCGCTCCTTCGATCCCCACCAAAGAAGGCGCATGGAGGTTGCCGCATTGGCGCGGTTAAGTCCGATACCGCTGAAAGCTAGCGTCGCTGCCATGCCGGCAAGCAACTGCCGGCGATCGATCGTCAAAGTCATCCTGGTCTCCTCCCCAGTTAACCGGTGATTTACGAACTGCTTTTGCATGATATAACTATTTGGTTACAAGTTGGATAGAAACGCGACCGCTGTCAAGCGCCAATCGTGTCACAATCAAACGACCTGCGCTGAGGCTGGAGAGGTCCGTTGCGGAAGAGATAGATCGGGGAGGAGGAATGTCCATGGTGACCAGAGCGACGCAAGGAACTGAAAAACCAGCGAAAGCCGGCGCTTACGGGAATGCGGAAACGAGGCCGGCGAAGGTGCCGCGCAATCCGCAACGCACCCATGCCATGATCCTGGAAGCGGCGACGGAGGAATTCGCCGCTCACGGTTTCGGTGGCGCGAGGGTGGATGCGATTGCGGCTCGGGCGCAGACCAACAAACGCATGCTCTATCACTATTTCGGCGACAAGGAGGGGCTCTATGTCGCCGTGCTGGAAGCCACCTATGCGGCAATCCGCAATGCCGAGAAAAATCTCGACCTTGCGCGCCGTGATCCCGAGGAAGGGATGCGCGAACTTGCGCTTTTCACCTGGCATCATTTCCTTGAGCATCCGGAATTTTTGAGCCTGCTCGTTACCGAAAACCTGCATGAAGCGCGCTATCTGAAACGTTCCGACAAGATCTTGGCGATGCATTCGCACTTCATCGGCGAACTCGCCGACGTACTGCGACGAGGTGAAGCAGCCGGCATTTTCCGGCCGGCCATCGACCCGGTGTCGGTTTACCTTACCATCGCCGCGCTCGGGTTCTTCTACCTGTCCAATCGCCATACGCTGTCGACGATTTTCGCCCGCAAGCTGACGGCCCCGGCGGCGCTGAAAGCCTGGGGCGAGCATATCGTTTCGGTGACCTTGGCTTCGATCAGGGCTTAGCATGAACTCGCGGCGCTCCGGCGATCACGAGAAATTTTCGAAAGGCGATTGACAAATCCGGACGTATCGCGCGATCGTGTAACTATATAGTTACATTGGCTGATCGACCAAGCCTTTGCTTTTCCTGACTCTGGAGGGAGTCGGCTCAGAAATTCAGGAGGGATCATGAAGCGCGTTGGTATCATCATGCACGGCGTCACGGGACGCATGGGGCTGAACCAGCATCTCATCCGCTCGATCGTGGCGATCCGCGCCGGAGGCGGCGTGTTGTTGTCGAACGGCGAGCGCGTCATGCCCGATCCGGTCCTTGTCGGCCGCAATGCGGCGCGGCTGGAAGAGCTTGCCCGTAAATACGGTATTGAGCGCTGGACCACCGATCTCGACGGTGCGCTTGCCGACCCTAATGACACGATTTTCTTCGATGCGGCGACGACGCAGATGCGCGCCGAGCTGATTTCGAAGGCGCTGGATGCCGGCAAGCATATCTATTGCGAAAAGCCGATCTCCGACGACCTCGACGCTGCGATTGCGCTCGCCCGCAAGGCCAAGGCATCGGGCCTGAAGAACGGCGTCGTGCAGGACAAGCTGTTCCTACCCGGCCTTCGCAAGATCGCCATGCTGCGCGACAGCGGTTTCTTCGGCAAGATCCTCTCCGTGCGCGGTGAGTTCGGCTACTGGGTGTTCGAAGGCGACTGGCAGACGGCGCAGCGGCCGTCGTGGAACTATCGCAAGAAAGACGGCGGCGGCATCATCCTCGATATGCTCTGCCACTGGCGCTATGTGCTCGACAATCTCTTCGGGCCGGTGAAGGCGATTAGCTGCCTCGGCGCCACCCATATTCCCGAACGCGTGGACGAAGCCGGCCGGCATTATGTCGCCGATGCCGATGATGCGGCCTATGCCACCTTCGAGTTGGAGGGCGGCATCATCGCCCATATCAATTCCTCCTGGGCGGTGCGTGTGCGCCGCGACGATCTCGTCACGTTCCAGGTAGACGGCACGCATGGCTCGGCCGTGGCGGGGCTGACACGCTGCTGGACGCAGCACCGTGTCAACACGCCGAAGCCGGTCTGGAACCCGGACCAACCGCAGACCATCGACTTCTACAACACCTGGGACGAAGTGCCGGACAACCAGGTTTACGACAACGGCTTCAAGATCCAGTGGGAGATGTTTCTGCGCCATGTGCTCGAAGACGCGCCCTGGCGCTACACGCTGACGGAAGGCGCCAAGGGCGTGCAGCTCGCCTCTCTCGGCCTGAAGAGCTGGGCGGAGCGCCGCTGGCTGGATGTCGAGCCGCTGGAGATTTGAGGGATGGTGGCTTCCCAAATATCGGGATGGTCAGGATATCTCGTGGGTGCTGCATCTATGTGCATGGCCCCTCAGCCTAGCCCTCTCCCGCCGAAGCGGGGAGAGGGGACGACCGAGCAAAGCGGTGTTTGCCTTAGCGGAACAGCGAAGGGTTGGCACGACAGAACTCCCTCGCCCCGCTTGCGGGGAGAGGGCTGGGGTGAGGGGCCAGGCGCAAATGTGCGGCATAGGCAGACTTGCCTGACGATCACAGGAGCCATCTGAAATATGACCGAACCGTTGAAAATCAGACTTGTCGAGGCCGAGACCTTCGAGCGGCCGGTGACATTGCGGCTTCCTTTCCGCTTCGGCGCGGCGACGCTGCGGGAGGCGCGGCAGATTTTTCTGCGCGTCCGCATCGAAGATGCCCGTGGGGGTTCGGCAAGTGGCATGGCTGCCGAGCTGATGGTGCCGAAATGGTTCGATAAATCGCCGGAACTCTCCAATACCGACAATGAAAACCAGCTTCGCCGCTCGCTGGCGCTGGCTCTCGACGCCCTGAAAAATGCGGGATTGGGCACGGCTTTCGCGCTGCATGCGGCCGTCGAAGCGGTGCACCATACGCGGGCAGCCGCCGAGGGGCTGAACGGACTGGTCGCGTCCTTCGGCCTGGCGCTCGCCAACAGGGCGGTTCTCGATGCGCTCTGCCGGCTGGAAGGGTTGACGGTTGCGCAGGCGATCAGAGCCAACCGCCCCGGCATCGATGTATCGACGGCGCCCGATCTGGCGGGCTTCGACCTGGCGGCTTTCCTCAAGGGATTGGCGCCGGTCGAAAGCCTCGCCGCGCGGCACACGGTCGGTCTGGTCGATGCTATCCGAGCGGGCGACATCCCGGCCGCCGACCGTTTGAATGACGGCCTGCCGGAAAGTTTTGAAGAGGCGATCGATGCTTATGGCCTGACCTTCTTCAAGGTGAAGGTATCGGGCGTTCCCGATGCTGATATCGACCGTCTCTGCCGCATTGCCGCTGTCATCGATGCCAAAATGCCGGCTTATTCGGTGACGCTTGACGGTAATGAGCAATTCGCGTCCGCCGAGGCGGTCGCCGATCTGCTGACGCGCATCCAGGCCGAACCGCGGCTTGCCCGTTTTGCGGCTTCGATCCTGTTTGTCGAGCAGCCGATCGCCCGCGCTTACGCCTTCGAGAAGCCGGTCACGGCGCTTGCGGCCTTCAAGCCTGTCGAGATCGATGAATCCGATGCCGATATCAACGCTTTCGTTGCCGCCAGACGGCTTGGCTATACCGGCATCTCCTCTAAATCCTGCAAGGGTTTTTATCGTTCGCTGCTGAACCGGGCGCGCGTCGCCAAGTGGAGCGCCGATGACGGTGTGGCCTATTTCATGTCGGCAGAGGACCTGACGACACAGGGCGGTCTCGCCGTACAACAGGATCTGGCGCTCGCCTCGCTGATCGGCATGACGCATATCGAGCGGAACGGCCACCACTATGTCGACGGCATGGCCGGCGCACCCCAGGCTGAGCAGGCGGCTTTCGCACGGGATCATGCCGATCTCTACGCCGTTCGAAACGGGCGGACGCGATTGAGGATCGAGGGTGGAAGGATCGCCATCGGTTCGGTGATCGGCGCGATCGGCCTCGGTTCATCCGTCGAGCCGGATTGGAGCGCGATGGAGACGCCGCCGACATAAGATTTCGGTAATGGCCAGGCATGCTCCGTTTTTGACGCGCTGTCGTGCATGGCCCCTCACCCTAGCCGTCTCCCCGTTCGGACGGGGAGAAGGGACTACGGAGCAAGCCAACCGATCCAACCACTCGGATCGAGGCAATATCATGCATGATAAACCCGCTCACCCCGCTGTGCGGGGAGAGGGTTGGGTGAGGGGCCACGCAAAAGGTGCGGTCGAGCCGGACCAACCTGACCATCGTTATTGCAGACTCTGGAGGAGAAACATGCAGTCGTCATCGAAGAAGCGCTATGCGCTGGTCGGCACGGGCAATCGCGGCGCGACCATGTGGGGCAAGGATCTGGTCGAGCGCTGGAGCAATGAGGTCGAACTTGTCGCCGTCTGCGATCTCAACGCGATGCGGGCCAGGCGTGCGCTGGACTATATCGGCGCCTCCGTGGCGGTCTATACCGATTTCGACGAGCTGTTGCGGGTCGAAAAGCCCGATCTCGTCATCGTTTGCACCCGCGATTCCACCCATGACGATCAAATTGTCAAAGCGCTGGAAGCAGGCGCCAATGTCATCAGTGAAAAGCCGATGACGACCACGGTCGGCAAGATCAAGCGTATTCTTAATGCCGAGGCTCGGACGGGCAAGCGGGTCGACGTGTCCTTCAACTATCGTTTCGCGCCGACGGCGGCGAAGATCAAGGAACTCATCAATTCCGGCGTTATCGGCGATGTGACCTCGGTCGATTTTCATTGGTATCTCGACACCAGTCATGGCGCCGATTACTTCCGGCGCTGGCACGCCTTTGTCGAAAATTCCGGCAGCCTCTTCGTTCACAAGGCGACGCACCATTTCGATCTTCTGAACTGGTACCTCGATTCCGATCCGGAAACCGTGTCTGCCTTTGCCGATCTCAAGCACTATGGTCGCAAAGGCCCCTTCCGTGGTGAGCGCTGTCGCACCTGTCGGTATAAGGACGAGTGCGATTATTATCTCGATATCAGCGCCACGCCGCTGCTCGAAAGCCTCTATGAAGACCCGTCGACGGTCGATGGTTATGTTCGCGATGCCTGCGTCTTCCGCGAGGATATCGACATTCCCGACACCATGGTCGCCTCGATCCGCTATCGCAACGGCGTCAACGTCTCCTATTCGCTGAACACCTATATGCCGATCGAAGGCCACCATATTGCCTTCAACGGCCACAAGGGGCGTATCGAGCTGCGGCAATACGAAAAGCAGCATTGGACGACGCCGCCGGCCGACGAAATCGTCGTCATGAAGAATTTCGGTGATGTCGAGCGCATCTGGGTGCCCTATTCCTCGGGCGGCCATTACGGCGGCGACGACCGGCTGCGCAACATGCTGCTGCGGTCCGGGCCAAACGACGAACTGAGACAGCGCGCCGGTTCACGCGCGGGCGCGCTTTCGGTTCTCTGCGGCATCGCGGCGTTGGAAAGCAGCCGGACCGGCCAGCAGGTATCGATCGCCGATATCTGGGGTCAGGATGACGGGCTCAACCTGCTCGAGGCGCGGCCTTAGAGCGGCTTAACTTTTCATGGAAAAGCAAAACCGCTGAGGCTCAATTGCAATTGCGCAACTGCGAGGCATAGAGCGCGGACATGTTGGCGACCTTCTGCGCCGTGCGCTGCAGGTCGCCATTGCCGCGCCAGCTTCCCTGCTGATAGCCCTTCCAACCGACATAATAAGCCAGATAAAGATTATAGGGATCGTTAAGTGGGATGCCGTTCCGCAGATGGCTCTGGGCGTGATACCAGCCGATGAATTCGATCGCGTCGGAGAAGTCGGAGCGGCGTGCGCCCCAGCGGCCCGTGTCGCGCTGATAGTGATCCCAGGCGCCGTCGAGAGCCTGAGAATAGCCATAGGCGCTGGAAGGTCGCGTCCAGGGAATGAAGCCGAGCAGTTTCCGGCGCGGCGGCCGGGCATGCGGCTGGAAGCCGGATTCGGCGTAAATCGTCGCCATCAGGATCGGCACCGGCACGCCGTATTCCCGTTCCGTACGTTCGGCGGCGCGCTGCCAATTGTTGAACCAGCCGTCGCGCTGATCGAAGATCGCGCAGACATTGCGGGTATGGGACGGTGCGGTGGCGCAGCCTGCTAGCATTCCGAGCAGCAGCACAGCGGCTATGGAGATGATACGGGTACGCATAACTAGAACCTCTTCGCTGAAGAGATTGCTAGCCCAGAATGATTAAAAACGGGTTTTCCGCATGTGCCGAAATGAGGCGGTTTGGTGATGATTCCGAGGCTTTACGCCATGCGCGCTAGGTCCTCGCGGCGGATTTCGTAGAGCAACGGCTCTCCCTCGATGAACCGGCTGACTTCATCGACGGCCATCTCGCCGAGGCGGGTGCGTTCCAGGCCGACGGCGCCGGCAATGTGCGGCGTCAGGAAGACATTCGGCAGATCGTAGAAGGCTGAGCTTGCCTCCGGAATTTCGGGATCGGTGACGTCGACGATCGCGTCGATGCGGCCAGTCTTCAGTGCTGCGAGCAGGGCGGCCTCGTCGACCAGCGCGCCGCGTGCCGTGTTGATGAAAGTGGCTCCGTCTTTCATCAGCGACAGGCGGCGGGCGTCGATCATATGCCGTGTCGCCGGCAGCGATGGGGCGTGCAGCGAGACGATGTCGGCCCGCGCCATCAGGAGGTCGAGTTCGGTCTTCTCGACGCCGAGTTGCCGTGCTTCCGCCTCTCCGACCATCGGATCGTAAAGCAGGATCCTATAGTCGAACGGCGCCAGCAATTCGATCACCCGCCGGCCGATGCGCGAGGCGCCGATAATGCCGACCGTTCGGCCGTAATTGCCGATCGCTTGGCTCTGCATCGGCTGCGTGCGGTTGCGATGACGGTCAGCGACATAGACGTCCCGGAAGCGGAAGACCTGCTTGCCGGCGAAGATGATGGCGGCGAGGGTGAATTCGGCGACCGGCAGGGCATTGGCCTGTGCCGCATGGCTTACCGATATGCCCCTGGCGAACAGGCTGTCCTCGATCAGCCCCTTCACGGTGCCGGCCGCATGCGCCACCAGTTTCAGATGCGGCGCCTGCGCCAATGCGGCGGCGTCGATATGCGGCGAGCCCCAAGCGGTGATCAGGATCTCCGTCTCGCTTAGCAGCTTTCGTGCTCTTTCGTCGTCAAAGCGCTCCATTGGCGCGGCGTCCAATACGCGGCCGATCACGTCGAGCCGCTGCATCAGCCCGGGCGTCAGGACATGCTGCGTCCGCGCGGGCTGCATGGCGAATGCGATGGCGGGGCGGTCTGGGGACGATTGGGTCATGCCGGTCGTCCCGGCACGTCGATGGCGCTGACGGTGACGCCTTTTTCGGCGATCAGTGCGCGCAAGCCATCGAGATCGGGTTTAGTGGGCGGCTTCGTCCAGGCGCCTGAGAGGGCAGCGGGGTCATGCTCTGCCAGGATGGCGGAAACGAGAATGGTTTCGCCTGCCGGAATCGCCCCGCGCAGTTGCGGCACCAGCGTCTTGGCAACGATCAGATTGGTGTTGGGCGGCGCTTTCTGCGCCAGGCCGTCGCGCGGGATGGTCGAACCGAGATCGAGAATGCCGCTGAAATCCGCCTCGCCGACAACATAGGCAGCACCTTTTTGCGAAGCCAGCGTATCGGCCTCGAAATCCCGCCTAGCAATGGCAAAAGCGCCTTCGGCCGTCTGTAGCGGGCGGGGCGTGGTGATCTTGTGCAGGCGGATATGCCAGGGTGCCGCGGCGATCAGCCAGGTTTCGACGGTGACGTCAGGCCAGGGGGACCACTTGGCGTAAAGCGTATCGCCGGCGAGCTTCGCCTCTTCATTGGTTTCGCGAACACGATAATGGAGGCCATCGTCGCTGAAGGCGAGCATGCTGTCGAAAGCGCCGCCGGCAAAGGCACGCTCGTCGCTTTCGACGCTGAAACCATAGCGGGCGGAATAGGCGAATTTGGCGTATTTTTCCGACCCGAAGCGCATCTGCAGGTTTTCCTGGCCTGAGGACAGCGCCACGACATCCGCTTTGCCATGCATCATCACCATGCCGGGGTGCTTGAGCGGCACGATCGCCGGCTCGGCGACATGCGGCTTTTCCTCGGCGGTCCAGAAGGGATGCGCCTCGGGGAGCGCCAACGGCAGGAAAGCCTTGAAGGCCCAATAGGGGGAGCCGGCTGAATTGTAGTTTTCCGACATCAGAAGATTGGGATAGCCGTAGCCGATCGGCAGCGTACCGTCGCGATTGGCGATCGGCTTGTCAGCCCACCAGCGCAGGTGCCGCAGGCAGAGCCCCTTGATCTCGCCCCAGGGCAGGGCCTCGACATCGGCGAAGGCCAGCGCCGACCAGAAGCCGGCGCAGGCGAAGCGGTAGGTGAGGCTGCGGCCGAAGGGCACGGTGGCGCCATCGGGCGCGAACCAGTGGCGAAAATCCTTGGCAAAGAGGACGGCGCGTTCGCGGTAGCGCTTGGCGCGGTCGTCATCGACGAGCCTGGAATAGATCAGCCCGTAAAAATGCATGGCGAAGGGAATGTAGTGATCGACGCGCCTGATATTGCCGTCGCGATACCAGCCGTCAGCAATGTAGAACCCGTCCAATTCCCTGAGATATTCTTCCGTCAGGCTGCGATCGAACGCCGCACCGAGCCGGTCGAGGGCGATATCGACGAGGACGCGGAAGAATTTCCAGTTGTTCTCGGCATAATCGAACGCGCGGGCATGCTTGAGATAGGCAATGAGATTGTCGCGCGCTCTGCCATCGAGCGGTTCCCAGATCTTTTCCGGCACTAGGGCAAGCGCAAAACCAAGGGCGGCGAGTTCGACCATACGCTGGTCGCGGCCGTTGACGGTGCCCCAATATTCCGGATGGCCGGGGTCGACGCCATTGGCAATCCCTTCGGCATAGCGGCACCAATGCGCAAAATCGCCACCGCCGGCGCCGAATGGTGCGAGACCCCAGAGCGGGCGGGCGAAGCCTTCGAGATCGGCGGCGGCGCGGTCGAAATGCGCGCCGGCAGCATCGATACGGACACGGGCATTGCCCTTGGAGAAGTAAGGAAGCAGCGGATAGAACAGGTCGATCAGCGCTCGGCGCATGTCGGTGCGATTTTCCAGCGGATTGCCGGCGAGCGGGTTGGTGCTGGCGGGGTCGTAGGTCATCGGTCTGGCTCTTTTTCGGTCGTTGCCGCTAAAGAAACGGGCTCAGGTTTCGGGCGGGAGCGTGCCGCCAGGGACTGGGACGACGGCATGACAAACTTGGCGCGCGGGCGCTTCACGGTCGCGGAAACGGGCGGTCATCAGGCCGATCGCTTCGCGTCCGATGGCCGCGCGGTCGACGCGCATGGTGGCGAGGCGCGGATTGGTCATCAGTGCGCAGGGCAGATCGTCAAAGCCGACGATGGCGAAATCATCCGGCACGCGCAGACCCGCTTCCATCACCGCTTCGAGCACGCCGACCGCGACGAAATCGTTCATGCAGAAGGCGGCGGTGAAGCTGCTATCCTCGGCAAGGACGGCGGTGGTGACGGCATGGGCCTCCGTGCTGGCACTGCCCCTAAACGTCAAGGGCACGACGCGGCCTTCACCGCCTTCGACGGAAGCCATCGCCGCCTCGAAGCCACGGATGCGCTCGCGAATGGTCTGGCGATGCGAACCAGTCAGATGCAGGATGCGACGATGGCCGGCATCGATCAGGCGTCGCGTCGCGGCATAGGCGCCAAAAAAATTCGAGGGGGAGACGCCATCGAAGCGCAGTTTTGCATCGGTGCCGTTGACGAGCACGACCGGCGTGCCGCTGTCCTCCAGCCAGATGCGCAGCTCATCGGAGGGATCGATGCCGACGAGGAACAGACCCTCGGCGCCGGCTGCCTGGAGATATTCACCGATATGGTCTGGCGTGGTCCTGGCTTCGCGGACGAGGCGAATGTCGAAAGGCATGCCGCGTTCGGCTGCGCCGGCGCGCAAGCCTTCCAAAATACCCTCATAAAAGACGCTCAGGCCGCCGGTAGCGCTGTCGCTGGCGATCAGCGCGAGCGCGGCCGGCACGGTTTCCGCGGCCGGCTTCAGCGGGTAGCCGAGATCGCTCGCCACCTTGAAGATCTGCTGACGGATAGCTTCGCTGATTCCAGGCTCATTGGTTAGCACCCGCGATACCGTCGAGACGGAGACGCCGGCCCTGCTGGCAATATCGGCTTGCCTGACACGTTTGGATCGAACTTCACTCATGCGGCAATATTTCCGCAAATTATGCAAATTTGCAAGAAAAAGATTGTTTATTGCAATACGCAATCGAATTGCATATCCTGCCCTCGAATTTGTCCGCACAAGGCGTCGGGAGGTCGTCGCGGATAACGCGCCATGGGCATCGCAAGAGAAGGAGGAATCTCATGCGTATGAATCGCCGTTCATTCATGATTGGGACTGCCGGAGCCGCTGCCGGTCTTGCTTTTGGTGCAGGGGGCTCGCTGCCCGCCTTTGCCGACTCCACGCAACTGCGGGCGATGTGGTGGGGCTCGCCCGACCGCGGCAAGCGCACGGTCGCCGTCGCCGAGCTGTTCCACAGCAAAAACCCGGATATTTCCATCGTCGGCGAGAGCATCAGCGGCGACGGTTATTGGGCCAAACTCGCAACGGGAATGGCGAGCCAGACCATCGCGGATGTCTTCCAGCTTGAGCCGAGCACGATCTCGGATTATTCGAAGCGTGGCGCCTGCATGCCGCTCGATCAGTTCGTGCCTTCAACGTTGAATGTCGACAGTTTCGGCAAGGATGTGCTGAAGCTGACGACGGTCGACGGCAAGCTCTATGGCGTCGGCCTCGGGCTTAATTCCTTCGCGATGTTTTATGATGAGGACGTTTTCAAGAAGGCCGGCCTGACGCCGCCCGGCCCCACGACGACCTGGGCGGAATATGCCGACCTTGCCGTGGAACTGACCAAGGCTGCCGGCAAGCGCGCCTATTGGGGCGGCCCCTATGGTGCGCGTTACAACTATGTGCTGGATGCCTGGCTGCGCCAGCGCGGCAAGAGCCTCTATTCCGAAGATGGCGGGCTCGGCTTCGGCGTCGATGACGCCAAGGAATGGTATTCCTATTGGGAGGATCTCCGCCAGCGTGGCGGCACCGTATCGCCCGACGTCCAGACGCTCGATCAGAACACCATTGAGAGCAATTGCCTGGCACAGGGCAAATCGGCGATCGGCATGGCCTATTCCAACCAGCTCGTCGGTTATCAGCTCGTGGTCAAGAGCAAGCTCGCCATCACGATGCTGCCGCGCGAAAAGAAGGATGGACCTTCCGGCCATTACTATCGCCCGGCGTTGATCTGGAGCGTGGGCTCCTCCAGCAAGAACGGCGAAGCGGCCGCGAAATTCATCAATTTCTTCGTCAACGATCTCGATGCCGGCAAGGTCCTCGGCGTCGAGCGCGGTGTGCCGATGTCGCCGGCCGTGCGCGCGGCCATCCTGCCAACGCTCAACCCGGTCGAGCAGCAGACGGTAAAATATGTCGAGCTGCTGAAGGATCAGGTCGGTGCCTATCCGGCACCGGCGCCGCTCGGTTCCGGAGAATTCGACCAGAATGTGATGCGCCCGGTCGCCGACCAGCTTGCTTTTGGCAAGATCACGGTTGCGGAAGCCGCGCAAAAACTGGTGGAAGAAGGGAAGACGAAGTTGAAGAGAGGGTGATGGGGTGAGGTTCGTTCAGAGGCGGTGGCATATGCCGCGCCTCTGACGCCGCTCCGTCCCTTTGGAACATCTCCCCCACTCGGAGGGAGACGTTCGGATTGGCAGGTCTGGATGCATCACCGGATCGCGAAGATCGTCAACGCGATCCGGTTCCGATTGATCTTGCCGCGATCCCGATGCGCTATTCGTTGATATCGGGTTCGACGAGCTTTGCCAGATTGCGCAGCGATTCCTGCCAGCCGAGATAGCAGGCTTCAGGCGGAATGACGTCGGGCACGCCTGCCTGGGTTATGTTTACTTCCGTTCCGACCAGGACCTTCTTCAACGTCACTGTCACTGCCATTTCGCCCGGCAGGTTGGGGTCGTCGAACTTGTCGGTGTAGCGCACCAGCTCGCCGGGGATCAGCTCGACATATTCGCCGCCAAAGGCGTGGCTTTTGCCGGTCGTAAAGTTGCGGAAGGACATTCTGAACGTGCCGCCGACTGTCGCTTCCAGATGATGCACGGTGCAGACAAAGCCGTTGGGCGGAAGCCACTTGGCGAGCGCGTCCGCCTCGATGAATGCGCGATAGACCTTTTCCGGGCTGGTTGCCAGGACGCGATGCAAACGTATGGTGTTCGGCATGGTTATGATCCTTCTGAATTGACGAATTGGACGACCTTAGGACGAACGATACTTCAGCAATCCGACATTGGATCGATATTCTCTTCAAATAAATTATTCATAACAAAAAATGCCGGAGCTCTTTCGAGTCCCGGCATTCCTGCCGCATGAAAGGTCGGGCTTACTTTGCTGCGTCAGCCCAGCTCTTGACCAGTTCGTCGTAGTTGACGGTGACCGGCTTTTCCTTCTCGTTCGCGATCTTCAACTGCGGAGCGAGATGGCCATTCTTGACGGCATCGGCATTCCAATAGTTGAGATCATGCTCTTCGGCGAGCTTCGGGCCGATGTCGCCCTGCACGCCTGCACGCTCGAGGCGCTGAAGCACCTTTTCCTGATCGGCGCACAGCGCATCCATGGCGCCCTGTGCATCCTTCGCGCCGGATGCGGCATCGCCGATGGCCTGCCACCAAAGCTGTGCCAGCTTCGGATAGTCCGGAACGTTGGTGCCGGTGGGCGACCACTGAACGCGGGCCGGCGAACGGTAGAACTCGATCAGACCGCCGAGTTCAGGCGCGCGCTTGGTGAAGCTCTTGTCGCGGATGGTGGATTCGCGAATGAAGGTGAGGCCGATCTGGCTCTTCTTCACGTCTATGGTCTTTGACGTCACGAACTGCGCGTAGAGCCAGGCAGCCTTGGCGCGATCGACCGGCGTGGACTTCATCAGCGTCCAGGAACCTACGTCCTGGTAGCCAAGCTTCATGCCGTCTTTCCAGTATACGCCGTGCGGCGAAGGAGCCATGCGCCATTTCGGCGTGCCGTCCGCGTTCATGACCGGCAAGCCGGGCTTGACCATGTCGGCGGTGAAAGCCGTGTACCAGAAGATCTGCTGGGCAATATTGCCCTGTGCCGGAACCGGGCCGGATTCGGAGAAGGTCATGCCCTGTGCTTCCGGCGGAGCGTAGGCCTTCAGCCAATCGAGATACTTCTGGATCGAATAGACGGCTGCCGGGCCGTTGGTGTCGCCGCCGCGCGCGACGCAGGAGCCGACCGGACGTGAGCCGGCGTCGACCTTGATACCCCATTCGTCGACGGGCAGACCGTTCGGCAGGCCCTTGTCGCCATTGCCGGCCATGGAGAGCCAGGCGTCGGTGAAGCGCCAGCCGAGCGACGGGTCCTTCTTGCCGTAGTCCATATGGCCGAAGACCTTCTTGCCGCCGACGTCACGGCCGGTGAAGAACTGAGCGATATCCTCATAGGCCGACCAGTTGACCGGCACGCCGAGATCATAGCCGTATTTAGCCTTGAAATCGGCCTTGTTCTTCGGGTCGTTGAACCAGTCGTAACGGAACCAATAGAGGTTGGCGAACTGCTGGTCGGGGAGCTGATAAAGCTTCTTGTCCGGAGCGGTGGTGAAGCTGGTGCCGATGAAGTCGGCGATGTCGAGATTGGGGTTGGTGACGTCCTTGCCTTCGCCCGCCATCCAGTCGGTCAGGTTGCGCACCTGCTTATAGCGCCAATGGGTACCGATCAGGTCCGAATCGTTGACCCAGCCGTCATAGAGGTTCTGGCCGGTCTGCATCTGCGTCTGGATCTTTTCGACGACGTCGCCTTCCTGGATGACGTCGTGCGTGACCTTGATGCCGGTGATGGCGGTGAAGGCCGGTGCCAGAACCTGCGATTCATACTGGTGGGTCGTCAGGGTTTCCGAAACGACCTTGATTTCCATGCCCTGGAAAGGCTTGGCCGCATCGACGAACCATTGCATTTCCTTTTCCTGGTCGGCGCGCGAGAGCGTCGAGAGATCGCCGATCTCCTTGTCCAGAAATGCCTTGGCTTCGTTCATGCCGGCATGGGCCGATCCGGCCAAAGCCAGCATCACGACTGCCGTCGTTGTTAAGAGATGCCGTCGCATATATTCCTCCCTACAGGTTGCGAGTGTATTGTCAGACGGCCAGACCCCCAGCCATCCGTATCGACTTATCTTACTGCGCCATGTGTCCGAGACGGGCAAAGGGCGCGGTAACTCCTTGAAACCGCGCTAGACCAGACGGAAAACGCCGATCGCGTAGACGACAGAAATGGCGACCGCCCACCACAGGTTCGGCCCTCCCAGGCCCAACCACGCAATATGAATGAAGGCAGCGCCGAGCAGCGAGACGAACAGCCGGTCGCCGCGCGTTGTTTCAAAATGCAGGATGCCGACGCGCGGATTGCCGCCGGGCGAAAAATATTCCCAAATGGCCATGCCGAGCAGAAGCAGCAGAATGGTCGCGAAAAACAGGACCGTCGGCAGCGTCCAGGCCATCCAGGAGAAATCAGTATTCATGGCGGTTTCCTCTTAGACGCGGCCGAGCGCGAAGCCCTTGGCGATGTAATTGCGGACGAAATAGATGACGAGCGCGCCGGGGATCAGCGTCAGCACGCCGGCGGCGGCAAGCAGGCCCCAGTCCATGCCGGCGGCCGAGACCGTGCGCGTCATGATGGCGGCGATCGGCTTGGCGTCGGTCGTGGTCAGCGTGCGGGCGATCAGCAGTTCCACCCAGGAGAACATGAAGCAGAAGAAGGCGGCGACACCGATGCCGCTTGCGATCAAGGGAATGAAGATCTTGATGAAGAAGCGCGGGAACGAATAGCCGTCGATATAGGCCGTCTCGTCGATCTCCTTCGGCACGCCGGACATGAAACCTTCAAGGATCCAGACCGCCAGCGGCACGTTGAACAGGCAGTGCGCCAGGGCTACCGCGATATGAGTGTCGATCAGGCCGAAGGCCGAATAGAGCTGGAAGAAGGGCAGCGCGAAGACCGCCGGCGGCGCCATGCGGTTGGTCAGCAGCCAGAAGAAGACGTGCTTGTCGCCGAGGAAGCGGTAGCGCGAGAAGGCGTAAGCTGCGGGCAGCGCGCAGGCAACCGAGATCACCATGTTCATGACGACATAGGTGATGGAGTTGATATAGCCCTTATACCAGGACGGATCGGTGAAGATGATCGTGTAATTGCGCAGCGTCGGCTGATGCGGATAGAGCGTTAACCCGCTGACGATCTCCTCATTGGTCTTGAAGCTCATGTTGACGAGCCAGTAGATCGGCAGCAGCAGGAAGATGATGTAGAGCGTCGGCACCACCCAGGACCAGCGACCCTCCTCCTTATGTCGGCTCACCGGCTGCGTGCCGGTCGTCGCGGTAACACCGGCGACGGGGCTGGAAGCCGCTATCTTGTTCATCGTGTTATCGCCTGCGGAGGTCGTAAGAGGTTTGCCGCTCATCGCGTCTCTCCCGCATCATAATTGGTCATGACGGTGTAGAAGACCCAGGACAGCAGAAGCACGATCAGGAAGTAGATCAGCGACATTGCCGCTGCCGGGCCGAGATCGAACTGGCCAAGGGCCATCTTGACGAGATCGATCGACAGGAAGGTCGTCGAATTGCCGGGGCCGCCGCCGGTGACGACGAAAGGTTCGGTATAGATCATGAAACTGTCCATGAAGCGCAGGAGCACGGCGATCAAAAGCACGCGGTTCATCTTCGGAAGCTGGATGTAGCGGAAGACGGACCAGCGCGAGGCGCCGTCGATCTTGGCGGCCTGGTAGAAGGCATCGGGAATGGAGGCGAGGCCGGCATAGCAGAGCAGCACGACGAGGCTGGTCCAGTGCCAGACATCCATGATGATAATCGTTGCCCAGGCATCGGCCGGATCGGAGACGTAGTTGTAGTCGATGCCGAGGCCGACGAGGACGTAGCCCATCAGGCCGATATCGCTGCGGCCGAACACCTGCCAAATCGTCCCGACGACATTCCACGGGATCAGCAGCGGCAGCGCCATCAAGACCAGGCAAACCGGAACGCCGATACCCTTCTTCGGCATGTTGAGAGCGATGAAGATGCCGAGCGGCACCTCGATCGCCAGGATGACGAAGGAGAAGATCAGGTTGCGGAGCATCGAATCCCAGAAGCGGCTGGAATGAAGGATCTCCTCAAACCACTGTGTTCCCGCCCAGAAGAAGACGTTGTTGCCGAAGGTGTCCTGCACCGAATAGTTCACCACCGTCATCAGCGGGATGACGGCCGAGAAGCCGACCAGCAGCAGTACGGGAATGAGCATGAACCAGGCTTTGTTGTTCCAGGTCTTGTCCATGATCAGGCTCCCATCTCGACGCGCCAGGAGTTGGCGTAGATATTGATGCCGGCGGGATCGAAGGCGATGTGCGGTTCGGCCGGCACGGTCTGGTCCTCACCGATGATTGCGGTGATCTCCTGGCCTTCCAGTCTGGCGCGCACCACCTTGCGGCGGCCGAGGTCCTCGACCTTGGTCACGGTCGCCGGCATGCCCTCGCGGCCGAGGCGGACGAATTCCGGGCGGATGCCGAGTTCGGTCTTGCCGCCCTGTCCATTGATGGGGGCGCCCGGCAGCGCGACGGTGCTGCCGGCGAGACGGGCGTTGCGGCCCTCGATCTGCACGGGCATGACGTTCATGCCCGGTGAGCCGATGAAATAGCCGACGAAGGTGTGGCGCGGCCGCTCGAAGAGATCGTTCGGCGTGCCGATCTGCACCACCTCGCCGTTATACATCACCACGACCTTGTCGGCGAAAGTCAGCGCCTCCGTCTGATCGTGGGTGACATAGACCATGGTGAAGCCGAAGCGGCGGTGGAGCTGCTTCAACTGCGAGCGCAGCACCCATTTCATATGTGGGTCGATAACCGTCAGCGGTTCGTCGAACAGGATGGCGCTGACATCGGAGCGCACCAGGCCGCGGCCGAGAGAGATTTTCTGCTTGGCATCGGCCGTCAATCCCCGCGCCTTGCGATGGGCACTGTCGGAGAGGCCGATCATCTCGATGATCTCATCGACCTTGCGCTTCACCTCGGCTTCCGGAACGTGCCGGTTGCGCAAGGGGAAAGCGAGGTTTTCATAAACCGTCATCGTGTCGTAGACGACCGGAAACTGGAAGACCTGGGCAATATTGCGCTCCTGCGTCGACAGTTTAGTCACGTCCTTGCCGTCGAAGAGGATGCGGCCTTCCGAGGCGCGCACGAGGCCGGAAACGATGTTGAGCAGGGTGGTCTTGCCGCAGCCGGACGGTCCGAGCAAGGCATAGGCGCTGCCGTCCTCCCAGCTATGATGAACTTCCTTCAGCGCATAGTCCGCATCGGATTTGGGATGGTCGTTATAGGCGTGTCGTATATGGTCCAGGTCGATGCGTGCCATTGGCCCTGTCTCTCCTCAGGCAGCCCGTTGCAGGGCGGGTGTGACGGCGGCGCCGTTGGTGTCGAACACCATGATGTGGCGCGGGTCGATGTAGACATCGATCGAGTCGTCGACATCGATGTCCTCGACGCCCTGGATCAGCATGACCCAGCGCCGGTCGGCGAAATCGATGTGGATGAAGCTTTCCGAACCGGTGATCTCGGTCACCATCACCCTTGCCGGCGCTGCGACCGCTTCGGAGGTCTGCGGCTTCAGCGCCAGATGGTGCGGCTGGAAGGCGATGGTGTAGGGGCCGTCCGGCTGGCTTTCTAGGCCCGGCGGTACGGGCAGGCTCATATCGCCGTTCAGCACGAAGAGATTGCCGCGCTTGTCGAGCGAGATCGTGTTCAGCGGCGGATCGGCGAAGGTAACGGCGGTGATCAGGTCCTTCGGCCTGCGGAAGACATCGATGGTCGGTCCGAACTGGGTGATCTTGCCTTCCGACAGGGTGGCGGTATTGCCGCCCAAAAGCAGCGCTTCCGACGGTTCTGTGGTGGCGTAGACGAAGATGGCGCCGGATTCGGCGAAGATTTTCGGCAGTTCGGCGCGCAGTTCTTCGCGCAGTTTATAGTCGAGATTGGCGAGCGGCTCGTCGAGCAGCACAAGGCCTGCATTCTTGACGATGGCGCGGGCAAGCGCGGTGCGCTGCTGCTGGCCGCCGGAGAGGCTGAGCGGCAGGCGATCGAGGAAGGGGCCGAGCCGCAGAAGATCAGCGGCTTTCTTCACTTCGCGGTCGATCGTCGCCGCATCGATGCCGCCGAGGCGCATCGGCGATGCGATATTGTCGTAAACGGTCATGGCGGGATAGTTGATGAATTGCTGGTAGACCATGGCGACGTTGCGGCGCTGCACGGGCACGCCCGTGACATCGGCGCCGTCGACGTGGATCGTGCCCGAAGTCGGCTTGTCCAGCCCGGCCATCAGCCGCATCAGCGACGTCTTGCCTGAAAGCGTCGGTCCGAGGAGGACATTCAGCGTGCCGCGCTGCAGCGTCAGGTTCGTTTCAGCAATGTGCGTTTCGCCGCCGACCGCCTTCGACACGTTTCTGAGTTCAAGCACCATATGCTCCTTCCATGCATCGTATGGGGACGCTGCGACGGATTGCTGGCCGTAAGGCCTGTTTTGTTGCCCATTGGGTAGCGATCTGGAGGATATAAACCCGCCGCGATCGTTTATGTCTTTACTGTCCGAATGCCCCGTTCCTTCGACAGATTCGGGAGCGGCGGGATGGTTGTGGAGAAGTAAATTGCGTCGATCCGGATGAGAGGGATTCGCGATGACGCAAACCGAGGCGAGCACGGTTCTGAACGCGGCAGACGCGCTCGACCGGACTGCGGCTCACGCAGCGACCAATGACATCCGTGACGTCGATTTGAGCTCTGGACAATTACCTCTCCCCTCGTTTCGATTTCTACCCCTCATGCGAAAACCGAAACTAGAATGACGATAAATGAAGATAAAGGAATGTCAAACGAAAATTGGGCGGGTCGCAATTTCCGGCCGAAACCGACATCAGGGGATGCGCCTTCATCCGCAGCATAACTGTTTAGGCGACACTGAAAATGGCTGAAAGTCACCCCGAATACAGAAAGCCGAGGCGGCGATTTTGTACCGCAGACCTGGCTTTACCGCACGAATAGGGCCGAAGAATCTGGCGAAAAAGTCGCGATCGTCCTCGGCAAGATAGCGCCTGGCCTTTTCCGGATTAAGATCGACGACCATGCCGGGGCGATCGATGATATCGATGAAACCGTTCTTGACGATCACCTCCGACAGGCCTTCGGCAATGTCATGCCACCAGTCGGGATCGCCTGTCGCGTATTCGAAAGCAATAAAGTTTGCCGGAAGCGTGGCCGAAACCTGGATCAGCGCGGCCAACCCGAGCAGGCCGTTGGCTGTGCCGTGCGGGGCGAATAAAATGCAGATCGGCCTCGAAACCCGCAAGCCTGTCCGAAACATCCTCCGATCAATCGCCTTGGCGGAATGGATACCTCAACCGGCGGCGACCTGGATTTCCGTCTTGACGGAATTGGCAATGAAGCACTGTTCATGCGCCAGGTGGTGCAGTTCTGCTTGCATTGCGGCGGTTGGCGGTTCCCCGGCATAGACGATGGTCGGATTGAGCTCAACGCGGCTGACGATCAATTTTCCGTCGACCTTTTCCATCACGCCGATCGCCTTGTCGGTATAGCTCTCGACGACGATCCGCTTGGGTGCGGCGAGCGAGAGAAAGGTCAGCATGTGGCAACTGGAAATCGCCGCGATGTAGGCCTCCTCCGGATCGACATTGGCTTCCACGGAATAAGGAAGCGGAACGATATGCGGCGAAGCTGACGCCGGCACGACTTGGCCGCCGTCAAAGCGCCAGATGTGCGCGCGGCTGTAACGCTTGTCGGTGAAAACAGCCCCTTCACGCTCCCAATGCACCTCGACGGTCATCTTCATATCAGATCATCCTTTGTCGGCATGGAAAGAAGTCTTGCAGTCGTTTGAGTGAGATGGTGGCGAAGATGCTGCGCGGCAGCGTCGACATCTCCCCTGGCACAAGCGGCAACGATCGCGGCGTGTTCCTCGAAAAAATCAATGCGCTCCTGGGCGCCACGCTTTTGATGAAGGCATGCCCGCCGAGATTCTCGTCGAAGCGTTGCTATGGTTCTCAGCAATCGAGTATTTTCGCACTCGCTATACAGGGTCAGGTGAAACTGCTGGTCGAGCTCCTCAATCCGCACCGGATCGTACTCTGCGAATAGCTCATCGTTGAGCCTTTCAGCCTTCCGCAAGGCGGAAGGCAAAAGCAACGGCACCGACTGCTCCAAGGCGGCGACCTCCAGAATAGTCCGAAGCTCGGTAAGTTCACTTGCCTCCCGTTCCGAGAGGATCGCTACCGCCAGACTTCGATCCGGACGCCGCACGACCAAGCCACTCCCGAGTAAGCGGTCCAAGGCCTGCCTGACGGGCTGGCGGCTGACCCCGAAACGCTCGGCGATCGATTCCTGCTTGAGAACGGAGCCTGGTGCCAATTCACCTGACTCAATCTCGTCCCGCAGTTCGCTGAAAATTGACTTTGGATCCATGGATCCAAAGTAATGCTCTTTCCCAGAATTGGTCAAGCCTTAATCGGGAGGCGATTTCCGGCCGGGTTTGTCGCAGGGCGGGCGCGGGCGCGGCGTGCCGATGAACGGCGATGATCCCGGGGATGGTGCATATGCTGTGCTGGTGCGGGTGCTGGAAGGACTGCCTGGACGTCGACGGCGGCTCGACTACGGTTTCCAATTGCTTGAATCGTCAGGGCGTGTGGGACGGATTTTCTGCGCGCTGACCGGCATGACCAGACTGCCCTAAAGCCAGTTGATACGCTTCAGCACCCAGAGGGTCGCGATCGAGGTGATCGTGACGAAGACGACGATGATGACGAAGGCCCAGGTGTCGTTGACGCCGGGGATGCCGCCGACATTCATGCCGAAAAGGCCGGCCACAACGCTCGGCGGCAAAAGCAGGGCTGCGAGGGCGGCAAGGCGGTTGGAATTGCGGGCGATGCGCTCGCTGATGACGGTCGACAAGTCGTCATGCAGGATGCTGGTGCGGTCGCGGATGGCGTCGAGATATTCGATGTAGCGCATCAGCTTGTCGATCACTTCGCGCATGCGCAGCTTGTCGCGCTCGGCAAGCCAGGGCGCATCGTCATGCTCGATGCGGTTCAGGGCATCACGTTGCGGCGCCAGATAACGGCGAAGCTGCACGGCTCGCCGGCGCAGCAGCTTCAGGCGTTCGCGCACCTGGCCGGCTTCGCCGTGAAAGATCAGTTCGTCGAGTTCGTCCACCTCTTCATCCATGGCGTCGAGCACGGGTTCGAGGTCGCGCACCAGCTTGTCGCCGATCAAGGCGAGCAGGTCGCCGGTGCGCTGCGGCCCCTTTTTCTTTTCCAACGACAGACGGATATCGCGCAACGCAGTAATGTAGTGGCCGCTGTCGCGGAGCGAAACGATGCGCTCGCCATCGACCCAGAGATGCAGGGGCACAAGGTCGATATCGGCGGGTTTCTGCGTCGCGCCGTCCGGCGATGTGGCGCAGACGCCGCGCAGGATGATCAACAGCCCGTCGCCCACCGGTTCGACGCGAGGGCGCGAATCCTCCTCCAGCAGGGCTTCGATGACGAAGGGGTCGAAGCCGCTTTTATGCATGACCCAGTCGGCTGCGGCAGGATGGTCGCGCTCGAGATGTAGCCAAGTCACACCCTGCCCATGCTTCCACTCGCTGAGCTCTTCCATGCAGAGCTGCTTGCAGCCGCCACGTCCGTCGAGCTGGGAAGCGAAACGCAAACCCGGTTCGGTGCCGTAGCTGACCGTCGACGTGTTGGGTGCATCCGTGGCGCCTTGGTCCATCCGTCCTCCCCCGACAGCAAAAAAAGCGCAAGCAGCACAAGCGTTTGTGGCGTGCCGGCGATATTTTATCAGTTCGGGTCAAGGTGGCAAGGTGGAGGTGCGGAGAAGCCCCTCATCCGGCTCGTGAGCTTGTCGAAGGGCGGCCGCCCTGTCCCGCGTGCCGGGAGAGGGTTGTGTGAGGGGCAATTCTTGCTTGGAAATCAGATAGAGGCAGGTGCTCTCAACGCGCGGCCCAGTGGGCGCCGCGGCGGAAGATGGTTTTCATCTGCGGCACGTTGAATTCCTTGGCCTGGTGGCCGAGTGAGGAATAGAAGACGCGGCCCTTGCCGTATTTGCGCTTCCAGGCGACCGGCATGACGACGCCGTCGATCCAATAGGCATGATCGCCGGTAAATGTCGTGGTTGCCAGCACCTCGTTCGACGGGTCGACATGCATGTAATATTGCTCGGATGTGTAGGGGAAATCGGTGATCCCCTCCATGATCGGGTCATCCGATTTTGTGATGTTGACCGTGTAGTCGATGATGTTGCCGGGATGGGCGACCCACTGGCCGCCGATAATGAACTGATACTCGACGCATTCCCGGAAGCTGTCGCCTGCGCCGCCGTGATAGCCGGCGATGCCGACGCCGCTTTCGATCGCGGCGGCGAGGTTCTTCACCTCTTCCTTCTCGATCTTCGACATGGTGACGATCGGCACGACCAGGCTGAGGTCATGGATCGACGGGTCGGCAAAGGCTTCGGTGCTGTTTTCGAGGTAGACCTTAAAGCCATCCTCTTCCAGCACGTCGCGGATGATATGGGCGCATTCCTGCGGTTCGTGACCGCTCCAGCCGCCCCAGACGATAAGTGCTTCGCGCATGATATTCCTCCTGAAACTGTGTCGTTAGCGGCCGATCTGTCCATCGACCAGAGATTCGGACAAAGGGGCCGGACGCTCCGTCTGCGTCGTGATGGCGATCGTGCGACCGGTGTCGGAGGCCGTCTGGAAGGCTTCCATGACTTCGAGCACATGCAGCGCGAGGCTGCCATTGGCGCGGTGCGGCCGGTTGGAACGGATGGCATGCGCCAGATCGGCGACGCCGAGCGAACGGTAGTTGCCGTCGGCATAGGGCGCGGTGATTTCGCGTTCCTCGAACTGGCCGCCTTTCTTGAGATATTCGACCGGACCGCCGAAACGGTTCGGATCAGGCACGATCAGCGTGCCTTCGGTCCCATAGACTTCGAGTGGCACATGCTTGTGGCCGGCAACGTCAAAGCTCATGCCGATCTGCACGACAGCACCGTTGGCGAAGGCCATGACGCCGGCAACATGGGTGGCGACATGCACGGGGATGCGCTCGCCGTTGCGCGGCTCGCTGGTGATGATGCGCTCCTTGCGTGGCGTCACGGCAAAGCCGGCGACCTGGGAGACGGGGCCGAGCAGGTTGACGAGGTCTGTGATGTAGTAAGGTCCCATGTCGAGCATCGGGCCGCCACCGACTTCATAATAGAAAGCGGGATTCGGATGCCAGCGCTCATGGCCGGGGCACATGAAGGTGGCGGTGCCGCCGACCGGGATGCCGATCGAGCCTTCGTCGATGATCGCGCGCGCCGTCTGGTGGCCGCCGCCGAGGAAGGTGTCCGGGGCAGCGCCGATGCGCAGGCCCTTGGCGGCCGCGGCATCCGCAAGCTTCTTGCCCTCCGCGAAGTTAATGCCGAGCGGCTTTTCCGAATAGGTGTGCTTACCGGCGTCAAGCGCTTGCAGACCGACGGCGACATGTGCCTTCGGAATGGTCAGGTTGACAATGATCTCGATCGTGGGATCGGCAAACAGGGCAGCGACATCGACGGCCTTCAGACCAAATTCGGCGGCTTTGGCTTCGGCGAGTTCGCGGTTGAGGTCGGCCACCCCTTTGATGTCGAGAATGGGGAACGATTTCATCGCGGTGAGATAGGCGCCGGAAATGTTTCCGCAGCCGATGATGCCAATGCCGACCTTTTCCATAAAGCTTCCTCCGAATGAAGTGTTCGTGCATGCCTTGCGGGGTCAGAGCGCCGGTGCCGGCCCTGTCGTTCCCCAAGGAGATTCGTAGAGTTCGCGCAGCGCCACTACGGCCGCGCCCTGCGCCCAGGTTTCATCCGTCGACTGGTCGAAGACGAGTTCGGTCACGCCCTTGATCGATGGCGGGATTGCCAGCGAATAGGCCTCTCTCAGGCTGTCGAGGAAGGGCTGGCCGAGCGCGAGGCTCGAGCCGACGAGGATAACGCGCGGCGGCGCAAACAGCGTGACGATATTGGCTAGCGCCATGCCGCAGGCTTCGCCGGCGCGGATCGCCGCGCTGATCAGCGCGTTGTCCTCGGCGGCAATCAACGTTTTGGCATGCGCCATACCGCGGCCGAGGCGGATGGCTTCGGCAAAGCGGCCGCCGCTCGGCTGGTCGCCGAGGATCGCGCTTTCGCCCGCCAGGCTCGCAAGCCTGACCGTGCCCTGCGGCCCGATGCCGAGGGCGAGGTCGCCGAGATTGTGGCTCAAGCCGCCGGCGCCGCGAAACAATTGGCCGCCATGCAGCACGCCGAGGCCAAGCGTCTGTTCCAGCGACACCAGCACCATGTCGTCAAGATCTCTCGCCTCGCCGAACCAATGATGCGCCAGCGTGATCGCATGGGCATCGCTTTCGACGATGGTGGTAACACCCAGCCGCTCTGACATTTCCCTGGCAAAATCGACGCCGCTCTCGCGGAAAATCGGGCTGGAGCGCACATGGCCGGTGCGGTGTTCGATGACGCCGGGCAGGCCGAGGCAGACCGAATCGATTTCGTCGAGCGCGAGATTGGCATCGACGACGCAGCGGCGCACCCCGTCCTCGATCAGGTCGGCGATGACGCTGATCGGCTGCCGGTCGACGCGAAGTGCGAGCGTCAGCGTCGACTGCACTTCGCCGCGGAAATCGGCAACGACGAAGACCATGCGGTTCGCGGCGATTTTTGCGCCGACGACGCGGGCGGCGTCCGGATTGAGCTCCAGCATGACGCGCGGCCGCCCACGGGCGGCGGCTTCACGCAGGTCGCCTTCGGTGCGCGCCAGGATCAGGCCGTCATCGAGCAGCGAAGCGGTGATCGCCGATACGGTCGTGGTCGAAAGCTGGGTGCGCTCGCTGATTTCGATACGCGCGATCGAACCCGCCCGCCGGATCGTATCCAGCACGTTGAAGCGGTTGATTGCCCGCATAAGCTCGGGGTCTGCTGTTTTCATGTGAATGGTGCCGAATGACGAATCCGCTCGGCTGCGGCCTGATATTTTTGACGGGATACGAATTAAATAACCTATGCTTATGGCCTGATGTCAAGCCGTTTCCCAGTCACTTCGCCGAAAATTTAGCGATGGTGGTTGACATTTCAGCAAAGCTCCGCTGAATTAATCCGCATAAGGGAAAAATTATTGAGGCTCTTGTTCCCTTGGGAGGAGAAAATCATGCTGTATGAACGCGGGGCGAAGGCCCTTCGCGGTGTGCGTGTTGCTGCGATCGCCGCTGCCACGGGACTTGTCATGCTTGCCGGCGCCACGAGCGCTGCGGCGGATACGGTCGTCAAGTGGCTGCACCTGGAGCTCGATCCGAACTACATCGCCGTCTGGCGCAAGATCGCCGATCAATATGAAGCCCAGCATCCGGGCGTGAAGATCGAAATGCAGTTCCTGGCGAACGAAGCCTTCAAGGCCAAGCTGCCGACGCTGCTGCAATCGAAGGACGCTCCCGATTTCTTCTTTAGTTGGGGCGGTGGTGTGTTGAAGCAGCAGCAGGCAACCGGCACACTGATGGATCTGACCGCGGCGATGAATGCCAAGGATGGCGCCTGGGTGAAGAGCTATAATCCTGCGGCGGTGAAAGGCCTGACCTTCGACAATAAGATCAGTGCCGTGCCTTACAAGCTAGGCACCGTTTCCTTCTTCTATAACAAGGCGCTCTTCGCCAAGGCCGGCGTCGATGCCAATGCTATCAAGAGCTGGGACGACTATCTGGCCGCCGTCAAGAAGATCAAAGCGGCCGGTATCGTGCCGATCGCCGGCGGCGGCGGCGAGAAGTGGCCGATCCATTTCTACTGGAGCTATCTGGTGATGCGTGACGGTGGCCAGAAGGTCTTTTCCGCGGCCAAGAGCGGCGAGGGCAATGGCTTCACCGATCCGGCGATCATCAAGGCCGGCGAGCAGCTTGCCGAACTCGGCAAGCTCGAGCCGTTCCAGCCCGGCTATCTCGGCACCACCTGGCCGCAGGCGCTCGGCGTCTTCGGTGATGGCAAGGCTGCGATGATCCTTGGCTTCGAAAACACCGCCGCCAACCAGCGCACCAATGCCGGCGACGGCAAGGGTCTCGCCGACGACAATATCGGCCGCTTCGCCTTCCCGGCGGTTACCGGTGGTGCCGGTCTTCCGACCGATACGCTCGGCGGTCTGAACGGCTGGGCCGTGACCAAGAAGGCTCCGCCTGAAACCCTCGATTTCCTGGCCTATCTGACCAATGCCGAGAACGAACGCACCATGGCGCAGGCCGGCATGATCATCCCGGTCGCCGTCGGCGCGGAAGACGGCGTCAAGAGCCCGTTGATGCACGCCTCCGCCGACCAACTGGCGCATTCGACCTGGCACCAGAACTTCTTCGACCAGGATCTCGGCCCCTCCGTCGGCCGCGTCGTCAACGACATCTCGGTCGGCATCGTCTCGGGCCAGATCGCACCGAAGGATGGCGCGCAGCAGGTCCAGGACGCCTTCGAGCAGGACCAGCTCTAGCACCATCCGGCGCCGGCCTCTCCCTTGTGCCGGCGCCGGTTTTTCTTTGAACTGCAATTGTCGAGACCGCCCATGACCGATGTCAGCGCAACGACCGCCATACCGACCATCGCCAGAGCGAAACCCACAGCGCGCCGAAAATCGCCGGCCGCACGCGGCCGCATGCCCGTCATCCTGCTGTTTCTGCCACCGGCGCTGCTGCTTTTCACCATCTTCGTCATCCTGCCGATGGGAGAGGCCGCCTGGTACAGCCTTTACAAATGGAACGGCTACGGCCCACCGACGGAGTTCATCGGGCTGCGCAACTTCCAGGTTCTGTTCAAGAACGGCGCCTTCATGACCTCGCTGAAGAACAACGCGCTGATCATCCTGGTCTCGATCGCCCTTCAGGTGCCGCTTGCTATATGGCTTGCGACGATGCTGGCGAACCGCATTCGCGGCGTGGTGCTCTACCGGCTGATCTTCTTCCTTCCCTATGTGCTGGCGGAAGTGGCAGCGGGCCTGATCTGGCGCTTCGTCTATGACGGAGACTACGGCCTGTTTGCCGCGATCTCGCATTTTCTCGGCACCGCCACCCCTTACGTGCTCGCCGACAAGGATCTGGCGATCTACGCGGTGCTAGCGGTGATCGTGTGGAAATATTTCGGCTTCCACATGATGCTGTTCATCGCCGGCCTGCAATCCCTCGACAAAAGCGTGCTGGAAGCCGCCGAGATCGACGGCGCCACCGGCTGGCAGAAATTCCGCTACGTCACCCTGCCGCTGCTCGGCTCGACACTGCGCCTGTCCGTCTTCTTCGCCGTCGTCGGCTCGCTGCAGCTTTTTGATCTGATCATGCCGCTCACCGGCGGCGGACCGTTCAACTCGACCCAGACGATGGTGACCTTCCTCTACAATTTCGGCGTCACCCGCATGCAGGTCGGCCTCGGCAGCGCCGTCGGCGTGGTGCTGTTCGTGATCTGCGTCACCCTCGCCTTCGGCTACAAACGGATATTTATGCGCAATGACTGATATGGCTTCATCCGTTCGCATGACCACCGGCACGAAGATCTATCTCTACGTGTCGCTGACCATCATCGCCGCTATCGTGCTGATTCCACTGTTGACCACGGCGCTCGGCGGATTCAAGTCGCTCGGCGATCTCCGAACCAATCCCTTCGGCCTGCCGGCCGAGTGGCATTTCGAGAACTATACCGGCATCCTCTTCGGCGATCGCTATTGGCGGCAGATGATGAATTCGCTGATCATCGCCACCCTGACCGTGTTCCTGACGGTCACAGTCTCGGCCATGGCAGCCTTCGCCTTTGCGCATGTGAAGTTCTTCGGCTCGAACTTCCTGCTGAATTATTTCCTGATCGGCCTGATGTTCCCGGCGGCGACCGCCATCCTGCCGCTGTTCATCCGCATCCGCGATCTCGGCCTGCTCAATACTTATTGGGGCGTGGTGCTGCCGCAGGTGGCTTTCGGCCTCGGTATGAGTATTCTTCTCTTTAGAAACTATTTTCGCAACCTTCCGGAAGAATTGTTCCAGGCGGCTTTCGTCGATGGTTGCGGCTATATCCGCTTCTTCTGGCATATCTCGCTGCCGCTCTCCCGGCCGATCGTCGCCACCGTCAGCATCATCTCCTTCGTCGGCAGTTGGAACAGCTACATCCTGCCGCTGATCATGCTGAATTCGGATTCGATCTATCCCTGGCCGCTCGGCATGATGGTCTACAGCGGCGAATTCGGCACGGAATGGGAACTGGTGCTCGCCTTCATCACGCTCACCATCATGCCCACGATCATCGTCTTCTTCCTGGCGCAGAAACATATCATCGCGGGTCTCACCGCCGGTGCCGTGAAATCCTGAGCCTAGAGCGGTTCAGCTTTTCACGGAAACTCTGAACCGCTCTATTTCTTTGTTTTCCAGCAATTCCGGACGGAAAACCGCTATGCACTTTTCCTGGAATTGCTCTCATCGGAGCAAATAACATGGCATCCGTCGAACTGCATAACATCCACAAGGCCTATGGGGCGCTTCCGGTCATCCACGATATCTCGCTGGCGATCGAGGATGGCGAATTCATCGCGCTTGTTGGCCCCTCTGGCTGCGGTAAGTCCACGCTGCTGCGGATGATCGCCGGGCTCGAGGAAATCACCGATGGCGACGTTTCGATCGGCGGGCAGGTGGTCAACAGCATGACGCCGCGCGAGCGCAACATCGCCATGGTCTTCCAATCCTACGCGCTCTATCCGCACATGACGGTGGCCGAGAATATGGGCTTCAACCTCAAGCTCTCGGGCCAGCCCAAGCCGGTGATCGAGCAGCGGGTCAACGAGGCGGCGCGCATGCTCGACCTCACCAAGCTGCTCGACCGCAAGCCGGCGCAGCTCTCCGGCGGCCAGCGCCAGCGTGTCGCCATGGGCCGCGCCGTGGTGCGCAATCCCGCCGTCTTCCTGTTTGACGAGCCCTTGTCGAACCTCGACGCAAAACTGCGCGTGCAGATGCGCTCGGAGATCAAGGCACTGCATCAGAAGGTGCAGACCACGTCGATCTATGTCACCCACGACCAGATCGAAGCGATGACGCTCGCGGACCGCATCGTCGTGCTGAACCAAGGGCGGATCGAGCAGCAGGGGACGCCGATCGAGCTTTATCGCCAGCCGGCCAATCTCTTCGTCGCCGGCTTCATCGGCTCGCCTGCGATGAATTTTCTCGATGGCATGGTGAATGGTGTTGACGGCTCACCGTCGGTGCGGCTGACAGACGGCACGCAGGTGCGCATCGCGGGCGAGCGCAGAGTGAAGTTCGGTCAGAGCGTGAAGATCGGCCTACGGCCGGAACATCTCAGTTTGACGGGCAGCGGCTCGCCGCTTACCGGCCAGACCTTGCTGGTCGAACCGACGGGCGCGCAGACCCATGTGCTGTTCGATCTCGCCGGCGAGCAAGTGACGGCCGTCGTCGACGGTGAGGCTCCGGTTCGCTACGGCGAGCAATTGAAGGTCAACGTCAATGCCGATCAGGTCTATGTTTTCGACAGCGGAAGCGGGATGGCGCTTTAGACATCAACCGTGATGGCATCCACCCGATCCGGGTAGAAGGCCATGTAATCCTTGATTTGGCTGACGGCGGCGTGCGGATTTTCGTAGGTCCAGACCGCATTCACCGAACGCTCGCCGCCGACGGGGATGCTATAATAGGAGCAATCGCCCTTATAGGGACAATAGGTGGCGTAGTCGGTCCTCCTGAGCGCAGCCATGTCGGCATCCTTGCGCGGCACATAGATGACCGCGGGATAGGAGGCTTCCGTCAGGGACAGCGCCTCACGCGTATCGGCAATAACCTTGCCGGCGACGGAGACGGTGACATGGGCACGCTTGTTCTCGATCGTGATCGGATGATCCGGACCGGGAATCTTGACCAGCTTTTCGGACATTTTGTTTTCCTCAGCTTTGGTGAATGTTAAGGGAGTTTGGCTCTGCCGCAGCAAGAAACTCGCCTGACGATCTCAGCTCAAAAGCATATAGGAAGTGCCCCACCGATTATCAGGCCCTACGGCGCCCGCATTTTCGGTGCACCCCAGCGCAGGCCGTCCATCAGCAGGCGGACGAGGCGGCGGGAGCGGTCGTGCCATTCCGGTGAAGTGGGCATGGAGTAGGTGCCGGACAGCGCATGCAGCACGTCGGTGCTGTCGACATCGGCGCGGATTGAGCCGTCGGCGACGGCCCGTTCGATCAGGCCGCGGAGCGCGATCGGCACCATGCCGTAGCTGTCGGCGAAGAGTTCGGAATTGCTGTTGAGCAGGATGCGCAGGCTGTCGGCCATGCCGCGCTTGGTGGCGATATAGCCGACGAAGCGGTGCATCCATTCCTCCAGCGCCTGATCCGGCGCACGCTCGCGCGAAAGCTCTTCGGCCGCGTTGCAGAGCACCTCAACTTCATGGCGATAGACGACTTCGACCAGATGTTCGCGGGTTGGAAAATGACGGTAGAGCGTTCCGACGCCGACACCGGCGCGCCGCGCAATGTCTTCGAGCGAGGCAGCGGTGCCGTGGCTGGCGAAGGCTTGCGCCGCGGCTTCGATGAGCTTGTCGCGATTGCGACGCGCATCCGCACGCAGGGTTTTTGCGTCTGGCGGCGTTTCGTCTTTGAGCCCTGGCGATGGCTTCGAAGCCAATTTTTGCTCCATGCGGATTGCGACTTGACGATACCAGACAAGTCTCTAAGTTAATAAACGGAGGCGCCTCCGTTTATTCTGGAGTACCGAAGGATTGTTACCGCATTAAGGGCCGGGACGCCATTGCCGTCTGATCGGAGGATCAAGGACGGTGAAAGCGCAGCCTCCCCTCGGGCGTCCCACCACAAGCCGCATGCGCCGGCGAAAGCGTTGTCGCCTGATTACCTGGCGCCGGTCGGGCTGACGTCAAGAGCGGATGTCATGACCGGCAGATCCTGATGATTGCAAGATGATGACCCGAACAGGGAGTGACCTGATGACTATTGTCCATCTCGATATCAACGGACGCGAGCACGAGCTTTCGCTCGATCCGCGTGTCACGCTTCTCGATGCCCTTCGCGAGCATCTCTGTCTGACCGGCACCAAGAAAGGCTGCGACCAGGGCCAATGCGGCGCCTGCACCGTTCATGTCGACGGCGAACGTGTGCTCTCCTGCCTGACGTTGGCCGCGCAGGTCGAAGGTCGTAAGGTGACGACGATCGAAGGGTTGGCGGCGGAAAATGGCGATCTGCATCCGGTCCAGGCCGCTTTTCTGGAGCATGACGCCTTCCAGTGCGGTTATTGCACGCCGGGACAGATCATGTCCGCCGTTGCCTGCATCCGCGAGGGCCATGCCGGCTCGGATGACGAAATCCGCGAATATATGGCCGGCAATCTCTGTCGTTGCGGCGCCTATCCGCACATCGTCGCCGCCGTGCGCGAAGCAGCGGAGGCCAGCCGATGAAAGAGTTCTCCTATCTCCGCGCCGGCTCCGTCGATGAAGCCCGGCAAGCCGCGGCCTCTTCCGCCACCATGCTGCTCGCCGGCGGCACGACGCTGCTCGACCTTGCCAAATGCGGCGTTGCTGAACCAGAGAGAGTGGTGGATATCAGCCATCTTGCCGGCCTCGATGCCATCTCTCTCACCGATCGGAGTGTAATGATCGGTGCACTCGCCAAGATGAGCCGGGTCGCCGACGATGCCAATATCAAGGCGCAATTCCCGGCCGTTTCGCAGGCGCTGTCGCTTGCCGCCTCGGCGCAGATCCGCAACATGGCGGCGATCGGCGGCAATTTGATGCAGCGTACACGCTGTCCCTATTTCCGCGATCCGGCGACCTTTTCCGCCTGCAACAAGCGCGCACCCGGTTCCGGCTGTTCGGCAATCGGCGGCGTCACGCGTAATCATGCCGTTCTCGGCACCAGCGAGGCCTGTATCGCTACCAATCCCGGCGATCTCGCGGTCGCTCTCGTGGCCTTCGATGCCGTCGTGCATCTCGGCAGCCGCCAAGTCGCGATTGACGATTTCTTCCTTTTGCCGGGAACGACGCCCGATCGGGAACATGCGATCGAGCCGGGCGAGATGATCACGGCGATCACCATTCCGACATCCGCGGCCGCACGCCGTTCGACCTACCTCAAGGTGCGCGACCGGCAGTCCTATGAGTTCGCCGCCGCCAGCGCCGCGGTCGGGCTCGAACTGGAGGCGGACGGCCGGACGATCCGTGATATCAGGGTGGCACTCGGCGGTGTCGCCACCAAACCGTGGCGCGCCCGCGCCGTCGAAGAAGCATTGAAGGGGCAGGTGCTCGATGCCGCGGCTGTGAAGCGTGCCAGCCTGCTCGCTGTCCAAGGTGCCGTCTACCACGGTGCCAATCATTACAAGATTACGCTTGCGCCGCGTGTCGTCGAGCGTGCCATCCTGACGATGGGAGAATTGGCATGACCATCATGGAAACCAGAAAACACAGCGCCGCCGACGGCGCGCTCGGCGGACGACTGTCGCGCCTTGACGGAACGGCGAAGATCAAGGGCGAGGCCGACTATGCCGTCGAGCACGATCTTGAGGGTCTGACCCATGCGGTGATGGTGCAAAGCACGATCGCCGCCGGCCGCATCATCGGCATGGATATATCGGCGGCGGAGAAAGCACCGGGCGTGCTGCTGGTGCTGACGCCGGATATGATGCCGGACCTGAACTCGCCGACCACCTGGCTCGACACCCCTGGTCCGGAAGGCCCGTATCGGGCGCTTGTCACGGACATTACCTATAGCGGCCAGCATGTCGCCGTCGTCGTTGCTGAAACTTTTGAGCAGGCGACAGCGGCGGCGGCACTGGTCAAGGTCACCTATGAGGAGGCTCCGGCGATCTTTGGTCTTGAAGATTCGACGGGCGGCGAGGGTTTTCCGATCGATCCGATGACAAGGGAATGGGGCGATGCCGCAGCCGCCCTGGCCGCAGCTCCGGTCAAGATCGAGGCGGAATACAAGACGCCGCGCGAATACAATGTGCCGATCGAGCCGCATGGGCTGATTGCCAAGTGGGATGGTGACATGCTGACCCTCTGGGAGCCGAGCCAGTGGATCGACGGCATGGCGCGCACCTATGCCGAATGGTTCGGTATTCCCTTCGAGAATGTGCGGATGATCTCGCCCTATATCGGCGGCGGCTTCGGCTCCAAGGCGCTGGCCTTGCCGCATGGGGCTGTTGGTGTCATGGCGGCGAAGCTGCTCGGCCGTCCGGTGAAGCTGGTCATCACCCGGCCGCAGACCTTCACATCTTTCGGCGGTCGGCCCGGCACGCGGCAGACGATCGCGCTTGGCGCGACCAAGGACGGCAAGCTTCTCTCCATCGTTCACAGGAGCGCCAACGAGACTTCGGTGGGCGACGTGGCGGTCGAGCCGTTGGGTGTCGTAACCTCGATCATGTATGCGACGCCCAATCTCTCGTCGCGGCAGAACATCGTGGCGGTGAACACCGTAAAGCCCGGCGCATTGCGCGCGCCCGGCGAAAATCCCAGCGCCTGGGGCATCGAAAGCGCCATCGACGAGCTCGCCTACCAACTCGGCATGGACCCGCTGGAAATCCGGCTGAAGAACTATGCCGAGCGGGATCAGGAAGCGGACAAGCCCTGGTCGACAAGGCAATTGCGCGAGGCTTTCGAGGCCGGTGCCAGGGCTTTCGGCTGGGCGAAGCGCTCGCATGCGCCGCGCTCCATGCGGGACGGCAAGCATCTGATCGGCTGGGGGGTGGGCGCCGGCACCTATCCGGTGCGCCGCACGCCGGGCGAAGCGCTGGTGCGCATCCTCGCCGACGGCTCGGCGGAGGTGGCGAGCAGCGGCATCGACATGGGGCAGGGTACCTATACGATCCTGGCGCAGACGGCGGCCGAAACGCTCGGCATTCCGATCGAACAGATCCGCGTCAAGCTCGGCGATTCCGCCCTGCCACGCGCGCCCGTCGCGGGCGGCTCGCAGCTTGCAAACCTGATGACCGGCGCCGTCTACAAGGCGGCAGTCGCCGCCCGTGAAGAGCTGGTGGGTCTGGCGATCAACGATCCCAACTCGCCGTTCCGAGATCTGCAGGCCAATACGCTGATCGTTTCGGAAGGCCGCATTCTGCCGCCACGCGACGGCGGTAATGGCATCGCTATTGCCGAGCTGCTGCGGCAGATCGGCCGCGACAAGATCGAGGTGCTGCGCAATACCCTGCCGGAAGACAAGCAGAGCAAGGCGGATCATTACCGCAACTTCTCGACCATCGCGACCATGCTGTCGCCGACGGAGGGCGACTATTCGATGCATAGCTGGTGCGCGCACTTCATCGAAGTGCGTGTCGACGAGGATTTCGGCACCGTGCGCGTCTCACGCGTCGTTTCGGCGCTCGATTCCGGCCGGCTCTACAATCCGAAACTCGCCGAAAGCCAGTGGAAGGGCGGCATCATCATGGGCATCGGCCAGGCGCTGCTTGAAGAGGGCATTGTCGATGAGCGCTACGCGCGCGTCATCAACAACAACCTCGGCGACTATCTCGTGCCGACCAATGCCGATATTCCCGACATCGAAGTGATTTCCGTCGGCATCCCCGATCCGCATGCCTCCGTGCTCGGCGGCAAAGCGGTCGGCGAACTGGGGATCGTCGGCGTTGCGCCGGCGATTGCCAATGCGGTTTTCCACGCGACGGGCAAACGGATACGCGATCTGCCGATTACGTTGGAGAAGTTGCTGTAATTTTTGAGGGATTTGGGGATGGTCGGGCAAGCGTGGTTTCGCCGCGCTCGCCTGCCCGGCCACTCACCCTAGCCCTTTCCCGCATTGCGGAGAGCGGGGACGATGGAGCTGGCAGGATAGATCTTCCAGCAACGAAAAAGACGCCGGTAAAAAGCGTGTCATGTCCGCAGCTTGTTTTTGACAGCCGATGATTGCTGTCTCTAGATTGGTTTCCGACTACGGGAGGCCGGTCCGGAGGTTGGCTGGCTGTGAGGAACAGGGCGGAGCATCATGAGCCAGTATGATATTCTCGATCAGCGCTTCAAGGCGCTGATCAATGGTTCTGCAAAATTGGAGCAGCTTTGGACGGGCGGGCGTTGGACCGAGGGACCCGTCTATGTGCCAGCCGCGCGTCATGTCGTGTGGTCTGATATACCGAACGACCGAATCCTGCGTTATGACGAGGTGACGGGCGCAGCCGGCGTCTTCGAGAGCCTGGTTGGTTATCACAATGGCCATACGCTCGATTTCGAGGGCCGGATCGTCGCCTGCGAGCACGGCCGCCGCCGTGTCAGCCGGCTTGATCATGACGGCGTGTGGCGGTCGCTCGCCGAACATTTCGACGGCAAACGGCTGAATTCGCCGAACGACGTCGTCGTGAAGTCGGATGGCTCGGTCTGGTTCACCGATCCGACCTATGGGATCGACAGTGATTATGAGGGCTTTGCCGCACCATCGGAAATCAACGCATCGAATGTCTACCGCATCGATCCGGCGGACGGAACGGTGACGCTGGTCGCCAGCGACCGCGTCAAGCCGAACGGCCTTGCCTTTTCGCCGGATGAAAGCGTGCTCTACGTCTCCGATACCGGTGGTTCGCATGTGCCCGGCCTGCCGCCGACAATCACGGCCTATTCCGTCAATCCGGACAGGCGCAGTCTCAGCGAGGGGCGGGTCTTCGCCACCTGCGAAGTCGGCATGTTCGACGGTTTCCGGGTCGATCGCCATGGCAACATCTTTGCCTCCAGCGGCGATTCCGTCCGGGTTTACGCGCCGGATGGCACATTGATCGGCCGCATTCTCGTTCCCGAAGTCATATCGAACCTCTGCTTCGGCGGCCCGAAGCGCAACCGGCTTTACATCACCGCCACGAGCTCGCTCTATGCGATTTATGTGAATAGCGGACCTGCTGAGCCGGCTAATCGTTTGCGTTAAGTGGAGTCTCGATTCGAATTTTTTGCCGCACTGCTTTGCTGGAAATGTTCGACGGCGCCATCCATTTGAACCCAATGGTGTTTCGACTGCTCGAAAACCGATATAACGGGAGCCGGGAATTTGGGATCTGCCAGCGCGCCGACGGCAATGCCGATCAGCGACGGTAGTCTGTCGGCCTTCCAATAGACGGTTGAGCCGCAGTTCGGACAGAAGTAGGTGTGGACCTTCCCGCCGCTTGCCGCATCGCGGCTGAACTCTTTTGGAGTTCCGGAAATGGCGACGGCATCGGCGGCATAAAAGGCGCCGACGCTAAACGGCGCGCCGGTCCTGCGTTGGCAGTCAAGACAATGACAGGCGACAACCAATTTCGATGGTTCTGAAAGCGTCAGCGTGAGAGCGCCGCAACTGCATCGGGCATCAACCATTGGAAAACCCTCCGTTTCCTGAAGCGGGATCATGTTGAGATTTCAACCCGGCAGTGCTGCGACTCGATCCCGCTGCGCATCGTTCAGCACGCATCCGTGGCTGGCTCCGTTTTCCAGCCTCGAATCAAAACTTCGCTGTTCGGGGAATCTCGGTCGTGCCGCTATAATCGCGGCAATCAGGGCCTGCCGGAATGACCGGGGCCAGCGCCTGCACCTGGGCCTCGCTCCGGTCCCTGGTCGAAGGCGGTAAAGGGGCGGGTTTCGCTTTGCGGCGGCGGCACGTCGAGGTAGGTCATGATATTGTCGACGTGGCTGACCTGCGAGCGCAGGCTGTCCAGCGACTTGCCGGTAAGATTGGTGCCGGCCGGCAACTGGGCGGTCAGTGGGTTTTCGTAGCGGCCGTTGACGCGCAGTTCGTAGTAGAGATGCGGACCGGTGGAATAGCCGGTCGAGCCGACATAGGCGATGACTTGGCCCTGGGTAACGCGCTCGCCGACATGCAGGTCCGACGGCGTCGAGGAAATGTGGGCATAGGTCGTCTCGTAGCCGCCGTCGTGGCGGATGCGGACATATTTGCCGTAGCCCGTTTCCCAGGAAATCTTTTCGACGGTGCCGTCGCCGGCTGCCATGATCGGGCTGCCCATCGGTGCGCGGAAATCGACGCCGTTGTGGAATTTCCGGACGCCGAGGATCGGATGAATGCGCCAGGCAAATCCGTCACCGAGCGTGCCGTTGGGCACGGGACGATGGGTCAGCACCTTGGCGACGGAGTGGCCACCCTCGTCGTAGAATTCTGAGGCACCGTCGCCGCCGTCCTTGTGCAGATAGAAGCGATGCGTGTCGCCATCGGTGTGGAACTCGATGAACATCAGTTCGCTTTTGGCACTGTCCGCCTTGCGGAACAGCAGGTCGACGCTATCGGGCGCATCGTCGCCACCGGTTAGGGAAACGCCATTCGCCTTGGCGAGCTTCATGAGCTGATCGACGCTTTCATCGGAAAGCCCCGCCTTCTTCAGCTTGGCGCTGATCATCGACCGATCGTTGCTGTCGATGCCCTTGAGGTCGACGGCAGCCACGTCCGAAGAGGACGGCGTGTCGGCCTGGCTCTCGCTATAGAGCGTGGAAAACAGCCGGTCATCGGTAAGAGGCACGAAGCCGTCGGCATCGTCGCGCGCCACAATGCGCTCGGGTGTCTTCTCGCCGCTGAGGCGAGCCATGATCAGCTTCGGCTGCGCATCGGCGGTCTTTTTCTCCAGCAGCAGTTCCAGGCTGTCGCCGGGCGAAACCGTATCGGTTTCCAAGGCACGCTGCAGCTCGTCGCCAGCATCTACACCAAGACCGGCGGAGGCGAGGATATCCTGCAGGTCCTGCCGGTCCTTGGGCATGGAAACCAGTCTCTTGAACTCGCGGCCTGCCTCGCCCGTGGTCGCCTTCGACACGCTGACATTCAACGGCACGCCGCGAACCGGGAAGCGTGAGCGCCGGACCGCGTCGTAGCGATTGGCATGCGGATAGATGCCCTGGCGGATATCTGCAAGCGACGGCGGCGAAAATAGCGCGTTCTCGGTCCGTGTATCGCCGTCATAGGCCGCATTGATGGCCGTGGCATCACTGTCTGCGGGTTCGGTAACCTCGGCTTTGAAGACCAGTGTCGTGCGGTGATAGGTGAAGATACGGGTTTCGCCGCTCGAAGTCTTTTCCGCCACCTGCGCAAAACGGGCGCCGTCGAAACGCTGTTTCGTGGCAAGCCGGTCGCTCTTGTGCAACGCCGGCTGCGATTGGACGAGCTGGGCCGTGTGAATCGGAACGGCCTGCTCGATCGTATGGCGGGCAAGCAGCGGGTAGAGAACGGTCGCGAGAAGGCCGCAGGAGGCGGTGCCGGCAAGACCGATGGCGATCAGGTGGCGAAGATGGGCGGATCGGGGCAGAAAGGCAATATGAAATTCATGATGCGGCCGCGCCTGAATCGCAGCCTCTGCAGGAAATTGGACGCGCAATGGACTTTCGACCATGAATTGAGGAACCCTGCAGACTGCGGTGGGCCCAAACTAGGGCAAATCATGTCAAAATCTGGGCAAATATTACGTATCTGTTAATTACCGTGATCTTCCAGGTTCGCAGATTCTCGCATCACGGGTGATTCGTCAACCGAAGATGGTGTCGTACAGCAGCTTGAAATTCAGCGCCAGGATGACGCCCGCAACCAGCCAGGAGAGAACGGCAACGCTCCTTGGGATGGTGAATCTGCCCATTTTTCTGCGATCTGTGACGAATTGGACAAGCGGAATGACCGCGAAGGGCAGTTGCATGGACAAAATGACCTGGCTCAGAACGAGCAAATCGGCAGTGCCTTTTTCACCATAAAATGCAGTAACAAAAACAACCGGAATAATTGCGAGGCCGCGCGTCAAAAGCCGTCTGGCCCAGTGTGGAATACGCAGGCGGAGGAAGCCTTCCATGACGATCTGGCCGGCGAGCGTCGCCGTCACGGTGGAATTAAGGCCGGAGGCGAGAAGTGCGACGGCAAACAGTGTCGAGGCGATCCCAAGGCCGAGCAGCGGCGATAGCAACTGGAAGGCCTGGCCGATTTCGGCGACATCCGAATGCCCGCTATTGTGGAATGCGACGGCTGCGACGATCAGGATCGAAGCGTTGACGAAAAGCGCCAGCATTAAGGCGATCGTGCTGTCGGTGGTCGCCCATTTGATCGCATCGCGGCGGCCTTCATCCGTGCGCTTATAGGCGCGCGTCTGCACGATCGAGGAATGCAGGTAGAGGTTATGCGGCATGACGGTCGCGCCGATGATGCCCATGGCGATGTAGAGCATCTCGTGATTGGTGACGATCTCGGGCGACGGGATGAAACCATTGAGGATAGCGGCGACCGGAGGAGCGGCGGCGGCGATCTGGATGGCGAAGCAGACGGCGATGACAATGAGGAGCGCGATGACGAAGGCCTCCAGGAAGCGGAAGCCCTTATTCATCAGAAGCAGCAGCAGGAAGGCGTCGAGCGCGGTGATCAGCGCGCCGCCGATCAATGGGATACCGAAGAGCAATTGCAGCGCGATCGCCGTGCCGATGACCTCTGCGAGATCGCAGGCGATGATGGCAAGTTCGCAGGCAAACCACAGGGCCAGATTGACCGGTCTCGAATAGTGGTCGCGACAAGCCTGCGCCAGATCGCGGCCGGTGACGATGCCGAGCCGGGCTGCAAGTGCTTGCAGCAGGATCGCCATCAGATTGGACAGCATGATGACCGCTAGTAGCGTGTAGCCGAATTGCGCACCACCAGCGAGGTCGGTCGCCCAGTTGCCTGGGTCCATATAACCGACGGAGACCATATAGCCCGGCCCGAGGAAGGCGATCAGCCGCCGGACCCAGGTGCCGGCGTGCGGAACATGAATCGTTGCATTGACTTCCGGAAGGCTCAGCCGCGCCTCTTCATCTGGGCGGGCAAATTTCCACGCTTGCGGCGAGGTTGCTTCCTGAATCTGCGTCATGCGGGGCTCCGGGATCGAATTACGATGTGACTAAGAAATATGCTGGATATCAACATTATGCAATAGGCTATATTTTATAGTTGCGGCGTTGTGATGGCGATGATGGCGCGTCGCAAAAATCATCATCCGCTTTCAAGATTGAAGCTCGTGCTATAAAGATCAAAGCGAGTTTATTCGTGCGTCCAGGGAGCCAAACGCATTGCCAGCCAGAAAACCGCCGATCCATCGCGACGAACCGCTGCCGGATGCCGAGACGCATTCGGAGGGTTTTCGGCATACGCGGGAGGCCACCCGTGGCGCTCTGGTGGAAGATTATGTCGAGCTGATCGCCGATCTCATCGATGATGGCAACGAGGCCCGGCAGGTGGATATCGCGGCAAGGCTTGGCGTGTCACAGCCGACGGTCGCCAAGATGCTGGCACGTCTTTGCGAAGACGGGCTGGTATCGCGGCGGCCCTATCGCGGCGTTTTCCTGACGGAGGCGGGCAATAAGATCGCCCAGAACATCCGCGCTCGCCATCAGACGGTCGAAGCGTTCTTGCGCTGGATTGGCGTTAGCCCCGAGACGGCGCGGATCGACGCCGAGGGCATGGAACATCATGTCAGCGCCGAAACGCTGAAAGCGTTCCGTCGCACCATGCAGCGCGACGGATAAGTCAGCGGGGTCGCGTACCCTATTCCGCCGCGTCGTCGTGTCTGGAAATGGAATCGCGCACCACGCCGTATTGACTGCCCCAGCGGTCGGTCATCTCGGCGCGGATATCCCAGAGATCGGGGAAGAAGCGATGGCGAGCGCCGGCCTGTAACAGTTCGACCGGCCGGCCCTTGAGGGATTTCGAGCCGAGCCCGATCGAGCGCTGGATCAGATAGATGTGGTTGGCGCGAAATTTCTGGAACAATTCGTCGTACTCGGCCAATGCCTCGGCGACGACATAGCTGTCGCCATGATCATATTTGCCGTCATAGACATCCTCGACCGTTAGTCCGAGCGCGTCGAGATAATGGGCCTTGAAGGCCCGCCAGAGATCCGGCGGCATGCGCAGCAGGAATTTGAAGCCGGGCGATTCCTGGCCGCTGCCATTGCCGAGCTGCAGGCGGATCTGCTGATATTCCTTCGGCGACATGGTTTCGAGCAGATCGAGCTGCGCCGTCATCATCCGCATCAGCCGATGCACGCGGCCCATCAGCGTCACCACGCGATGGGTCTTGTTTTCCTCGATGAAGGCGATCACGTCGACCAGCGTATAGGCGATGAGCTTCATCCAGAGCTCTTCCACCTGATGGACGATCTGGAACTGCAGCTCGTCGCCGTTGACCATCCCGTTTAGTGGCTTCTGGCAGGCGAGCAGCTTGTCGCATTGCAGATAAACGCCATAGTCGCGCATGTCTGGCGCCTCGATCCGCGCGTAATAGTCTTGCTTCTGCATCTTCGTTCCCTTTGTCCCGGCCTTTGCCGCTGGCATATTTGCCCTTTTGGAAGGATACGAAATTTTCCCTTGAACATTGTTCCTAATTGTCTTCTAAAATTGCCAATAAGGAGTACGATCAACCTTATCGGAGGCAGTGGAGGGAACGCTGGACTTGGACGCGCTCGACCATAAGATCGTCTCTGCCCTGGAGGCCAATGCCCGCATCTCCTTTGCCGCGCTCGCCGATCTGGTCGGTCTCAGCAAGACGCCGTGCTGGAAACGGGTGAAGGCGCTGGAAGAGGTCGGTGTGATCCGCGGTTACCGGACGATCCTCGATCCGGCACAGCTCGGCTTCGGACTGGAAGCCTTCGTGCAAGTGTCGATCGACGTCGAGCGCTTCGATGCCTTCGAAGCCGCGGTGCGCCGCCATCCGCTGATCTGGCGCTGCCATGCGACGACGGGGGAGGCCGACTATCTCCTGCACATATTGGCCGCCGACATGGCCGCCCTCGATCGGCTGCTGCGTCAAGAACTGAACCGGCTGCCGGGCGTGCGGCATACGGTAACGTCGATGTCGACACGAGAGATCAAGTCGGACATCTCGTTTGCCGACGCCGCGCGACATATTGGCGGTAGCCGCTAGGCTGCGGAAAGGCCGGCTGATCCGGTAGCGATAGTTATACTGTTGGCGGGCTAATGAGCGTTACCGATTTGAAGTAGGTCTGGAAACGCTTGGTGTCGCGCGTCAGTACGGAGAGGCCGCTGACGGTCGCATGAGAGCCGATGAAGAAATCCGGCAGAACGCCTGTGCGCGTTCCACCAGCTTTTCGATATTGGTCAAAAACCTTGCCAGCAAGGAAAAGTGCCGCTCGTGGAATCGATATGATGCTGACGCCAGTCCCGACAAGCATCTCATCGAGATCTTCAATGCGCTGGTAGCGAACGGATATTTCGGCGTAAACGACGTCGTTGATGTAGAGAGGACCCACGAGCGATGCTTTGTCGAGCTCGCCGATGGACCAGTCGTACCAAATCGGATCGTCGGTAATAATATCCAGAAGTATGTTGGAATCGACGAAGATCACATCAATCGTCGCCACGCGTCAGTGCCATAATCTCGTCAGTGCTCAGGCCTTTTCCGGCATGTCCTCGAAATTTGGCAAAACGGCTGATTTGTCTGCCGGTTTCCACCGGGACAAGGACAATGCTGCCATCGGCAGCTCGGCGAAAATCGATCTGGCTTCCGGGGCCAATGCCGAGCTTGTCGCGAACGGCTTTTGGAATCGTGACCTGTCCTTTTGCAGTTACGGTCGTACTCATGGGAATCCCGGTAATGATTGCTAAAATAGAGGTATTACTTTTAACCGCGACTTTCAAGACAGGCCGGTTTCGGCGAGCTTATGGGTATCCAAACATCGGCTTCTCGCACCCCCGACAAACTTAAGGCCCGGAAGCCCGGGCCTTGTCCTCCGAATCCACCAAAGCAACGGCGAGCCGTTACATCTTGCTCATGCCCTTCTCGGCATTTTCCATGTGGGTCACACAATTTTTCATCTTGTGCGCCTTCATGGCGTCTTTTGCCATAGTCACCTGTTTGGTGGCGGCTGTCTTTTTCGTCTGGTCGGTCATTGCATCCACTTTGGTCTGCAAGGCCATAATGGAAGCATCGTCACATTTCACCGTGGCTGCGGCATAAACGGGCATGGTGCTCGCCGCTGCAAGCACGGCCGCGATCAAAATCGATCTCAGCATGTGCATTTCCTCCGAAAGGGCATAATTGCCCTTTGCGAGAACGTACCTGCACGCATAAGTGTTCCGGCCTGAAGCGACCTGCGACAAATTGAAACATGCTAAAGTAATGCCTTCAAATTCCGGCATACCATTCGTAGCCGCGATCTTCCCAGAAGCCACCTTTGCCGCCCCAGAGATCGTTGAATTTGTCGCGGATTTCGATGCGCATGACATATTTGGCGTGCTTGTAGCCGAGCTGGCGCTCGACGCGCAGACGCAGCGGCGCGCCGTGGGCGACTTCGAGATCCTTGCCGTTCATCGAATAGGCGAGGATCGTCTGCGGATGAAAGGCGTCGATCAGGTCGAGGCTCTCGTAGTAGCGGCCGCTGCCGTCGAGCGTCTGCTCTAATTCGTCGGCGCAATAGAACACCGCATAACGCGCGCCCGGCTTCAGCCCGGCGCTCTGCAGAATGAGGCCAAGCGGCACGCCGGTCCATTTGCCGATGGCGCTCCAGCCTTCCACGCAGTCGTGCCGGGTGATCTGCGTGCGCGACGGCAGTTTCTTCAGGTCGGCCAGCGAAAACTCCATCGGCTGGTTGACCATGCCGTCGATCTTTAGCTTCCAGGTGGAGAAGCCGTTTTCCACCATTGCGGCATAATCCGCAGTGCCGGGATTATCCGTGCCGTTCGAGCGGAAGGTCGGCGAGAGGTCCTTTTCGGTATATTCGCGGGCAAGCGTCTGCGGCGGGACGAGAAGGCGTTGTGTGCCCATGGTCAGACCTTCGGCCAGCGCGAGAACCTTCTGGACGTTCTGGTTCTCGGTGACGTCGTCGCAGCCGGTAAGGCCGATAGCGCCGAGGCTGGCGACAGAGCCGATGAGGAAGCCGCGGCGGCTGACGATCTTGCTCATGCGTCCTCTCCTTCCCTACGGATGGCGTAGCGGCCGGTCACCATGGAACGCATATTGTTCCAGAGACCGGACAGGATGACCATCGCCACATGGACCAGGACGAACAGAACGATCGTCCAGGCGGTGATGAAATGAATGCCGCGCGCCGTCTGCCGCCCGCCGAAGATATCGAGCAGGAACGGGTAGCCGGCATCGATGCCGGGCGACATGGTGAGCCCGGTCGCCAGCATCAGCGGCAGCAGGATGAAGATGACGATCAGGTAGCTGAGCTTTTGCAATGCATTGTAGCGCTTTGCCTTCTCGCCTTTCGGGAAGCGCAGGCGGGCGTGCTCAATGATTTCATGCCAGAGATTGCGCGGCGAGACCTCGGCACCCGAGGGCGCCAAGTCGCGGCGGAAATGGCCGGCAATGAAGCCATAGAGCAGATAGATCAGGCCGTTGAAGACGAAGAGCCAGGCAAAGAAGAAATGCCAGCGCCGGCCGGCGGCCAAGTCCTGGTAGCTCGGGATCGTTGCCCAGGCGGGAAAAGCGCGTTCGGTCCATTCGCCATCCTCTTTCGAGGCGCCGAGAACGCCGGTCGTCGGGATCGTCAGGCCGCCGATGCGGAAGGTGCCGTAGGGCTGGTTGTCGCCATCGGTGGCCGATATCTGCAGCCAGGATGGATCGGCATTGGCGCCGTACTGCCCCCAGTAAAGGGCAGGATGGGCGTTGAAAATCTGCATGCCGCTCATCAGCAGCAGCGAAAGACAGAGCACATTCAGCCAGTGCGTCAGGCGGGTAACGATCGAATGCCGGCGAATGTAGATCGTCCGGGGAGGCGCAGGTGGTGCACCGGTCGTATCGATGTCGGCCATGGCTAGGCTCCTCTCGAAATCTTCAATGAACCCTTTGGAAACCCTGGCTGCAGAGTACCACAAATCCACCGGGAAAGTGGCGGCGCCCCATCAGCGAGGGAACTGAATCTGGAGCGCCGCATGGCAGGCTACGGCGGGGGCGGGTGCCGATTGGCCTGCAGGCTTCCCTTGGGCGGGAAGGGAAGATCACATCGGCGGAACAGTGCCGTTGACGCCGACGGCAACGAGATTGGTGGAAACGATGCCGTCACCTGTGGTTTGGCCGGTGATGAAGACACCGGCGCCTGCCTTCAGATCGTCCTTGGTGGCCGAGGTGAAGGTCACGACCGGAGTTCCGTCCGGAATGTTGATTTTCTTCTCGCCGCCCTTATAGGTCAGGGTGAGCGTCGGGCCATTGACCGACTTGACGGCATTGGCGACCGTGGCATTGGTCATCGAGCTGTTCGGCTTCGAATCCCAGGGGCGGTCGCCTTCGCCGGTGCCCTTCATCGAGGCGGGGAAGATCACGACTTCGATGGCGCCGGCAACGCCGCTGGCGGTTGGCTCATTGGCGATGCCGACGAAATCGCCGGGCTTGATATTGGCGGCTGAGGCCTTGGTGACGCCGGCGACGGCCCAGCCGGATTTCAGCATGACGGCGATGTCCTTGCCGTCGCGGGACTTGACGTTGAGCGTGTCGCCATCGAGGCTTTCGATCGTGCCGCGTACGCGGACGGGGTCGGCGGCATTGGCGCCCTGTAGCGCGGCGAGCGTTACGACAGCGCCGGTGGCCAGTGCCAATATGCCCTTCGTCAGATGCTTGCGATCCATGAATAGTCTCCTTTGATCTACCTACTAATCGGTAGGTTTTTTCGACAGAGCGGCCAAGGTCGGCCAACAGAATTCCTTGCATGAGAGAACCGGAGGAAGTCATCTCGATTGCAACGAAGGCGATCCTATCTACCACTCGGTAGCTCCGCCAATCAAACAAGCGTGAGAGCCGCGTTATCGGTCCACATCACGAAAATCTGAATAATTTCAATGGAGAGTGGCCAGCCGATCGAACAGCGGTTCGACGATGGTGGCAAAGACTGACGGGTCGCCATAGGCTCGCGCCGAGAGCATGGCGCCATGCACGGTTGCCATGAAGGACAGAGCTTCCCCCGCTGCCGGGCGCGGCAAAATAAGACGGCCTTCGGCCGCCCCTTTTTCCATCACGGCGGCAAGCCAACTCGAGAGATCCCGGAAATGCCCTCGCACTTCGGCGGCAACATCGGCCGGCAGCACCGGCAGTTCGGCGGCAAGCATGGCGCAGATGCAGAAGGGTGCGGTATTGTCTCGGATGCATGCTTCCCAGAAGCCCGTATAGGCGCGAAGGCGTGCAACGGGATCGGCAATATTGGCGTCGACCCCGGCGAGACCCTGCCGAGCCTCTTCCCGATAACGCGCCACGACGGTCCTGACGAGATCGGCCTTGGTCGGAAAATGGTGATGAATGCTGGCTTTGCGAATGCCGACCTCTGCCGAAATATCAGCGAAGCTGAAGCTGTTATAGCCGCCCGCGATGATCAGGCCGCGTGCCGATTGGACGATCTCGTCCGCTTTGGTCGAAATATTGCTCATTCACTTTGCCTACCTATTGGTAGGGTGTCTGTCAAGTCCGAGCCAAAACTCCGATCAATTCGGGGATTGAGGTTGAAATTTTGCAGTTTGGCGCAATGTTTAAGCGCAAAAAAGCTGGTTGCCTCAAAATCCCCTTCCTGTCACGTTATGGCTAGGACACGAAAGATTGGAGAACCGAAATGATCGCGATTCGTCCACTTTTGATCGGCCTTACCCTCATCCTTGCGTTGGTGCTGATTGCGCTCAGCATTTTGCTGGTCAATCCCGTAAAGCCCATCCATCAATCCGACAACCTTATCCCGATGCAGACCGAGCCCGCCCAGCGCCAGTAGCGGCTAAGCAATTCCAGGAAAAGTGCGAAGCGGTTTTCCGTCTGGAATGCGTAGAAACAAAGGGATAGAGCGGAAAGCGATTCCGTGAAATGCTTTCCGGTCTACGGTTTCAGCTTGACGGCGTGAAGCGCGCCACCAGCGTATGACGATCGCCGGGATAGGTGAGGCGGACATGTGTGATCGGTCCGAGGTTGCTCCAGGTGCGCCGTTCGATGACGAGGCAGGCGGTGCCTTTGGCAATGTCGAGGCTCGTGGCGGCCTCGCCCTCGGCGGGGATGGCGCGGATCTGGTGCTCGGCCGTGCTCCATGGCACCTGATTGATCAGCCACGGTCCCGGCGGCAATGCGTCGAAATCGACCTGAGCCGCCTCCGGTACGGCGTCGAGATTGATGACGCGGTCTTCCAGACAGAAAGGCCGGCGGCCGGCGTAGTGAATGCAGGTGATGTCCAGCACCGAGACCGCGCCGGCAAATTGCAGCCGCCGCGCATCCTCGGGACGACCCTTGCGCTTGGCGCGTTTCACGATCTTATGGGAGTAGGGCAGGTTCAGCGACAGGATTTCCGACTTGATGTCGTGGATTTCCAACACTGCCGATTGCGCCTGTGGCTGAGTGACGAAACTCCCTGAGCGCTTCCGCCGCTCGATCAATCCGGCCCGGGCAAGCTGCGTCAGCGCCTTGTTCACCGTCATGCGCGAACAGTCATATTGTTCGGCCAGGGCAAGTTCGAAGGGAATCCGATGGCCGGGCGGCCAATCGCCGGAAACGATCCGGCTCTCGATATCGTTCAGGATACGCTGATGGAGCGTCGCCTCTTTACCTGTGGTCATGCCGCCGACCGCTTCCTCGTGAGACCTGGGTAATCGTCACTTTGTTTATTTAGGATTTCATTGTCGCGAGGAAAAATTCTTTTTCAACCGATTAGTTCGCTCATCACAGCGCGGAATCGAGCGGAGATTGCTTCCCGTCTGTTGTGCCGCCCGCCTTCGACCTGTTTGCGGCCCTGCGCCCAGACGCTGTCGACGGCAACGCCGCCGGCAAACATCCACTGATCCAGGATTTGATCGCCGGAGAGATAGGGAACGGCGCTGACATCGAGGGAAACCACATCGGCGTAACGGCCGATGGCGAGCCCGGCCGGCGCCTTCAATGCCACACCGCCGCCGGCGATTGCGTGATCGAACAGTGCGCGCGCCGTCGAGCCGCCCGATGAAGCGATGACATTGCGGGCCCGCAGCGCCAGGCGCTGCGAATATTCCAACTGCCGCAGCTCTTCCGGAACGGAAATCAGGATATTGGAATCCGAGCCGATGCCATAGCGGCCGCCTTCCTCCAGAAACAGCGGTGCCGGAAAGGTGCCGTCGCCGAGATTGGCTTCCGTCACCGGGCAGAGGCCGGCGATCGCACCGCTTTTCGCCATCCGCCGGGTTTCGTCATCGGTCATGTGGGTGGCGTGGATTAGGCACCAGCGCCCGTCGACCGGGGCGTGATCGAGCAGCCATTCGACCGGTCGCGCGCCGGACCAGGCAATGCAATCCTCGACTTCCTTCACCTGCTCGGCGACGTGGATATGGATCGGTCCGTCGCCGGCGAGCGGCACGAGTTTTGCCAGCTCCTCGGGCGTTACTGCCCGCAGGCTGTGCGGGGCAAGGCCGAGTTCGGCACCCGGCACCCGATCAACGATCGTCCGGCAGCCGGCCATCAGGGCCTCGAATCGATCGAGCGAATTGATGAAGCGTCGCTGGCCGTCGATGGGGGCTGCGCCGCCGAAGCCGGAATGGGCGTAGAAGACCGGCAGCAGCGTCAACCCAATGCCGGTTTCAGTGCTTGCCGCGCCGATGCGCTCGGCAAGCTCGGCAATGTTGGCATAGGGGCTGCCGTCCTTGTCGTGATGCAGATAATGGAACTCGCCGACCCGGGAAAAACCGGCTTCCAGCATTTCCATGTAGAGCTGCGCGGCCACCGCCTCGACATGATCGGGGGTCATCGAGAGCGCGAACTTGTACATGACGGTCCGCCAGCTCCAGAAGCTGTCGTTCGCCGGGCCTCGGACTTCGGCAAGGCCGGCCATGGCGCGCTGAAAGGCATGGCTGTGGAGGTTGGGCATGGCAGGAACCAGAACGTCGTGCCGCTCGTCACCGGCCTCTGCCGCAACATCAGCCTCGATGCCGGCAATGCGGCCATCCTCCAGAGTCAGTCGGACATTTTCCCGCCAGCCATCCTGAAGCAGTGCCGAACGTGCATGGAGTTTCGTCATGACCTAGCTCTTTCCTTTTGGATACCGAGTCCAAAATCCCTCTTGTCAGTTCTTTTAATATGTATATACATTATGAGCCCATAAGGAAAGGCGTAAAGCTGATGAGTGGGAACAATTTTTCCGGCGATAGCGTAAGATCCGAGGGCGAAAGCCGCCTTTGGCGCAATGCCCGTCTGGCGACCTTGCGAGAGGATGCGCCGGGGCTCGGCATTGTCGAGAAGGGTGCGATCCTGACCAAGGGTGGCCGCATCCTTTTCGCGGGCAGCGAAAGCGATGCGCCTGAGATCGGCGATGCCGAAACCATCGATCTCGAAGGCCGCTGGGTTACGCCCGGTCTCGTCGATTGCCACACGCACATCGTTCACGGAGGTAACCGCGCCCGCGAATTCGAGATGCGTCTGGAAGGCGCGAGTTACGAAGAGATTGCGCGGGCCGGCGGTGGCATCGTTTCCTCCGTCAACGCAACGCGCGCGCTTTCCGTCAACGATCTTATTGCGACGGCCTTGCCGCGCCTCGATACGCTGCTTGCCGAAGGCGTCACCACGATCGAGGTGAAATCCGGCTATGGCCTCAGCATCGAATCCGAATTGAAGATGCTGCAAGCCGCCCGGGCGCTGGAAGACGCCCGTCCGGTTCGCGTCGTCACATCCTATCTCGCCGCGCATGCGACGCCGGCGGATTACAAGGGCCGCAACGACGACTATATTTCCGATGTCGTGTTGCCGGGTCTCAAGCAGGCGCATGCCAAGGGCTTGGCCGATGCCGTCGACGGCTTCTGCGAGGGGATCGCCTTTTCGCCGGCTGAGATTGCCCGCGTCTTCGATCTTGCCAAGTCGCTTGGCATCCCGGTGAAACTGCATGCCGAGCAGCTTTCCAATCTCGGCGGCGCCAAGCTTGCCGCCTCCTATGGCGCGCTTTCCGCCGACCATGTCGAATATCTGGATGAGGACGGCGTGAAGGCGATGGCGGATGCCGGCACGGTCGCGGTCCTTCTGCCCGGCGCCTTCTACGCCATTCATGAGAAGCAGAAGCCGCCGGTCAAGGCGCTGCGCGAGGCGGGTGTTCCAATCTCCATCGCCACCGACTGCAATCCCGGCACCTCGCCGTTGACCTCCATGCTGCTGACGATGAACATGGCAGCAACCCTCTTCGGCCTGACGGTCGAGGAATGCATCGCGGGTGCCACCCGTGAAGGCGCCCGCGCGCTCGGCCTGCTTTCCAAGACCGGCACGCTGGAGGCCGGCAAATCGGCCGATTTCGCCATCTGGAATATCGAAAGCCCTGCCGAGCTTGTCTATCGCATCGGCTTCAATCCGCTCCACGCCCGCATCTTTAAGGGGGAAAGATTCGACCGATGACTGTCACTCTCCATCCCGGCTCCGTTTCGCTGAAACAATTGGCCGCGATCTATTGGACCGGCGAGCCTGCCAAGCTCGATGCCTCCTTCGATGCCGGCATTCTCAAAGCTGCAGCGCGTATCGCCGAGATTGCCGCCGGCAATGCGCCGGTCTACGGCATCAATACCGGCTTCGGTAAACTGGCTTCCATCAAGATCGACAGCGCCGACGTCGCCACCCTGCAGCGCAACCTCATTCTTTCGCATTGCTGCGGCGTCGGCCAGCCGCTGCCGGAGAACGTCGTTCGCCTTATCCTGTCGCTGAAGCTGATCTCGCTTGGCCGCGGCGCTTCCGGCGTGCGTCTGGAACTGGTGCGGTTGATCGAGGCGATGCTGGAAAAGGGCGTCGTGCCCGTCATCCCCGAGAAGGGTTCTGTCGGCGCTTCCGGCGATCTCGCCCCGCTCGCGCATATGACCGCCGTCATGATGGGTCATGGCGAGGCCTTTTATGCTGGCGAGCGGCTGGACGGCGCTGCTGCGCTGAAAAAGGCTGGACTGACGCCGGTCGTGCTTGCCGCCAAGGAAGGGCTGGCGCTGATCAACGGCACGCAGGTCTCGACCGCACTTGCTCTGGCCGGTCTCTTTCGCGCCCATCGCGCCGCGCAGGTAGCCCTCATCACCGGCGCGATGTCGACGGATGCCGCCATGGGCTCCTCGGCACCGTTCCATCCCGATATCCACACGTTGCGCGGCCATAAAGGCCAGATCGATACCGCCGCTGCCCTCCGCGGCCTGCTTACCGGTTCGGTGATTCGTCAAAGCCACATCGAAGGTGATGAGCGCGTACAGGACCCCTATTGCATCCGCTGCCAGCCGCAGGTCGACGGCGCCTGTCTGGATCTCCTGCGTTCGGCCGGTCGCACGCTTGAAATCGAGGCCAATGCGGTCACCGACAATCCGCTTGTGCTCTCGGACAATTCCGTGGTGTCCGGCGGCAACTTCCATGCCGAGCCGGTGGCTTTCGCCGCCGACCAGATCGCGATTGCCGTCTGCGAGATCGGCGCGATCTCGCAGCGCCGCATCGCGCTGCTGGTCGATCCGGCACTGAGCTATGGCTTGCCGGCTTTCCTCGCCAAGAAGCCCGGTCTGAACTCCGGACTGATGATTGCCGAGGTCACCTCCGCAGCGTTGATGTCGGAAAACAAGCAGATGTCGCACCCGGCTTCTGTCGATTCGACGCCGACCTCCGCCAATCAGGAGGACCACGTGTCGATGGCCTGCCATGGCGCCCGCCGGCTCCTGCCGATGACCGACAATCTCTTCGGCATCGTCGGCATCGAGGCGCTGACGGCCGCACAGGGCGTCGAGCTACGTGCGCCACTGACCACCAGTCCCGAACTGACCCTTGCCATTGCCACCATCCGTGCCGCAGCGCCTACGCTGGATGAAGACCGCTACATGGCAAACGACCTCAAGGCCGCCAGCGACCTGGTCGCTTCCGGCGCACTCAACGCATCCGTATCCGCCGGCATCCTGCCCTCTTTGGAGATATGACATGACCAACCCACGCCATAATATCCGCGAAATCCGCGCTCCTCGTGGCCCGGAGCTCAACGCCAAGAGCTGGATGACCGAAGCGCCGCTGCGCATGCTGATGAACAATCTCGATCCGGACGTTGCGGAAAACCCGAACGAGCTGGTTGTCTATGGCGGCATCGGCCGCGCCGCCCGCACCTGGGACGATTTCGATCGTATCGCCGCGACGCTGAAGACGCTGAACGAAGACGAGACGCTGCTGGTGCAGTCCGGCAAGCCGGTCGCCGTATTCCGCACCCACAAGGATGCGCCGCGCGTGCTGATCGCCAACTCCAACCTCGTGCCACACTGGGCGACCTGGGATCACTTCAACGAGCTGGATAAAAAGGGCCTTGCCATGTACGGCCAGATGACGGCCGGCTCGTGGATCTATATCGGCACGCAGGGCATCGTGCAGGGCACCTACGAGACCTTTGTCGAAGCCGGTCGCCAGCACTATAATGGCAACCTGAAGGGCAAGTGGATCCTGACCGGCGGTCTCGGCGGCATGGGCGGCGCACAGCCGCTGGCCGCCGTCATGGCTGGTGCCTGCTGCCTCGCCGTCGAATCCGACGAAACCCGCATCGATTTCCGCCTGCGCACCCGTTATGTCGACGAAAAGGCGAAGACGCTCGACGAAGCGTTGGCCCTGATCGACAAGTGGACGAAGGCTGGCGAAGCCAAGTCCGTCGGCCTGCTCGGCAATGCTGCCGAAATCTTCCCGGAACTGGTGAAGCGCATGAAGGCCGGCGGTCCGCGTCCGGATATCGTCACCGACCAGACTTCTGCCCACGACCCGCTGAACGGCTACCTGCCGGCCGGTTGGACGGTGGCCGAACACCGGGCCAAGCGCGAGAGCGATCCGAAAGCCGTCGAAGCTGCCGCCCGCGCTTCGATGAAGGTGCATGTCGAAGCCATGGTCGCCTTCTGGGATGCTGGCGTGCCGACGCTCGACTACGGCAACAACATTCGCCAGGTCGCCAAGGATGAAGGCTTCGAAAATGCCTTTGCTTTCCCGGGCTTCGTGCCGGCCTATATCCGTCCGCTCTTTTGCCGCGGCATCGGTCCCTTCCGCTGGGCTGCTCTCTCGGGCGATCCGGAAGATATCTACAAGACCGACGCCAAGGTGAAGGAGCTGCTGCCCGACAACAAGCACCTGCACAACTGGCTGGACATGGCGCGCGAGCGTATCGCCTTCCAAGGTCTGCCGGCACGCATTTGCTGGGTCGGTCTCGGCGATCGCCACCGTCTCGGCCTTGCCTTCAACGAAATGGTCAGGAATGGCGAGCTGAAGGCGCCCGTCGTCATCGGCCGCGACCATTTGGACTCTGGCTCGGTTGCTTCGCCGAACCGCGAAACGGAAGCCATGAAGGACGGCTCGGATGCCGTTTCCGACTGGCCGCTGCTCAACGCCCTGCTCAACACCGCATCCGGCGCTACCTGGGTATCGCTGCATCACGGCGGCGGCGTCGGCATGGGCTTTTCCCAGCACTCCGGCATGGTCATCTGCGCCGACGGCACCGATGATGCGGCCAAGCGCCTGGAGCGCGTTCTCTGGAACGACCCGGCAACCGGCGTCATGCGCCATGCCGATGCCGGCTACGACATCGCCCTCGATTGGGCCAAGAAGCAGGGCCTGCGCCTGCCGGCCATCCTGGGGAACTAAGATGAAGCTGCTGCGCGCCAGTGACCACAAGCGCATGCCCTGGAAAAACGGCGGCGGGGAGACGGTGGAGATCGCCGTTTCGCCCGACGGCGCCGGGCTTGCAGACTTCGACTGGCGCGTCAGCATGGCGACCGTTGCCACGGATGGGCCGTTCTCGGTCTTTCCGGGCATCGATCGTACGCTATCCATTCTTGATGGCGAGGGTATGACCCTCTTTATCGAGGCGCGCGCGCCTGAACGCCTGACGCAGGCGAGCGAGCCGCTGCCCTTCGCGGCCGATGCGCCGACCTCGGCAACTTTGATTGACGGGACGATCACGGATCTCAATGTGATGACGCGGCGGGCGCGCTTTACGCATTCGGTGCGGCGTGTCTCGGTCGACGGAAATAGCGAAGTCGCTTTCGAGGGCGGGACCAGCCTTGTTCTTTGCCATCGCGGCGATGTCGAGATTGACGATGCTGTGCTTGCCGCGGGCGATTGCCTTCTTGTTTCGAATGACGTCGCCGTACGACGCTCGATCTCTGGCAAGGCGGAGCTGTTCTGCATCGCCATCGAGGCAATATAGTCGGCTATTAACTGCCCCTGACTTGACACGGACATACCTCGGCTATCCTATTTCTGCGCCGCAGAGAGGATGCCTGCATGAGCGACGATCAGATCCCCGCCGATAGCAAGCTCACCACGTCAAAGCGCCGCTGGGCGGCGGAGGGCAAGTTTCTGACGGGGCGCATCAGCCGACCCGAGACCGAGCGGCTGCCGCCGGGGCAGCATCTCGTCAAGAACTGGCCGGTGCTCGATCTCGGCGTGCAGCCACATGTGTCCTTGTCGAGCTGGCGGCTCGATGTGGTCGGTTTCGTGGAAACGCGGCTCAGCCTCGATTGGGCGGCTTTCCAGGCGATCGAGCAAAGCACCCGCGTCAGCGATATCCATTGCGTGACGACCTGGTCGCGCTACGACAATCGCTGGGAAGGGGTTTCGACGCGCGATATGCTCGATCTCGCTATGCCGACGGCCGAAGCGCATCATGTGCTGCTGACGAGTTATGACGGCTACACCACCAACCTCCCTCTTTCGGATTTCGCGGCCGAAGATGCGATCCTCGCCACTGCCTGGGAGGGCCAGCCATTGACCGGCGAGCATGGCGGCCCGATGCGTCTCGTCGTGCCACATCTTTATTTCTGGAAGAGCGCGAAGTGGCTGAACCGCATCGAACTCATCGGTGCCGACAGGGCCGGCTTCTGGGAGAAGAATGGCTATCACATGTATGGCGATCCCTGGCGGGAGCAGCGCTATTCGGACGATTGACGCCCGTAGGATCCTGTCGGCGGAGATATAGCTTAGGTAAACTCGGCAGGAATCGCGGTTTCTTATGTCACCGTGTCAATTTTTGATGGCTGCGGCGCGGGTTTGCGGCTTTGCAATCCATGGCGATGGGCGTATTCAATGATCGTATGATTGTTGCCGGAAGCGCCCGGTCCCTTGAACGCCATTCTCTGAAATTTCATGTCATGACCATTGCCCGGACCACAGATCAGCCTTCCGAAGCAAGTTTCGGCCGGCAGTCCCGCATCATCGCCTTGGTTGTCGCCGTCTCCTTCTTCATGCAGATTCTGGACGGCACCATCGTCACGACCTCATTGCCGCAGATGGCTATGACCTTCGGCATCCAGCCGGTGTCGATGAGCATCGGCATTACGGTCTATCTGTTGACGATGGCGGCCTTCGTGCCGCTGGCGGGCTGGGCCGGCGACCGCTACGGCGCGCGGCGGGTGTTTTTGGCGTCGATCGCCATCTTCACCGTGGCGTCGCTGTTCTGCGGCCTCTCCGGCAATCTCTTCGAATTCGTCATTGCCCGCGCCGTACAGGGCGTCGGCAGCGCGTTGATGACGCCGGTCGGTCGCATCATCGTGCTGAAAAACGCGCGCAAATCCGATCTGGTGCATGCCGTGTCGATGATTACCTGGCCGGCGCTGACGGCTCCGGTCATCGGCCCGGTGCTCGGCAGCTTCATCACCACCTATTTCAGTTGGCACTGGAATTTCCTGATCAATATTCCGATCGGGATCATCGGCCTCGGCCTCGTCCTGCGCTTCGTGCCGGATCAGCGGGAGGAAAAGGTCGCGCGGCTCGATTTCATCGGCTTCCTGCAATCGGCGGCGGGGCTGACCTTCCTGCTGGCCGGTCTGGAGTTCGTGGTCCAGGGGACGACGGGATTGGCGCCCAGCATCGGGCTCATTGCCGCCGGCGTGGTTTTCTCCGTCATCGCCACCCGGCATTTCATGAGGGTCGATGCGCCCTTGCTCGATCTCTCCGCCTTCAAGGTGCAGACCTTCGCCATGTCGACGCTTTCGGCGGGAACGGCAAGCCGGGTTGCGATCAATGCCACGCCCTTCCTGATCCCGCTGCTTTTCCAGGTCGGCTTCGGGCGTACGGCGATCGACGCCGGCACCTATCTGCTCTTCTACTTCGCGGGCAATCTCGGCATGAAGGCGATCACCACGCAGATGTTGAAAGTCTTCGGCTTCCGCAACGTGCTTGTTGTCAATGGCCTGATCTCGTCGGCCAGCATCGGTGGATGCGCGTTTCTGTCGCCGTCGACGCCGGATCTGCTGATATATTGCCTGCTATTCATTGCTGGCCTGTCGCGTTCAATGAACTTCACGGCGCTGAATACGCTCGGCTTTGCCGATATCCATGCGGCGCAGCGCAGTTCCGCCTCGACGCTCTCGAGCATGCTGCAGCAGGTCTCGCTGTTGCTCGGCGTTGCCGTCGCCGCCGCCGTGCTCAATCTCTCGCGCATCATCCATGGGGGAGAGACGCTTTCCCTTGTCGATTTTCACTGGGCTTTTCTGGTCGTTTGCCTCATTGGCGCGGTCTCGTCGCTGCGCTTCCTCCGCTTGCCGCATGATGCGGGTGCGGAGGTGTCGCGGCATCGCATCAAGACATGAACATGGCTTTCAAATAATTGCGATATTTGACCTGCCCGCCGCTGTAAATCGGGTTACAGGCTCCCATATGAATAGAGGTTCAACGCCCATGGGAGGCAGTCTTATGCTGCTTAAAGCTCTTACCATTTCGGCCCTCGTCATCGGAATGTCCAGCGTCGCCATGGCGGGGCCGGCGCATAAACATCGCACCACAACGTTCGACGCACAGGCAATCCAGACCGACGTCGGCAATTTTGACCATTCCAAGGACGCAATCCTTCCGGATGGTACGATCAACACCGATCCGTCTGTGACCGGCCCGATCAGAGCGGGCGATGCGATATCGAGGCTGCAATGCGCGGCGGCGCCAAACGCCGTTGGCGTTTCGAACACATACGCCGCCGGTCCCACCTCGCTTTGCCCTGGGCAGTAGTTTCGAAGCAGACAGGTTAGACCACCTCGATATCGGTCTGGGCGAATGCATCGCTCCGGAACAGAAGCGGCTGGCGATAATAGCGGGCGCAGGCATAGGTCATGCAGTCGTCGAGGCTGAGAGCCGCCGGATGGCGACCCTCGCCGTACCGCTCATGAGCTTCGATCGCCAGAAAGGCGGCCCGCGGCGGAATTGCGAGAAGCTGGATGTTCATCAGCTCCAGAAACGTCCGGACCGCATTCCCGGCGTCGACGATTGTGAGGTCAAGACGGCCGGCGACGCTGATCGCCGCCTGGGTTACCGCTAGCGGCGACGTCATGCGCGCGGTCGCAGCCTGCATGCGGGCGGCAAAGTTGCGGGCTTCTTCCTCATCGGTCATCATTGCGGAAAGCACCGAGGCATCGACAAACATCAGGCATCCCCTTCCGAAAGAGCATCCGCCTTGGTGCCGGCCTTCTGCTTCAGGTTACGACAGAAAGTGACGGCGATATCGACAAGCGACGGCTTGGCAAGCTCCTCGTTCAACGCCTTTTGCAATGCCAGCCGCACGGCTTCGGTTTTGGTGGACGTTTTGGTCAGCGCCTGGTAGCGCCGGGCCAATCGATCGATGGCATCGTCTTTGATGTAGAGAGGCATGGGATATCCATTTCTTTAGTGATGGATATCCTTAGAATATATCCACGAGGAGGACAATCATCGCGGTAGTCGGGATCGGGCAATAGCGGGCACTTCGTCCGAAGAAATGTTTCCGCGATATTTACATGACGAACATCATCTAACGTGATAGCAATAGCTTGATCCCTTAACTTGCAGATTGCGAGGAGCCATCATGTCCGTTACCGATCCTGTCGTTATCGTCTCCGCTACGCGCACGCCGCTCGGCCGTTTCCAGGGCGAATTGTCATCGTTGCAGGCGCCGGAACTCGGCTCCCATGTCATCCGTGCTGCCTTGGAGCGTGCCGGATTGTCGGCGGAGAAGGTGGACGAGGTGCTGTTCGGCTGCGTCCTGCCGGCGGGGCAGGGGCAGGCACCGGCGCGGCAGGCGGCGCGCGGCGCGGGAATGCCGGATGCGGTTGGCGCCACCACGATCAACAAGGTCTGCGGTTCCGGCATGAAGGCGACCATGCTGGCGCATGACCTGATACTTGCCGGTTCCGCCTCGATCGCGGTCTCCGGCGGCATGGAGTCGATGTCGAATGCGCCCTATCTGCTCGCCAAGGCGCGGGGCGGCTATCGCATGGGCCATGACCGCATTTTCGACCACATGATGCTCGACGGGCTGGAAGACGCCTATGAGAAGGGCCGCTCGATGGGCGACTTCGGCGAGTTGGCCGTCGAAGCCTATCAGTTTAGCCGTGACGATCAGGATGCCTATGCCGTCGAGACGCTGACGCGGGCGCGCAAAGCGATCGAGACAGGGGCATTCGAGGCCGAGATTACGCCGATTTCCGTTGCTGCCAAGGGCGGACCGGTGACGATCGCTAAGGATGAGCATCCGCAGAAAGTCTCGCCGGAAAAAATCCCCGCGCTGAAGCCGGCCTTCCGCAAGGACGGTACCATCACCGCAGCCAGTGCCTCGGCCAATGCGGACGGCGCGGCTGCGCTGGTGCTGACGCGACGCTCGATCGCCGAGCGTGAGGGACTGCCGATCCTCGCCGAGATCAAGGCGCATGCCACCCATAGCCAGGAGCCGGCGTGGTACACGACCGCGCCGATTCCGGCGATCCGCAAGGTGTTGGACAAGACCGGCTGGAAGGTCGGCGATGTCGACCTCTTCGAGATCAACGAAGCCTTCGCCGTCGTCGCCATGGCCGCCGCTAAGGACCTCGGCATTGCCCGCGACCGCCTCAACGTCAATGGAGGCGCCTGTGCGCTGGGCCATCCGATCGGGGCTACGGGCGCGCGGCTGATCGTGACGCTGCTGCACGCGCTGGAGCGCCAGGGTGCAACGCGGGGCGTCGCCGCACTCTGCATCGGCGGCGGCGAGGCGACGGCGATTGCGGTGGAGCGGGTAAACTAAAGATAGGGGGCGGTGGCCGCCTCGTTCTTCGAGGCCCTGTCGCTTCGCTAACGCTTCATCGCCTGGGCACCTCAGAATGAGGCGGAGAGAGTGCGACGGAAAGGCGTCAGAAGGTCAGGTGGCTGGCGAGAAGATCAGCCCTCACTCTGAGGTGCGGAGGCTGAAGCCGGAGCCTCGAAGAGCGAGGGCGGGTGGCTGGGCAACCTCACCCCTCCGACAGTTCCTCCAGAATCGGGCAGTCCGGGCGCTCATTGCCTTGGCAAGCATGCACGAGATGTTCCAGCGTGCGGCGCAGCTCGGTCAGTTCGCGGATCTTGCGGTCGATCTCGGTGAGCTTCGATGTGGCGATTTCCTTGACGTCGGCGCTGGCACGGCTTTTGTCTTCGTAGAGCGCCAGCAGTTGCCGGCACTCGTCGACGGAGAAGCCGAGGCTGCGAGAGCGGTGCAGGAAGCGTAGCTTGTGCACGTCGTCGGACCCGTAGTCGCGGTAGCCGTTGTCGCCTCGATCGGGGCGGATCAGGCCGATATCCTCGTAGTAACGGATCGTCTTTGCCGGCAGGCCGGAGCGGCCCGATGCTTCGCCAATATTCATGTGGACTCTCCTTATTTCGGTAGAGCGCCGTGCGTTCGTTTGAACGCACGGCGCTCTAGTCTTTTGAATCTAGAGCATCTTATCCGCTTACAGGCGGTTCCGCCTGAAAGTGGGATGCTCTAGTCTCAGCCGCAGCGCGTTGGCGATGACCGAGACCGAGGACAGGCTCATGGCCGCCGCCGCGATCATCGGCGATAGAAGCAGGCCGAAGACCGGGTAAAGCACGCCCGCGGCAAGCGGCACGCCGAGAGCATTATAGCCGAAGGCGAAGGCCAGGTTTTGTTTGATGTTGCGGATCGTGGCTTCCGAAAGGTGCCGTGCCCTGACGATGCCATTGAGATCGCCCTTCACCAGGGTGATGCCGGCACTTTCCATCGCGACATCGGCGCCGGTGCCCATGGCGATGCCGACATCGGCTGCGGCCAGCGCCGGCGCGTCGTTGACGCCGTCACCGGCCATGGCAACCACATTGCCCTTGGCCCGCAACTCGTCGATCAGCGCCTTCTTGCCTTCGGGCAACATATCGGCGCGGATTTCGTCGATGCCGAGACGCGCAGCGACGGCCTTGGCGGTCTGGGCGTTGTCACCCGTTGCCATGATGATTTTCAAGCCGCTATCGTGCAGTGCCTTGATGGCGGCCGCTGTCGTCGGCTTGATCCGGTCGGCAACGGCGACGCCGCCGGCCAACCGGCCATCGAAGGCGACGAACATCACGGTCTTGCCGTCACCGCGCAGACGCTCGGTTTCAGCCTGCAGCGCGTCGGTCGCAACGCCGAGATCGGCCATCATCGCGACATTGCCGAGGGCGATCGCCGTATCGCCGGCGCGGCCCTCCACGCCCTTGCCGGTCTTTGCCGCGAAGCCGGATATGTCGAAAAGGCTCGCGCCGCGCTCCTGTGCGCCGGTTACGATCGCTTCGGCCAGTGGATGCTCGGAGCCGCGCTCCAGGCTGGCTGCGAGCGACAGCAGGCGGGTTTCGTCGACGCCGGCGGCGGGGACGACATCGGTCAGGTTTGGCCTGCCCTCGGTCAATGTGCCGGTCTTGTCGACGATCAGCGTGTCGACCTTGGCGAAGCGCTCCAGCGCCTCGGCGTCGCGCACCAGCACACCCTCCTGCGCGCCTCGGCCGGTGGCGATCATGATCGACATCGGCGTGGCAAGCCCCAATGCGCAGGGGCAGGCGATGATCAGGACGGCGACGGCGGCGAGCAGTGCATGCGCCAGCCTCGGCTCCGGTCCGACAAAGGCCCAGACCGCAAAGGCGATGATGGCTGCAACCACGACGGCGGGCACGAAGATGGCCGAAACACGATCCACCATCGTCTGGATCGGCGCGCGGGACCGCTGCGCCTTGGCGACCAACTCGACGATGCGCGATAGTGTCGTTTCCACGCCGACCTTTTCGGCGATCATGATCAGCGTGCCGTTCTTGTTGATCGTGCCGCCGGTCAGCGCATCGCCCACGGTCTTTTCGACCGGGAGCGGCTCGCCCGTGATCATCGATTCGTCGATGGTCGACTGTCCCTCGGCAACGGAGCCGTCCACCGGCACGCGCTCGCCGGGCCGAATGCGCAGTCGGTCGCCGGCCTGGATATGATCGACAGGAACGTCGGTCTCGCTGCCGTCGGCGCCGATGCGGCGGGCGGTCTTGGGCGCGAGGTCGAGCAGCGCGTGGATCGCCGAGCCGGTGCGCTCGCGCGCCTTCAGCTCCAGCACCTGGCCGACAAATATCAGGGCGACGATGACCGCAGCGGCTTCGAAATAAACGGGCACAGCCTCGCCATGGCCGCGAAAGCTCATAGGGAAAATGCCGGGCACAAGCGTCGCCACGAGGCTGTAGAGATAGGCCGTGCCGACGCCAAGGCCGATCAGGGTCCACATGTTAGGGCTGCGGTTGAGAACCGAATTCCACGCCCTGCGGAAGAAGGGGAGAGCGGCCCAGAGCACGACCGGGGTCGCGAGCGCCAGCTCGATCCAGGTGGCGGTGGGCTCGCCGATTTGGTCGCGCAGGGGGAGGCCGAACATCGGCCCCATACTGAGGATCAACAGCGGCAGCGACAGGGCAGCGCTCATCCAGAGGCGTCGGGTGAAATCGACAAGCTCCGGGTTCGGGCCTTTATCGGCGGCTGGCACCCCCATCGGTTCGAGGGCCATGCCGCATATCGGGCAATCGCCGGGATGATCGCTGATCACCTCGGGGTGCATCGGGCAGGTATAGAGCATGCCCTTCGGCATGGGTTTCGGTGTCGGCTTTTCGTCACCAAGATAGGCCACCGGGTCGGCTTCGAATTTTGCTTTGCAGCCTGCGGAGCAAAAATAGAATTTCTCTCCCTCATGCTTCAGGAAATGTCGCGCGGTCGCGCGGTCGACATCCATGCCGCAAACCGGGTCTTTCGCCGTCAGGTAATTTTCAGGCGTTGCTTCGAATTTGTCGCGGCAACCTTCGCTGCAAAAGTGGAATGTATGGCCACGATAGTCCAGCGATGGTTTGCCCGCCTTGGGATCGACGGTCATGCCGCAGACGGGATCGCGGATCACCGCATCCTGCGGCGCATCGTGATGATGATGGAGGTGGTCATGTTCGTCGTGGAATGCCATCGGAAACTCCAGCGCTCGGAAGCGAGCATGGCTAGGTTTATGAACCTTCCTGTTACTGGAAGGTCAAGAGGAAAATAGGAAGTACCGTCCACAGTTGAAAGAGGCTGCTTTCTATCCCGATGCCGTTAGGGGTGTTAACTTCCGTTAGATCAAATCAATCATGGGATTCCAATGCGATATGATCTTGCGAACTTGCCGCTGACGACACTTCTGCCCGCGATGACCAGGGCAGAGGATATGCTGGCGCGGCTGGATGAGCGAGCGTTGCGGCATGCTGTCGGCAACGGTTTTCGTGAGCGCGGGCATTTTTTCGATGCCGTTGGCGCGCTCTGGGTTGGCGGCGAACTGGTGCATGTCGAGGATCTGGTACTGCATGATGCACATGTCGACGCTCGCGCGCCGACGCATGAGCTGGTCATTGCGCATGCTGTGCTGCGCGCCCGGCGACGGCTGTGGAGCGCCGAGCCGGACTGGGGGCTGGGAATGGCTGGCATTGCCGCCCTGCGCGGCGACATCGGCGACGCCGAGGAAACGGCCACTCCGCGCCCCATCTCTGTCGAGATGGCGGAAATGGAAGAGGAGGAGGATGACGATGATGATGATTTCGGCATGGACTTTGCCGAGATCGATGCCGTCATCGCCCGCTCCGGCCAGGTGCTGGATGGAAAGATTCCCGAAGCCAGGACGGTGATGGCAGATGATCCGCTCGGCCTGATCCGTGACGACGATTGGGACGAGAACGAGCGGCTGGAGACCTGGCGCGCCGTCATCCACCAGGCCGATCTCCTGCCGCCGGCTTTGGGTGGCGCCGTGCTGTTCGATGCATGGGAGCGGATCGAGCCGCTGCGGCGGCAGCATTGGCTCGGCAGCCTGCTCGTCAGCGCCTATCTTCGCAGTCGCGGCAAAGTCACGTCGCACCTCTTCTGCCTCAATACCGGGCTGAAATCCGTACGGCGGGAGCGCCGCCGCTCGCCGGATGGCACCATGCGATTGACCGCTTTTCTTGAAGCCATGGCACTATCGGCCGAAGCGGGGCTGAAGGAGCTCGATCGCCTGTCGCTCGCCAAGATACAGATGGAACAGCGGCTCAAGGATCGGCGGTCGAACAGCAGTTTGCCCGGCGTCATCGAGATCGTGCTTTCCCGGCCCATCGTCTCCGCCAGCATGGTTGCCCGCCATGTCGGCGTCACTTCCCGTGGCGCCCTCAATCTGGTGACGGAACTCGGTGTGCGCGAGATGACCGGACGCGGGCGCTATCGCGGCTGGGGTGTCCTTTGATGCGGTGAGCGCTAGATTGCTCATCGGAAGGTAGTGCCGTCATTGTTAGAAGGACGGAATGCGGCTAGCTTGATATTCCCGCCTTCACGGACATGCATCCATGCCTCTGATCGATACCGCCAATGCCTTCATCGAGCTCTTCGCACAACCCGTCCGCGCCACGGATAGCGGCTCGTTGGCGGGGCTGACCTTTGCTGCCAAGGACAATATCGATGTCGAAGGGCGGATCACCGGCAACGGCAATCCGATCTGGCGGCGCGCCCATGGCCCGGCGGCAGCGCATGCGCCTATCGTCGCCCGACTGCTGGCAGAGGGGGCAGTGCTCGCCGGCAAGACGCATATGGATGAATTTGCCTATAGTCTGATGGGCACCAACGCGCATTACGGCACGCCGCTGAACAGCGCCGCGCCCGACCGTGTGCCGGGTGGTTCCTCTTCCGGCTCGGCTTCGGCGGTGGCCGCCGGCCTGGTGGAATTCGCGCTGGGGACGGATACCGGCGGCTCGGTACGGCTGCCGGCCTCCTTCAACGGCATTTTCGGCATGCGGCCCAGTCATGGGGCGATCGACATGGGCGGCGTGGTGCCGCTCAGCCCCGGTTTCGATACGCTTGGCTGGTTTGCCCGCGATGTCGAAACGCTGGTTCGCGTCGGTCGCGCCCTTGGTCTTGCCGGCGAGGCGAATTTTTCGACGGCCTGGCTGCCTTCGGATATCTGGACGGGCGTCGATCCGGGACTTGCCGCATTGCTGCGGCCGATGGCGGAAAAGATCGCGGCGTTGTTCGACAAAACCGTTACCGATCCGTTGCCGATCGTCGGGCCGGAAGAAAGGTCAGAAGCCTTTCGCTTCTGGCAGGGCTATGATGCATGGAACGCGCTGGGCGGCTGGATCGAGGCGCATGATGTCGACCTCGGGCCTGACATCGCCGCGCGTTTCGCCGTGGCGCGATCCGTCAGCGACGAGACCTTTGCCAAGGTCGATGCGGTGCGCCACGAAATTGCTACTGCAATGGACGCGGCACTTGCCGGCGGTTTGGTGATGATCATCCCCACGGGCCCGGGTCCTGCGCCGCGCAGGGATTCATCGCAAGAGATATTCGACGCCTACCGGCAGCAGGCCATAGGCCTCCTCTCGATCGCCGGCCACGCCAGCCTGCCGCAGATTTCCATGCCGGCCGGGAAGATGGATGGCGGACCGGTAGGGCTGTCGGTCATCGGCCGCCGCGGTTGCGATGGCGGGTTGTTGGATCTGCTGAAAAGGCTGTGATGCCTGCCCTCGCGGCCCTTGTCGATTGCCTGACGATCAGCCCGCATCCGCTGGATGCCCGAGGGCCGCCTGGGTTGGCGGGAGCCACCTCCAGCGTGCCGACGACGGCGGGAATGATCTGGCTGCCCGAACCATAAGCGTCGCTCAGAGTTTGTAAGACAGCGAGGACATGGTGTGCCCTTGCTCATTTGCAACCACAACCCTGGTTTTCGTCCAATGTAACAGTTTGTTGCGCTAAGCCACACAAAAATGGACAAAATTTAATGGCCCTACCAAATTCCTAAGCGACAAGCTGCAAGCTAAAGTCGCGCCTATATCGCACCGGCAGATCATTGAAGCCGGAGCTGTGAAGGAAGGTATGTTGATGGCTCGGACATTTCGGGTCCTGATGTCGGTAGCAGTGATTGGCGCCGTGGCCTACGGCGCCTATGTGACACGCGATCGCTGGCTTGGCAGTGCCGAGCGTCTGCTCGGCTATCAGAGCGCGGCCGCGCCCGGCGAGCAGGCCCAGGGCGAACACCGTGGCAATCAGGGGCAGGGTTTTGGCCAAGGCGGCGGACGGCGGCGTGGCAGTCTTTCGCAATTCACCGGTCCGGTTCCAGTGCTGGCGGCGGATGCGAAATCCGCCGACGTCCCGGTCTATATCGACGGTGTCGGCTCGGTAAAGGCGCTGAACACGGTGACGGTTCGCGCCCAAGTCAGCGGCAAGATTGTCGAAATCGGTTTCGAGGAAGGCCAGGACATCAAGAAGGGCGACGTCATCGCCCGCATCGACGATGCCGTCTATAAGGCCCAGCTCGACCAGGCCATTGGCAAGAAGGCGCAGGACGAGGCATTGCTGGCCGGCGCGAAACGCGATCTCGATCGTTTTCAGCGCATGGTGCAGAGCGCTTCGGGCACGCAGCAGCAGGTCGATACCCAGATATCGCTTGTGGCTCAATATACGGCGGCGATCCAGTCCGACCAGGCAGCCATCGAAAGCGCGCAGGCGACGCTCGACTATACGACGATCGAAGCGCCGATCGACGGGCGCACCGGTATCCGCAATGTCGATGTCGGCAATCTCGTCAGCTCGTCGGACGCGACGGGCATAGTGACGCTCTCGCAAATCAAGCCGATTTCCATCCTGTTCTCCATTCCGCAGCAGCAGCTTGCCCGCGTCAATGCGGCGAGCGCGGCGGGTGCGCTTTCCGTCCAGGCGATCGCAAGCAACGGTCAGACGGTGATCGACAACGGCACGCTGGCGGTGGTCGACAACCAGGTCGATCCCACCACGGGTACGGTGAAGCTGAAGGCCAATTTTCCGAACGACAAGCTGGCGCTCTGGCCCGGCGCCTTCGTCAACGCCCGCCTGCTTGTCGAGACGCTGAAGGGCGTGACGGTCATTCCGACCGCTGCCGTGCAGCGTGGCCCGAACGGCACCTTTGTCTACATCGTCCGACAGGATCAAACGGTTGCCATGAAGCCGGTAACGGTGCGCCAGCAGGACGATGTACAGGCCGTCATCGCCGATGGCGTAGCCCCGGGCGACAAGGTGGTGACGACGGGCTTTGCGCGCCTACAGGACGGTTCGAAAGTACAGATTTCCGAAGGGGCCGGCGCGGGCGCACCGCCTGCAACGACGCCCGCGGTCGATGGGCAGCCGGTTGCCGAAAACGCAAACCAAACCAATCAGACCCAAACCAACGGCAATACGGCCAGTGATGGCCAGCGGCCGCATCGCCAGCATAATGGCCAGGGCGGTGGCAATGGTGGTCACCGCAGGCAGAAGGCGGATGGTGCCGGCGGCAATGATGCCAATCCCAACGCCAATACCGGCGGGGGCGATGCCGCTTCCACCAATCCACCCGCTACGTCAACTCAACAGCAATGAACGTCTCGTCGCTCTTCATCTCCAGGCCTGTCGCCACCTCGCTTCTCGGGGTCGCGGTGCTGTTGGGCGGCATTCTCGGCTTTCTCTTCCTTCCGGTCGCTCCGCTGCCGCAGGTGGATTTTCCGACGATCCAGGTGACGACGCAACTGCCGGGCGCCGATCCCGATACGATGGCGGCATTGGTGACCGCGCCGCTGGAGCGGCCGCTCGGGCAGATCCCGTCGTTGGCGTCGATGACCTCCTCGAGTGCCTTCGGCATCAGCCAGATCACCCTGCAGTTCGATCTCGGCCGCGATATCGATGGCGCGGCCCAGGATGTGCAGGCGGCGATCAATGCCGCCGGTTCGACATTGCCGCGCACGTTGCCCTATCCGCCGACCTATTCGAAGGTGAACCCCGCCGATACGCCGATCGTCACGCTGGCGCTGCGCTCCAACAGCTATTCGATCCGCGAACTCAGCGATTTCGCCGATACGATGATGGCACAGCGACTAAGCGAAGTTTCAGGGGTCGGCGATGTCAACATCCAGGGCGGCGTCAAGCCGGCGATCCGCATCCAGGCCGACCTGCCGCGGCTTGCCTCTTATGGTCTGGCGCTGGAGGATCTGCGCACCGCAATCACCAATGCCAGCGTTGCCGGCGCCAAGGGCGCGCTCGACGGCACGCAGCAGAGCTTCACGCTCGCCGCCAACGATCAGATCGTCGATCCCGACATCTACAAGTCCGTGATCGTCGCCTATCGCAACAATGCGCCGGTGCAGTTGAAGGATGTCGCCACCGTCGTCGAAGGGCTGGAGAACAACCGGGTCGGCGCCTGGTATCAGGGTCAGCCGGCTGTCATCCTCGACATCATGCGCCAACCGGGCGCCAACGTCATCCAGACGGTCGAGGGCGTGCAGAAGCAGATCCCGCGGCTGAAGCAGGCGCTGCCGGCCGGTATCTCGCTCGACATCGTCAACGACCGCACCGAGACGATCCGTGCTTCGATCCATGACGTACAATGGACGCTCGTCGTCAGCATCGGCCTGGTCATCCTCGTCGTTCTCCTGTTCCTGCGGACGGTGACGGCGACTTTCATCGCCGGCGTGGCCTTGCCGCTGTCGCTGATCGCGACCTTCGGCGTCATGTGGTTCGCCGGCTTCAGCCTCGATAATCTATCGCTGATGGCGCTCACCATCGGCACCGGTTTCGTCGTCGACGATGCCATCGTGATGATCGAGAACATCGCCCGCCATATCGAGGAGGGCGAGAGCCCGATGCAGGCGGCGCTGAAGGGCGCCGGCGAAATCGGCTTCACCATCATCTCGCTGACGTTCTCGCTGATCGCCGTCTTCATCCCGCTGCTGTTCATGACCGGCATCGTCGGGCGTATGTTCCGCGAGTTCGCGTTGACGCTGACCATCGCCGTGGTGGTGTCGGCGGTGATTTCGCTGACGTTGACGCCCATGATGTGCTCCCGCATCCTGCGCAAGCCGAAGGAGCATCGCGGCGGTTTGCTGGCGGGCACCGATCGCGGCATGGGACGGCTGGTCGAAGGCTACCGTCGCAGCCTCGTCTGGGCGGTGGACCGCAGCGGATTCATGCTGCTGGTCACGGTGGCAACGCTTGCCGCTACGATCGCCCTTTACATCGTCATTCCGAAAGGCTTCCTGCCGCCGCAGGATACCGGCCTGATCACCGCCGTCGTCGAAACCGAGCCGACCATCTCCTTCGAAGCGATGAAGCAGACGCAGGAGATCGTGGCCGAGCGGTTACGCAAAGACCCTGACGTAACCGGTATCGTCTCGGTTGTCGGCACCAGCGCCACCAACCTGACGCCCAACACCGGCAATCTCAGCCTGGTACTGAAGCCCAGGAGCCAGCGCGCGGCGTCGGCGGCCGATATCATCGACCGCATGCGTGGTGAAGTGGCCGATCTGCCCGGCATCCACGTTACGTTCCAGAGCGTGCGAGGCATCTCGATCAGCACGCGCGTCAGCCGTGCGCCCTATCAATATACGCTGACAGGCACGGATACGGCGACGGTGGTGGAGTGGGCGGAAAAACTGGCGCAGCGGCTGCAGCAGAGCCCGAAGCTGATCGACGTCGCCTCGGAAGTCGAGATGGGCGGCGGCCGCATCTTCGTCAATGTCGACCGCGAAACCGCTTCGCGACTCGGCGTCTCGATGCAGGCCGTCAGCGACACGCTGAACGACGCTTTCGGCCAGCGCCAGATCGCCACGATCTACGGGCAAGTCAATCAGTATCGCGTCATCCTCGAGGCTGCACCGCAATATCAGTCCGATCCGAAATCTCTCGACAAGCTCTACGTCGCCGGCGCCAGCGATACACAGGTGCCGCTCAACGCCTTTACGACGGCGTCGTTCATGACGGCACCGTTGGTCATCAGCCATGACGAACAGTTTCCGGCCGTGACGCTCAGTTTCGATCTCGCCAAGGGCGCGTCGCTCAGCGAGGCCGTCACCGAGATTCAGGCGGCGGAGCGCGATATCGGCATGCCAAGTTCGATCCAGCGCAATTATTCCGGCGATGCAGAGGAATTTGCCTCGTCGCTTGCGGGCGAGCCCTGGCTGATCCTGGCGGCTGTCGTGACGATCTATATTGTCCTTGGCCTGCTTTACGAGAGCGCCGTGCATCCCGTGACGATCCTGTCGACTTTGCCGTCGGCGGGCGTCGGTGCGCTGCTGGCATTGATGCTGTTCGGACAGGACCTGTCGATCATCGCACTGATCGGCATCGTGCTGCTGATGGGTATCGTGAAGAAGAACGCGATCATGATGATCGACTTCGCGCTGGAGGCCGAACGCAAGGAGGGGTTGGCGCCGCGCGAGGCGATCCTGAAAGCCTCGATCCTGCGTTTCCGCCCGATCATGATGACGACGCTTGCGGCGCTCTTCGGCGCACTGCCATTGGCGTTGGCGCAAGGTACCGGAGCGGAGCTGCGCATCCCGCTCGGCATCACCATCATCGGCGGCCTGGTGCTGTCGCAGCTTCTGACGCTCTATACGACGCCGGTGATCTATCTTGCTTTCGAAAGCCTGCGTGCCCGGATCGTCGGGCGTCCGACGGGCACGCCGGCTCCGGAACTGGACGAAGTCGCGGGTGGCGGGACATGAGCCTCTCCGAGCCTTTCATCAAACGTCCTGTCGGAACGACGCTTCTGGCGATCGGGCTGATGATCCTCGGCATCGTTTCCTATCGTTTTCTGCCGGTGGCGAGCCTGCCGACTGTTGATCTGCCGACGATCGTCGTCTCCGCCAGCCGCCCCGGCGCCGACCCCGCCAGCATGGCGGCAAGCGTCGCGGCGCCGCTGGAGCGACATCTCGGCACGATTGCCGGCATCACGCAGTTGACTTCGGTCAGTTCGCTTGGATCGAGCAGCATCGTCGCGCAATTCGATCTGTCGCGCAGCGTCGACGGCGCGGCGCAGGACGTGCAGGCAGCGCTGAACGCGGCGGCGACCGACCTGCCCGGCGATCTGCCGACCTTGCCTTCCTTCCGCAAGATCAACCCGGCGGCGGCGCCCGTGCTGATCCTGGCGCTGACATCGGACAATGTGTCGCCAAGCGCCATCTATGACGCGGCCGATACCGTGGTGGTACAGCGCATCTCGCAGGTGGACGGCGTCGGCGGCGTCACGGTCAGCGGCGCCGACCAGCCGGCCGTGCGCGTCAGGCTCGATCCCGACAGGCTCTCCGCCATGGGTCTGTCGCTAGACAGCGTTCGCACGGCAATCGTCAACGCCAATGTGCTCGGCCCCATCGGCTCGATCGACGGCAGCAATGCCGCCTTCTCCATTTCCATGAATGGCCAGCTCCGGACGCCGGAAGATTATGGCCGGATCATCGTGCAGAGCGGCGACGGCACGGCCGTTCGTCTCTCCGATATCGCCACCGTCGAGCCCGGCGTGCGCAATAGCCGCTCGGATGCCTGGTATGACGGCAAACCGGCCGTGCTGCTCAACATCACCAAGGAAGCGAACGCCAACGTCATTGCCACGGTGGATGGCGTCAAGGCGCTGATCCCCGAATTGCAGAGCCTCATTCCGTCCGGTGTCCACATCTCGGTTCTTTCCGACCGCACCACGACGATCCATACCAGCGTCACCGATATGCAATGGACGCTGCTTGCTACCATCTGCCTGGTCATGGCCGTGGTCTTCGTCTTCCTGCGGCGCGCCACGACGACTTTCGCAGCCGGGGTCACCGTGCCATTGTCGCTCTGCGGCACCTTTGCCGCCATGTGGCTCTTCGGACTGTCGATCGACAATCTGTCGCTGATGGCGCTTGCCGTTTCCGTCGGTTTCGTCGTCGACGACGCCATCGTGATGATCGAGAACATCTATGCCAATCTCGAAACCGGCGTGAAGCCGATGCGGGCCGCACTTGAGGGCGCGAAACAGATCGGCTTCACGGTCGTTTCGATCAGCCTTTCACTGCTTGCCGCCTTTATTCCCCTGTTCTTCATGGGCGGCATTGTCGGCCGCTTCTTCCAGACTTTCTCGCTGACGCTCGGTTTCACCATCGTCGTCTCGACCCTGGTGTCCCTGACGCTGACGCCGATGATCTGCGGCCACCGGCTGCGGGCGCGCGACATGGAGGCCCGGCCGGGCCTGTTCGGCCGGATCGTCGAAGGAACGCTCGGCGCAATCACCAATTTCTACGGTCGGACGCTGAAGGCGGTGCTGCATCATCGCGTGCTCTCCGTCCTCGTCATCCTCGCTTGCGTCGTCATATCAGCCTATCTTTATATCAAGGTGCCGAAGGGCTTCATTCCGCAGGATGATACCGGCTTCATTCAGGGCGGCACGCAGGCGGCGACCGACATCTCCTATCCCGCCATGGTCAAGCTGCAGCAGCAGGCGGCCGATATGGTCGCCAGGGATCCGGCCGTCTCCGGTGTCGGCTCGTCCGTGGGCGGCGGCGGGTTTTCCAGTTCGATCAATCGCGGGCAATTGTTCATTTCTCTGAAGCCCGAATCGGAACGCGTCTCGACCTCCGAGGTGATAGACCGGCTGCGCAAGCAACTGATGGCCATTCCCGGTCTCAGCACCTTCCTGTTTTCGCCGGGCGATATTCGCGCCGGCGGGCGCCAATCGCAGTCGCAATATCAGTTCACGCTCTGGGGCGCGAATTACGACGAGCTGGTGGATTGGGCGCCGAAAGTGCTGGCACGCCTGCAGACGCTGCCGGGGCTGACCGATGTCGCCACCGACCGGCAGCCGAACGGCTTGCAGGCGACGGTCAATATCAATCGTGATGAAGCCTCGCGGCTCGGCGTCAGCATCCAGTCGATCGACGCGGCGCTCAACAACGCCTTCGCGCAGCGGCAGGTGTCGACCATCTATACCCAGCGCAATCAATATCGCGTGGTGCTGGAGGCCGATCCCAGCTATGCCCGCGATCCCAATGATATTTCCAAGCTTTACGTGCCGGCGTCTGGCGGCATCCAGATCCCGCTCAGTGCGGTGGCCTCGGTCGAACGGACTCTAGCGCCGCTGGTGGTCAATCATCAGGGGCAATATCCTTCCGTCACCATCTCCTACAATCTGGCGCTCAATACCACGCTGGAGGCAGCAAACGATGCCATTCAACAGGCGGTGCTGCAAATGCATCTGCCGGATACGCTGCATGCGGATTTTGCCGGCGATGCGGCCAGCATCACACAATCTTCGAGCAGCCAGCCGCTGTTGCTCCTGGCGGCGCTGCTGACGGTCTATATCGTCCTCGGGATCCTCTACGAGAGCCTGGCGCACCCGTTGACGATCATCTCGACGCTACCATCAGCCGGTCTCGGGGCGCTGCTGGCGCTGGTCATCAGCGGCACGGAACTGACAATCATCGCCTTCATCGGCATCATCCTTCTGATCGGCATCGTCAAGAAGAACGGCATCATGATGGTGGATTTCGCGCTGCAGGGCGAACGCAAGCTCGGCCTGCCGTCGGAGGAGGCGATCTACGAGGCTTGCCTGAAACGCTTCCGGCCGATCCTGATGACCACGCTCGCCGCCTTGATGGGCGCCATCCCGCTGATCATCGCCACCGGCCCCGGCGCCGAGCTTCGCCGCCCCCTCGGCATCACCATCGTCGGCGGCCTGATTGTCTCGCAGGTGCTGACACTCTACACGACGCCAATCATCTACCTGATGCTGGCAAAGCTGCACAGTCGGTGGTCGACGAAGCAACCGGCAGAGACGCCTATGTCCTCGACGTCGGCATGATTGGGTGTCGGGGTTCAGCCGCGATGGTCCCATGGTTGACCATCGCAATTCCGGTGTTCAGAAAATCCGGCACGTTGCGTGTGGCCAGCATTGCTCCTCGCGATCCTGTGATCGCTGAATCGAGGATGATCATGGGTCAAGTTCGACCGGTCGGATCGGTTCGCGTGGCGCGATCTCCAATACGAGGCCGCCGGTTGCAGCCATCCGACGGCGAATTGCCTCCGCTAAATTTGGCTGCCGTGTTTCCTCAGTCGACAATGCAGCTCGCAGGATATCGCGTGCCTCATCTTCCATCGATCGTCCATATGCTGCCGCGCGCGCAGTCGTGCCTTCAGATGATCATCGATATTGCGGATCGTCATGCTGGCTAAAGGGGCCTCTCCTATCATCAATGATTGCACATTAATCATCGATGGCAGATTTTTAAATTGGGAATTTGGCCCTCATCATTCCGTGGGCGAATCGGAGACGCCATTCGCCGCAGCGCTAAGCGCCGCGCTCAATCACAATCTTGAGCGCATTGCGGTGGCTATCCCAATAGGGCAGCGCTTTTTCCGCTTCTTCAAAAGGGAAGACCTTCGAGATCAGCGCATCGGCCTTGTCGCCGATCTCCTCGAGATGGCTGATGACGTTTTGAAAATCGCGCATCAGGGCGTTGCGGGAGCCCATGATGTCGAGTTCCTTCAGGTTGAAGAACTGTGTCTGGTAGGTGACCGGCGCCTTGGAATAGCCGACATAGACGACACGGCCGCCGAAGCAGGCGAGATCGATGGCTTGGGTGAAGGTCGCGGCCAGGCCGACCGCCTCGAAAGCGACATCCACGCCATCGTCACCCGTCAATTCGCTGACCCTGGCGACGACATCCTCGCTGCCCGCATCGATCGCCTCGACGGCACCGAATTGCCGGGCAAGCGCGCGTTTTTCCTCGCTGAGATCGACGGCGATGACCTCGGCGCCGCGAGCGACGGCGGCGATCAAGACGCCCATGCCGATCATGCCGCAGCCAAGCACAACGACGCGATCGCCTTTCGCCACCCGTCCGCGTTCAACCGCATGAAAACCAACGGATAGCGGCTCGACCAAAGCCAGATGGCGCGGCGGCAGTGTATCGTTGAGGATCAGCTTTTCAGCCGGCAGCACGATCTCCTCGGCCAGACCGCCATCCTGCTGCACGCCGAGCGTCTTGTTGTAGCGGCAGGCATTGAGCCGGCCCTTGCGGCAGGAGGTGCACTCGCCGCAATTCGTGTACGGCATGACGATGACACGGCGGCCGGGCGCATAGGCGGGATCAACACCGGGGCCGACGGCAAGGATCTCGCCGCCGATTTCATGGCCGGGAATGCGCGGCAGCTTCACCAGGGGGTTGAGGCCCTTGAAGGTGTTGAGGTCGCTGCCGCAGAGCCCGATGTGCCGGACACCGACGCGGACCTGGCCGGCGCCCAACGGTCCTTCCGGGACCTCGTGGAAGCGCGTCACGTTTTCCGCCTCGATCATCAAAGCCCTGATCACAGCATTCTCCTCCCTTAAAAGCCATGCAAGTGACGCTTCTTAAAGCAATTCCAGGAAAAGTGCGAAGCGGTTTTCCGTCCGGGATGCGTAAAAACAAAGGTGTAGAGCGGGAAAGCGATTCCGTGAAACGCTGAACCGCTCTAGTGCGCCGTGTCCGGGGTTGGCTCGGATGTAGTGGTGCTTGTCGGCCGCTTCCCGCCCTTGAAGATGCGACGCACGGAGACGAAGAGCAAAGGGATGAAGAAGATGCCGAGTACGGTCGCCGAGATCATGCCGCCCATGACGCCGATGCCGATCGAGTTCTGGCTGCCGGAGCCTGCGCCGTTGGCGATCGCCAGCGGCATCACGCCGAGGATGAAGGCGAGCGAGGTCATCAGGATCGGTCGAAGGCGCTGACGGGCCGCTTCCAGCGTCGCCGGGATCAGATCCTTGCCGTTCGCCTGCTGCTCGATCGCGAATTCGACGATCAGAATGGCGTTCTTGGCCGCCAATCCTATGGTCGTCAGCAGGCCGACCTTGAAATAGACGTCGTTCGACTGGCCGAAAATGGTGGCGGCGAGAAGGGCACCGAAAATGCCGATCGGCACCGACAGCATGACGGCAAGCGGGATCGACCAGCTTTCGTAGAGGGCGGCCAGCGCCAGGAAGACGACCAGGATGGAGATGGCATAGAGCTGGGTCGCCTGATTGCCGGAAAGCTTTTCCTGGGCCGAGAGGCTCGTCCATTCATGGCTGAAGCCCGGCGGCAAGCTTGCCATGATCTGGTCGATCTGGTTCATGGCGTCGCCGGAGGAGACGCCGGGAGCGGCGGAACCCTGGATTTCGACGGCGGACGAGCCGTTGTAGCGTTCGAGACGCGGCGAGCCATAGGTCCATTCGCCCTTCGAGAAGGCGGAGAAGGGCACCATGGCACCATCGGAATTGCGCACATACCAGCGGCCGAAGTCCTCCGGCTGCATGCGGAAATTCTTATCCGCCTGAACATAGACCTTCTTGACGCGGCCACGATCGATGAAGTCGTTGACATAGGTACCGCCCCAGGCGGTCGAGAGCGTCGTGTCAATGTCGGAGAGTGCGATGTTCAGCGCGCTCGCCTTTTCCTGATCAATGTTCAGCGAATATTGCGGCGTGTCTTCCTGGCCGTTGGGACGCGTGCCGAAGAGCTTCTTATTCTGCGCTGCTGCGCCCAGCAACTGGTTGCGGGCGGCGATCAGGCTAGCATGGCCTGCGCCGTTGATGTCCTTGATGAAGAAATCGAAACCGCTGGAGCTGCCGAAGCCGGGAATGGCCGGCGGCGCGAGCGCAAAGACGCTGCCATCCTTGATTTTCGAAAAGGCGCCCATGGCGCGGCCGGCAATCGCCTGTGCTTTCGATTGTGGCGTCTTCCGCTCGGCAAAGTCCTTCAATCGGACGAAAACGATGCCGACATTCTGGCCCTGACCGCTGAAGCCGAAACCGGCGACGGCGAAAGCGCCTTCGACATAGTCTTTCTCATTGTTGAGATAATAGTCCTTCACCGTGTTAAGTACGGTCCAGGTGCGGGAATTCGTGGCACCCGGCGGAAGCTGGATGGCGGTCAGGAGGATGCCCTGATCCTCATCTGGCAGGAACGAGCTCGGCAGGCGGTTGAACAGATAGCCGACGGCGCCGCCGATCAACACGAACACCAGCAGGAAGACCGCCGTCAGGCGGATCATGCCGTGAATGCCGCTTTGGTAGCGAAGCGTTGCGCGCTCGAAATTGCGGTTGAACCATCCGAAGGCGCCACGCTGCTTGGAACCGTGCTCGGGCCTCTTCAGAATGGTGGCGCAGAGTGCCGGCGTGAGGATCAGCGCGACGATGACCGACAGGATCATCGCCGAGACGATCGTCACCGAGAACTGCCGGTAGATGACGCCGACTGAGCCCGAGAAGAAGGCCATCGGGATGAACACGGCAGAGAGAACCGTCGCGATGCCGATCAAAGCACCGGTAATTTCCTGCATCGACTTGATCGTCGCCTCGCGCGGCGAAAGACCTTCCTCCTCCATCACGCGCTCGACGTTTTCGACGACAACGATGGCGTCGTCGACCAAGAGGCCGATCGCCAGCACCATGCCGAACATTGTCAATGTGTTGATCGAATAGCCAAACAGCGACAGCACGCCGAAGGTGCCGAGCAGCACGACGGGAACGGCGAGCGTCGGGATCAAGGTAGCGCGGATGTTCTGCAAGAAGACGAACATGACGATGAAGACGAGTACGATAGCTTCGAACAGCGTCTTGACCACGTCTTCGATCGATAGCTTGACGAAGGGCGTCGTGTCGTAGGGATAGACGATTTCGACATTCGGCGGGAGAGTCTGGCTCAAGCTGCTGATGGTCGATCTCACCGCTTCCGCGGTATTGATGGCATTGGCGCCGGAAGCGAGCATGACGGCGAGACCGGCCGAAGGATGGCCGTTATAGGTGCTCGACGTGGTGTAGCTTTCCGCTCCAAGCTCGACCGTCGCGACATCGTTGAGGCGGACCAGCGAGCCATCGGACTGGCTCTTCAGGATGATGTTGTTGAACTGCTCGGGCGTCTGCAGGCGGCTCTTGGCCGTGACCGTTGCATTGAGCTGCTGGCCCTTTCGCTGCGGCAGCGCGCCGAGCTGGCCGGCCGAGACCTGCGAATTCTGCGACTGGATCGCGTTGGTGACGTCGCTGACCATCAACTGGTATTTGGCCAGCTTATCCGGATCGACCCAAATGCGCATGGCATAGCCGGCGCCGAAGATCTGAGTGTTGCCGACGCCTTCGATGCGCTTCAGCGTGTCATTCAGCGTGCTGGAAACATAGTCGGCAAGGTCGTTGGAATTCAGCTTGCCGTCCTTCGACACGAAGCCCACGACCATCAGGAAGTTCGATGTCGACTTGGAAACGGTGATACCCGTCGACTGCACCGTTTGCGGCAATTGCGCGGTGACGAGCTGCAGCTTGTTCTGCACCTGCATCTGCGCGACGTCGGAATCGGCCTTGTTGGTGAAGGTCAGCGAGATGGAGGCCTGGCCCGTCGATGTCGACGTCGATGTCATGTAGTCGAGATTGTCGATGCCGGTCATGCCCTGCTCGATGACCTTGGTCACCGAATTCTCGACGGTTGCGGCATCCGCGCCGGGATAGTTCGCGTTGATGCTCACCGTCGTCGGTGCGATCTGCGGATATTGCGAGATCGACAGCGTCAGGATCGACAACGCTCCGGCCAGCATGATGACGATGGCGATGACCCAGGCAAAGATCGGCCGGTCGATGAAAAAACGCGACATCGCTTACCTCACTTCTGGGCGCCAGAGGCGGGCTGGGTTTCGGTCTTTTCCAGCTTGGCCTGTTCAGCGGGCTCGCCGGCGACCTGCTTTACTTCGCCGGTCGCGTCATCGATCGTGACGGCGGCGACATTGACTTCCTGGCCGTCCCGGACGCGCTGGCTGCCTTCCACGACCAGACGGTCGCCATCCTGCATGCCTTCGTTCACCAGCCAGCTATTGCCGACGCTGCGTTGCACCTTCAGCACACGCTGCTGTACCTTGTTGTCGGCGGTCACGAACATCGCCGTCGGTTCGCCTTTGGTGTTGCGGAAGACGGCGCGCTGCGGCAGGAGATAGCTGTTTTCCGCGACAGCTTCCTCGATGCTTGCGCGAACATACATGCCGGGCAGCAACACGCGTTCCGGATTGGGGAAGACAGCGCGTACGGTGATCGTTCCGACGGTCTCGGCGACAGAGGCCTCCGAAAATTGGAGTTTGCCGGTCTGCTTGTAGTCGGAACCGTCTTCCAGCGTCAGGTGGACGGAGACGTTGTCACCACTCGTCTTCAATCGGCCTTCCGCAATGGCGCGGCGGAACTCAAGCAGGTTGGTGCTTGACTGCGTCACGTCGACATTCATCGGGTCGAGTTGGCGGATGGTGGTCAGCGCCGTCGTCTGGTCGGCGGTGACGAGCGCGCCGACCGTGACCGTCGAGGCATCGACACGGCCGCCGATCGGTGCGCGCAGCTTGGTGTAGTCGAGATTGATCCGTGCGGTCTCGAGCGCGGCCTTGGCGGAGGCGACATCGGCCTGCGCCTGGACAAGCGTCGCCTGCGCAGTGTCGTAGTCCTGCTGGCTGACAGCGTTCTGGGCGCTCAATCCCTTGTAACGATCCATCTTGGCCTGTGCGCTCGGTATGGCGCCTTCTGCCTTCTGCAGAGCGGCGGCGGCGCTGTCATAGGCGGCCTGATAGGTGGCGGGGTCGATTTCGTAGAGCACGTCGCCCGCCTTGACCTCGCTGCCTTCCTTGAAATTACGGCTGCGGATGATGCCGCCGACCTGCGGCCTCACTTCGGCGATCAGGTAGGCGCTGGTGCGGCCGGGCAGCTCCGCGGTGATCGCAACCGATTGCGGGTGCAGCGTCATGGCGCTGACTTCGGTCTTGACGGCCGGTGCATTGTTTTGCGCGGCCTTCTGCTCGTTGCAGCCCGCCAGCAGCAACGTGGCGGCGATCCCTGCGGCAACCAATGAGATGCGTGTGGCTGGGAGGCGTTTGGATGCCGCCGGACGTACGAATACAGGGGTAGAAGAGGCGCGCTTTTCCACGTTGCTATTTCCCATTGCCTTATTTACAGTACCAATTAGTACAGAAAATATTTGTACCGCTATAAATGTCAATGTCATTTGGCTTTTTTTGAGGTTGGGAATGGAAGCACGGACGGGGGCAAGAGCTAGGGAAGCAGAGCAAACTGCCGCTCGCCGCCCGCGCGGCCGTCCGAAGACCGCGAGTGACGACGCAAAGCGGGCGGAGATCGTCGCGGAAGCCCGCGCGACGTTTCATGAGCTTGGCTACGGCGGCACGACCATGGATCTCGTCGCGGCGCGGTGCAGGATTTCCAAGCAGACCCTCTACCGCTTGTTTTCGAGCAAGACCGAGCTGTTTATGGCGATCATCGCCGAGCATCGTGCCTCGATGCTGGCCCTGCCGCGCGACCCCAAGGAAAATCTGCCGCTCGACAAAGCGCTGGAACAGATTTTCATGATCGACATCGATGAAGTGGCGGAGCGGGACCGCGAGGCCTTCATTCACTTTGCCGTGAACGAAGCGCAGCGGTTTCCCGAAATGGCGTCGCTGCTGCGCACCTACGGTGCCGAACAGTCGCGGCAGATGCTGGCCGATTGGCTCCGCCTGCAGCAGAAACGCGGCCTGATCGAGATTGCCGATGCCGCAAGCGGCGCGCGCATGCTGATGAACATGATCTTCGGCGCGATGATTTCGCATCCCGGCAAGCTGAACGACTGGCCAGACCGCGAAACCCGGCTGCGGCATCTGCGTCATTGTATAGCAATCTTCCTGGCGGGTGTGCAGGCGCATCGGAAGCGCCGATAGGCTTTCAGTCGTTCGCTAAACGACGCCGGACGTTTCGAGATCAGCTCCCGCCACAAAAGCGATGCCGGCATGGCTCCGAAGAACCACACCGGCATCTTTCTCCGGCCCCCCGCCAGAAAACCTAAAAACTGCGCTTAGTGTGCGACAGCCCTATTCACTTTGTCTACGCCTTCTTCGAAGAGCGGCATCTGCAGGCCATTTGCGTACATTTCCTGCAAGACGGCTCCGAGCGCGAGATCGAGGCACCAGACCGGGAATTCGGCGTTCATGCTCTTGGCGCTTTGACGCGCATAGGTGATCAACCGTGCGATCGACGCCAATTCTTTCAGTGAATCCGAATCGTGATGTGCCATTTCGATAGGAAGTATTGCTGTCATGTCATGCCCCTTTGCCCCCGTTCCTGGCGAACTAGATACTCATCGCCAGGAACATGAGCAGACATTAACTCAAGTCGGACACCTTGGCGCGTGACATACAGCGTGACACGAGCGGGGATTGCGAGCTGCTTTTTACGGCGCAATTTCAAGGCGGTGGAAGGCGAACCGCCACAAACTATTGGCCTGGAACGTCCAGTCGTGCGGTGGTTGTTGCCGTTCGTCCGGGCAATCGGCAAGGATGCGGAGCAGGTCCAGGGCATCCGCTCGCTTCTGGTTGACCGCATTGGCGCGCAGCAGGCGAGCGATTTCGCTGCGCCGCGAGGGGTCCGGCAGGTCGGCCGTTTCCGCGAGGGAGCGATAGGTCAGCGATTTGAAGAAGATCGATTCCGCGCATGTTCGCAGGACGTCTCGCTCCATCTCGCTGATCGCGCCGGTCTCCGCCAGCGCCTGCAAGGTTGCCTGCACGTTGACGAGCGGTTCGCTGAGGGGCAGATGGCCAAGTTCCTGCGGCGCATGGATTTGCGCTACCGCCGAATCGTCCGCCAGCGCACCGGAGGCATATGCCTCGAAGATGCGGCCGATGCCGATCATGCCGAAAGCGGCGCATTCGGCGGCGCGCAGCGCGCCCATGCTGGCGGCGCCATAGACGCGGACGCCTTTCGACAGGGCAAAGAGGATTTCCTTGTGCCAGACGGGCGCGACATTTTCGAAAAGTCCGTCGATCAGGCCGATGACGTTCGCGCCATTCTCGAGGGCTTCGACGATATCGCCTTGCTTTGCCGGCGGACGGAGAGCGATGCCGGGATCGGCGATCTCGGCGGCATCGGGAAGCGTTGGGCCGACGAACAGGATCTTCATAGCAGTTGCAACGTTTTCGAGATGGCGCGATAGCCGAAGCGGCGCTTGCGGTCCCCAGCCGGATTTTCCAGTTGCGGCACCACGAGTTTGGCGACCGCAAAGGGAAGCGAGGCGTCGCCAAGGGAAAGGGCAATGGCGGAATTGATGCCCGCCTGGCGCAAACGGACGATGGTCAGATGCAACAGGGCTTCAGCGCCATGCGGCAGGACTTCATTCGGTCTTGCCGCTGGCTTCGGCATGGCGTCGAAGCAACGGCGGATGCTCTCCGGTAGTTCCCGGGTGAAATTCTCGGGACGGATATCGTCGCGGGCGCCGCTGATGAAGGTCAGGCGCGATTGCGCTGCTTCCGTCACGGCACGGATCGCCGCTCGCACCGGCGATAGATGAGCGCCGCTGCCGATCGTAACATCGAGGTAGCGGATACGCCGCGCTTCTGCGATTTCTCCAGGACCGAGGAGGGCCACGATAACAGGTATACCAATGTTGCTGGTGATATCGAAGAGCCGCAGCGTCAGGCCGGCGGCAGTAATCTTCACGATAAGTTCGTCCAGCACTGGATCGGCGAACGAGGCAGGATCGATGCAGGCGCCCATGCGCAGCTTCGGCTCGGAAATATCCCAGAGGACTTCGGCATCACGCTCGATGCGTTCGAGTAAGCCGTGCAGGATGGCTTCGGCCAGTACATTCCCCGAGGCGAGGCCATCGGAAGACTGCCAGAAGCGCGAACTGCGGACAGTGCGGTCAAGCGTGACTGCGTCGAAGGGAACCCAAGCTTTTTGGGCGGCGATCAGATCATAGCCTTCGGCCCAGGTGATCTCTTCGTCGTCGGCGATATCGGCCTGACTCTTGGCAATCAGCGATGGCAAGAGATCGGCATGAAGTCCTTCGGCCATCAGTTGCCGGCGACTGGTAATAACGGTTTTGACGGCGGGTGCGCCTGCAACAGTCCGCTCCAGTGCCTCCATGGCCGCTGAGACCTTGGCATCGAGATCGGTGATGCCTTTGCCATTGTTGATGACGATCGAGCGCGCGTTCGGACTGACCGCCTGCCAGACGGGAATGCCGACCTTGTCGAGCCCCGTCAAGCGGCCGAGGCGGGTGACGCCATGAGCCGCAAGACAAGGTTCGATCCGCCGAAACGTCTCCTCGGCGGAACAGGTACGGTCTGAATAAGGCGATGAGGCGGCGACAAATTCCTTCCGACCTGAATTCCGGGTGAGGAATTCAACCAAAGATGGATCTGAAGTCATTACCGCCGCCACGACGCCTCTGGTGTTACTCGTCGAGCCTGCCACCCGCAGGAGCTTCGTCGAGCCTGCCGCTTGCCGGGCCCTCGTCCAATCTGATGCTCGCTGCTTCATCGAGCCTACCATTAGCGGCATCAGCCGAACTGCCAACGGCAACGGCAAGGTTGACACCCTTAATGATAGTTGCGCCGGCATTACGCAACTGATCGGCAGTGCCGAGATCGCTGCCCGCTGGCGCTGCGAGCGGAGATATAGTACCTGCGCCTAGATCGGCGAGGTAAAGTTGTGAATTGCCGGGAACGCCGATTACTACAAAATTTGTCATGCCCAAATCCCCTCAATGGTTAAATATCTCAGTCAAATCCTGCTCTTCGCAGCCCTTCGCGATATTGGTCTTTCTGCCATTGTTCTCGTAGGGGAACGATGGAAAGCCAAGTATCGATCTTAAAATCAGGATAGGTCTCTTTAACTTTGCGCACCAACGCTTTGGCCTTGCGCATGTCGCCCGCCATTGCCGCCGTTGCCGCGGCAAGTCGCGCAGCCTGAGAAGGATCGGCCATACGCGAGATATAGGCGCCGGCATCCTCATAACGTTGAAGAGAGTAGTTAGCGCTTGCTGCTGTCCAGAAATAGAGGTCCGGGCTCAACGGATTGAGCTTGATGGCGCGTTCAACCTTTTCCAAAGCCTCACTTGGTTTCGAAGCATGCATCAGCGTGTCGGCATAGTCGGCGATGACGTCGGCATAATGCGGACTGATAGTCTCGGCTAGTTCGAAGGCCTCGATACTTTCATCAAAAGCTCCCTGGTAGAGCTTGGCGACGCCGAATTGATGATAGCCGCCCACGATATCCTGACCGGTCGCAATCGCCTTGCCGGCCTCTTCCTCGGCAAGCTTCAACAGCCTTGCGTCGCCCTGCGCCGTCACCAACCACTCGAGATGGTAGGTGCGCGCGACGCCGCTGAGAGCAGGCGAGAAATAGGGGTTCTCCTTCAGGGCTGCTTGGAATGCCTTGCGGGCCCGACGGATGTCCGGCAAATCGAGATGTTTCAGATGACGCTGGCCGAGCAGATATTGACGATAAGCTTCCGGATTCCGCTCGAAATAGTCGCGGGAAAATTCGTTGCGCTCGATATAGCTAGCGACCGACGCCACGACGCGTTGACCGATTTCGCGATGCTGGCGCGGCAGATCCTGGGCCTCCATGCTGAAGCGCTCGGCCCAGATAACTTCGTCATTGCCAGCGTAAACCAGTTGCGCGAAAAGCCAGTAGGCGCTGCCGTCGAAGCTGAGCCTTGTATCCAGCACATAGTTGATGGCGTATTTTTCCAGCATTGCACCCCGGTCGAGATTGAGCGCAATCTTTTCCGCCGTGTAATGCGCTACCATCGTCACGGTCTTCAACACGCAAAGACCGACGGTGATATCTTCCAAAAGCGCTGCCGAGAGAAAGACGGCAGGCTGATAGTTGCTGGAGGTGTTTACCGGCGGCAAAAGCGCGAGCTTGGGTGGCCCACGAGGCACCGGCGGAATGACTTCCAACTGCGACGGCGCTTTCTCCCGAAGCTGCGGCGCGATGCTGCGCTGACGTTCGAACAGCCGCCGCGCAACGCTTAACGTCTGCGGATCGGGATCGACCGGCAATTCGCCCCAGCGATATTTTCTGCGGCTTTCAAAAATATGGCGGGCGCTTTCGAGCTGGGGTTCGCCGGCATAGGTCTCTCCCAATATCTGGTAGACCGTCTCATCTTCGGGATGAGCCTCGAACAGCCGCAGCGCCGCCTCCTTGACAATGGTGGCGTCCGCGTCCTTGCCCATGGCCGCAATGGCATCGCGAAGTGTTGTCAGCATCTTTGTCTTGATGCGATCCCGCTGTGTACGCAGCCACATTCGGGCCGTGCCACCGATGACTTCGGTGCGGGCAAGAAAATCCCAGCGGCCGAGTTGCAGCAACTCTTCCAGGGCGGTGTGGGGGTTAGTTTGCGACACCGCATCCAGCAGCGCGAGATCGGTGGTGAAGGCTTGGAGATTCGCGCTGACGGTCGCCTGCTCGATCAGCAGCAGCCCGATTCCGAGCTCGTCCTGGCGGTTTTTGACACGCGACAGGGTCTGCCGCAGATTGGCAAGCCCCTTATCCAGGGGAATGTCGCCCCAAAGAAATTCCGCAAGCTCCGCACGGTTTTTTTGCGGCGAGGGGCTTGTCAGCAGAAAGCAGAGCGACAGCAGACCCTTTTCGGGAAAAGGCACTGTCGCGCCTGTTCCGTCCACGAGACGTAGGTCTCCGAATGTCAGCAGTCTGAAATCCATATGCCCCCACTGCATCTAGCAGCGTCCCGATATCGCAATCATGGCTTTCGGCATCGCTTGCGATCACGTCATGTGATCACAGGTATCTTTTTGAGAATTCACACTACGACGACTGCTATCCTATCGCAATCGCTAGAACATCTTTGTTTTCGGTTAAATAGCTAGAAGCGGACAAGGTGCCCTGGATTCAAAAAGCCGGAGCCACTCGTCTGCGCTTGAATGAACGCGCCGCACTCAAGCATTTTCTGCGATGGCGGGTTCCGCGATCGTCGATGGGGGGACAATCTAGCATTCGATCAAGATCCGCGCCTCACCCATTTTTCGGGCGAGGCATGGAGATCAGTTTCTGAGGCCGAAAGGAACTTCGGCTGCAGGCGGCGCATGTACGACGGCGGGCTCGGAGGCGTTGGCCAGCGATTTGATGAGCATCAGCACGGATTGGCGGACACTGGGATCGTTGATCTTCATGAAGGCCTTGTTGAGGCTGAGACCTTCCTTGGACGTCAGAAAATCGGACAGGTCTTCAAGGCCACTGATCGCCCCCAACCCTTCCGTCGTCAACGGCTGTGAGTTGTCCTGCTGGAAGAAGAAAGCGACAGGGACAGCCAGAACCCCTGCGATCGCCTGCAACCGGCTGGCGCCGATGCGGTTGGTGCCTTTTTCGTACTTTTGCACCTGCTGAAAGGTAACGCCGATCTGTTCGGCGAGCCGTTCCTGGCTCATGCCGAGCATTAGCCGGCGCATGCGCACGCGTGAGCCGACATAGGCGTCAATCGGATTTGGTACTTTTGCACTCACTGCGCAATCTCCTCATTCGAACGGGGGAACCCCAGCGGGCGCCACCTTACAGATGCCCGGGGAGGAGGCAAGGAACACGTCCCCAATCTGCCCGTTCAGTGTGTATTAAATGTTGGTAAATTTCAACCAAAAGTCCTGGCGCCAGAGATTTTCCCCCGAACGTCAAAGAGATAATCGGCTGAAAAGAACCTTCGCGTCAATGTGGACTAAAGTCTGAGGACGATCTGCAATTGTATAAGGGACACACCGGATTGTCTTTGGTCGGTACGCGGGCGGGAGCTGCGTAGTGGCCGGTTCCGCATTGTCCGTCGCCGGCTACATAGCGGTCATAGAGCACCACATTGCCGCTCTTCGAGGGGTAGCGAAGCAGCGCCGCGCGCTCCCGCGAAATTATCTGCTGCATCGATGCGCAGGTTTGCTTGAGTGAATCATAGCGCGAGATCGCCAATGCCGGATCGGCAGTCGCCAATAAAAGCAAAGTTGCGCCCACGATGTTCATGGATGTTCCCTCGATGAACATAGCTCGTCTCAGATGCGCCACTCAGAAATCTTCAGGGATCTGGGCTCGAGATTTTACGGGTGCAAGAGCCGGCGGCCCAGCAGGCGCCGATCTTTCGTCGGCGATCCCAGGAGCAGTCTGCTGCTCACGGCGTTTACTACATTAATTTTTTCTTAAATAACGCAAGGTTAGTCTTTTCAACCATGTGATTATGGGAATTGGTCATTCTCGGGAGGAGCGGAGTGGGGCCGGAAGCAAAAATTTTTTGCTATAACGCTCATTTTTTTCGAGAGAAGCTTGGTTATATTTCCTATTATAAAATCAACGAACTAGCGTATTGCGCGACACGAAACTCTAACACTGGTTGAGTGAGAGAACCAAAATTGGTCGAAATCGCGTCTTGACCCTGTTATATTAGGTGGTCTTAATGCCCTTCGTCCGGTCGTGCCCGCGCCCGGACAAGTTGCTGGAGTATTAGGCCCGCTGCACCAAGAACAGCGGGTCCTTTTTTCACTTCCATTTTTTTGTTTTTTTGCGGGGCCCGCCATGCTGATGCAGCAGGGGGGTCAGCGAGCCCCGGCCGTCCAAGCACGGCGGCACGACGATCAACCAGAACTCCGCTGCCGTCCACAAACCGCTGCTTTAATTGCTGCTGATGCAACTCGCACAAGCATTGCAAAGCGTGGGTACTCGCAAATATTTGCATTGGGAACACCGGCACTTCCCAACTTCAAAAGGTCTGCTGGCGGTGGTTGAGAAAAAAATCGCGATGCCGTTCTGCGGGAATTCCGCTGAAAGCTGACTGAAAGGTTGCCCGCGCTAGGCTTGCCCAGCTTCGTGGAGGAAGCACATGCCGTGCGCGAACATCTGACGCAGGCATCCTAACAGGAGGAGACACTCATGCGTTCATCGCGCACGCTTTTTCATACCGTTGCCCTTTCCCTCGTCATGACCGCCGCTTCCCTCGGCGCCACGGCAGCGCATGCTGCCGACAAAATTTCCATCATGGTGGGCGGCTATGAAAAGCAGATCTATCTGCCGGCCAAGCTTGCGGAAGGCCTCGGCTACTTTAAGGACGAAGGCCTCGATGTCGAGCTTCTGAACGAATCCGCCGGCGTCGATGCCGAAAACCAGCTCCTCGCCGGTGCCGTCCAGGGCGTCGTCGGTTTCTACGATCACTGCGTCGACCTGCAGGCCAAGGGCAAGTTCATCGAATCCGTCGTGCAGTTCAGCCAGGCACCGGGCGAGGTGGAACTGGTGTCGGCCAAGCATCCGGAAATTAAGTCCTTCGCCGATTTGAAGGGCAAGAGCGTCGGCGTTACCGGCCTCGGTTCTTCCACCAACTTCCTGACGCTCTTCATGGCGTCCAAGGCGGGCCTGTCGCCGGCTGACGTCACCCCGGTTCCGGTCGGTGCCGGCCAGACCTTCATCGCAGCCATGCAGCAGGACGCCATCCAGGCCGGCATGACCACCGAACCGACGATCTCGCGCATGCTGAAGACCGGCGAAGCTTCGGTTCTCGTCGATCTCAGAACCTTGAAGGGCACCGAGGCCGCTCTCGGCGGCACCTATCCGGCCGCGTCGCTTTATATGGACGCCGCCTGGGTCGATGCTCATAAGGAAGAAGTGCAGAAGCTCGCAAACGCCTTCGTCAAGACGCTGCGCTTCATCAACACCCATTCGGGTGCCGAAATTGCCGAGAAGATGCCGAAGGATTTCTACGTCGGTGACAAGGAGGGCTACATCAAGGCTCTCGACGCCGGTAAGGAAATGTTCACGGCTGATGGCGTGATGCCGGAAGATGGTCCGAAGACGGTTCTCGCCGTGCTCTCGCAGTTCTCCAAGAACGTCAAGGGCAAGACGATCGACCTGTCGAAGACCTACACGACTGAATTCGTCAAGAACGTCAAGTAAGCAGTCATAACGCCGCTTCCGGAAGGTTCCGGAAGCGGCAGTTCAAGAGACTTTGCATTTCACTGGGCTTTGCGTGCACGCCCCGAAGGCACGCGTCAGGATCAGCACCATGCAACAGGATGAACGCCGCACCCCGGCGATCGAACTCATTAATGTCAGCCGCCGTTTCGTATCGCCGACGGGCAAGTCGCTGACCGCACTTCGCGATTTCAACATGACCGTCGAGCGCGGCGAATTCGTCGCCGTCGTCGGTCCGACGGGCTGTGGCAAGTCGACGACCCTCAATCTTGTCACCGGCCTTGCCAAGCCAAGCGCCGGCGAAGTCCGACTGATGGGCGGCCCGGTCAACGGCATCGACCCGCGCGTCGGCTTCGCCTTCCAGACGGATGCGCTCTTCCCCTGGAAGAACGTCATCGACAATGTCATGTCCGGCCCGCTGTTCCGCGGCAAGTCCAAGGCGGAAGCCGAAAAGAGCGCCAAGGACTGGCTCGCCCGCGTCGGGCTTTCAAAATTCCTGCATCATTATCCGCATCAGCTCTCGGGCGGCATGCGCAAGCGCGTTTCGCTGGCACAGACCTTCATCAACGAGCCGGAAATCCTGCTGATGGACGAGCCGTTCTCGGCGCTCGACGTGCAGACCCGCACGGTCATGCATGAGGAGCTCTTGAAGCTCTGGGCCGAACGCCAGGCTTCCGTCGTCTTCGTGACGCACGATCTCGAAGAGGCCGTGGCACTCGCCGACAAGGTCTATGTGCTGACCGCCGGCCCGGCGACGGTGAAATCGGTCTATACGATCGACCTGCCGCGCCCGCGCGTCGTCTCCGAGATCCGCTACGAGCAGAACTTCATCGATTATTGCAAGACGATCTGGGATGACCTTCGCGAAGAGGTCGAAACCAGCTATCGCCGTGCCGCTGAAGCGGCATAAGGGAGGATTGATCATGGCAAACACAGCCCTCGAAACAGGCAATGCCCCGATCTTCCGCGCCGGGACTTCGGATGCGGAAATCGAAGCCGCAGCGCTGAAGGCGCTCACCCGCCGCAAGTACGTTGTCGTGGCATGGCAGGTCGGCATTCTGCTCGCCATCCTTGGTCTCTGGCAGGTCGCCTCCGATCTGCACTGGATCGACCCGTTCTTCTATTCCAGCCCGTATGGCATCGCGTTGCGCCTGTGGGACTGGATCACCGAGGGCACCGAGAGCGGCTCGCTCTGGTATCATCTCGGCGTCACCATGGAAGAAGCGCTGATCGGCTTCGTCATCGGCTCGGTGACCGGCGTTCTCGTCGGCGTCGCTCTCGGCCGCAACAAACTCGCTTCCGATATCCTGTCGATCTACATCAAGGCGATCAACTCGATCCCGCGCGTCGTTCTCGCGCCGATCTTCGTGATGATCATGGGCCTCGGCCTTGCCTCCAAGGTCGCGCTTGCCTTCATCATGGTGTTCTTCGTGGTGTTCGCCAACGCTTTCCAGGGCGTTCGTGAAGCCGACCGCAACATGATCGCCAATGCCCGCATTCTCGGCGCTTCCAACTGGCAGGTGACCCGCAACGTCATCCTGCCGTCGGCAATGAGCTGGATTTTTGCAAGCCTGCACATCTCCTTCTCCTTCGCCATCATCGGCGCGATCGTCGGCGAATTCGTCGGATCGCTCGCCGGCATCGGCTACCTGATCTCGATCGCCAAGGGCACCTATGACGCAGCCGGCCTCTATGCCGCGATCATCCTCGTGATGGTGGTCACGCTCGGTGCCGAATACGTGATGACGCTCGTCGAAAACCGCATCACCAGATGGCGTCCGCAGCAGCACATGGACGTGCAATAAGCCCTCGAGGCACTCAGTTAACTCCCAAGGCCGGGCACCCCCACCCGGCCTCTTTTTTTGTCTGCCGGTCAGGCCCTACCGTATGCTCAGGGCTGAAAACCCGTTCTGTCCATCTCGGTGATCTCTCTAATTACCTTGCAAGGAACGCCCGCTGCAATCACACCTGCTGGAACGTCTTTGGTCACGACGCTACCTGACCCAATTATCGCGCCATCGCCAATGGTCACGCCCTGGTTGATGTGTACCCCGGCGCCAATCCACACCCCGTTCCCGATCCTCACCGGCTTCGCGTAACACGCACCCGCCGCGCGCTCGGAAGCATCAATTGCGTGGTTGGAGGTGTAAATGCCGACACGGGGACCGAACAGCACGTCATTACCGATCTCGATGCCGCCACCGTCCAGCAAGACGCAGTCGAAGTTGGCGTAGAAGTTGTTGCCGATAACGACGTTCCGACCGAACTCGCAACGGAACGTCGGCTCGAAAAGCACGTGCTCGCCCACCTTGCCCAACAGCTCACGAAGGATGCTTTCCCGTTCTGCGGACGTCTTGCCGAAGCTTGCATTGTAGCGGTTGGTCAGTAGAACGGCCTCCTCTCGAGCCTTGATCAGCTCGGGCGTCAGATCGTTGTACATTTTTCCAGAGCGGATGATTTCCAACTGGTCAGCAAGCGTCATGGGCACTCTCCCCTCAGGTATTGTTTGTGTTTTATTTGCTTAGTTAATACGCATGAACCGTCCATGAATGATTGCTGATGGGTGTTTCGACGACAGCTATGGCGAGCGAGCTTTGCTTGCGCCAAGTTGCCATATAAGCCGGGACGGCCGGGCGGCCGTTATTGTCCTATCGCGCAATTTCCTCCGGATGAGAATCAGCTTATGGTCCGATTCCGGCAAAGCCCATGCCTCCCCCCTCCATCCGGGAAAGTATCGTTCATGCGGGGCTGATCGATCATCGAACCGACTGTTCGAGCGCCAAGCATAAGGAGGGGTTGCAATCGTTGCTCGCGATAGGAGGTTTTACAGATGAGGCTTTCTGGCCCAATTTATCGCTTGAAGCGTAAAGCCCGGCTCATGTCGCGCGAGGAGAATATTCCCTTGCATGAAGCGCTGGACCGAATTGCAGCCGAGGAAGGTTTCCGCGGCTGGAGCTTGCTTGCAGCTCGTGCGGACGCGACGACGCCCGCCGGTGAGATGTTCGCGCAATTGGATCCTGGCGACCTGGTGCTTCTGGGTGCCCGTCCGGGCCACGGCAAAACGCTGATGAGTCTGAGGCTGGCGGTCGAGGCGATGAAAGCCGGCAACCGTGGCATCTTCTTCACACTGGAGGATACCGAAAGGGCCGTTCTCGATCGTTTCCGCATGATTGGCGCTGAGTTCGAGTCTTTCAAAGACCGGTTCGAATTTGACTGTTCAGACGCGATCAGCGCCGACTATATCGTCGAGAGGCTGGCGTCGATGCCCAAGGGAACGCTGGTGGTCATCGATTACCTGCAAATCCTCGATCAAAACCGGCAGAAGCCGGAATTGATGGTGCAGGTCCTGACGTTGCGATCCTTTGCGCGTGAGAGAGGTCTGATCCTCGTCTTCATCTCGCAGATCGATCGGTCCTACGATCCGTCGATGAAAGCCTATCCCGATCTCAAGGATGTCCGTCTGCCCAATCCGCTGGATCTGGCGCTGTTCGACAAGACATTTTTCCTGAACAAGGGCGAAGTCCAGCCTCGGGCGGCAGGATAACGGTCCTGCTTCTTTCTGGTTGCTGGCGGTTGGGACTCGGTCAAACCGCCGGCAGCCTTACGGTCACTAACAAGCCGCCGCCGGGCGCGTCGCTGAGCGCGATCGTGCCGCCGGCGCCGTCGACGACTTCGCGGACGATGGCTAATCCGAGGCCGCTGCCTTCGGGCTCCGTGCCGATGATGCGGTAGAAACGCTCGAATACTTGCCCGCGTTCGGCCTCGGGAATGCCCGGACCGTTGTCCTCCACCGACAGTACGGCGTTGTTGTCATCAAGCCGGACCCCGACCGTGACGCGGCCATTGGCCGGGGTATAACGCAGGGCATTGTCGACGAGATTGACCAGCATCTCGCGCAGCATGGTGCCGTCGCCTTCGACATGGACCGGCGCGCCATCGGCCTCCAGTCCCAGGTCGATGTTGCGTCTCAGCGCTTCTTCCGCCAGGTTTTCCAAGACTTGCCGGGCGGTGGCAACGAGGTCGATCGTGTCGCTACGTGGACGGCGGCTGCCGGGTTCGGCCCGCGACAGGGTGAGAAGCTGGCTCGCCAGCCGTGTCACCTGCCTTGTACTGGAGCGTAGTGCCGTCAGGGCTTCGTCACGTCTGGCATTGTCGTCCTCGCGCGCCGCCACACTTGCCTGCGTCGAGATGAGCGCAAGCGGCGTGCGCAACTGATGGGCAGCGTTGGAGACGAATCGGCGCTGTGCCGCCATCTGGTTCTGCACCCGCTCCATATGATCGTTCAGCGCATGAACCAGGGGGCGTAGCTCGCTCTGCACCATATCCGGCTCCAGCGGGTCCAGCCGCTGGCGGCCGCGTTCGCGCACCGCATCACGTAGCCGCAGCACCGGTGTCAGACCGCGCTGCAGGCCGATAATGGTCACCAGGCCGGCGAGCAGCACGAGCACGAGCTGCTTGGTGAAATCCGAGAGCCACAGCCTGCGGCGCATGGCGTATTGGCTTTTGTGGGTGACGGCGACGGTGACGGAGATCGTGCTGTCTTCGCTAAGGCCGACGATCGGATGGTTCAGCATCATCAGCCGAACCTGATCGGCGCGGAATGTGGTATCTTCACCGACCTGCTGTTTCTTCGGTTGCGGCAGATCGGGATAGCCGGCGACGAGGTTCCCCCACGCGGTCACCACCTGATAGAAGACGCGGTCGCCATAACCGGTATCGAACATTTCCAGCGCCGCCGGTGGGAGATCGACTTGGACAGTGCCGTTTGCATCGACATGTACGGCTTCGGCGATGACGCGGGCCGATGCAAGCAGCGTGTGGTCGGTGACGAGGTCCGAGGTGGCGTTCGCCGAGTGGAAACTGAGGTACAGATTGACGCAGATCGCCCCGATCAGCGTCAGTACCACCCAGGCAAAGAGTTGCGCCCGCAGGCTGGAGGTCAGCCCTGCGATGGCGCGGCGCAGACGTCCCTTGCGTGCTTGGCTTTCGTCATTGCGCATGGCGAAGGAGATAGCCGAGGCCACGCAGCGTGGCGATCTGCACGGCGCTGCCTTCGAGTTTCTTGCGGACGCGGTGCACGTAGATTTCGATGGCGCTGGTGTCGGCGAGATCGTCGAAGCCAAAGACGCTTTCGGACAGCGCGGTCTTGGTGACTGTCGTGCCGACCTTCATGACGAGATGTTCGAGCACGGCATGTTCGCGCGGCGTGAGCGCCAGGGTTTCGCCGCCAAGAAAGAACTGCCGCGTGCCGCCGTCGAAGAGCAGGTCGCCCACGGCGATTTCGGGTGCGGCGCGATCATGGCCGCGGCGGACAAGGGCGCGGATACGGGCTTCCAGCTCGGCGATTTCGAAAGGCTTTGCCAGATAGTCGTCGGCGCCGCTGTCGAGCCCGGCAACACGGCCGTCGAGGCTGGCATTGGCGGTCAGGATGATGACCGGCACCTTGTTGCCGCTTTGGCGCAAGCGCTTCAACAGCGTCAACCCATCGATTTTCGGCAGTGACAGATCGAGGATGACGACCGCGTAACCCGCCACTTTCAACATATGTTCGGCGTCCTCGCCGTCATAGGCGATGTCGACGGCATATTGCGCCTGACGCAGCGCCTTGCCGAGCCAGGACGCCAGTTCGCGGTTGTCTTCGACGATCAGGAGCCTCATGGAGCAACTATACAGCAAGTACCCGATAGTGCGAGTGTTTCCGGAATTGCCGTGGCCCTATTTCAGCGCCGCCACAGCCTCAATCCCATCTCCTTCACCTCTCGCAAATATACTTTGCGCGCATAGGGCGGCGTCAGATTGTGGTCGGTATCGGGAATGATGGTGAGGCGGATGTCGGGGAAATTCTTGAGGCCGGCGGCATCTTCGCCGAAATGTTCGCGGAAATGATCGAGACCAATGTCGTGGGCGCTGTAGATCAGGGAAATATCGACTTGGCGTTTGACGAGCGAGCGGAAGCCGTTGATGACGGTTTCGTGCTCGCCGGCGAAGAACGGGAGAACGCCGAGGAGGGGGCGGCCGAGACGGACGGCGCGCCGCGCCAGCGCCACGACGATGTTGCGCGCCGCACTTTTGGCGTCGATCTGGCCGCCATAGAGCCGCTTCAGCGTCTCAAACTGCAGGAATTTCTGGCCGTAGGTCTCGAGCGAACGCGGCACGAAGCGCAGGGCTTCCTCCACGGGCTGGGTTTCATCCCAGAAGAAAGCATAGGGGTTGACGGTGATCAGACCGCCGCACCTGCCATCTTGGATAGCGCTCTGATAAGCGAGATAGCCACCGCTGCAGCGGCCAACGGCAAAGGCGGGCAACAGTTTCTCCGCCTCCAGAAGGTCGAGAGCGGCGCTAACGTCCTGAAGCTGCGCGGGGGAATAGAGCACCTGTTCCTGCGCATCGGGAAGCGGCGGACTGTCGGCGACGTTGGCGGTATCGAAACGCAGCGAGGGGATGCCGTCGCGTGCAAGCGTTCGCGCCATGGTCACCGACATTCGGCCCCAGCCAGCATGGCGGTCATAGGCCGTGGTCAAAAGCAATGCCGTCGCGCCCGCACGGGTGCCTGTGGGTTCGCAGAGAATGCCGGAGAGGCGGTTGCCCTCGCCAAAGCGCAGCGGCGTTTCGCGAAAACCGTCGCCGATCAGCGGTTCGGCGCGCGGCGCGCGGAGAATTCTGCGAGATGCCGTCGCGGATTCTTCCGTCGCGATCGACCGTGCCCAGTCCAGAACTTTCCGGCCGGCTTCGAGCGGCATGGTGGCTACGGTCGGGTTCGATACCAGCTCGTCATAGCCCTCATAGGCCGAGCGTTCGACGCGTGGGCCGAGGGTTTCGAGATGGGCAGCGAAATCGGCGTCTCCAGGGCGGCCGGGCCGCGTCAGGACAAGGCAATCCGGCGCGCTGATATGGGCAAGCGTCATCAGATTGAGTTTCTTGACCGCGGCGGCGATAGAGTCCGGCATCTGCAGGCTGGCGATGGTCACGCCCTCGGCCCGGCGTTGCGCTTCGGTGAGCCCCATGCCCTCGTCGATCATCTTCGACCAAACGGTCAATTCGCGCAGATAGGCGCGGCCGGAAATGGTCGGAGCCAGAAAGGCGATGCCGTCGACGCCGGAGAGCTGCTCTGCAATATCAAGGGCGACGACGCTTCCGAGCCCTTGGCTCACCAGGATAAGCCGCTCGCAGCCGGAGAGCGATCGCAGCATGCCGGCGGCGGCGAGGGCCGTGCCTTCCCAGAGCGCCAGTCCTTCACCCGGATCGGCAACGTCGAGCGCATCGCCGGTGCCGGCATAGTCGAAGCGGAGGCTGGCAATACCTTCCTTGGCAAAATCTTCGGCGAGAATGCGCCAGAATTTGCGGGTGCACATTTCCTCGAAACCCCAGGGGCTGAGGAACAATACGGCCGTCTGGCTCGTCGGTGCCGCGGCGGGCATGAACAGGCCGACAGTTCCGGCGAAAGTCACCGGCGTGGCGGCGGGGGTGACATCCTTAAGCGGGCCCTGGTATTCGGCGGCTCCCAACGCAGCCATGGCATTCTCCTCAAATTCGGCGCGGCGCCAGCCATGCCAGCGCGTGAACGGCAATCGGATGAGCGCGCCGGGGCAGACGCGCGGCAATTTGCTGAAGGACGGCGATATCCTCCGGCGGCACGGCATTCAGCAGCCGGAGCGCCAGGCCATAGACCAGGATGCCGGCAATGACGGCGCTGACGAGGCCGGGAATGCCGGGCAGCACATGGATGAAACCATAGGCCGCGGCGGCGCAGAGCGCGGATGCGCCGGTCACCTTGGCAAGGCTGACGAACATACTGTGCATCGAGCCCTCGAATTCCATGCGGCGCACCATCAGCACGCACATGGCGGAGAAGGCGAGCAACCGCACTAGCGCGGCACCTTCGCCGCCATACGAGGGCACTGCGATCAGGCAGCCGACGACCATGATGACGCTGGCGACGCCGCCGATGATGGTACGCTCGCGCATGCGGTCGATGGAGTAGAGATATTGCGTGCAGATCTGCATGAAGACGTAGGGAGCAGCCGTCAGCGACAGCAGCGCCACCATGCCGCCGCTCGGGCCGAAGGGCTTGCCGAAGATCGTTACCACCAGCTCAGGGGCGATCGCCGCAAGGCCGAAGCTCATGGGCAGGGTAATATAGGAAATGGCGCGCGCGACGCCCTCGAAGACATGAACCGGCAACTTGCCCGACGCCTGCGAATGCATCTGTTCGGAATAATAGGGCAGCAGGCTGCCGCTCAACTGCACCGGAAGCTGCAGCGCCAGATTGGCAAGCGACAGGCCGACGGCGTAGAAGCCGACTGCTTCGATGCCCCAGTAATGCTGCAGGAAGACCAGCTCGATGCGGTTCAGGAAGATCGAGCTGTTGATGAATTCGACCGAGAGAATGAGCGAGGAACTGACGAGATAGCCAAGGCTGACGCCGCAACTGTTCCGGCGCGCGACTGCGATCCTCAGGCTGGAAACGAACATCGGGAGCTGACCGATGGCATAGCCGGCAAGAGCGCCGCTGACGCCAAAGAAGATGGCGCCGAGAAGCACGGTGGCGAGCTGCAGCACCGAACTTGTCAGGGTGATGCGGAAGAAAGCGCCGAGCTGTTGTTCGCCGACCAGATAGTTCTTGCTGTAGGCGCCCAGCGACTGAAGGACGAAAAACGCGCCGGTGATGACGATGACGGACCATTCATCGTTTGCCCAATGCAGCCGCTCCGCTTCCCAATAAAAGGCCGTGTAGCCTGCGAGCAGGATCAGCGTCGACAGGATCGTCGGGTGCAGGAGGTAGGCCGCAAAGCCGCGCCGCTCCTCCGTCGAATAGCCCTGGACTTTTAGTTGCGGCAGTATGCGCAGTAGCGTGATGCCGGTGCCGAGTTCGGCGACGAGCGCGCCCGTGGTCGTCAACCAGAGCGAAAAGGCGATGATGCCGTTAGCTTCCGGGCCAAGCAGGCGGGCAGCGATGATCGAACAGGCAAAACCGGTCGCCAGCAGGGTCAGCCCCGCCGCCGCGTTCAACGCCGAATTCGCCATGATGCTCTTCGTCATGAAGATTACCGTTCCCCAGGTCGCAGAAATTGGCCGCAAATGCCGGCTCTTCATGGAGATAGCGCCTGCTGTATTTCATATGCCTTAATATTTACCGTCTATTCCTAATGTAACTTTCATTTTTACTTCGGCTAATATGCATATTTCCGATATTGGCTGTCTTGCCGCTTGTTCGGGAGTCCTCTTTGTTCAGCCTCATCGTCTGTACGATCGACCGCTTCGACCAGTTGGAACGACTGTTTCAGTCGCTGATGAGTCAGCGTCACAGGGATTTCGAGGTGGTCCTTGTCGACCAGAATCCTGACGATCGGCTGTCGGAGCTGATCGGAAGCTTCTCGCCCTTCTTCATGATCCGCCATGTCCGCTCGGCCAAGGGCCTTTCGCGGGCACGCAACAACGGAATGGCCGCCGCGAATGGCGACTATGTCTGCTTTCCCGATGATGATTGCTGGTATGAGCCCGATACGCTGGAGACGGCGGAGCGGCTGTTTGCCGCGCACCCGGAGCTTGCCATCGTCACCGGTCGTACACTCGATGCCGACGGCTTGGCCTCCGTCAGCCCGACAGGCGAAACGTCGCTTGCGGTGACGCGCTGGAACTATCTGAAATGCGGCAACTCCAACAGCATTTTCGTGCGCCGTGCGGCGCTGGCCGCCATCGGCGGCTTCGACGAGAATCTCGGGGTCGGCTCGGACTCGCCATTCCAAAGCGGCGAGGAGGCGGATTTCCTGCTGCGTGCTCTTGCTGCAGGCAAGCGGCTGATGTTCTTTCCGGAATTGATCGTCCACCATGATCAGGTCACCAGCGAATATGGCCCGCGGCAGATCGAACGGGCGCGCAAATATGGCCGCGGCTTCGGCGCGCTGATGCGCAAGCAGCGCTTTCCGCTCGCCTATGTCGGCTACCGCCTGTGCAGGCCTGTCGCCGGCTGGCTGGCAGCGCTGGTGCGATGCAGGGTCGATACGGCGCGTTACAAGCGCGCCTGGCTGATGGGCATATTGGAAGGCTATGCGACCTGGCCGCGATGGCGCAGCGGTTGAGGCCGTTCGCCCCTTGGCGTCATGGCTTCGGCATAGACATCCACATAGCGTTGCGCGACCTCGTCCCAGGCATAGGCGCGGGCGTCATGAATGAGTTCTTCTCTCAGGCCCAGGCCTTCGGCACCGAGACGCGCGAAAGCGGCGGCTAGGGCATCGGCGGCGGTTTCCGGATTGGAAAAATCGGAAAGCATTAGCGTCGGATGGGTTTCAGCGAGCGCCTTGTAGGCATCGTTTGTGTGCAGCACCGGCAGCAGGCCGGCACTCATCGCCTCGATCGCCACCAGGCCGAAGCCCTCATATTCGGAGGCGGAAGCAAAAAGCGAGGCGCGGGCGATAACGTTGCGGATGGCGCCATTGTCAATCGACACATGCAGCGAGACATGGCGGCCAAGCTCGCGGACGGCGATTTCCTTCTCCAGCGCCGGCTGATCGAGATCGGAGACGGCACCGATAATGTCGAGATGCCAATCCGGATCGCGGGCGGCGAGCACCTTCATGACGTCAAGCATGCGGTCAAGCCGTTTGTTGACGGAGAAGCGGCCGATAGTGACGATGCGGCGGCGGGCTTCGAGCGCGGCGCAATTGGCGAATTTGCCGACATCGGCGCCGTTCTCGATCAGGCGGGTGCGGCTGGCGGCGATGCCGGAAAACAGCCGCTCGTCCGACAGGCTGCAACAGACGAGCTCGGCATAGGCAAGGGCCGAAAGCCGGGTTGCGGTGTTGAACCAGAGCTTCTTGATGGCGGCATATTTCGGCGTATGGAAGAAGCCGCCATGGGTGGTGGCAACCATCGGGCGGCCATGGAACAGCTTGCCCCAGGCAAGCGCGTCGAAGAAGAAATCGACGGCATGGACATGGATCAGGTCGGCATCGGCGATATGCTTGAAAACCTGCGGCGCCAAGGGATAGCGGCTGGAGCCGGACCAGGGGATGCGGACGATCTCGATATCATCGATGGTTTCGGCCGGTACAAGTTTATGGGTAGGATCGGAGAACAGGCTATTGCAGGTAACGACGCGGACACGATAGCCGCGGCGGATCAACTGCCGGCAGAGGTTGGCGACCACATCTTCCAGCCCGCCCTTGTTGGGCAGGAACTGGCGCACGACATGCACGATCAGCGGTCCCGAGGCATTCTGTGCTTGAATATCCGAAATAGCCGATGTCATTGACCCGCCCTCGATCTTTGGCCGCACAAAGCCGCGGCGATCAGGCGCGCGAAAGCGCCGTCTCTTGATCGGCGCAAAGCACACCATCTTGCTGGTTAAAAAGAGCTTAATTGCGGACGAGGGATCGCGCCGTTTCAAGCAAGAAGGTTAATATCGGAACATTCCGTCAGGGAAGGTTGGGCTTGTGCATGGCCCCTCACCCTTGCCCTCTCCCCGCACGCGGGGACAGAGTTGGGGTGAGGGGTCATCTCGGAAAGAGCGGCATAACTCCTCCTCAGCCGGACCTCTCAAAACGCCCGAAATGTCAGTGTGGTCAGCGAGCGGACGATGCCCGGGATATTGGCGATGTTGTCGTTGATGAACTTGCCGATATCCTGCTCGTCCTTGATGTAGACCTTCAGCAGCAGGTCGTAGTCGCCGCTGGTGGAATAGAGTTCCGAGACCAGCTCCGTCTGGTAGATCGCGTCGGCGACCTCGTAGGTCTTGCCGGGTGCGCATTGGAGCTGAACGAAAATGGGCTTCATGAGATTGTCCTGACTCTGTCGCGGCCGCGATGGCGGCCGGCGCTTTGCTCTATAATGGTCGAAAGCGGCGTGGCCATGCAAGTTTTTCTCTATCCACCGGATGTCGCGCTTGCCGCTTCCGCAAGTCGGGAGGTGGCGCTAGATTGACGGGATTCTTTTAGCCAACCGGATCGACTCGATGCTGAATGACCCTCGCTCTCACGGACTTTGGGAGAAGACTGCTCCGCCGCCGCCTGCGACCGGGCCGCTTGCAGGCGATGTTTCGGCCGACGTGGTGGTGGTCGGCGGCGGCTATACGGGGCTGTCCTCGGCGCTGCATCTGGCGGAAGCCGGAACCAAGGTGGTGCTGCTGGAAGCCAATGAAATCGGCTTTGGCGGCGCGGGGCGCAATGTCGGTCTGATCAATGCCGGCATGTGGGTCATGCCCGACGACCTGCCTGGCGTGCTGGGTCCCGTCCATGGTGAACGGCTGCTGGAGCTTCTTGGCGATGCGCCGAAGCTGGTAATGGCGCTGATCGAGAAACACGGCATCGCCTGCGAGCTGGAACGCAACGGCACGCTGCATTGCGCCGTCGGGTCCGAGGGACTGAAGGAGATCGAAGAGCGTGCCCGTCAATGGGGCAAGCACGGTGCCCCGGTCACCGTGCTCGATACGGACGAGACGGCGCGGCGGGTGGGGAGTTCTGCCTACGCGGGAGCGTTGCTCGACATGCGCGCCGGTACGCTGCAGCCGCTCGCCTATGTCCGCGGCCTGGCGCATGTGGCGGCCAAGGCCGGCGTTGTCATCCACACAAGCAGCCGCGTGACGGCGACCGAGAGGAATGGCGGGCGGTGGATCGTCAAAACCGCCGGCGGCAGTGTCAGTGCGGATTGGATCGTCGTCGCGACGGATGCTTACAGCACCGGTCCCTGGCAAGAGGTGCGCCAGGAACAGGTGCATCTGCCCTATTTCAATTTCGCCACCGTACCACTTGGCGACAATCTGCGCAGATCGGTGCTACCCGGTCGTGAGGGCGCGTGGGATACGAAGGAAATCCTGTCGTCCTTCCGCATGGACCAGGCCGGCCGCCTTGTCTTCGGCAGCGTCGGCGCATTGCGCAATACCGGGCTTGCCGTCCACAAGAACTGGGCGCGTCGTTCGCTGAAAAAGCTGTTTCCGCAGCTCGGAGATATCGCCTTTGAAAGTGAGTGGTATGGCAAGATCGGCATGACCGACAATGCCTTGCCGCGCTTCCATAGGTTCGCGCCGAATGTCGTCGGCTTTTCCGGCTATAATGGGCGCGGCATCGCGCCGGGCACGGTGTTCGGGAAAATAGTGGCCGACCATATTCTCGGCCGGGTCTCCGAAGCCGACTTGCCGCTGCCGGTGACCGATCCGCGCGAGCCCGGCTTCCGTGCGCTGAAGGAAATGTGGTACGAAGCCGGCGCCCAGGCTGCGCATTTTGTAGGCGCGAGGGACTAGAGCATCCTATCGGCTTGGTGATTTCACCTGAAAGCGGGATGTTCCAGGGACGGGAACCGGACCATCATAACAAGAAGAGGAAGATGACATGACCGCCACACTCGATCTCGCCGCCGAGACCAAGGCAATCCTGACCGAACTCGGCGTTGCCGCCGATCGCTACACGGGCGGAACACTTGCCGTCACCTCACCGGTAACCGGCGCTGAAATCGGCCGCCTGAGGGAGCATTCGGCTGCCGAAGCGAAGGCTGCGATCGACAAGGCGCATGAGGCGTTTCTTTCCTGGCGCGCTGTACCGGCGCCCAAGCGCGGCGAGCTGATCCGCCTGCTCGGTGAAGAGCTGCGCATCGGCAAGGCAGCGCTCGGCCGTCTCGTTTCCATCGAAGTCGGCAAGATCACCTCCGAGGGCCTCGGCGAAGTGCAGGAGATGATCGACATCTGCGATTTCGCCGTCGGTCTTTCGCGCCAGCTTTATGGCTTGACCATTGCCACCGAGCGTTCGGAACATCGAATGATGGAGAGCTGGCATCCGCTGGGGCCGATCGGCATCATTTCCGCCTTCAACTTCCCCGTTGCGGTCTGGTCGTGGAACGCGGCGCTCGCCATCGTCTGCGGCAACTCCACTGTCTGGAAGCCATCGGAAAAGACGCCGCTGACGGCGCTTGCCGTACAGGCCCTGTTCGAAAAGGCGCTGAAGCGCTATGTCGCCGAGGGCGGCGAGGCGCCGGCCAATCTCTCGACGCTGATCATCGGCGGCCGTGATGTCGGTGAGGTGCTGGTCGATCATCCGAAGATTCCGCTCGTTTCGGCGACCGGCTCGACAGCCATGGGCCGCGCTGTCGGTCCGCGTCTCGCCAACCGCTTCGCTCGTGCCATTCTCGAACTCGGCGGCAACAATGCCGCGATCGTCTGCCCAACGGCCGATCTCGATCTGACGCTGCGCGGCGTCGCCTTTTCCGCCATGGGAACGGCCGGCCAGCGCTGCACGACGCTGCGCCGCCTCTTCGTGCATGAAAGCGTCTATGATCAGCTCGTCCCACGCCTGCAAAAGGCCTATGGCTCGGTCACCATTGGCAATCCGCTGGAAACGGGCACGCTCGTCGGCCCGCTGATCGACAAGCAGGCCTTCGACAAGATGCAGGCAGCCCTCGGCCAGGCACAGTCGGCCGGCGGCAAGGTGACGGGTGGCGAACGCGTCGAAAGTGGCGCGGCCGATGCCTTCTACGTCCGTCCGGCCCTGGTCGAGATGCCGGCCCAGACCGGACCGGTCGAGCACGAAACCTTCGCGCCGATTCTCTATGTGATGAAGTACAGTGATTTCGACGAGGTAGTGGCGCTGCACAATGCCGTGCCGCAGGGCCTGTCGTCGTCTATCTTCACCAATGACATGCGCGAGGCGGAAGCCTTCGTCTCGGCGCGCGGTTCGGACTGCGGCATCGCCAATGTCAATCTCGGCCCTTCCGGCGCTGAAATCGGCGGTGCTTTCGGCGGCGAGAAGGAGACCGGCGGCGGCCGTGAGTCCGGCTCGGATGCCTGGAAGGCCTATATGCGCCGGGCGACCAATACTATCAACTACGGCAGGACATTGCCGCTGGCGCAGGGCGTCAAGTTCGACGTCGAGTAAGACGAGCGTCGCAATCCTTGCGTTGCGATGAGGAGTGCATGGGCGTAGAAACGTCTTCGCCCTCCTTCATCATTCCAAGGTCGCTCACCATGCATCTGTCGCTCGCCGAGGCCGAAACGCTGGTTGTGGAGGCGCTGCAGCGAAATCGAGTCAGTGCGGAAAACGCCCGTTCGGTGGCGGTCGCCCTCGTCGCGGCGGAGGCGGCCGGGCAGGGCGGCCATGGTCTGCGCCGCGTGCCCGCCTATGCCGGGCAGGCGAAGATCGGCAAGACCGACGGCTTCGCCAAGCCACAGCTCCTTCGACCCTATCCTGCCGTGCTGCGCATCGATGCCGGCAACGGCTATGCCTATCCGGCGCTCGATCTCGCCGTTGCCGAGCTTTCCATTGTTGCTCGCGAACAGGGGATCGCGCTGGCGGCCATCAGCCGCTCGCATCATGCCGGCGTCATGGGCCTGACGGTCGAGCGTTTTGCCGATCAGGGGCTGGTGGCGCTGATGGTCGCCAATGCGCCGGCATCCATGGCGCCTTGGGGTGGCAAAAGGCCCGTCTTTGGCACCAATCCGATCGCCTTCGCCGCGCCGCTACCGGATGACGATCCCATCGTCATCGATCTCGCGCTATCAAAAGTGGCGCGCGGCAAGGTCATGGCCGCCCGGCAGAAGGGCGCGCCGATCCCGGCCGATTGGGCGTATGACCGCGACGGCAAGCCGACGACCGATGCCGAGGAGGCGTTGGCCGGCACGATGATCCCCGCCGGTGAATCAAAGGGGGCGGCATTGGCCATGATGGTAGAGATCCTCTCCGCCGGCCTGACTGGCGCCAACTATTCTTTCGAATCTTCGTCGCTGTTCGACGATCAGGGTTCGCCACCCGCGCTGGGGCATACGATCATCGCCATCAATCCGGCGGCGATGAGTGCGGGCGATACGGCGCAGCGGCTGGCCCTGCTGGCAAGTGAGATCACCAGCGATCCCAATGTCCGCCTGCCCGGCCGGCGTGGGCAGAACTCACGACGCCTTGCGCTGAGTGAAGGCATCAGTGTCGAGGACGAAGTGATTGCCGCGATAGAGAGGCTTTGAGCCGCCGACGGTGATGGTCGGGTGCCTGACGGCCACCCGCGATCCACAGATCAGACGATCGCCGGCGCCGTCTGCCCTTCGTTCAGCCAGCCGCCGATAAAGCCGGCGCGTTCGAGGCCACGGCGCAGGATCGGCGATTGCCGCATCAGGTTCCAGATCAGCCCGCTGCGCTCATTTTCGATCATCATCACGAGCAGGCCCTGGTCGATGGCGACCGAGCGGTCGTCCACCCAGCCTTCTGGGCCTGGGCCTCTGACGCTGGGGTTGAAGCCACCGGGAAAGCGGCCGTCCAGCAACAGGTTCGGATAGGTGGAAAGCAGGGCCTTGGTGCCGTCGAGGGCGGCTTGGCGGTCGAACGGCAGGCAGGATAACGGGCCCCAGGGCGCGATCGTACCGTCGTCGGGACCGAGCGGCGCGCCGCGGGCGGCATAGCCGAGAACCTTAGGGCTGTAACGCCGGCTGTGCTTGGTGCCGGTCGGATTCGGGCCGTCACAGGCCGAGAGCCCCCAGATGTTCCTGGCATAGCCGACGAAGTGGCCCGGGTTGCGGTCGGTGTAATCGCGCTGAACGGCGATGGCCGTCTGGGTGTTGCGGAAATAGTCCGTGTCCTTGTCGGCCACATGCCGGTCGGCGATGCCGCGAAAATCGATCCAGGCGTGCGAGAAGAGGTGGATGAACAGCGGCCCGGCATAGAGATAGGGCGTGTCCTTGAACATCATCCAGGTATAAGTCGAGGCGAAGGCGTCGTAGCTCGATGACGGTATGGGATGGCTGGGCGAAGCGAGTGCCAGCACATAAAGAAAGATCGCCTCGTCATAGCCCTGGTAGCGCCAGCGCAGGAAACCGCTGCTCGGCTTCCAGCCCATGCTGATCGTCTTGCCCTTGTTCAGCGCCCAATGCCAATCGCAGCGCTCATAGAGAAACTGCGCCTGTGTGCGAATGTCCTCTTCGTTCTGATCGGGGCCGTTGAAATAGGCTGCCGCCGTCAATACGCCGAGCAGGAAAAGGCCGGTATCGATGGTGGAGAGTTCGCTGTTCCAGGCCCGGTTGCCGGTCGCCATATAGAGGAAGTGATAGTAGAAGCCGCGATGACCGGTGGCGCCTCGCTCTTCGCCCTGCTGGCTTTCGGCGAAAAAATTCAGCGCGGTCAACACGCGCTGGGCCGCATCCGCGCGGCTGATCCAGCCGCGTTCGACGGCGACGGGATAGCTCGACAGCGCGAAGCCGACGGCGGCGATGCTGCAATGGCTCGTCTTGATCGAAGTATCCGCCACCAGCCCATTTTCCGGATTGGTGTACAGCATGAAATAGTCGAAGGCCGAACGTTGCAGACGGTCGATCAACGCATCGTCGGTTTCGTTGGTCTGTTGCAGCATTGTCTGATCCATCTCCTCGGCGCCCCCCGGTTTCTGCTGAGCATAGGAGCTCGGACAGTTGCAAATCAAAGATGATTAATGCTGCCACGCTTTTGTGGACGATTGTTTAAAATCGGAGCACCCGTCAGATATACTAGCAGCGGCTGCCTCGAGAAGCTTAATCATCTACGACGCGGATGGCCGAAAGCATCGCGTCCAGCAAACTATCCGCCGTCTCGTCGCCAGGAAGCGATCTGATCATGCCGTCCAGGCGTCCCTCGAGCCGCAGCATAGCGAAGCCATGCACCAGTGACCAGAGGGCCGTCGCCTGCGCCGCCATCTGTAGCGGCGGCATCGATATGTCGGGTGCGCGGGCGGTGGCGGATGGTTTCATTGGCCCGACCGTAGCGCTGTTCCTGGCCGCGCTTGTTTCCTTCGTTCTTTGCTACGCGACCGGTTCATTCTCGGCAAAGTGCCAAAAATTCTGGATATCGGCACGACGATCCTGTTCTGCGGCCTTGCATTCTGGACAGCGGAAGAAGCGGCAGAACAATAGGCAGCCGGGTCACCCCAACTTGGCTTCCACCCGCTCCCGCCACCGTCGAAGCGTTCGCCCAAAAATCGCGTCGTCCCCCAGCGCTCTCGCAAGTATCAGTGCGCCCTGGATACCGACTACCGCTTCTTCGGCGAGCGCATTTGCTTCTGCCGTCTTGAGGCCCGCTCTCGTCAAAGCGCCGGCAAGTGCTTCGATCCATCGGTTGAAATAGGTCTGGATCGCCGCTGCGAAACGGTCGCGTGTTTCGTCGAGCGCGAAGGCGCCGATGAGACAGATGCGATGGCCGGAGCGGAAATAAGTGTCTGTTGTCTCCCACATGCGGGCAATGGCGGCGTGCGGTTCGTCTTCTTCGAGCGGCTTGAACATCTCGTTGACGAACCAGGCGTCGATATTGGCCATGATCTCCGCCGCCATCTCCTCCTTTCCGCCGGGAAAGAAGTGATAGAGGCTGCCCTTCGACAGTTTGGTACGCGCCGTGATGTTGCTCATCGATGCACCCTCGTAGCCGAGTTCACGAAAGACTTCGGCAACGAGGATGATGGCGTCCGATTTTTCGAAGATGGTGCGTGTCATCGTCTCAGAGTCCGAGATCGGAAAGCCCTGGATGGTCGTCCGGACGGCGGCCGAGCGGCCAATGGAATTTCCGGTCTTCTTCCTTGATCGGCATGTCGTTGATCGAGGCAAAGCGGCGCTGCATCAGGCCCTCGGCGTCGAATTCCCAATTTTCATTGCCATAGGAGCGAAACCAGTGGCCGCTATCGTCGCGCCATTCATAGGCGAAACGCACGGCGATGCGGTTGCCGTCGAAGGCCCATAGTTCCTTGATCAGCCGGTAGTCCAACTCTCTGGCCCATTTGCGGGTGAGGAATTCGACGATTTCCTTGCGGCCGCGCGGAAATTCGGCGCGGTTCCGCCACTGGCTGTCTTCGGTATAGACCTTCGAGACACGTTCGGGATCGCGGCTGTTCCAGCCGTCTTCGGCCATGCGGACTTTGGCGTTAGCGGTTTCGCGGGTAAACGGCGGCACGAGTGGGGTGGCCATAGCTTGCTCCTTTTGGACCGATAAGATTATTCTAGACCGATCGGTTTAGTAGAGCAAGAGCGAATTTGATTTTCTCGGGAGGCTATCGCGCGAATTTCTTTGCGCCCATGACACAGGCGACAACGCCGAGCGTCACCGCAAGCATGGACCAACTGACGCTTTCCTTCAGCAAGGTAGCGGCGAGCGCCAGGCCGAAGAAGGGCTGCAGCAACTGCAGTTGCCCGACGGCAGCAATGCCGCCCTGTGCTAATCCGCGATACCAGAAGATGAAGCCAATCAGCATGCTGAAGAGCGAGACATAGATCAGGCTGATCCAGGCCGGCTCGCCGATGCCGCCGATCGCCTGCGGCATGGTGAAGAGGCAAAGCGCGATCATGACCGGCAGCGACAGGACGAGCGCCCAGGAAATGACCTGCCAGCCGCCCAGCCGGCGCGACAGCACCGCGCCCTCGGCATAGCCGAGCCCGCAAACGAGGATTGCCGCCAGCATCAGCAAATCGCCGACCGGCGAGGCGGAGATACCTTGGGCCAGCGCATAGCCGCAGACGATGGCGCTGCCAACGGCGGAAAATATCCAGAAGGCCGGCCGCGGCCGTTCACCGCCGCGCAATACGCCGAATATGGCCGTGGCAAGCGGCAGCAACCCGATGAAGATGATCGAATGCGCCGAGGTGACGTGCTTTAGCGCCAGTGCCGTCAGCAGCGGAAAACCGACGACGCATCCAAGTGCCACGATGGCAAGAGGGATGATATCGTTGCGAACCGGTCGCTTCTCCCGAAATGCGAGCAGCAGGCACAACGCGAGAATGCCGGCAATCGCCGCGCGGGCGACCGTCAGGAAGACGGGATCGAAATCCATCACCGCCACCCGTGTTGCCGGCAATGAGCCGCTGAAGATCAGCACGCCCGTCATTCCATAGATCCAGCCGCTTGTCGTCTTGTCCATTCCGATGCTCCAAGTTTATCGGCCGGTATCGGCGAAGTCGGCTGGTCATTCCAGAGACGGCGCAGTACAATTTTTGCAAACTGTTATGGTGTGGGGTGCAGTACGGATGAACGATACCATTGTAACGAATGGGGCCAGCGGCACGCGCATCGAGGTCGTGATGGCGGCGATTTCCAATCGCATTGCCGCACGCAGCCTGGTGCCGGGGGCGCGGCTTCCTTCGGTGCGCAGCTTCGCCAGGACGATGCAGGTATCCGTTTCCACCGTGGTCGAGGCTTATGAGCGGCTGGCGGCCGAGGGCGTCATCCGCTCGCGGCCCGGTTCCGGCTTTTACGTCTGTGGGCCGCTCGCGCCGCTTTCCCTGTCGGAGATCGCTCCGCCGCTCGAACGCGATGTCGATCCGCTCTGGATTTCGCGGCAATCGTTGGAGGTGGACGATGCTGTGCTGAAGCCCGGTTGCGGCTGGCTTCCGCCCTCCTGGATGCCGGAAGCGGCGCTGCGTCGAGCGATGCGAACCCTGGCGCGGACCGGCGGGAGCGACATTCTCACCAACTATGGAACACCGCTCGGCCTGCCGCCGTTGCGGCAGCTTCTGGCACGGCGCATGGGCGAACACGGCATTACGGCGTCGCCTGATCGAATCATGCTCATGGAATCCGGCACGCAGGCCATCGATCTTCTCTGCCGTTTCCTGCTCGAACCGGGCGATACCGTGCTGGTCGACGATCCCTGCTACTTCAATTTCCACGCTCTCCTGCGGGCGCACCGGGCCAATATCGTCGGCGTGCCCTTCACGCCGACAGGGCCGGATATCGAGCGGTTTGCCGAGGCACTCGAAAGACATAAGCCGCGCCTCTACATCACCAATTCCGCCGTTCACAACCCAACCGGCGCCGCATTGTCGCCGGTGACGGCGCATCGCCTGTTGAAGCTGGCGGATGCTTCCAACCTGATCATCATCGAAGACGATATTTTTGCCGATTTCGAGCACGTGCCGGCGCCGCGGCTTGCCGCCTATGATGGGCTCGATCGGGTGATCCATATCGGCAGCTTCTCGAAGACGCTGTCGGCCTCGGTGCGCTGCGGCTTCATCGCGGCGCGGCGGGATTGGATCGACGGCCTTGTCGATCTGAAGATCGCCACCAACTTCAGCGGTGGCCAATTGGGGGCCGAGCTGTTGTTCTCGGCCCTGAAGGACGGAGGCTATCGCAAGCATATCGAGGCGTTGCGAGTCCGGCTTGCCAAGGCCATGAGCGAAACCATCTCCCGATTGGAGGCAATCGGCATCACGCCCTGGCTGAAGCCACAGGCCGGCATGTTCCTTTGGTGCCGGCTGCCGGAGGGGCTGAATGCGGCCGACGTCGCCCGCGCCTGCCTCGCCGAAGGCATCATCCTGGCACCCGGCAATGCCTTCAGCCAGAGGGATGCGGCAAGCAATTTCCTCCGCTTCAATGTTGCGCAATCAACGGATGCTCGCATTTTCGAGGTCCTGGCGGCGTCGATGCGGAGATTGGGGGCCGGATGAGCGGCGGCGTTCCCGCTCCGGTCCCAGGCGATGACAATCCGGCCAGCGGGAGTGCCGGATGCATTACTTATGCAGCATCTTCAAGGCGTCGATGAAATAGCTGTTGGCGCCGGAATAGTCGTCGGCCTTGCAACGCTTGAGACCCTCAGCCACCAGGGCGCTTGCCCGCTTTCTGTCGGCGGCGCTGATCGCCGATGTCTTCAACCCATTATTGATACTCTCCACCATTTTGGCGCATGGCGCGGAATTGCCGCTTCCCGTGGTTGCGGTGTTCGCGGCGAAGGCGGTGAAGGAAAGGGCGAAGGTGATTGAGATCAGCGACGGAACGACAAGAGCGAACGTTTTCATGTCCCTGCTGCCTCAGCTCCGCCCGCAGTCTACGGACAAGACATGCAGACCAAACGTCTTTGGATAGGGTCGAATGCCGAGAGAGGGATGGGAAAGACAATCGGACACTGGGAAGCAGCTCTAATACGCTCTTGCAGGTCTTGCTGAACTTAAGCATCACAGTATAGCTCCGCCACAAGGCCGCTTCAATTGCGGTTCACATCGGCTTTCTAATCCCCGTTGGCAAAATGAGATCGACCGTGCGTGTTCTGCTTGTTGAAGACGACAATATTCTCGGATCATCCCTCAAGAAGGCTTTGGAGAAACACGCTTACGGTGTCGATTGGATGCGCGATGGCGAGTCCGGTCTCGAAGCTGCGCAGCATTCGCATTTCGCGGCTGTTATTCTCGATATCAACCTGCCGCAGCTCAATGGCATGGAGGTGCTGAGAGGCATTCGACAGCGGGGCAATGCGGTGCCGGTTTTGCTGCTGACTGCGCTCGATGCGGTACGGCAGAAGGTCGAGGGGCTCGATGAGGGCGCCGATGATTACCTGGTCAAGCCGTTCGATCTCGACGAACTGCTTGCCCGCCTGCGCGCGCTGATTCGCCGCCGCGATGGGCGAACCGAAAGCCTCATACGATGCGGCGATGTCGAGGTCGACCCGTCGGCGATGGTCGCCCGCAAGGGCAGCGCGCAGGTTCATACCACCGCCAAGGAATTCCATCTGCTGAAGCTGCTCATGGAGCGCAGCGGCCGATACGTGACCAAGAACGATATCGAATATGCGCTTTACGATGCCGAGAACAGCGTCGAAAGCAACGCCATCGAGGTGACGATCTACAACCTGCGCAAAAAGCTCGGCACCGATTTCATCAAGTCGATCCGCGGCGTCGGCTACATGATCGAACGATGATCAGGTCCACGCTAACCCGCAAACTCTTCTTCAGGATAGCGCCGGTCGTGGCGGTGACGATCGTGGTGATCGGCGCCTTCGCGTTCAACAGCGCAACGCGCGAGATTAACAATATCTACGATGCCCAGCTCATCGATGACGCGAACGTTATCTGGAGCTTGCTGCGTCGCCCTCTGGAAAGATCGCCGGACCGCTCTCCGAAGAAGATCGACGACATCGACTTCAACATGGACAACCAGCTATCCTTCAATGAGGACGCCGACGACTATGCCGACGCCCACATGTTTCGCGCCTGGGTGGATGGCCGTATTCGCTTCTACAGCAGCACGGCGTTCCAGTCCGATGTGCCGCAGCAGAAGGTCGGCTTCACCACGCTCACCTATAAGGGAGAGGAATGGCGGGTCTACTCGCTGCCGATACCGAACACGACCATCGTCATGGAGATCGGCGAGAAGATCGCCCTGCGGGAAACGTTGGTCTCCAACATCCTGCTCAATCTCTTCTTTCCGCTGCTTGTGCTGGTGCCGGTCATCGGCTTCCTCATCTGGCTTGGCATCAACAGCGGCCTGCGCACGATCCACGGGCTAGTACGCCAGATTCGCACCCGGTCGCCCGACGATCTCTCCGCCATCCCTGTCCAGGGCCTGCCGCGTGACCTCTTGCCGCTCGGCCGCTCAATCAATCAGCTTTTGGAGAAACTCGGTCACTCATTGACCCTCGAGCGGCGCTTCTCCGATCTTGCGGCACATCAATTGCGCACCCCGCAGGCGAGCGTGAAGCTGCTGCTGCAGATGCTGGGCAACACCGACAGCGAGCAGGAACGGCAGACGATCATCGCCGACCTCGTGGCCAGCAACAATCGCGCCACACATCTGATCGAGCAATTGTTGCGGCTGGCCAGGGTAAGCCATCATCCCCTCAATCCGACACCCGTCCCGCTCTACCATATGGTGGCGTCTGTTCTGGCGGAATTCGGCAATATCATCACCAGCAGGCAGCTTGATGTCCTGCTGGAAGGCGACGAGACGGCGCAAGTCAAAACGGATGAATCGCTGCTGCGCATGATGATCGGCAACCTCTTGGACAATGCCATCAAATACACACCCGTTGCCGGCAAGATCGAAGTCGTGATCTCCTCTGAAAACGCGCTCTGGCTGATATCGATCAGCGACAGCGGGCCCGGCATACCGCCCGATGAGCGTGCTGCGGTCTTCCAGCGATTCTATCGGCTCAATACGCTTCACACTGAAGGGGCCGGCCTCGGTCTTGCGATCGTCGCCGATACGGCCGACCGGCTGGCGGCCTCAATCCAGCTATTGACGCCGCGTTGGGGCACCGGCCTGCGGGTCGATCTGCGGTTGCCCAAAAACCAATAGAGCGACCCCTATATACCCATCCGAGCGCTCGGTGCTCATCGCTGGACGGTTCAGCTTTTCACGAAGTCGTGGGGCTGCTCGTTTTTCATTTTCGCATCATCCTGCCCTCATGCCTGGCTCATCCGTGGTTGCTAAACGCAACTTCAGGATAAGGCGAAAGGGTTTTTTTATGCAGGTGTTTTGCGATTTTGATGGAACCATATCCATCGAAGACGCGACGGATATGGTGTTGTCCCGTTTCGCCGGTTCCGAATGGGAAGACATAGAACAGCAGTGGAAACAGGGGCTGATAGGGTCGGGCGAATGCATGCGCCGGCAGATCGCCCTCGTGCAGGCGAGCCGCAAAGATCTCGAGGCTCTCCTGGACGGGGTGTCCATCGACCCCGGCTTTGAGGGTTTCCTGTCATACTGCAACCGCAGTGATCTGCCCGTGACGATCGTCAGCGATGGGGTCGACTATTTCATTCGCCATATCCTGGCACGTCACGGCATCGGCGACCTCAGAATAGTCGCCAACGTCCTCACCTATCGCTTCGCTCATGGCCGAGACTTGTATTCTCTTTCTCCGTCGCCCACGGCAGCCGGCTGCATGTCCGGTTCAGGCGTCTGCAAATGCCGGGTTGTCAGGGGAACTGAACTGCAGATCTACATCGGCGATGGGCGAAGCGATTTCTGTGTTGCCGACAAGGTCGATCTCGTCTTCGCAAAAGCCAAGCTCGCCGATTACTGCGATGACCGCGGCATTTCCTATGTCGGCTTCGACAATTTCGCCGACCTGCTTCCAAAGATGAAAGCCATTCTTCCCAGTGCCGCACGGGAGCACCGCGCGCTGCTGCATTCCAAGATCGCGTGAACCAGACCGAGAGGCATTAATGAAAACCAATGTAGTCGAAGCCTTCAGTGGCGAGATGCAATCGCCCGTCAAATCTGAGGCGGAGTTGCGCATCCTTGAGGAGGCTTATTGCTCCCATGGCGATACGGTCCACTATACGGCAAAGCCGAAATTCTTCGAGGAATGCGAAGGCTCCTACGTCTACGACCAGTCAGGGACGCCGTTCCTCGATCTGCAGATGTGGTATTCCGCCGTCAATTTCGGCTACCGCAACGAACGCCTGAATGCCGCCGCACACCGGCAGCTCGACCGGCTGCCGCAGGTCGCCTCGCAATATCTGCACCGGGAAAAGGTGGAGCTGGCGGCCATGATCGCCCAGGACGCCGAACGCAAGTTCGGGCGCAAGGGGCGGGTTCATTTCAACGTCGGCGGCTCGCAGGCCGTCGAGGATTCGCTGAAGCTGGTGCGCAACTATACCGGCGGCAAGAGCCTGATGTTCGCCTTCGAGGGCGGTTATCACGGCCGCACCCTCGGCGCCTCGGCCATCACCTCCAGCTACCGCTACCGCCGCCGCTACGGTCATTTCGGGGATCGGGCGCAGTTCATCGAATTTCCCTATCATTTCCGCGGCCCGAAGGGCATGTCGAAGGAAGAGTACGGGCATCACTGCGTTCAGAAGTTCGCCCGTCTGTTCGAGAGCGAATATAACGGCGTTTGGGATCCGAAGGCGGGCAAGTCCGAATATGCCGCCTTCTACATCGAGCCGATCCAAGGCACGGGCGGCTACGTCATTCCGCCGATGAACTTCTTCATCGAACTCAAGAAGGTGCTGGACGAACACGGCATCCTGCTCGTCGTCGACGAAATCCAGATGGGCGTCTACCGCACCGGCAAGCTCTGGTCGATCGAGCATTTCGGCGTTTCCCCCGATGCTCTTGTCTTCGGCAAGGCGATCACCAATGGGCTCAATCCGCTTTCAGGCGTCTGGGCAAGGGAAGAGATGATCAATCCGGAAATCTTCCCGCCCGGTTCGACACATTCCACCTTCGCCAGCAACCCGATGGGGACCGCCGTGGCTCTCGAAACCATGAAGATGTTGGAAGAGGAGGATTTCGGCGCGGCCATCATGGCCAAGGGCGCTTATTTCCTCGATGGGCTGAAACAATTGCAGAAGCGCCATGCCATCGTCGGCGAGGTCGACGGTCTCGGCTTGGCCCTGCGGATGGAGATCTGCAAGGACGACAGCTACACGCCGGACAAGGCGACGATGGACTGGCTTTGCGACGAGGGCATGAAGGGCGACATTCAGGTCGGCTCCAAGATGTACGGCCTCGTGCTGGACGTCGGCGGCTACCACAAGAACGTCATCACCTTCGCGCCGAACCTGCTCATCACCCGCGAGGAGATCGATCTGGCGATTGCCCTGCTCGATCAGCTTCTCACGCGCGCAGCCCGGAGATAGACCGGTGCAACTCCTTCTTCTTCATCTCGATGATGCGTTGGAGTTGCAGCCAGATTTCGTGCGCGCCTGCAAGTTTGCGGGCGCGTGCCAATATGCCGATAAAGGAACCGGCAGGGCGGTGCGGCTCTGGAGCAAGCAGAAGGCGCTTGCCGAACTCGGCCGCAACATCGTCCGGAACACGCCCGCAATCGGCAAGGATCCGCAGCTCTGTTTCATGGGCTCCGGCGACTTTCATCATGTGACGGCGCTGCTTCTCGATGGGGCTCTGGAGCGGCAGTCCATTGCGACGACGCTCATTCATTTCGACAATCATCCGGATTGGGTCACCTTCAATGGCGGGATGCATTGCGGCTCCTGGGTCAACAGCGCGCTGGCCAACCGCCATATCCAAAAGGTCATCACCATCGGCGTTTGCAGTCACGACCTTCGCAGCCCGGAGCGCAAAGGCGCCAATCTGCACTGGCTCGGCGAAGGCAAGCTGGAGCTCTATCCTTATGAACATCCGCCGAGCCGTGTTTTGGCCGAATACGGCAGCGGCGCCAGCTATCGGCAGGAGAAGGGCGCCCTGCACTGGAAATCCATTTCCGAGATCGGCGAGGAAAATTTCATCGACCGGATGCTGAGCCGGATTCGCACCGAAGCGGTCTATCTGACGATCGACAAGGATGTGCTGGTGGCGGATGACGCCGTGACGAACTGGGACCAGGGCCGTATGCGGCTGCCCTACCTGCTGGCGCTGATCAGCGAAATCGGCAACCGCCATCGCATTATCGGCGCAGACGTCATCGGCGACTACTCGGCCCCGAGCTATGCCGGCAGTTTTCAAACCAGGATTTTGAAAAGGGCCGAGGTTTTTATCGACCAGCCGCATATCCGGCCAAGGGCCGAAACGATCAGAAATATCAACAGTGCCGCAAACCACGCGCTGCTGGAGGTCCTGGCGGAGTACATGGCATGAGCGGCAGCCTGACCCTTCCGATGCTCGGCCTGATCCTTTTCTGCGTGCTGGCGGAAACGGCGCGCGAGGTCTGCTTCAAGCAGTCGGCAAGCGAAAACGCATTGCTTTCGGCGCTGACCAAGCCAGTGACATGGCTGGGCATCTTCTTTTGGGCGGTGGAGCTGCTCGCCTGGACCGCCGTGCTCGAGCACGTCCCCCTATCCATCGCCTTTCCGCTGATGGCGCTGAGCTATGTCGTCATCGTCTTCGCCGGGGCCCTGATCTTCAAAGAAAATATCAACCTCCGCCACGCGACGGGTGTGTTCCTCGTGACCGCCGGCGTGGCTTGCGTGGGAGTAACCGGACTATGAAAATCTTTGCGCACACCAGATGGGATGCCGCGCCGGTTCTGGCCGCTGTGGCGCATCTCGCTTTCGACATCTATCTGATCGTCGGTTTCGAAAGCCGGCCGTTATGGCTCTCGGCTGTCCTCGGCTGCCTGTATGCAGTGTCGATCTCGTGGAATATCAACAGCATATCCCATAATTTCATCCACACGCCCTATTTCAAGCCGCGCTGGATGAACTACGCGTTCAGCCTGCTGGAATCGGTCGCGATCGGCTTCTCGCAGACCTATTATCATTGGGTGCATATGCGCCATCACTCCGGCAACAGCGATCGGCCGGACGAAAAGGGCGATACGATCGATCTCTTGTCGATCTATCGCCACGGCCGCAACGGCGAGCCGGAGAATGTGTGGTCCTATACGCTTCTGAGCTTCTTTCGGGACAGTCTCGGCGACATTCACAAGGCTATCGCCCGCACGCGGCCGTTCGATGCAAAATGGGGCCGGTTCGAGCTCTTTTTCTTCCTTGGCCTTGCTGCAATTGCGTTGATCTATGACTGGAAGGCCGTGCTGTTCTTCGTGCCCTTCTATTATTTCGGCAACTGCCTGTCGTCGCTGAACGGCTATTACGAGCATCTGAACGGCGATCCGGACGAGCCGATCGCCTGGGGCGTCAGCAGCCACAAGTCGTTCTACAACTGGCTGTGGTTCGGCAACGGCTATCATGCCGAGCACCATTACCGGCCGCGGACCCATTGGACGAAGCTGAGCACGCTGCACGAGCAGATCAAGGAAGAGCAGGAAAAGGCCGGCACGCATGTCATCAGCACCTGCCACGCCCTTGGCTTCATGGCCAAGGAAAACCGGCAGGCGGAGCTTTCCCATGAAATCTGAGGAATTGAGTTTCTTTCTCGAAGGAAACAACGGCAAAGGCGTGCTCCTCATTCATGGATTAACGGGTGCGCCGGCCGAAATGAAGCTTGTCGCGCGTCAGCTCAACCGCAGAGGGTTCAGCGTCCACGCACCGCTGCTGGCAGGTCACGGCGAGGATGTCAGGGCGTTACGGCTCTCTCATTGGGAAGATTGGCTGAACAGCGTGGTACAGGCGGCGGAATTCATGGCGCGGCGCACGCAGCATATTTTCGCGGCAGGCATCTGTGTGGGCGGCAAGCTGTCGATGCTGGCCGCCAATAGCCGCCCGGATCTCATAAAGGCCGTGGCGATCTATTCGCCCTGCTTCCACTATGACGGCTGGGACGTGCCACGCCACTACACTTTGCTGTCGCCGCATATCGGCTGGCTATCGCGCATTCCCTTCCTCGACCGTCTCAATTTCAAAGAGAATTCATCCCTTGGCATCAAGGACGAGCGTTTGCGCCGCATGGTCGAGGCAATGGCGGGCGAAGGCATGCTAGAAAAATTCCCTGGCCGCGGCATCGTCGAGATGCACCGTTTGGGCAAGACGCTGCGGGGCGTGCTGCCCGACATTCGCGTGCCGACCTTGATCCTGCACGCGGAGGAAGACGATCTCAGCAATCCGAGGCACGCCCGCTACATTTCCGAGCACATTGGCGGCCCGCATGAGCTGAAGTGGATCAAGGACAGCTATCATATGATCCACGTCGATCGTCAGCACCGGCAGGTCGCGGAATTCACCGCCGATTTCTTCGAGGCGAGCCATGCTTCAGCGCTCGCTTAGTCCTTCGCCGACGCCGGCGCGCGATCCGGTCGCCGAGGTGCATTTCAGCATTCGCGCCATCGGCCGCGATGCCTGGAACGCCTGCTTTCATGATCAGGTCGAGGATTATGATTGCCTGCTGGCCATCGAGGAGGCCGGTATCGAAGGCTTCGAATGGCGCTACATCACGGTCGCCGAGGACGGGCGGATCAGCGCCGCAATGCCGGCTTTCCTCTGCCCCTATGCCCTGGACACGACTCTGGAAGAGGGCGCGCTGCGCAGGGGCATACGGTGGGTGCGGCAGCGCTTTGCTGGCTTCCTGACGCTGCGCCTCGCCTGTCTTGGCTCTCCCTGCACGGAAACGGGCGCGGTCGGCTTTCATCCCGATGTGCCGCCGGAACGCCGCAAGGTGTTGTTTGCCGAATTGCTGTCATTCTTCGAACAGCTTGCGGCAACGGAAGATTGCGCGCTGATGGGCCTCAAGGACATTCCCCAGCCGGTTGCCCCCGCGCTAGACGGACCGCTGTCGGCCCGCCGTTACGCCATGATCGGCGGCTTGCCGACCGCCTGGCTCGATATCGACTTTAAGACGATCGACGAATATCTCGCCCGGCTCTCTTCCGGCACGCGCAAGGACATGCGCCGCAAGTTGAAATCCTTTGCGCGGGTCAGGGTCGAGATTCGAACGGATTTCGGCGATTTCCTGCCCGAGGTCATGAGGCTCTACCACGACACACGCAATCGCAGCGAATGGCAGTTCGAGGAACTGACGGCCGGTTACTTCGAGGGAATCCTTTCCCGGATGGACGGTCGCTCTTTCTGCGCCTTCTATTTCGTCGATGACAGGCTTCTTGCTGCCAATCTGATCGTCCATGACGGACGCGCCGCCATCGACAAATTCTTCTGCATGGATGGCGAAGAGGGGCGGCCCTACAATCTTTATTTCCTGAGCTGGTTCACCAATCTGCGCTATTGCCTGGAGCACGGCATAGGCCGTTACCAGAGCGGTCAGGCCTATTATGAAAACAAGATGCGGCTCGGCAGCAAGCTCACCGCCAATGCGATGTTCTTTCGCCACCGCAATCCGGTTCTCCAGAAAATATTGCGGCTGGTTTCGCCGCTGTTTTCGACAGATGAGGCGGGCTGATGATGTCGATGCGCTTATCCTGGCTGGCGGTGCCGGTGTTGAACACGCTGTACCAATTCTTCATCAAGCATGGAGCCGCGCAATTGGACGGTGACGGCGGAGCGGATTGGCTGTGGCAGGCGCTCACGTCGCATTGGATCCTGGCGGCGATCGCCGCCGAGATCCTCTGCTTCTTCATCTGGATGAATGTACTTTCCGAGCTTGATCTGAGCCGGGCCTTCCCCCTTTCCGGCATCAGCTACGTTTTGATCATCGCCACCGGCTGGTTCGTCTTCGGCGAGCCCGTCGTCGGCCTGCAGGTCATTGGCAGCGGATTGATCCTGACGGGCGTCTGGCTGATCGCAAGTGCTGCGGGCGAAACCTCAGACCAAAATGGCTGGGCGCCAAAGCGCGGTTCGCTCAGTACCGACACGGGTAAGGATAAGTGATGTCCCGATTGCAAGCTGAAGACCAAAACAAGGGCGTCAGCATCGCGTCCGGCCTTGCGGACTGGAGCTTGAGACGCGCGCTGTCGCACATCGTAACGCGGGGATCACTGACGGTGACGACCGCAGGCGGCCGCGTCCTGACTTTCGGCGATGCCACTGGTCAGCCGGTGCATGTTCGCTTCACGGACACAAGCGCGCAGTGGGCTTTCCTTGTCGACGCCGACCTGCGGCTCGGCGAACTCTACATGGATGGCCGTTTTCTTGTCGAACGGGGCTCGCTCTACGATTTCGTCGCGATGATGCTGCGGGAGGCGCAGAACAGCACGCATCCGCTCATTGCCCGTGTCATCGATCACATCCGCACGAGGCTGCGGATTTTCCGTCACCGCAATCTGCCGGGGCGTTCCAGGGCGAACGTCGCGCATCACTATGATCTCGACGGGCGGCTCTACGAGCTTTTTCTGGATGCGGACCGGCAATATTCCTGCGCCTACTTCGCCCATCCCGGTCAATCGCTTGAAGAGGCGCAACTAGCGAAGAAAAGGCATCTGGCGGCCAAGCTGTCGATCGAGCCGGACAACAGCATTCTCGACATCGGCTGCGGCTGGGGCGGCCTTGCCCTGCACCTGGCCGAGCAGGCACCGGGCGGCTATGTCCTCGGCGTCACCCTGTCCGAAGAGCAGCACGATTATGCTTCGAAACGGTTGCAGGGCGCCGTGGAGGGATCGAGGGCGGAGGTTCAGTTCGCGCTCAGGGACTACCGCAGCCTGACGGGTCATTTCGACAGGATCGTCTCGGTCGGCATGTTCGAACACGTCGGCCTGTCATCCTATCGGACCTTCTTCCGCAAATGTGCCGAATTGCTCGAGGATGACGGTATCATGGTGCTGCACACTATCGGTTGTTCGGCAACGCCCGGCTTCACCACGCCCTGGCTCGACAAATACATCTTCCCCGGCGGTTACATTCCGGCACTTTCGGAGATCGTGCCGGAGGTCGAGGCAGCGGGATTGACGATCACCGATGTCGAAGTGCTGCGCCTGCACTATGCCTGGACGCTTGCCAACTGGCGCGAGCGTTTCATGGCGCGCTGGGGCGAAGTGGCCGAACTCTATGATGAGCGTTTTTGCCGCATGTGGGAATATTATCTTTCGACGGCGGAAGCTGCGTTCCGCTATGAAGATCTCGTCGTCTTCCAGATCCAGATCAGCAAACACAACGACATCGTTCCGGTCACGCGGGACTACATCGCCCGCAACGAAGCGCAGCAGGCTTCAAAACCGGATATCGAACGTTCTGTTGAGCGTAAAGCCGATGACGTTCTGGTTGGGTGAGCCGATCTGCGAGGTGATCGGGCTGTCGGCTGCATCACTTACGAGGCGGCTATATTTATCATAGACCTGCACGCTCCAGGCGGGCGAGATCGTATAGGTCGCGGCCACCGTGAAACCGACGGATTTCAAGCCGCCGCTGGCGTCAAAGGAGTCGAGTTGGCCGTTCTTCGCTGCCTCGCTCGCGGTGATTCCGAAATTGCTGCGCATATAGGTGGAGTTCGCCAGCGACATGCGCGGACCCGCCGACAGAAGCCAGCTATCTCCAACGGGCTGGAACCAGTCGAGCGACAGATCGGCAACGAGGCCGTCGCCGCCCCACAATGCCTGACGCGTCTCAGCCCGCAGCCGCAACTGATTTTCCATCGGCCAATATTGCGCGAACGCACCGGCGTCAAAATTCCAGTGAACCCTGTGCAGGCCGTTCAGACTGGAATCGTCAAATGCCGAGCGCCCACCTCTCAGGCCGACGACCGGACCGACTTCGATGCCGCCAACCTCGAAGAGGCTATAGTCGATGTTGTCGTCCGGAGCGCTGTAGTCCTGCGTTTCGCCAAGGCGATGAAAGTCGAAGGATGGCATGCCGCTGAAGGAGAGATGCTTCGATCCTTCGTAGGAAGGGCCGTATTCCACCGTGCCGCCAAGCGTAACGATCCAGGTACTCGACGAAGATTTCGCCGCCTCCTGCGCCAGTGCCGGAAGCGCGCCGATTGCGGATGTCGCCAGCAGAGCTATCCCGGCAAGCGCCGAGACGCTGGCGAAAGATGTTTTGACGCTGAACATTCTGCCAACACCCGTCCCTGATCGCCCCACACCGATTTACAGGCAGATCGCCCCCGCGCGCATTCCTAGCACGGCCTGCGGTTCCAAAAATAGAAAAAACTTGAGCAGGGGTGGTGGTTAAGGCTGTTCCGCACCTGCATTTCGACCGGATTGGCTCCTCAGATCGACGGCGATTTCAGCACTGGACCTCCAGCCTCGTCGCTACGAGCTGCGAATAATTCGTTCCCATCGGGTCGTTGAAGAACATACTGGTGAGCGTCGCCTGGTTCTGCGCGATGATCTCGTTGGGATTGGGCCTCACCACCTTGCGCTTGCAGCGGGCAAATGCCTCTCCGGAGGTGGCCATGTCGCTGTCCGCGGCGAAATCGACCGCGGTATAAAGCGTCGTATCGTAAATCCCGAAAATCGTGGTTCCCTTGAGGAAGGTCTTCTGCAGCGGTTTTAGCGAGAAGGTCAGTATCAGGGCGTTGTCCTTATAATCCGCCTGTATCGCCTCGGGCTTCGCCATCGCGACCGCTTTGCCGTTACTGGTGACGTTTGTGTAGTAGTTGTATTGCGCAAGCGAATTCCTGACCGTCTTTCCCACCGCTTTGAGCTCGCCGGCATCCAGCGCCATGTTGCCGTTCTTGTCGAAATCCAGCAGCACCGAGGAGGAAAAGACCTCGTCGAAACGCCAGACATTGCGAAGCTCGGCGATCGAGCCGTCCGGTGCTGCGACCACCTCGAACTTGGCATCGATAAATATATGCGGGTGGGCAAGAGCCGTGACAGGAAGGAGCGACAGCATCGCGATCGGCAGAATCGTCAGTCGTTTCATTCAGGCTCTGTCCGTGATCCGTCGGTGGCTCTGGTGTCGAGGCCTGAACTTCAATTGAGACTGATTTGAGACCCTGACGGGTTCCGGTCACGGATGGCTGGATACGTGCTGAACTCGTGCCGAGATTGAGCTCTCCACTCTATGGACTGTTCCATCTGAAGGCGGCGACAAAGCCTGAGATCAGTACCAGCAGCAGGAGCAGGTGGAATACACGGTCGGCCGTCGTCTGCGGGCCGATGCCGATGGCGATGGTGAATGCGCCGACGAGGGTTGCGAAAAGTGCAAAACTCTGGACCGCAAGAGCCACCGAGCGGGTCCATGCCGGCTGGAAGAGGCACGCGAAGATCCCGCAAGCCAGAACCGCCGCAATCAACCCCTCGGCTGTCGCGGCCCGCGCATGCGCATAGCCATCAAGGAGTATGCCGGAGTGGACGAGCGAGGCGGCAGCAAAGAGCGTGACTTCGAAGATGAGAAGAGGTTTCGCCCAAGAGATCATGATCCGGGTCCATCACTGTCCATTGCGCAAAGATCGTATCGAACAAGAACCTGAAACAACGCGCTTGGTTTCCCTCAATGTCTTCGTTTGTTTCCATGGCTCAAAAATGCAGCCGGACTTTGTCGGATCGATGCGGTTCACCTTAGCGCGACGGTGCCCATAAACACGCGGTTTTTCCTGAAAGGCGAAGGTGGATTGCGCGCGGGCGCAAGAGGCATATCGTTATGTCATGGAGCACAGCGAAATCTTTCAACGCCTCGGTGTGGCGCTTGCCATTGGCCTGCTTGTCGGCATCGAGCGGGGCTGGCAGGAGCGCGACGTTCGGGCAGGCGGCAGAACGGCAGGCATCCGCACGTTCGGCCTCACCGGTTTCCTGGGCGGAATAGCCGGCGTACTGCAGTCCATGATTGGCCCATTGCTGCCGGCGACGATCGCCGTCTTGCTCGGCCTCATCTATATCGCAGGCAAGTGGCAGGAAACGAAAGAGGATGAAGATTACAGCATCACCTCGGTCGTCGCCGCTCTCGTCGTTTTCGGGCTGGGCGTTCTGGCTGCCGTCGGCGACGTTGTGACTGCGGCCGCCGGTGGCGTTGTCACGACGGCAATTCTTGCCGCGCGCCAGAGTCTGCACGGCTTTCTTAGGGGACTGACCTGGCCGGAACTGCGTTCGGCGCTCGTGTTGCTGGCAATGACCATGGTCGCACTGCCGCTACTGCCAGATAAGGCGCTCGATCCCTGGGGAGCGCTCAACCCTTTCTCTCTCTGGCTGCTGACCATTACCATCGCCGCCCTTTCCTTTGCGGGCTATGTCGCCATCAAGCTGACCGGCACGAGCCGCGGCATCCTGCTCGCCGGCGCCGCGGGAGGGCTGGTCTCCTCGACGGCGCTGACGCTTTCCTTCGCCCGTCATTCGAAGGAGGCGCCGCAGGGCTCGGCACATCTGGCCGCTGGGGCTGCTATTGCCGGCGCCTTGTCCTTCGCCCGCGTCTTGGTGATCGGCAGCGCCCTTTCCTTCAACTTGCTTCTGCCGCTGGCGTCTGGCCTGGTGCCGGCGATTATAGGCTTCCTGACTGCCGGCTTCCTCTGGGTCTGGCGCTCCGGCTCCGCAACGGAGGTTCCGGAAATCAAGCTGAAGAACCCGTTCGAATTGCGCATGGTGTTCTCGTTCGCCGCATTGCTCGGGCTGATCAGTCTGATATCGAAAATGACCATCGACTATATCGGCGCATCCGCCCTTTTCGTCGTGGCCGCAATTTCCGGACTGGTGGACGTGGACGCCGTCACGCTTTCAACCGCACGGCTCGTGGGGTCTGCGATCGACGTCAAGACAGCTGCCGACGTCATCCTCATTGCTGTCGTCGTCAATGTCGTGACAAAGGCGGTCCTGGCCTTCTCGTCCGGCACGCGCGAATATGGCATGGCCCTGGCGCAAGCGTCGGCCATTGCGATCGTCACGGGCGCTGTCGCCTATTTCGCGCTGTGCAGCTTCATGCCCGATTGATGCGATCGGCCAGACCCGTTTGCCGTGGGAATCAGTCATCCCTTGCGCGCCGCTTTACAGCTTGGCATTCTAATGGTGTTGCCAGATGGGTGTGGCTATGTCCGATGATTATGAGGCTACCCTGGTACGGATAACCGGCAGGGTACAGGGTGTCAGTTTCCGTGTCTGGACCCGCAACGAGGCGTCAAGGCTCGGTTTGACAGGCTGGGTCCGCAACGAATCGGATGGGTCCGTCCTCGCTTTGATCGCCGGACCTGATGCCGCGATTTCGACCATGATCGAGCGTTTCTGGCACGGGCCTGCCGGCGCATCGGTTTCCAGCGTGGAGAAGCAACCGACCACTCTCGCCGAGATGCCGACCGGGTTTCGCATCACCGGCTAGCCGCATCCGCAACGGCAAACTTGCGGAGTTCTCACGGCTTCAAATGCGCCGATGCCTGTCGGCACTCCTCAGCGACAGGCCTTGCGGCAAACGCAAAATGGCCTCGAGCGGCCATTATAACCATCTGATTTTCTTGAGAAAACTGGAGCGGGCGAAGGGATTCGAACCCTCGACCCCAACCTTGGCAAGGTTGTGCTCTACCCCTGAGCTACACCCGCTCATATCCGCAGCCGTCCGGGGTAGTGTGTTGGACCGCTGGGCGTCGTCTTGCGGCGACGGGCGCTATATGGCCTAACCATTTTTCAAATGCAACAGGGAAATGACGAGGTGGCGAAGAAAAATCTGCATTTTTTTCATTGCCCGCCGGAAAGCCCCAGGACGCCGGGCTTTGTCGTCTGGAAGATTGCAAAGGATTTGCGGGCGACGTATCAGGGGCGGAACATTTTTATTGCGAGACGCCCATGACCGACAACAGCCCGAAAACCCGCGACGATCTTTTCCGTTTCCTGGATGGTCTCGGCATTTCCCACAGCACCAAGGATCATGCGCCGGTGTTTACTGTTGCCGAATCGGTGTCGCTGCGCGACGAAATCCCCGGCGGGCATACGAAGAACCTGTTCGTGAAGGACAAGAAGGACAATTTCTTCCTACTGACGGTCGAGGAGAATGCGAGCGTCGATCTGAAGACGGTGCACACGCTGATCGGTGCGGCCAGCAAAGTCTCCTTCGGTAAACCCGAAAAGCTGCTAGAATATCTGGGTGTCGTTCCCGGCGCGGTGACGGCCTTCGGGGCGATCAACGATACAGGCAAGAACGTTACCTTTGTGATCGATGCCGAATTGATGGAGCACGACATCGTCAATTGCCACCCGTTGTCGAACGACGCGACGACCTCGATTGCCAGCGGCGATCTCCTTCGTTTCATGGAGGCGACGGGTCATACGCCGCTAGTCTTGAAAGTGACGGGCTGACATACGATTTTAGCGCTACGATTAGAGCGAGAGGACCTATCTTCGAATTGGCCTGTCGCTTTGGCTATTTCATTGGGCGTGATTTTATCCAAAGGCTGCTTCTTTCCTTTTGGAATCATGCTTTAAAGGGTCCAGGATACCGGCAGGCGGGAGACACTCATGAGCGGTTCAAACAATCCTTATAACGCTTCCTTCGGCGGCCAGATGTCGGCTTCGGCATCCTATGGTGCCGCACCTGTCGCATCCGGCGGCGCTTCGCCCATCAAGGACACCACGACGGCGAATTTCGCGCGGGACGTTATCGAGGAGTCGCGCAACCAGCCGGTGCTGGTGGATTTCTGGGCGCCCTGGTGCGGCCCGTGCAAACAGCTTACGCCGGTTCTGGAAAAGGTCGTCAACGAGGGCAAGGGCCGCGTCAAGCTGGTCAAGATGAACATTGACGATCATCCGGCCATTCCCGGCCAGCTCGGCATCCAGTCGATCCCGGCGGTGATTGCCTTCGTCAACGGCCGTCCGGCCGACGGTTTCATGGGCGCAGTCCCCGAAAGCCAGGTCCGCCAGTTCATCGATCGCCTCGGTGGTCCGGCTGACGGTGCCGGCGATCAGGCGGCAGAGATCGAAGCGATTTTGGAAGAGGCTGCCGGTCTTCTCACCGGAGGCGATATCAATGGCGCCGCCGAGCTGTTCGGCGCGGTGCTGCAGGCCGATCCGGAAAACGCCAAGGCGCTTGCCGGCATGGCAGAGTGCATGATCGCGGCCGGCCAGAGCCAAAGGGCGCGCGAGACGCTGACGGATCTGCCGGAAACGCTTGCCAATGATGCCGGCATCCAGGCCGTGGTGAAGAAGCTCGATCAGATCGAGGAGGCCCGCAAGCTCGGCGATCCCGTGGCGCTCGAACAGGAATTGGCGGTCAATCCGGACAATCACGAGCAGCGCGTCAAACTTGCCAAGATTCGTAATGTCGAGGGCAAGCGCGATGAGGCGGCCGAGCATCTGCTGACGATCATGCGCCGCGACCGCGCTTTCGACGACGATGGCGCGCGCCGTCAGTTGCTACAATTCTTCGAGGTTTGGGGTGCCAAGGATCCGGCGACCATTGCCGCGCGTCGCAAGCTTTCGTCGATCCTGTTTTCCTAAGGCGTCATCTGTCCGGAAGGCACCTGACGCGCCATTCGGGACGTCGCGGTTGCCTCGATTGAACAGGAAAGCGAAATGCTTCGGCGTTTTGCCCGGAAATGCTCTTGTGTTTTCGGGAGAGGGGGTCACATTGTCCTGTGGCGCGGCGTGTGACGGAAGAAGAATGTCCGTTGGGGTATCGTTCTTGCGCGTCTCACAAGGCGCAGCACGGTGATGTAGCGGGACGAAAATCATGCAAGTCGGCAATGCCAGATATCTGAAGCCAAGCGATCTGCCGGATTCGGTGGTTGTCTTTCCTCTGTCCGGTGCTCTGCTTCTGCCGACCGGGCAATTGCCGCTCAATATCTTCGAGCCGCGCTATCTTTCGATGTTCGATGCCGCGATCGCCGGCAACCGGCTGGTTGGCGTCGTGCAGCCGGCGCTCGGCGAGCATCCGGAAACGCCGCATCTTGCGCATGTCGGCTGCCTTGGGCGCATCACCTCCTTCGCCGAGACGGGCGATGGCCGCTATATCGTCTCGCTGACTGGCATCTGCCGCTTCCGGCTGATGGACGAGATCACCGGCCACCATCCCTATCGCAGCTTCCGTATTACGCCCTTCATTTCCGACCTCAAGTCGCGCGACGAGGAGGATACAGTCGATCGTTCGGCGCTCCTGTTGGCCTTCCGGGCCTATCTCGATGCCAACAAGCTGGAGGCGGACTGGGAAAGCGTGGAGCGCGCCAGCAACATGACGCTGGTCAATTCGCTGGCGATGATGGCGCCTTTCGATCCCGCCGAGAAGCAGGCGCTCCTGGAAGCGCCCGACCTGAAGACGCGGGCGGAGACCTTCATCGCCATCATCGAAATCGTACTCGCCCGCTTCGGGGATACCGATTCCGTGATGCAGTAGGAGATTTGCGATGGATATCACGGTCAGCAAGGTGGACCCGAAACTGCTCGATCTCCTCGTCTGCCCCCTCACCAAGGGACGGCTGAGTTACGATCGCGACAAGAACGAGCTGGTGTCGGAAAAGGCGCGGCTCGCCTATCCCATCCGCGATGGCATACCGATCATGCTGATCTCGGAGGCCCGGCGTATAGAGGACTAAGTGCGATTTTCCCTCGGAATCAGGCAGTAAGTGCAACCTCGTTTCTCCGGGATTGGGGCGTTTATGCCACAAGCGGACACTGCTTGACCCGAGTGGCGGCGAGAAGCGCAATACTTTCATATTGCACCTACAGAGAGACCTCTTCATCTGATCGGGATAGATGAAGAGGCATAGCCGTGCGTCACACCTCTGCAGTTGTTGAAGGTCACCGAGCGCTGTCGATGATGGCGCCGCCATCGGGGGTAAGGCTGTATCCCGTAATGAACTGGGAGTCCTTGCTGGCAAGGAACAGGACGACCGGAGCGATGTCATTTTCCGGGGAGCCGAAACGGGCGAGCGCGTTGGTCGGCGGTGGAACATCCTTCGCAGCGGCACCCCAGGTGTCGGCGATAGGCAGGACATTGTTCACCGTGATGTTGTCCGCACCCCACTCGCGTGCGGCGGTCCGGGTGAGCGCACGCACTGCCTCCTTGGCCATGTTGTACGGACCGTAGCCGCCCAATCCGATGGTGGCAGCCATCGAAGCAAAATTGATGACGCGACCTTCTCCGCTTTGCTTCAGATACGGATAGCAAGCCTGCATGAAGCGCAGATATGCGATTGGCCCAGTGTCGAAGTTACGGTGCAATTGCTCGACCGAAAGGTCCAAAATCGATGACAGAACCACGGAACCATCGAAGGCGTTGTTCACGAGAATGTCGATGCGACCGTAAACAGCGACAACCCTATCCACCGCGGCCTTGATCTGGCCGGCTACACTGACATCGCAGACAACGCTGAGTGCAGTGCCACCCGCTCCAAGGATATCCGCGACAACGCTCTCGACGCCTTCGGACGTGCGTGAAAGCACGGCAACCTTGGCGCCTTCAGCCGCAAAGAGTTTTGCCGTGGCGCGGCCAATGCCGCGGCTTGCGCCTGTGACAATGGCAACTTTTCCATCAAGTCGGCTCATATTCATCTCCATCTATTGCCGGGTTTGTGATTGTCTGGATGTCAGCGAAGCGCTGCCTGGAAGTAGGGGGACGACATATCCCGCGCATCGTTCTGTGTGGCGAACGATGTGACCATGAGAACAAGACCGATGACCGCAGGCAGAGCTTCGATCGGCTTGCGAACGCCGATATGTGCCAAAGCCGCCAACGTCAGATGAAAGAAGATGCCGGCATAAGCTAAATCGCTTAAAGGCACACTTATGCGCGACAGAATCGCGACCGGTGCAAGGATTTTGATGATAATCAGGAGCGGCACCAAGTAAGATGCCTTGTATCCCAGGTCCCCAAGGGCCTTCCGAACCCAATCACCTTTTGTCAGGTACATGGTGGCGGAGGTCAAATAAAGCAGGGACAAAAGCGTCGTGCTGATCCAGTATGCGTAGTATTCAGGCATGATCTCTTCCTTGTCGCCGAACGAGCGGCAACATCATTCCGTTTCGATTGTTGGTTAGCGTTGAGGGTCGCTCATTGTTGCGATCCCCGGTGCATAAATAGAAAATGTCGCCTAATATCGATTACTGCAAGTAGGATGAATTACTTGCTGTTAGTATGGAAAAGCAGACTATGGCTGATGAAGAAATCAATATGCACGAGGAAATGCGGCGCGCCTTCGCACTGCTCTCCGGCAAATGGAAGCTCGAAATCATGTGGCTGCTCAATCAACGGATGTACAGATTTGGAGAGCTGCGAAAGGCTATTCCCGGCATCACCCAACACATGCTGACGGCGCAACTTCGCGAGCTCGAAGCCGACGGGCTCGTGTCACGCACGGTCTTTGCGGAGGTTCCTCCACGCGTCGAATATGAGATTACGCAGAAAGCACGCGGTCTTGGCCCCACAATGGAAGCCTTGACGGCCTGGTGGAATGAATACGGAAAGAGTGTTCCGATGAAGTCCGGTGCCCGTGGCCGGAACGCCAGAAATGGTTGAATGACCGTCGAGACGATCGGCTCAAAATAATTCTTGAGCCACCAGTTAAGTAGGATGCCATTTGCCTTGATGACCGCCGTCGGGCCGATAGCGGGCATATCGGTTATCGGCTCAGAGCTGGTCGCTACAGAATTGAGTTTTCTTTAGGCTTTAACCGTTTAAATTGCCTCGCCGGCGAGAAGCCGCGGATTGTCTCTGGCAGCCGTGCCGGCGGCCTGGCCGATGAAGAAGGATTTGAGTTTCGGCAGGCGGTCGACGAGGCCGAGGCCGAAATCGCGGGCGATTCGCACCGGCGTGATGTCGTTGGAAAACAGCCGGTTCAGCACGTCGGTCGTCACCCCCATGCGGAAGGTGTCGAAGCGCCGCCAGGTCTGGTAGCGTTCGAGAATATTGATCGAGCCGATATCGAGGCCAAGGCGGTCGGCTTCAACGACGGTTTCCGCCAATGCCGCAACATCCTTGAAGCCGAGATTGAGGCCCTGCCCGGAGATCGGGTGGATGCCGTGGGCGGCATCGCCGGCGAGTGCAAAGCGCGGTGCGACGAAGTCGCGGGCAAGCGTCAGGCCGAGCGGGAAGGCGCGGCGCTCGCCGACCGCGTGCAGCGCGCCGAGCTTGTGGCCGAAACGGCGCTCCAATTCCTCTTCGAATACCAGATCGTCGGAGGCGACCAGCCGGTCGGCATCTGCGGTGCGCTCGGTCCAGACGAGCGAGGCGCGATTGTTCTTCAGCGGCAGGATGGCGAAGGGACCGGAGGGCAGGAAGTGTTCCTCGGCGCAGCCATTGTGCGGCCGCTCGTGCTCGACGGTCACGACGATGCCGGACTGGCCGTAGTCCCAGCTCACCGTCTTGATTCCAGCCATATCGCGGAGCTTGGAGCGCACGCCATCGCAGGCGACCAGCAGCTTTGTTTCTAGGCCGCTGCCGTCCGAGAGCGTCAGCGTAACGTTGGCATCGCCGGTCTTGAAGTCTGTCGCGCTGACGCCGTGGCGAATCGGAATGCCAAGGCGTTCGCAAGCGCCGCGCAGCGCGCCGACCATGGTGAGGTTCGGGACCATATGGGCGAAGGGCTGACCTTCCGCCACTTCCCCGTCGAAAGTGAGAAAGACTGGCCGCACGGGATCGCTGGTGCGCGAATCGGTGACGATCATGCGGGTGATCGGTTCCGCTTCCGGCTTGATCTCGTCCCAGATGCCGAAGACGTCCAGCATTTTTGAAGCGGCGGCGATGATCGCCGAGGCGCGCATGTCCTTTTTCCAGGCGCTTTCCGGGGCGGCCTCTATGACCATGACGTCAAGATGGGGGGCTGCCTGCTTGACGGCAACCGCGGCGGCGAGACCCACATAACCGCCACCCACTACCAGCATGTCCAACATAGCGCTTCCCCGTGTCCTACTGTCATTTCCTGTTCTATATAGAGCATCCCATTCGTGGTTCCTACCGTCGGAGTTCATGCAAAATGTCGCGCGAGAACGAGAAATTGACCGCCATGCAAGTCGTGCTCGCGACGCTCGATCTCGAAACGATCGAGATGAACCTTTTTCGCGGCAACAGCCCGCAGGTCGGCTGGCAGCGCGTCTTCGGCGGGCAGGTCATCGGCCAGGCGCTGATGGCGGCGCAGCGGACGGTGGCGGACGATCGTTTCGCGCATTCGCTGCACGCCTATTTCATGCTCCCCGGCGATCCCACTGTGCCGATCCTCTACCAGGTCGACCGCCTGCGCGACGGTTCGAGTTTCAATACGCGCCGCGTGCTGGCGATCCAGCACGGCAAGGCGATCTTCGCGATGACGGTTTCCTTCCAGATCGACGAGCCCGGTTTCGAGCATCAAAGCGAGATGCCGCAGGTGCCGGCTCCGGAAGAACTGATGGACGAGGAGCAGATCAAGGAGCGCTATCTCGCCAATGCGCCGGAAAATGTGCGCCGCTATTGGGAGAGGAAGCGGGCGATCGAAATCCGGCCGGTATCGCTCGATCATTATTTCTCCCGTACTGAGCCCAGCCAGCGGCAGGATATCTGGGTTCGCCTGACCGGACCGGTGCCGGATGACCGGCTCTATCGGAATGCAGTGCTGGCCTATCTCTCGGACATGACGCTCATCGACGCAGCGCTTCATGCGCATGGTACGTCGGTTTTCGATCAGGGCCTGCAAGTGGCGAGCCTCGATCATGCCATGTGGTTCCACCGGCCGTTCAAGCTCGACGACTGGTTGCTCTATACCCAGGATAGCCCAAGCGCCTCAGGCGCGCGCGGCTTGGCCCGCGGCAGTCTTTTTACGCGGTCCGGTGTCCTGATTGCGTCGGTGGCGCAGGAAGGTTTGATTCGTAAAAAGGCAAATGATTAAATAATATGCAATTTTTCAAATTTGCATATTATTTGTGCGCGAGGCGCGCTGCGATCTGCCGCTTTATTAGGTGCCTCTCGTAAAGTCATTAAATTTCAAATAGTTATAATAGTGTCACGAATCTGGCACGTCCCTTGAATGTGTACCCTCAGTCGCTGCTGAAACAGTCGTCAGCGGCAAGGAGAGTCGGCTCCGTGCCGAGGGTAACAAAGGATGGGAAACCAGATGAAAATTGTGATGGCCATTATCAAGCCGTTCAAGCTCGATGAGGTCCGTGAGGCCCTCACGGCTGTCGGCATCCAAGGCCTGACTGTGACCGAAGTGAAGGGTTACGGGCGCCAGAAGGGGCACACCGAAATCTATCGTGGCACCGAATATGCCGTCAGCTTCCTGCCGAAGCTGAAGATCGAAGTCGCGGTCGCAACCGAAATCGTCGACAAGGCCGTCGAAGCCATCGCGGCGTCCGCCAAGACGGGTCAGATCGGCGACGGCAAGATTTTTGTCTACTCGATTGACCATGCCGTGCGCATCCGTACGGGCGAAACCGATTCAGACGCGCTGTAAGACACGGCCGATCAGGGAGTTATTTGCAATGACATCTACAAAGCTTTCCTCCACTCTTGCACGGGTAGGCGCGCTTTCTGCGGCCTTGCTCGCGCCGGCGGTTGCCTTTGCGCAGCAAGCCACGACGGCGGCAGCACCGGCCGCCGCTGCCGCAGCACCGGCAATGACCATGGACAAGGGTGACAACACCTGGATGCTAGTTTCCACGGTTCTCGTTCTTCTTATGACGATTCCGGGTCTGGCGCTGTTCTACGGCGGTCTCGTCCGCGCCAAGAACATGCTCTCCGTCCTGATGCAGGTCTTCATGATCACCGCGATGGTCATGATCATCTGGTGCGTCTATGGCTACTCGCTTGCCTTTACCGACGGCGGTTCGCTGAACAGCTTCGTCGGCGGTTTCTCCAAGGCCTTCCTCGCTGGCGTCAGCACCGATCCGAAGGATCTCGTCGAAACCTTCACCAAGGGTGTTGGCATTCCGGAGCTGACCTATGTCTGCTTCCAGATGACCTTTGCCTGCATTACGCCGGCCCTGATCGTCGGCGCCTTCGCCGAGCGCATCAAGTTCTCGGCCGTGATGCTCTTCGTCTTCCTGTGGGTCACGTTCATCTACTTCCCGATCGCTCACATGGTCTGGTTCTGGGGTGGTCCAAGCTCGTACTCGGCTCCGTCGGGCATGGTCTTCGGTTTCGGCGCGATCGACTTCGCGGGCGGCACGGTCGTTCACATCAATGCCGGTATCGCCGGTCTGGTCGGCGCGATCATGCTTGGCAAGCGCACCGGCTACAAGAAGGAGATCATGGCTCCGCATTCGATGACGCTCACCATGGTCGGCGCTTCGCTGCTGTGGGTCGGCTGGTTCGGCTTTAACGCCGGTTCCAACCTCGAAGCCAACAGCTACGCTTCGCTCGCCATGATCAACACCTTCGTTGCCACCGCTGCCGCCGCTCTTTCGTGGTGCGTGGTTGAAACCTTCACCCGCGGCAAGGCTTCGATGCTCGGTGCTGCTTCGGGTGCCGTTGCTGGCCTCGTCGCCGTCACGCCGGCTGCCGGCTTTGCCGGTCCGATGGGCTCCATCGTTCTCGGCCTGCTGGTTTCGCCGATCTGCTACTTCTTCGTCGACGTCGTGAAGAACAAGTTCAACTACGACGACAGCCTCGACGTCTTCGGCGTTCACTGCGTTGGTGGTATTTTCGGCGCCATCGCGACGGGCATCCTGGTCAATCCGGCCCTCGGCGGTGCAGGCATCGTCGACTATTCGACGGCCGACTTCGCAGCCTCCTATCCGGGCACCGCAACCCAGTTGCTCGCTCAGGTGAAGGGTGTTCTCACCACGCTGATCTGGTCGGGCGTCGGTTCGGCGATCCTCTACAAGATCGTCGACGTGATCGTCGGCCTGCGCGTGACGCTGGAAGCAGAGCGCGAAGGTCTCGACCTCGCCTCCCACGGCGAAGCCGCTTACCACAATTCCTAATCTGGGGCTTGCGACGCCGGAACAAAGTTTCCGACGTCGCAGAACATCCCGTCGCGGTTCATTTATCAAAAATGAGCCGCTCTTGGCCCGGACCTCGGTTCGGGCTTTTTTTGTTCGCGCGACCGTCTGCCACGCGCCCATATTTCATTGATTCGCCCGCCGCACCCGCATGGTTAACATGCCATTAACCCTCCTCTGATTAGCTAGGGCCGACGTATTCCGTGAGTTGGCATGAAGCCGATTCGCGTGCTTTTCGACAACGAACGGGCTGGATAATATGGGCAGAAGCAATTCGGCAGCGTTGGGCGGTCCTTCCGGTCGTCTCTCGCTTTCGGGAGTGGTTTGGCGGCAGGTGAGGGGCCTCAGCGGCTTCGCGCTGCTGTTCCTGCTGGCGCTTGCCGTTGCGGCACTGGCGACATGGAACGTCATGGACCCCAGCTATTCCTATGCCACGAGCAACGCGCCGACGAACATACTCGGCTTTTCCGGCGCGGCCTTTGCCGACATCATGATGCAGGCGCTCGGTCTTGCCTCCGTGGTCGCGCTGCTGCCGGTCGTCGCCTGGGCTGTTGCGCTGATTTCCAACCGCAGGATTCATCGTGTGCCGGCTCGTCTCGGCGCCTGGGTCGGCGGGGCTATCGTTGCTGCCGGTTCCATCGCCTGCTTCCCCGCGCCTCCGACCTGGCCGATCCCGAACGGTATCGGCGGCGTTATCGGCGACATCGTTCTGCGCTTCCCCGCTCTTTTCATGGGCACCTATCCGAGCGGCGTCTTCGCCACCGTGTTTGGCTCCATTCTTGCGATTCCCGCGGCTTGGCTGATGCTGTTTGCTGCCGGCGTTCTCGGCCGCAGCCTGCCGGAAGATGAGGAAGACGAAGAGGAATACGAGAACACGCCGAGCCGTGCGCGCAATGTCGGCGACGACGACGAGGATGACGATCGCGGCGGCTTCCTGGCCTTTGGCGCCCTCATGCATGCCTGGTACAATACGCAGGCGCGCCTTCGCCGGCTATTCGGCATGGGGCCGCGCAAGCGCCGCGACCATGCCTTCGATGCGCCCTACGACTTCAATGACGACGAGTTCGGTACGCTGAACGAGCCGGTGCGCGCCAAGGCGCCGGTTGCCCGTGGCGAACGCGTCGAGCCGTCGATGGACGGTCCGGCGCAGCGCCGCGTCGTTTCTCCGCCGTCGATGAGTATCGACGATGACGAGGATGAGGACGACGATCCCTCCTATGAGCGCGAGCTGCCGCGCCCGGCCGGTATTCTGCCGGATGACGAGGAAGACGAATGGGCGGCGCTGCGTCCCGCTTCGCCGAAGGTTCCCGGCGGCCACCGCGTCGTTCCCGCCGCCGCCCGCCCGAAGCCCGGCATCCGCGCCGAGCGCGAGGCGCAAACCTCCTTCATCCGTCCCTATGGTTTCCAGCTTCCGGCCGTGCATCTGCTTGCCGAGCCGAAGACGATCGTGCGTGACGCGACGCTGTCTTCCGATGCGTTGGAGCAGAATGCCCGCATGCTCGAGGGCGTGCTCGAGGACTTCGGCGTCAAGGGTGAGATCATCCATGTCCGGCCCGGCCCGGTCGTCACGCTTTATGAACTGGAGCCCGCGCCGGGCATCAAGTCTTCGCGCGTGATCGGGCTTGCCGACGATATCGCCCGTTCGATGAGCGCCATCGCCGCCCGCGTCGCCGTCGTTCCCGGCCGCAATGCCATCGGTATCGAACTGCCGAATTCCACGCGTGAGACCGTTTACCTGCGCGAGCTCGTCGCCAGCCGTGATTTCGAAAGCTCGAAGGCCAAGCTTGCCATGGCGCTCGGCAAGACGATCGGCGGCGAGCCCGTTATCGCCGATCTCGCCAAGATGCCGCATCTGCTCGTTGCCGGTACCACCGGCTCGGGCAAGTCGGTCGCCATCAACACCATGATCCTGTCGCTGCTCTATCGCATGACGCCGGAACAGTGCCGCCTGATCATGATCGATCCGAAGATGCTCGAACTCTCCGTCTATGACGGCATTCCGCATCTGCTCTCGCCTGTAGTCACCGATCCGAAAAAGGCCGTTGTCGCGCTGAAATGGACCGTCCGCGAGATGGAAGAGCGCTACAAGAAGATGTCGAAGATCGGCGTGCGCAACATCGACGGCTTCAATACCCGCGTCGAGCAGGCCGTCGCCAAGGGCGAAGCGATCAGCCGCACCGTGCAAACCGGCTTCGACCGCCAGACCGGCGAGGCGATCTACGAGACCGAGGAATTCGATCTGAAGCCCATGCCTTACATCGTCGTCATCATCGACGAGATGGCCGACCTGATGATGGTCGCCGGCAAGGATATCGAAGGCGCCGTGCAGCGTCTGGCGCAGATGGCGCGTGCGGCCGGCATCCATGTCATCATGGCGACGCAGCGTCCGTCGGTCGACGTCATCACCGGTACGATCAAGGCGAACTTCCCGACCCGCATCTCCTTCCAGGTCACATCGAAGATCGACAGCCGCACGATCCTCGGCGAACAGGGCGCCGAGCAGCTCCTCGGCATGGGCGACATGCTCTACATGGCCGGCGGCGGGCGCATCCAGCGTGTCCACGGCCCCTTCGTCGCCGACGGCGAGGTGGAAGATATCGTATCCTACTTGAAAACGCAGGGTTCTCCCCAATATCTCGATGCGATCACTGCCGACGATGATGATGACGACGATGGTCACGGTCCGGCGGGTACGGCCAACCTTTCCGACTCGGAGGACCCCTACGACCAAGCCGTGGCGATCGTGCTGCGCGATGGCAAGGCGTCGACCTCCTACATCCAGCGCCGGCTCGGCATCGGCTATAACCGTGCCGCCTCGCTGATCGAGCGTATGGAGCAGGAAGGCTTGATCGGCCCGGCCAACCACGCCGGCAAGCGCGAGATTCTCGTGCCGACGGAAGCGGATGTTCTCGATCGCTGAGGGATCGCGAGCCCGTGTCACATATCCCGAATATGCTTTCGGAGATTTGATCGCGGCCCGTGATCGAGCATGGGCCGCCGCGCCATGAAGACGCCGATTTTGCGCGCCATGGACAAAGCATGAAGGAGAATTCGATGAAAAAGACCGATGCACAGCCCTTGACCAGCCTGAACCTGACCCGCCGTCATTTCCTCGGCGCTGTGCTGGCGGCCGGTGCGGCAAGCGCGGCCCCCGCGTCGGCCTTTGCGCAGTCGCAAGCTGCGGCTGCGACCCTCAATCCCGGCATAGCCCAGGCGATCGCCGATCATTTTTCGTCCATCAAGACCATGAAGGGCGGCTTCCTGCAGATCGGGCCGCGTGGCGACCAGATGAGCGGTGCGTTTTTCATCCAGCGCCCCGGCAAGCTGCGCTTCAACTATGACCCGCCGTCCCGCATGCGCGTCATCTGCGACGGCAACAACGTCCAGGTCATCAACGACCAGACGCGTACGAACAACATGTATCAGCTCTCGAAGACGCCGCTGAGCCTGCTGCTCGCCAACAAGATCGACCTTTCCGCGGACATGGTGCGCAATGTCGATGCACAGCCGGACCTTACCAAGATCACGCTCGGAAACCGCACCGTCTTCGGTGATTCGACCATCGCCATGATCTTCGATTCCAAGACGTACGACCTGCGCCAATGGACGGTCATCGACCCCCAGGGCAAGACCACGGATGTCATCATCAACAATGTGAAGACCAATATTTCCTTCGACGACAGCGTTTTCCGGATCGATTATACCGGCACGAGCCGGTGATCCCCTGCCAGCCATGACGAACGGGGAGAAGAGGTTGAACGATCTTCCTTTTCTCTCCTTGCCAGTCTAAATCCCTAGCCTGATTAGAGCAATTCCAGGAAAAGTGCGAAGCGGTTTTCCGTCCGGAATGCGTAAAAACAAACGGATAGAGCGGGAAAGCGATTCTGTGAAACGCTGAACCGCTCTAAGGATAAGGGTTTGGGCATGGGATTTTCGATTGCGACCTGGAACATCAACTCGGTGCGGCTGCGCATGCCGATCGTCGAGCAATTCGTGATGCAGCACCGGCCCGATATTCTCTGCCTGCAGGAAACCAAGGTCCCCAACGAGCTCTTCCCGCTGTCGCCTTTGCGGGCGCTCGGCTACGAGCACATCATCGTCCATGGCCAGAAGGGCTATCACGGCGTCGCCATCGCCTCGCGTGTTCCGCTGACCGAGGACCATCGGCAGGATTATTGCAATGTCGGCGACAGCAGACATATCTCGGCGATCTTCGAACGCGGCGGCCGGCGCATCCGGTTGCATAATTTCTATGTTCCGGCCGGCGGTGACGAGCCGGATCGGACGATCAATCCGAAGTTCGGCCATAAGCTCGATTTTATCGACGAGATGAAGCGGCTGCATGCCAATGCCGAACCGAACACATCAGCGATCCTGGTCGGCGATCTCAACATCGCGCCGCTCGAGCATGACGTCTGGTCGCACAAGCAATTGCTGAAAATCGTCAGCCACACGCCGGTCGAAACCGACGGGTTGATCGAGGTGATGAAACGCGGCGCCTGGCTCGATCTGATGCGCCAGCATGTGCCGGAGACCGAGAAGCTCTATACGTGGTGGAGCTATCGCGCCAAGGATTGGGAAGCGGCGGATCGCGGCCGGCGTCTCGACCACATCTGGTCGTCATCCGATCTCGGGCCGCTCCTGCAGCGCATCGAGATCCTGAAGGCGGCCCGGGGCTGGGACCGCCCGTCCGACCATGTGCCGGTGACCGCGCATTTCAATCTCTGAGCCAGGAGTTTCAAGAAAACCGGTGCAGGAGCGCCGCGGCCTGCTTGGCGAGGACGGCGAAATTTTCGCGGACGCGGTTTTGGATGAGCAGACCGGCGTCGGGGTATTCCTCGATCAGCCGGTGAAATAGCGCCCGCGTGATGCGGATGACATCGGAGTCCTCCAGCGCCACGGCGGTGTATTTGCGCTCCACCAGCGTCACCAGCGCCAGCTCCGACAGCATGGCGCCGGCCTGCACGGTGGCCTCGACATGGGGTTGCCCCGTGGGATCAAGGGTGCTCAGCTCAAAACTGCCGCGGGCGATGACATAGGCGCATTCGGCTGGCGATTTTTCGCGGAACAGAGTGAGGCCGGCTGTGACATGGCGACGGTCGGCGCCGAAGGCGATCAGCCGCAACGGCTCATCGCCCATGCCGTGGAACAACGGCAATTGCGACAGCAGGCGGATATCGTCGTTGAGCGCCATCGTATCGCCTACGGAATGATCTTGTAGCCGCCGTTTTCCGTTACCAGGATTTCGGCGTTGGAGGGATCGCGCTCGATCTTCTGGCGCAGGCGATAAACATGGGTTTCCAGCGTGTGGGTGGTGACGCCGGAATTGTAGCCCCACACTTCCTCGAGAAGGATATCGCGGGTGACGACTTTTTGGTCGGCGCGGTAGAGATAGCGGATGATCGCCGCTTCCTTTTCCGTCAGTCGGATCTTCTGGCCATCTTCCGTGGTCAGCAGCTTCTGGCTTGGCTTGAAGAGATAACGGCCGACGGTGAAGGTTGCGTCCTCGCTCTGCTCGTGCTGGCGCAGTTGCGCGCGGATGCGGGCAAGCAGCACGGCAAAACGGAACGGCTTGGTGACATAGTCGTTGGCGCCGGCTTCGAGGCCGAGGATGGTGTCGGAATCGGTGTCGTGGCCCGTCAGCATGATGATCGGTGCCTTGAAGCCGCTCTTGCGCAACAGCTTCACCGCTTCGCGGCCGTCCATATCGGGCAGGCCGACGTCCATGATCAGCAGATCGACGGGAGCGGCGCGTGCGGCCGCGACGCCCTTGCCGGCGGTCGCTTCCTGCAGAACCGTGAACTCCTCATAAAGGGACAGTTGCTCGACCAGCATTTCACGCAGGTCGTTGTCATCATCCACCAGCAGAATGGTGCGTGCGGTCATGCCGTTGCGGTCCTCGTTCTATTGCACCTTAAGTCCTACGCCAAATTGCATTTTTAGCAAGTCGTCAGGCAGCTCGGGCTTGGTCGTCCAGTTGAAACTGCTATGATTTCAAACGAAATCACAAGCAAAGCAAAAACATGTGAGGAAAATGCAAAAAGCAAGGGCGGGTGGCAGGCGGACCGTTTCCACAATCGTCGTTCGTCCCGCGCCGGGGAAGTCCACGCGCGCCCTAGTGCAGATCGGGCCGCTGGCGCTGCCGGCGGCGATCGGCCGATCGGGGCGCAGCGTGCTGAAGCGGGAAGGGGACGGCGCGACGCCGATTGCGGCGATGAAGCTGCTTTACGGCTTCACGCGCGGCGATCATGTCCGCTTTCTACGTACATCTCTGCCGATACGGCGCATTCGCAAGAGCATGCTCTGGTGCGATCAGCCGGAAGACGCCAATTACAACAGGCTGGTCAAGGCGCCGTTCAAGCCAAGCCATGAAGAGATGCTGCGGCACGATGGGCTTTACGACATCTGCCTGGTGCTCGATTGGAACATCCGCTCGCGCCAGCGTCACCGCGGCTCGGCGATCTTCTTTCATCTGATCCGGCCGGGCTACGAGCCGACGGCGGGGTGTGTCGCGGTCGATCTTCGCGACATGCGGCGGATCCTTCCGCTGCTGCGCAAGGGTACGACCATCCGCGTCGTCTGACTGGCGGCCCCGGGGTTAAAATCCCAGTATTCCCCACTATATAGGTTTGCGACCGGCGCGCCCCTGCGGCCCTGGCCCGGCTTCTTTCTTTCAGAATTTAAATCACGCCTTCACTCCACCGCTTCTCATCCTTTGGAGACTTATCGTGACCACGCAATCGACGATCACTTTCAATGATGGCAATTCCATTCCGCAGGTCGGCCTCGGCGTCTGGCAGACGCCGGAAAACGTCGCGCCGATGGCTGTCAGCGCGGCGCTGAAGGCCGGCTACCGCCATGTCGACACGGCCGCCATCTACGCCAATGAAGACGGCGTCGGCGAAGGCATTCGCCAGTCCGGCGTCGCCCGCAAGGATATCTTCCTGACCACCAAGCTCTGGAACGAAGCCCAGGGTTTCGATTCGACCCTGAAGGCGTTCGATGAAAGCCTGAAGCGGCTCGGCACCGACTATGTCGATCTCTATCTCATCCACTGGCCGTCGCCGCATCGTGGCCGTTACCTCGATAGCTGGAAGGCTTTCCTGCGCATCAAGGAAGAAGGCCGCGCCCGCTCGATCGGCGTTTCCAATTTCGCCAAGGAGCATCTGGACCGCATTATTGGCGAGACCGGCGTCACCCCGGTGCTGAACCAGATCGAGCTGCATCCGACCTTTCAGCAGAGGGGCTTGCGCGAGGTGCACGACAAGCTCGGCATCAAGACGGAGTCCTGGAGCCCGCTCGGCCAGGGCAAGCTTCTCGGCAACGCCGTCATCGGCAAGGTTGCCGCCAAGCATGGCCGCACGCCGGCGCAGGTCATCATCCGTTGGCACATGGACAACGGGCTGATCGTCATCCCGAAATCGGTGACGCCGAGCCGCATCGAAGAAAACTTCAACGTGTTCGACTTCAAACTCGATGCGTATGATCTCGCCGAAATCGCCAGATTGGATTCGGCTGGCGGACGTATCGGGCCGGACCCGATGACGGCGGCGTTCTGATTGTCGAGGTTTGCGGAGGGGAATTGTCTTTCCGCTCAGCATTCGGAAGGCCCGGAGCCGATACTCCGGGCCGCTTAGAATCGTTGATCGTGCCGCGGGCAAAATCTCTTCAAATGCGGCGGCGAAGCGCATTCACCACCAGGGCGAAGGCCGGCGAGGCCTGCCGCCTGCTCGGATAATAGAGATGATATCCGGCAAAGGGCGGACACCAGTCCTCGAGAACCCTGACGAGCCGCCCGTCGTGAAGATGGGGCTGCACGATATCCTCCGGAAGATATGCCAAGCCTAAACCTGCCAGTGCCGCGTTCAGGCGGAGTGCGATATTGTTGAACACCAATTGGCCTTCGACCCGCACCTTCAGCTCCCGCCCGTCCTTCTCGAATTCCCAAGCATAGATGCCGCCGTACGTCGGCAGGCGCAGATTGATGCAATTGTGACCGGTCAGATCCTGAGGAGTCAGCGGTTTCGGCCGTTTCTCAAAATATGTGGGAGCACCGACGGCAGCCATGCGCATGTCGGGACCGATGCGCACGGCGATCATGTCTCGCGCCACCTGTTCACCCAGCCGCACGCCGGCATCATATCGTTCGGCGACGATATCGGTCAGGCCGTAGTCGACGATGATCTCGACATGGACATCCGGATATTGCGGCAGCAATGTTTCCAGTGCAGGCCAAAGGATGGTTTCGGCTGCATGCTCACCGGCGGTAATGCGAATGGTGCCTGCTGGCTTTTCGCGAAATTCGCTAAGGGCGGCCAATTCGTTTTCGATCTCATCGAAGCGAGGGCCAATGGTCACGAGCAAACGCTCGCCTGCTTCGGTCGGTGAGACGCTGCGGGTGGTGCGGGTCAGCAGCCTGAGCCCCAAACGAGCCTCCAGTCCGCGGATGGTATGGCTTAGCGCCGATTGGGAAACGCCGAGTTTTGCGGCTGCTTTGGTGAAGCTTTGTTCCCGTGCCACGGCAAGGAACGCAATGAGGTCATTCACGGGCTGGCGCGGCATTCATGAACCCTTCTCATAAGCCTTTGCCACTTTTACCATCTAATCGGGGTCAATCGCATGCCCTAAATGCCTGTTATCAGCAGCCGAATTCATCGCGCTGCCCTTAGATCAAAGGACGAAGGTCATGGAAATCAAACGAAACGGTTCGCAGCCATCGAGCAGGGGACCAGCCGATTGGTTCACGGGAACAGTCCGGGTGGATCCGCTGTTTCAAGCCCATGAGTCCACGCGCGCGGCCGGTGCCAGCGTCACATTCGAGCCTGGCGCCCGCACGGCTTGGCATACTCACCCCGCCGGTCAAACCCTGATTGTGACGGCCGGTCTTGGCCGGGTTCAACGCGAGGGCGGGCCGATCGAAGACATACGGCCCGGGGACGTTGTCTTGTTCTCTCCGGGCGAAAAGCATTGGCACGGCGCCTCACCCACCACGGCCATGACCCATATCGCCATTCAGGAACATCGCGACGGCAAAGTGGTCGAATGGATGGAGCATGTCAGCGACGAGCAATATCGGGCCTGAGGGAGGAGAAGCCATGCAGATGCGTAAACTTGGAAACAGCAGTCTCGAAGTCTCGGCTCTCGGTCTCGGATGCATGGGCCTCAGCTATGGTTATGGCCCGGCGACGGATACGCAAGAGGCGATCAAGCTGATCCGTGCGGCCTTCGAACGCGGCGTCACCTTCTTCGACACCGCCGAAGCCTACGGCCCCTACAAGAACGAGGAGCTTCTGGGCGAAGCCCTGGCGCCCATTCGGGAAAAAGTCGTGATCGTAACGAAGTTCGGTTTTGAATTCGATGCGAATGGCGGCCAGAGCGGAATGAACAGTCGGCCGGAACATATCCGCAGGGTTGCCGAAGCCGCGCTGATGCGTCTGAAGACCGACGCCATCGATCTCTTCTATCAACATCGCGTCGATCCGAACGTCCCGATCGAAGATGTCGCCGGTGCGGTGAAGGATCTGATCGGAGAGGGCAAAGTCAAGTATTTCGGATTGTCGGAGGCCGGCGCACAGACGATCCGGCGTGCGCACGCGATCCAACCGGTCGCGGCCCTTCAAAGCGAATATTCACTCTGGTGGAGAGAGCCTGAGGAGGAGGTTCTGCCCACCCTTGAAGAACTCGGCATAGGCTTCGTTCCTTTTAGCCCGCTCGGAAAAGGCTTCCTCACCGGCGCGATCAGCGAAAGCACTACATTCGACAGTAAGGACTTCCGCAACATCGTCCCACGCTTCACGCCGGAAGCGCGAAAGGCCAACCAAACCCTCGTCGATCTGCTTGGCGCAATCGCGGCACAGAAGCGGGCGACGTTGGCGCAGATTGCCCTTGCCTGGCTGCTTGCCCAAAAGCCCTGGATCGTTCCGATCCCTGGGACGACCAAGATGCACAGGCTTGAAGAGAACATCGGAGCGGTTGATGTCGTGCTCACCGCCAACGATCTTCAGCGTATCGACGACGCACTCTCTCAGATCGCCGTGCAGGGGGACCGCTATCCTCCGCACCTGCAAGCAAGGGTCAACCGTTAGAGCGCCACGCGGCCGATCCGATAAGAATGCTACGCGTAAAAATAGCCCGTCATCGGCGGGCTACTTTTCGGCGGTTCAGACTGCGGCGGATTTCTCCAGCGCAGTCTCGAAGTCAGATAGATATTTACCGAGCAGCGTATTCAATGCTGCTTTTTCCTCCTCCGACAGACCAGAGACGAGACGGGTCTGCGTCTCGACATGGGCTGCCACCGCGCTGTCAATCAGCGCAAAACCCTTTTCGGTCAGCGATACCAGAAAGCTGCGGGCGTCTTCAGGGTTGACGCTGCGGGCAACGAGGCCAGCTTTTTCCAGTTGATCGATGCGATTGGTCATGGTGCCGGAGGTTACCATCATGGCGGCCATCAGATCGCTGGGGGAGAGGGCATAGGGCATTCCCGAGCGGCGCAGCGTCGCCAGCACGTCGAAGGTTGCGCGATTCAAGCCGAACTGCGCGAAAGTACGCTCCATCTCGCGGCCAAGATGGTGGGCTACGTTTCCGAGGCGGCCGATCAATCCCATCGGGGTGGTATCGAGATCGGGCCGCTCCCTTTTCCATTGGGCAAGAATCTTGTCGATGCGATCCATGCCCGGACATCGCCATGAAAATATCTTGACGTCAAGATATTTCAGATTATCTTGAGGTCAAGATAAATTCGGAAGTAAGACATGACGCGCAATTCCGATCTCTTGTTGACCGCCGTCTCGCCGGCGATCTGGGGCAGCACCTATCTTGTGACGACGGAACTTCTGCCGGCCGGCTATCCGCTGACGGTTGCCCTGTTGCGTGCGTTGCCCGCAGGGCTGCTTCTGCTCGCCATCGTGCGGCGGGTACCGCACGGCATCTGGTGGGTGAGATCGCTCGTCCTCGGCGCTCTGAATTTCTCCATCTTCTGGTGGATGCTGTTCATCTCCGCCTACCGGCTGCCGGGCGGCGTGGCAGCGACCGTCGGTGCGATCCAGCCGCTGATCGTCATCGTGCTGGCCCGCCTCTTGCTCGGCTCGCCGATCCGCGGCCTTTCTATCGTGGCGGCGCTTGCCGGCATTGTCGGCGTTGCGTTCTTGATCCTTACGCCGCGGGCAACGCTCGATCCCGTCGGCATTGCGGCCGGGGTCGGCGGCGCCGTCTCCATGGCGGCCGGTACCGTGCTCAGCCGGCGCTGGCGGCCCGATGTCTCGCCGCTCACCTTTACTGCCTGGCAGTTGACCGCTGGCGGCTTGCTGTTGCTGCCTTTCGCCATGATGATGGAGCCGCCGCTTCCTCTTCCGACCGCCGCCAATATTCTGGGCTTTGCCTATCTCGGCCTGATTGGAGCGGCGCTCACCTATATTCTCTGGTTTCGCGGCCTGTCGCGCCTGGAACCATCCGTCGTCTCGCCGCTCGGCTTTCTCAGTCCCATGACCGCCGTGATCCTCGGCTGGGGTGTGCTGGACCAACAGCTCAGCGCAATTCAGATTCTGGGCATCGCCATCGTGCTTGGCAGCGTCTGGCTGAGCCAGCGCGCGCAGCAGCTTCCTTCTGCCGGGAAATCAGCGTCCGCCAATCCGGCAATCGCGTCGGAACGATAGAGTCCGGTGACAGGAATCCGATCAGTGCTTCGTCCATCGAGACAAACAAAAAAGGCGGCTCGAAAGCCGCCTTTGTCGGTTATCTGAAATCAATCAGTTCCATTCGCGAATATCGACGAAGTGACCGGCGATTGCCGCTGCCGCTGCCATAGCCGGCGAGACCAGATGGGTGCGGCCCTTGAAGCCCTGGCGGCCTTCGAAGTTGCGGTTCGAGGTGGAGGCGCAGCGCTCGCCCGGCTTCAGGCGGTCATCGTTCATGGCGAGGCACATGGAACAGCCCGGCTCGCGCCAGTCGAAGCCGGCGGCCTTGAAGATCTTGTCGAGGCCTTCGGCTTCCGCCTGTTCCTTCACAAGACCGGAGCCCGGAACGATCATCGCGTCGACGGTGGATGCCACCGTCTTGCCTTCGACGACCTTGGCGACGGCGCGCAGGTCCTCGATGCGGCCGTTGGTGCAGGAGCCGATGAAGACGCGATCGATGTTGATCTCGGTCATCGGAGTGCCCGGCTTCAGGCCCATGTAGTCGAGGGCGCGCCACTTGGAAGCGCGCTTGGTCTCATCCTGGATCTCGTCCGGGTTCGGAACGATGCCCTGCACAGAGACGACGTCTTCCGGCGACGAACCCCAGGAGACAATCGGCGGCAGGGCGGCAGCGTTGAGCACGACGACGCGGTCGTAATGCGCGCCTTCGTCGCTCTGCAGCGTCTTCCAGTAGGCGATCGCCTGCTCCAGTGCTTCACCCTTCGGCGCGCGCGGCTTGCCCTTGATATATTCGAAGGTCGTGTCGTCCGGCGCGATCAGGCCGGCGCGGGCGCCGCCTTCGATCGACATGTTGCAGATCGTCATGCGGCCTTCCATCGACAGCGCGCGGATCGCTTCGCCAGCATATTCGATGACGTAGCCGGTGCCGCCGGCAGTGCCGATCTCGCCGATGATGGCGAGGATGATGTCCTTGGCAGTGACGCCCTCCGGCAACTGGCCGTCGACGCGCACCAGCATGTTCTTCGCCTTCTTCTGGATCAGCGTCTGTGTGGCGAGCACATGCTCGACCTCGGAGGTGCCGATGCCGTGCGCCAGGGAGCCGAAGGCGCCGTGGGTGGACGTATGGCTGTCACCGCAGACGATGGTCATGCCGGGCAGGGTGAAACCCTGCTCAGGGCCGATGATGTGGACGATGCCCTGACGCTTGTCGTTTTCGGAGTAATATTCCACGCCGAATTCAGCCGCGTTCTTGGCGAGCGCCTCGACCTGGATGCGGCTTTCCTCGTTCTTGATGCCGAGATGGCGATCAGCAGAGGTCGGAACGTTATGGTCGACGACGGCCAGCGTCTTTTCCGGGGCGCGAACCTTACGGCCGCTCATGCGCAGGCCTTCGAAAGCCTGCGGCGACGTCACTTCATGAACGAGGTGACGGTCGATGTAGAGAAGACAGGTGCCGTCGTCCTGGCTGTCGACGAGATGATCATCCCAGATTTTGTCGTAAAGGGTGCGTGGAGCGCTCATGGCTACAGATCCATATTGCATTGTCGAAAATGGGGGTGACGGATCAGGACCGCCGGCCTCGGGAGTGATCAGCGAAGTCGGCTGTTGAGCGCGCCCGAAATCATCGCAAAGAATCGGGCCGGCAGGCGCTTATGGTCCTGCAGCACGAAAGCCGTGACGAGCTGTCCGTCTTTGCTCATGATCTTTGTCATGCCGATGCTCATACCAATTTTCAAAACCTTCGGCAATGGTGGCGATAGGGTGGTGTTGGGTGGGCCGACGTTTGGCCGCAGCCATCACACTTGCGCATCCGGCGGCTGGCCAGGCGCCATGCGGCGGAAGGCGGAGCGATCGCCGCCCGAACGCCGGCGCATCCAGGCTTCGAGCTGCCGCAGCAATAGCGACAGGCCAATCGTCAGCAACAGGTAGATGAAAGCGAGGATCGACAGCGTTTCGAAGTAGCGGAAATTGGCCGAGTAATAGAGCTTGGCAAGCTGGCTGATATCGGCAACGCCCAGCACGGACACCAGCGAGCTGTCCTTCACCATCGCGATGAAGTCGTTGGACAGCGGTGGCAGGATCACGCGGATCGCTTGCGGAAAGACGACGAGGCGGAAACGCTGGAAGCGGGTGAGGCCTAGCGCCTTTGCCGCTTCGATCTGGCCCTGGTCGACGGCCTGGATGCCGGCGCGGAAGATCTCGGCGATAAAGGACGAATAGCCTATCGTCAGCGCGATGATCGTGCGCCAGACGAACGGCACGTCGCGGACGACAAGGGGGCTTGTCCAGCCGGCGGAAATCAACGGGGAAATGATGAAGTTATAAACGGCGACGAAGGCTGGTGTGCCAACGAAGGCGACGTAGGAGAGCAGCACGAGCATCGGGATGCCGCGCACGATCTCGATATAGAAGCGCGCCGCCTGCCGCAGCACGAGGAAGTCCGACAGGCCGAGCAGCGCAAGCCCAAGGCCGAGCAGCATGGCAAGCGTAAAGGCCACCAGCGTCACGAAGATCGTGACGCCGATGCCGTTGAGCAGAAGAGAGAAGATCTGGGCGTAGAGGCCGTTTGCCGCGATTGCAAAGGAAATGACGACGCCGAGTATGGCAAGGGCGATCAACCACCAGGGAAAGTCATCCTTGCCGGGGTGCCCGCCCAGGCCTGTCAATGGTGCCATCAGAGCGGGCTTCCAGTATATCGATCTGCAGGGTTCATTGGCCCATCTTGTAGTCGAGGAACCACTTCTTGTTCAGGGCGTCGAAGGTGCCGTCGGCTTTCAGGCTGGCGATGGCGGCGTTGATCGGAGCGACGAGATCGGAGCCTTTCTGGAAGATGAAGCCGAAATCCTCGGTGCCGAGCGGATCGCCGATCAGCTTCAATCCGCCGTTTGAAGCGTCGACGTAACCCTTGCCTGCCGTGCCGTCGGTCAGCACCAGATCGACATCGCCGGTCTTCAGCGCCTGCACGGTCGCGCCGAAGGTTTCGAAGGTCTTGATGCGCGGGTTCTGCTCGTTGCCGTCGAGGACTTCATAGACGGCGGTGTAGAAGGGGGTCGTGCCCGGCTGCGCGCCGATCAGGCCTTCCTTGAAGGCGGCGAAGCTCTTGGCATCGGTGAAGCGCTTCTCGTCGCCGCGCACCAACATGAACTGCTGCGAGCGCATATAGGGATCGGAGAAGTCGACCTTCTGCTTGCGGTCTTCCTTGATGGTAATGCCGGTCATGCCGATGTTGTACTGGCCTTCGGAGACGGCCTGGATCATCGCATCCCAGCTCGTGTTCTGGTACTCGACCTTGAAGTTCAGCCGCTTGGCGATCTCGTTCATCGCGTCATATTCCCAGCCGATCGGCTTGCCGGACTTGGGGTCGACGAATTGCAGCGGCGGATAGGCATTCTCAGTGACGACGACCACGGTCTTGCCGTTCAGGTTCGGCAGATCGGCGGCGAAAGAAGCAAATGGTGCAAGCACGAGGGCGGTCAGGCCCAAAAGAAACGAACGACGGAATGTCATGGAAATCTCCCCGGATAGCGCAACGGAAAATTGTCATAATTAGAAAGCGAATGGCAAGGCTATTGCCATGGTCGCGACGATAAAAACAGAAAAGCCTCTCCAAAGCTCGTGGTTTGCGGGGAATTTTCCTTCTCGTCCCTTTATCTCCTTCGCAACAAAAAAGGCGACCCGAAGGCCGCCTTGATCTCTGCAATCCAAGAGGAAAGCTTATTCTGCTGCCGGTTCCGCGGCGGCTGCAGCGGCTTCGGCTGCTGCCTTTGCTTCGGCGGCTTCTGCCGCTGCCTTCTCGGCTGCGAGAGCCTGAGCTGCGGCAACCTTTTCAGCTTCAATGCGAGCCTTTTCATCGGCCAGAGCCTGGCGCTCGGCATCGTTGAGCTTGCGAGCGCGCGTGCCGGTGTTTTCAACGATACGGGCAGCCTTACCGCGCAGGTCGCGCAGGTAGTAGAGCTTGGCGCGACGGACCTTACCGCGGCGAACGACTTCGACGCTTTCGATCAGCGGCGAGTAAACCGGGAATACGCGCTCGACGCCTTCGCCGTAGGAGATCTTGCGAACCGTGAAGTTTTCCTGCAGACCGCCGCCGGAGCGGGCGATGCAAACGCCTTCATAGGCCTGAACGCGGGTACGGTTGCCTTCCGTGACCTTCACGTTGACACGGACGGTATCGCCGGCCGAAAACTCGGGAAGGGTACGCTTGGCTTCGATCTTGGCGGCCTGTTCGGCTTCCAACTGCTGAATGATGTTCATGTTATCAACCTCTTTGTTGGTTCAACAGCCAGAGCGCTCCGAATGGTCTATCCTTGGTCGAGCCTCGGATATCTGCCAATAAAGGCAGGAGCGAATACGTCTGCTTTTCTTTGCTGGTTGATGGGAAATTTCCCATGCCGGGCGCGCACATATCCTATTGTCGCGGCTTTGTCACCCCTTGTCGGGGAATTTCATGAGCGAGACGTCGCTTTTGACGGAATCCGCTCCTTGCGCTGACTAAAAAACAAGCTGGTGTCCGAAGGGTTTAAATAATTGTCAAAATTCGCGTCGTGCTGCACACTTATTTCTTCAGGGGAGCTAAGAAAAGAGGCAGTCATGACAGTGAATAATCCATCGCCCTTGCTCTACAACGAGGACCTGGCGCCGGCCGAGGAGCGAAAGTGGGGAGCTTTCAGCATTTTCAACGTCTGGACCTCGGACGTCCATAGTCTATGGGGCTACTATCTTGCCGCCAGCCTTTTTCTGCTCTGCGGCAGCTTCATCAACTTCGTCATCGCCATCGGCATCGGCTCGCTGGTGATCTTCTTCTTCATGAGCCTAGTGGGCAACGCTGGCGTCAAGACCGGCGTACCGTTCCCGGTGCTGGCGCGTGCTTCGTTCGGCACATTCGGCGCCAATCTGCCGGCGCTCGTGCGCGCCGTCGTCGCCTGCTTCTGGTATGGCGCGCAGACAGCCGCCGCCTCGGGCGCGATCGTCGCGCTCCTGATCCGCAATGACACTATCCTGGCCTTCCATCAGAACAGCCATATGCTCGGCCACTCCACGCTGGAAGTCATCTGCTATGTCGTCGTATGGGCCTTGCAATTGCTGATCATTCAGCATGGCATGGAGACCGTGCGCAGGTTCCAGGATTGGGCCGGTCCTGCGGTCTGGGTAATGATGCTTATCCTCGCCGTCTATCTGGTGGTGAAGTCCGGCACTTTCTCCTTCGGTGCCGAAATTCCGCGGGATGTGCTGCTCGACAAGACCAAGGACGCCGACGTACCGGGTGAGCCCGGCAGCTTTGCCGCGCTCGCGGCGGTCGCCGCGACCTGGATCACCTATTTTGCGGCGCTCTACCTGAATTTCTGCGATTTCTCGCGCTATGCCACGGACACGAAAACCCTGCGCAAGGGCAATCTTTGGGGTCTGCCGATCAACCTTTTGGCTTTCTGCCTCGTTGCGGGCGTGACGACGACGGCAGCATTTGCCGTCTATGGCGACGTGCTGCTGCATCCAGAAGCGATCTCGGCAAAATTCGACAGTTGGTTCCTGGCCTTGCTGGCGGCGCTCACCTTCGCGGTGGCGACGCTCGGCATCAACGTCGTGGCGAATTTCGTCTCGCCGGCCTTCGACTTCGCCAATGTCTTCCCCAGGCTCATCAGCTTCAAGCGCGGCGGTTATATCGCGGCCTTGATTGCGCTGGTGCTTTATCCCTTCGCACCGTGGGAGACGGGTGCCGCGCACTTCGTCAACTTCATCGGCTCCACCATGGGCCCGATCTTCGGCATCATGATGGTCGACTACTATCTGATCCGCAAAGGTCAGCTAAACGTCGAGGCGCTCTATCAGGAGAATGGCGAGTTCGAGTTCCAGGGCGGTTGGCACGTCAACGCTTTGATCGCCTTCGTCATAGGCGGCCTGTTCTCATCGATCCTGCCGACCTTCACCAGCATTCTGCCGGATTGGTGGGGAACCTATGGCTGGTTCTTCGGCGTCGCTATCGGCGGAGCGGTCTACTACGTGCTCAGGATGCGCAGCGCGCCGGCCGCCGCCGCCTTGCAGAAGTAGCATCGGATGCCATGAAGCTTCGATCCGCCACTCTTGAAGTGGCGGATCAGGCAATCCGGCCGCACGTTTTCGCCGAGCTGTAACCGCAACTCACGTCGGTAGCGGTCTGCCGGCCTGTTCGCTGATCATGTACTCGGCGTACCAATTCGGCCAATCCTCATCACGCTGGCCGCCGGTCCGCTTCTCATGCTCGCCATGCGCCATCTCGGCACGGCGGAGCGCGCTGGCAAGCTCAGTCTGTGAAATGAACGTCGTAGCGTTCGCATCCACGCGTCCGGGCAATCTCGCCGTGATCTCCTGCAATAGCCAGCCGTTGCCGTCCGGATCGTTGAACGAGGCGAACGAGCGGTAGCTGCGATGTTCGGGATCCCGACCGCTGACCCGGAGCCGCCCGAACAGGTAGGGCTCGTCCGCGCCTGTGTAGACGCCGCCGGCGTCGTGGAACACCTCGCTAACTTCGGCGCCGCGGTCGAGCAGCTCCTTGCGGGCTGCCTCGATGTCGGAGACGATCAGGTACAGTCCCTTAGCGGAACCGGGTGCCGCTGCGGTCACGTTCTTGCCGAAGATGACAGAACATCCGGAGCCCGGCGGCGTAAACTGGATGACGCGGTAGCCGCCATCGTCGGAGGCGAAATCGGCGTCGAGCCTCCAACCCAGCCCGCCATAAAAGCGCTTGGCCCGATCGACATCTGACACAGGGATGACGACAATCTCGAACTTCATGTCAACGGTATTGCTCATGCTCAGCTCCTTAGGTTTGGATGCCTTGAGGGTAGTGACACATGTACAAATGAAGCGCGGGGATCATAGCGGGGACAGGCAGTCGGATCAATTATCCCGATGTATTAGCGAGAAATATGCTACCTTTGATTGTGTAAAAATTCAAATGTTCGACGAGGTTTGGCTAGGCGCCTTCGTCGCTTCCGTAGCCGCTATTTCTTAGGGGTCTGATCAAGCAAATCCGGCCGGCGTTCCCGGGTCAGTGTCTCCGCCTCTTGCCTCTGCCATTTGGCGATGGCGCCATGGTTGCCTGACGTCAGTACCGCCGGAATCTCGTGTCCTTCCCAGACCTGCGGCCGCGTGTACTGCGGATGTTCAAGCAGGCCGCCTTCGAAGCTCTCGTGCAGGCCGGAAAGATCGTTGCCCATGACGCCGGGCAGGATGCGGACGACGGCGTCGAGCAGGATCAGCGCTGCCGGCTCACCGCCGGAGAGAATGTAATCGCCGATCGAGACCTCTTCGAGATTGCGCCCGTCGATCACTCGCTGGTCGACGCCCTCGAAACGGCCGCAGACGATGATGACTCCGTTGCCGGCGGCGAGTTCCCGAACGCGGTTCTGTGTCAGCGGTTTTCCGCGCGGGCTCATCAGCAGGCGCGGACGGTCGTCGTTTTCGGAGGCGTGGTCGATGGCGCGGGCAAGCACATCCGGCTTCAGCACCATGCCGGCGCCGCCGCCGGCGGGCGTATCGTCGACTGTGCGATGCTTGTCGGTGGCGAAATCGCGGATCTGCACGGTGTCCAGCGACCACTGCCCGCGCTCCATCGCCTTGCCGGCAAGAGACGCGCCGAGATGGCCAGGAAACATCTCGGGGTACAGTGTCAGGATGGTTGCCCGGAAACTCATGGCCGGGTCATTTCTTTGTTTTGCCGGGCCGCTTCGGTGGCTTGCCGGTGAAATCATCGGGGTTGTCGATCAAGCCTGCAGCCATCGGGTCGATCAGGATCTTGCCGCCTTCAAGGTCGATTTCCAGCACGGCGGCTTCGGAAAAGGGGATGAGCACGGGGCGTTTGCCCGGCCCCTTAAGCTCGAGCAGGTCGCCGGCGCCGAAATCATAGATGCCGCTGACCGTGCCGTAGCCGGTGCCTTTGTCGTCCACCGCTTCCAGGCCTTCGAGATCGGCATAGAAGAACTCGTCGTCCTCCAGCTCGTCATCGGGCAGGTTGTCGCGCTCGATATAGAGTTCCAGCCCATTCAGCGCCTCGGCGGCATTGCGGTCGTTGACGCCGCGAAAGCGGACGATCACCACGTTCTTGGCTTCGCGGATTTCCAGTACCTCGAAGCTGCGGCCGTCGAGGCTGTGCAGATGGCCGTAATCACCGAGCGCTGTGGGATCGGAAGTAAACGCGCGGGCGCGCACTTCGCCTCTCAGGCCCTGCGCGGCGCCGATGGTGGCCATCAATACCGGGTTTTCAAGTTTCGTCATGGTCCTGTGCCGACTGCAGAAGATCGATTGCGTTCTCTCATAAGGTGAACGCTCGCCGATGGAAACAAAAAACGGGCGGCATGTTGCCATGCCACCCGTTTCAAATCGTCGTTACGGCCGATTATTCAGCAGCAGCGGCGGCGTCAGCGGCCTTCTGTGCCTTTTCAGCGGCACGCTCCTGGGCGCGCTTGCCCGGCTTTGCCTTTTCCGGGTTGTTCTTGGCTTCGCGCGTTGCGATGCCGGCTTCGGCGAGGAAGCGCAGAACGCGGTCGGTCGGCTGGGCGCCGTGGTCGAGCCAATGCTTGATGCGCTCGGCCTTGAGTTCAACGCGTTTGGCGTCGTCCTTGGCGAGCATCGGGTTCCAGGAGCCGAGGGTCTCCAGGAAGCGGCCGTCGCGCGGCGAGCGGGCGTCGGCTACGACGACGTGGTAGTACGGACGCTTCTTGGAGCCACCGCGGGCGAGACGAATTTTCAGTGCCATGTTAATTCTCCTTAGGCTTTTCTTGACCGCTTCGTTTGGGCGGTATGGTCATTTGCCGTTGCTGAGATCAGCAGCGATCTGTTCATGATGCCGGATGACTTCCTTGATGACGAAGTTCAGGAACTTCTCGGCGAAATCCGGGTCCAGATTTGCGTCCTTTGCCAGGTGGCGCAGGCGTTCGATCTGGTATTCCTCGCGCGCCGGATCGGCCGGCGGCAGATTGTACTTGGCCTTCAGCACGCCGACTTCTTTCGTGCAGCGGAAGCGTTCGGCCAGCATGTGCACCAGTGCTGCATCGATATTGTCGATCGACTGGCGGTAGTTGCCCAGTTGGGCTTTGACGTCTGGATCAATCATGGGGTCTGCGATCCTTCTCACTTCTTCTTCGGCAAACCGGGCAGTCCCGGCAAACCACCGCCGAGGCCGGGGAGCTTGGCGCCGCCGAGACCCGGCAAACCGCCACCGCCGCCAAGACCGGACAATCCGCCCGGCATACCGCCGGGACGTCCGAGACCAGCGGCTTCCGCCTGCTTCTGCAGGGCTTCCAACTGCTTGGGATCGATGTTCGACAGGTCAGGCATTCCACCCATGCCGCCGCCGAGGCCCATCTTGCCCGCAAGGCCGCCCATGAGCTGCTTCATCACGCCGCCTTTGCCCTTGCCGCCCATCATCTTCATCATGTCCGCCATCTGGCGGTGCATCTTCAGAAGCTTGTTGATGTCGGCGGCGTCGGTGCCGGAGCCGGCGGCGATGCGCTTCTTGCGGGAGTGTTTCAGGAGATCGGGATTGGCGCGCTCCGCCTTCGTCATCGAGGAGATGATGGCGAGCTGGCGACCGAAAAGCTTATCGTTGAGGCCTGCGGCGGCCATCTTGTCCTTCATGCCGGCCATGCCGGGCATCAGGCCCATGATGCCGCCCATGCCGCCCATCTTCTGCATCTGCTTGAGCTGGTCGGCCAGGTCGTTCAGATCGAATTTGCCCTTGGCCATCTTGGCAGCCATGGCGGCTGCCTTCTCGGCGTCGATATTCTCCGCGGCCTTTTCAACCAAAGAGACGATGTCGCCCATGCCGAGAATGCGGTCGGCGATACGGCGCGGATGGAATTCCTCCAGCTCGCCCATCTTTTCGCCGACGCCGATCAGCTTGATCGGCTTGCCGGTGACGGCGCGCATTGAAAGGGCGGCACCGCCGCGGCCGTCGCCGTCCATGCGGGTCAGCACGAGGCCAGTGATGCCGACGCGCTCATCGAAATTGCGGGCGAGGTTGACGGCGTCCTGACCGGTCAAGCTATCGGCGACCAGCAGGATTTCGTGCGGGTTGGATTTCTTCTTGATGTCCGCCATCTCGACCATGAGCGGCTCGTCGATATGCGTACGGCCGGCGGTATCGAGGATGACGATGTCGTGGCCGCCGAGCCTTGCTGCCTGCACGGCGCGCGCTGCGATATCGGTCGGCGACTGGCCGGCGATGATCGGCAGGGTGTCGACGCCCGTCTGAACGCCGAGCTGGCGCAACTGCTCCTGCGCGGCCGGACGGCGCGTGTCGAGCGAGGCCATCAGGACCTTCTTGCGGTCGCGGCTCGTCATGCGGCTGGCGATCTTGGCGGTCGTAGTGGTCTTACCGGAGCCCTGCAGACCGACCATCATGACGACGACCGGGGCCGGCGCGTTGAGGTCGATGCCGACGCCTTCGCCGCCAAGCATTTCGATCAGTTCGTCATGGACGATCTTGACGACCATCTGGCCGGGCTTGATCGACTTCAGGATCTCGGCGCCTACGGCCTTTTCACGGACGCGATCGGTAAAGGAGCGTACGACATCCAGCGCCACGTCGGCTTCCAACAGCGCGCGGCGAACCTCGCGAAGTGCTGCGGAAACATCGGCTTCCGAAAGCGCGCCGCGGCCTGTCAGTCCATTCAGAATGGAACCAAGACGGTCCTGGAGGTTTTCAAACATCAGTTCTTCCTTATCGATCGCTTGGGATTTGGACTTGCGCAACTTGCGCGGTTCCTCGCCCGAAAACGTCGTGCTTTTCCATGACGAAAACAAGACGCAAAGCCAAAAAGCACCCGAGGGCGCATCGCGCTGTCGGGTGTTGACCTCCGGGATCTCTTTATACCTTAACGGGTCCCGGTCGGTGGCTCGGAGGCTTGTGCTCGTCGCAGATGGCGGGGATAAACAGGAAACGGGTGGGAAAGTCAAGCCGAGAGGGCGGAAAGGCTTTCAAAAGCCTGATGTTTGACCCACATCTGGGCAAACAGAAAAATCCAACGGCGCATTCATGACAGACAAATCCGGCTCCCGGAAGGCATCGAACCCCTACTATCAAGGTCCAATCTCCGATCATTTCGACGGGCTACGCTTCTTCAATCCGGACGGCGTGGAGCCGGGCAGTTTCGGCGACCTGTTGAAATGGAAACTCGGCGGCGGCCGTGCGCGCTGGCCGAATCCGGTCGTCAGCCTGTTCCCGCCGGCGAGGCCAGACAGCCATGTCTTCGGCGACTCATTGCGGGTGACCATGGTCGGACACGCCTCGATGCTGATCCAGGCGGCCGGTCTCAATATATTGACCGATCCGGTGTGGTCTGAGCGCGTGAGCCCTTTCACCTTCATCGGGCCCAAGCGAGCGGTTCCGCCCGGCATCCGGTTCGAAGACCTGCCGCCGATCGATCTCGTGCTGGTCTCGCACAATCATTATGATCATCTCGATCTCGCAACGCTGAAGCGGCTGCACGAGGCACATGGGCCGAAAATCCTGACGCCGCTCGGCAACGATGCCATTATCCGGCGTAGTGTGCCCGACGCCCGGATCATGGCGATGGATTGGGGCGATCGCATCGCCGTCACCAACGGGGTGACCGTCGACGCCGAGCCCTGCCATCACTGGTCGGCGCGCGGCGCCGGCGACCGCCGCATGGCGCTCTGGGCCGCATTCGTCATTACGACTCCTGCTGGGAAGATCTACCATATCGGCGACACCGGCTTTCATCGCGGCGTCAACTATGAGGCGGCGCGGCAAAAACATGGCGGCTTCCGCCTCGCCATCCTGCCTTTCGGCGCCTACGAGCCGCGCTGGTTCATGAAAGGTCAGCATCAGAACCCGGCGGAAGCAGTGCAAGGCATGAAGCTCTGCAACGCTGCCCACGTCGCCGGCCACCATTTCGCGACCTTCCAGCTCACGGACGAAGCGATCGATGCGCCGGTGAAGGCGCTGGATGCGGCGCTCCGGGAGTACGGCGTGGAGGCGGATCGGTTCAGGCCGCTGAGGGCGGGGGAAGTATTTGATGTGCCCCCGATATTTTGAGGAATAGCTTGCCCACTGGTAATTCCCCCGCATTTCCGCCATATACAGCTCGAAAACACGGACGGACCTACCACCATGAGCAATACGGTCGAATTCGCGCGGATGAACGGGCTTGGCAACAAGATCCTGGTTGTCGACATGCGCGGCCGGAAAGATGTGGTGACGGCGGCGGCGGCGATTGCGCTGAATGCCGATCCGGCCACTGAGTTCGATCAGATCATGGCGATCCACGATCCGAAGGCTCAAGGCACCGACGCCTGGATCGATATTCTGAATTCCGACGGCACCAAGGCGCAGGCTTGCGGCAACGGCACGCGCTGCGTCGTGCAGGCGCTGGCCGCCGAGACGGGCAAGAAGACGTTCACCTTCCAGACCGTCGCTGGCATCCTGAATGCCGTCGAGCATGAGGACGGCACGATTTCGGTCGACATGGGCAAGCCGGTCTTTGCGTGGGACAAGATTCCGCTCGCGGAAGAATTTGCCGATACGCGCCGCATCGAGCTGCAGATCGGGCCGATCGACAATCCTGTCCTGCATTCGCCCTCCGCCATGTCGATGGGCAATCCGCATGCGATCTTCTGGGTGGACAAGGACCCGATGTCCTTCGATCTCGCCCGCTTCGGGCCGCTGCTCGAAAACCATCCGATGTTTCCCGAGCGCGCCAATATCACGCTGGCGCAGGTGCTTTCGCCGACCATGCTGCGCACGCGCACCTGGGAGCGCGGCGCGGGCCTGACGCTTGCCTGCGGCTCGGCCGCCTGTTCGGCCGCCGTCAGCGCCGCGCGCACGGGCAGAACAGGCCGCAAGGTGACGATCGACGTCGCCTCTGCCCCGGCGCCGAGCCAACTCACCATCGAATGGCGGGAAAGCGACGATCACGTCGTCATGACCGGCCCGGCGGAATGGGAATGGTCCGGCTCCGTCGATCCTACGACGGGGAGCTGGCGGCGCGATCCGGAGCAGGGGGCTCAGGCGCGGTGAGCGGGGTCGAGGTCATCACCTTCGGCTGCCGTCTCAACACCTATGAATCCGAAGTGATGAGGTCGCAAGCAGAAGCCGCCGGGCTCAACAATGCCATCCTGGTCAATACCTGCGCCGTTACCGGCGAGGCCGTGCGCCAGGCGCGCCAGGCGATCCGCCGAGCGCGACGCGACAATCCGCATGCCCGCATCATCGTCACCGGCTGCGCCGCGCAGACGGAGAAGCAGACCTTTGCCGAGATGGCCGAAGTGGACGCCGTGCTCGGCAATGAGGAGAAGCTGACGAGCGCTTCCTATCGCGCGCTGCCGGATTTCGGCGTCTCGGCCGAAGAGAAGCTGCGCGTCAACGACATCATGAGCGTGCGGGCGACGGCGCCGCAGATGATCAGGCATATCGACGGGCATGTGCGCGCCTTCATCCAGGTACAGAACGGCTGCGACCATCGCTGCACCTTCTGCATCATCCCCTATGGCCGCGGCAATTCCCGATCCGTGCCGATGGGCGCGGTGGTGAGCCAGGCGCGCAGTCTTGTCGAAAGCGGTTATCGCGAAATTGTCCTGACTGGCGTCGATGCCACCAGCTACGGCGCCGATCTGCCAGGCCAGCCGACGCTCGGCCTTCTGGCGAAGACGCTGCTGAAGCAGATCCCCGAGATCCGCCGCCTGAGGCTGTCCTCGATCGATAGCATCGAGGCCGACCAGCATCTGATGGATCTGATCGCCGACGAGCCGCGCTTCATGCCGCATCTGCATCTGTCGCTGCAACATGGCGACGACATGATCCTGAAGCGGATGAAGCGGCGGCATTCCCGCGCCGATGCTATCAGTTTTATCGAGGATGCCCGCAGTCTTCGGCCGGAGATGAGCTTTGGCGCAGATATGATCGCCGGTTTTCCGACCGAAACGGAAGCGATGTTCGAAAATGCCATCAGCCTGGCGGAAGAAGTGGGCATTGCGCATCTGCATGTCTTTCCCTACAGCCCGCGTCCCGGCACGCCCGCCGCGCGGATGCCTCAGCTCGACCGCGCACTGATCAAGGAACGCGCTGCACGGCTGCGCTTGGCTGGACAAAAACTGCATCAGTCCCATCTCGACTCCATGGTCGGCACGCGGCAATGGCTGCTCGTGGAGAATAACGGGCTGGCGCATACGGAAAACTTCACGCTTGTCGCAGCCCCAAGCCTCAGGCCGCGCGACCTTGTGCAGGTGGCAATCACCGGCCACAATGGCAAGCATCTCGACATGCAACTTGCGGCCGCCGACGCGGCCTGATCCTACTCGCTCACGGAATTTTCATGGCGCTCAATTTCATCAAAAAAGTCTTCACCTTCGGCCGCGAAAAGTCGGCGGAAGAGCAGGCGCCGGAAGAGGTTTTGCCGAAGGTTGAAACGACCGTTCCGGAGCCTGAAGTACTGCCTGCTGCGGACGTTTCACCGGCTTCGGAGTTTGCCGAACCTGCGCTACCTCCCTCTGTCCCTACGAGTCATCTCCCCCTCAAGGGGGAAGATTGGCTGGAGGACGCTGCGCCGCAGGAGCAAAAAGAGCAGACTGACCGTCAAGCAGACGTTAGTGCTGAACTGAATGCGCAGGTGATCGAAGCCGAGGAAGCTTCGTCGGCAGAGTATCCTGTCGCGACCGAAGCCAGTGATGTACTGGATGAGACCGCCTCCGAAACAATCTCCCCCCTTGCGGGGGAGATGTCCGACAGGACAGAGGGGGGTGAGGAAGCCCCGGCAAACTCGGAACCTTCGTCGGAAAGCGCCGAAATTCTCGCCGCTCCTATCCTTCCCAAGGGCTTCACCAGCGCCGCCGACGCCCCCGCACCAGCCCCCGAAGCTCCAAAGCAAAAGTTGTCCTGGTTCCAGCGCCTGCGCGCCGGTCTTGCGCGCACCTCGTCGCAGCTCACCGGCCAGATCACGGCGCTTTTCACCAAGCGCAAGCTCGACGACCAGACCCTGCAGGATCTGGAAGACCTCTTGATCCAGGCCGATCTTGGCGTCGAGACCGCGATGCGTGTCACCGATACGCTGGCCTCGGAACGCTACGGCAAGGATGTGACCGGCGAGGATGTCAGCCGGATCATGGCGCAGGAAATCGCCAAGGTGCTGAAGCCGGTCGCCAAGCCGTTGCAGCTCGATCTCAGCCATAAGCCGCATGTCATCCTCATCGTCGGCGTCAACGGCACCGGCAAGACGACGACGATCGGCAAGCTGGCGTCGAAACTGTCCGGTGCCGGGCTGAAGGTCATGGTGGCTGCCGGTGACACGTTCCGTGCCGCGGCGATCGAGCAGTTGAAGATCTGGGCCGACCGCACCAAGTCGGAATTCATCGGCACCAAGCTCGGTGCCGACGCCGCCGGACTTGCCTATGATGCCTTCCAGCAGGCCAAGGCCAGCAAGAGCGATGTGCTGATCATCGACACCGCCGGCCGTCTGCAGAACAAGGCGGAGCTGATGGCGGAGCTGGAAAAGATCGTCCGCGTGCTCGGCAAGCTCGATCCGGACGCGCCCCATACCGTGTTGCAGACGTTGGATGCGACCACCGGCCAGAATGCGTTGAACCAGGTGGAAATCTTCCGCAATATCGCAGGGGTCAACGGGCTGATCATGACCAAGCTCGACGGCACGGCGCGCGGCGGCATTCTGGTGGCCATCTCTGCCAAGCACAAGCTGCCGGTCTATTTCATCGGTGTCGGCGAGGGTGTAGACGATCTCGAGCCGTTCGAGGCCGAGGATTTTGCCCAGGCCATCGCCGGGATCAGTCAATGAACGACAAGACCAAATTCGATGATAGTGAAAGTGCCGCGATGACGACCAGCGACAGTGATCTCACCCCAAGTGCTGCCGACAAGCATCATCCGATGCTGAAGCTGGTGCTGGAACTCGGGCCGCTGCTGGTGTTCTTTTTCGGCAATCTGCGTGGCGAGTGGCTGGTGCAGCATTTTCCGCAGCTCGCAGCGCTCGGTGGTCCGCTCTTCGTCGCCACCGGCCTGTTCATGGCGGCAACGGTGATCTCGCTTGTCGTCTCGAAGGTCATGCTCGGCCATTTGCCGCTGATGCCCTTCGTCTCCGGCATCGTCGTTGTCACTTTCGGCGCGCTCGGCATCTATTTGCAGAACGAGACCTTCATCAAGATGAAGCCGACCATCATCAACGCGCTGTTTGGCGTGGTGCTGCTCGGCGGGCTCGCGTTCGGCAGATCGCTGCTCGGCTACGTCTTCAACGCCGCCTTCCAGTTGGACAGCGAGGGCTGGCGCAAGCTCACGATGCGCTGGGGCATCTTCTTCCTGTTTCTCGCCGTGCTCAATGAAATCGTCTGGCGTGGGTCGAACTGGTATTACCTGCCGGATGTTAAAGCCGCGGACAATCTTTGGGTTCTGTTCAAGGTCTGGGGTACGATGCCGATCACCATCCTCTTTACCCTGTCGCAAATGCCGTTGATCATGAAGCACACGGTCAATCCGCCGGCGGAAGCCGAATAATGACGGCGCTTGCGGACGCCAAAAATCGTTATCGGCAACAGAGCTTCTGGTTCATTGCCTGTGCGGTAGTTCTGTTCGTCCAGATCGTCGCGGAATATATGATGGGCCGGGTGCCGATCTGCACCTGCGGCTATGTCAAGCTCTTCGAACCCGCCGTGAAATCCAGCGGCAATTCGCAGCATATCGCCGACTGGTATACGCCGTCGCACCTCATTCACGGCTTCCTGTTCTTCGGGCTGACGCATCTGATCATGCGCCGCAAGCCGCTGTCGATGCGCCTGTTCGTCGCCATGCTGATCGAGTCCGGCTGGGAGCTGCTTGAGAATTCGCCGATCATCATCAATCGCTACCGCACGGCGACGATCTCGCTCGATTATTTCGGTGACAGCATTCTGAATTCGGCGATGGACGCGGTGTTCATGGTCGTCGGCTTCCTGTTCGCGTGGCGCGCGCCGGTCGCGCTGACCATCGTGATCGCCATCTTCTTCGAGCTGCTCACCGGCTGGCTGATCCGCGACAATCTCACGCTGAATATCATCATGCTGGTCTGGCCGGTCGAGGCGATCAAGACCTGGCAGGGCGGGCTTTAACCCGCCGCAGATTTGATGAATTCTACACGCAATTCCCGCCAAAAATCGCCATAAAGTTGCATCTAAATGTCTTGGTGCTGCAATGAATGGCGCAGCAGTCATGATCTTGCGGGGGCTGGATGTCGGGCATTGTCGTTGCAACTTTATTGGCGGTGATCTCGTCGAAGTCATCGGTGGGTTTTTCCGATGGCAGTCAGTTGCTGGCCGATTGCCGCGGCTCACGGCAGTTTGCCAACGGCTATGTGATCGGCTGGTTGGATAAATGGAATCGTGATGAGTACATCGCGCGCCGGGGCATCGCAGAGTCGATCCCCAATGCGCGCGCCATGACCAACTGGGCGTATTTCGGCGGTTCGGTCGGTATAGACGTCTGCATTCCGGCCAATGTCGATACCAAGAAAATCAGCAATATGATTTGCGATTTCCTCATTCAAAACCCGTCGCTTCAGGATGTGCCAGCGGAGGACATCATGAATACGTTCACCGGACTGAATTTCCCCTGCGACAGGAAATAGCTTCCTTCATCGCCGGGTGAGGTAATCCAGACCTGGCAGGACGGGCTTTAACCAATTTCGGATTCGGCGACACGTTCGAGGCGAGCTGGCCTCGTGGCCCCCCGTGGTTCGAGGCCTTGTTTCCTGCTGCCTCTCCTCGACGAGGTGAGGTGTTTATAGCGCAGCCCTTCCCTGAGCTTTCGCTATGGCCGGATAGAGCCCCTCTTTGAGGCTGGTGGCGGTAAACGGGCCGACCTGCTTGTAGAGGATCGTGCCGTCGGGGGCGACGAGGTAGGATTCGGGAATGCCGTAGACGCCCCAGTCGATGGCGGCCGAACCGTTCGGGTCGATGCCGATGGCGCTATAGGGATTGCCGAGTTCGCCGAGGAAACGCAGGGCGTTTTCACCCGTGTCCTTGTAGTTGATGGCGACGATATTCAGTCGTCCGTCCTTGGCAAGGTCTTTCAAGACAGGATGTTCTTCGCGGCAGGGGAGGCACCAGGAGGCGAAGACGTTGACCAGCGTCAGCTTGCCCCGGATAGCGCTGTCGGTCAGTGCGGGTAGATTGGAGCCTTCGAGCGGCGCCAGCGCCAGCGTCGGGGCTTTTGTGCCGATCAGGGCCGAGGGGATCGCGGAAATATCGGTGCCGTGGACTTCCTGGTCGTACATCACCTTGCCGACGGCAAAGGCGATGCAGGCAAAGACGATCAGCGGAATGAGAGCCAGCAGATAGCGGCCGCTGCTACCCGATTTCGCCTTGTTGCCTTCTTCGGTTTCCAGGCTCATTTCGTCTTGCCTTCCGGTGCGCGCTGCGACCGGCGACGGATGCCGGAGGCTTCGAGCGCGGCGATTTCCTTGCGGCGCAGGCGCCCGTCGAACCATGTCCAGGCGATGACGGCGATGATCATGGCGGCGGTAAAGCCATAGGAGCCGTAGACGTAGAAGGGATGTGTCATGCTATTCCTCCCGGGCGGCCATGCGGGCGGCGAGACGGCGTTGCGCGGCAATGCGGCGACGCCAGATCTCGTTGCGGATCGCCATCAGATGCAGCGTGAAGAACAGCAGCGTGAAGGCAAGCGCCATGGTGAAGAGCGGCCATAGGAATTCTGCATCGATGGTCGGGCCACCGAGGCGCATGACGCTTTCGGACTGATGCAGCGTGTTCCACCAGTCGACCGAGAATTTGATGATCGGAATGTTGATGAAACCGACAAGGATCAGCACGGCGCTGACGCGCGCTGCCTTCGACGGATCGTCCATGGCGCGGTTCAGCGCGATCAACCCGAGATACATCAGGAAGAGGATGAAAACCGAAGTGAGGCGGGCATCCCAGACCCAATAGGTGCCCCACATCGGCTTGCCCCAGAGCGAGCCGGTGACGAGGGCAACAAGGGTAAAGGCGGCGCCGAGCGGCGCGGCGGCCTTGGCAGCGACGTCCGCAAGCGGATGGCGCCAGACCAGCGTGCCGATCGCAGACATGCTCATGATCGTATAGCACATCATCGACAGCCAGGCGGCCGGCACATGGATATACATGATGCGGACGGTATCGCCCTGCTGGTAATCGCCTTCGGTCGAGAAGGAGAGATAAAGGCCGATCGCGAAGAGTATGGCTGATATGGCCGCCAGCCAGGGAATAAGACGCGCCGAAAACGCCAGGAACCGGGTCGGGTTGGCGAGGTCGGAAAATCGGCTGATCGCGGGGCTCATATCGCTCATTTCGCCTGTTTAAACCGATATCGTTTATACGGCAATCGATCGCATTGTCTCGGGCCGATCAATCCGTCGTGTGGCGTAAAGCGAGGGCAGCCGCTGTCGGGCCGAGCACGGCGAAGAATAAGGTCAGTGCCATCAGGATCAGGAAGGGCGGCAGGAAGGGTTGAGGACCTTCGACGGCGGCATAGGTGGCGCTGACGCCGAAGATCAGCACGGGAATGGTCAGCGGCAGCACCAGGATCGACACTAGCAGCCCGCCACGCGGCAGGGCGACGGCGACGGCGGCGCCGACCGCGCCGATGAAGGTGATGGCCGGCGAGCCGACAAGCAAAGTCAGGGCCGTCGCGCCGATCGCCATCTCGTTCATATTCATGAAGAGGCCGAGCAACGGCGAGGCGATGACCAGCGGCAGGCCGGTCGCCGTCCAGTGCGCGGCGCATTTGGTGAGCACGGTCAGCACCAGTGGCGTTTCCTGCATCACCAGCAGATCGAGCGAACCGTCATCGCGTTCGGCCTGGAACAGGCGGTCGAGACCGAGCAGGGCTGACAGCAGCGCGCCGATCCAGACGATGGCCGGGCCGATGCGCGACAGCAGCTTGAGGTCGGGGCCGACGCCGAAGGGAATGACGGCGACAACGGTCAGAAAGAAGAGAATGCCGATGAGGGCGCCACCGCCGGCGCGGACCGAGAGTCTTAAGTCACGGAGGAAGAGGGCGGTCATACGGCGATTCCCTTGATTTCATTGTCAGTGGAGACACCAGTTTTGCCCCTCACCCTAGCCCTCTCCCCGCAGGCGGGGAGAGGGGACGACGCAGACTGCCGAACCCCTTCGTCCCGTAAAACGGGGAGAAGGTGGACTCGAGCGGTTACGCGTCGCGAAAAAGGACGGATGAGGGGTCGTGAGGGACGTAAAATCATCCCCACACCCCTTCGCTCACCCCGGCAAACCCCGTCATCCGCATTTCCTGTGTATTCGTAAGCCCCAGCGGCTGATGGGTCGCCGCCAATACGATCCCTCCCGCCTTCTGATGCGACGAGATGAGTTCCGCAAACAGCCGGTCCGCCGCGGCGTCCAGCGCTGCCGTCGGTTCGTCGAGGATCCAGATCGGGCGATAGGCGACCAGGAGTTTCGCAAAGGCGATTCGCCGCTGCTGGCCGGCCGAGAGATAGCCGAAGGGCAGGTGGGTAATGCCGGCAAGGCCGACGGCGTCCGCGGCTTCATCGATATCCAAACCAGAGCCGCCAGCCATGTCACCGAGAAAGATTTTCCAGAAGCCGAGATTTTCGGCCACGGTGAGCTCGGATTTCATCGCATTGCGATGGCCGAGGTAGTGGCTGACCTCGCCCGCCGGCCGGTCCGATTCGCCCTTGGAATCGGTGAAGGCGACGCGGCCTTTTTCCTGTTTGAGGAGGCCTGCGACGACCCGCAGAAGCGTTGATTTTCCCGAGCCGTTGCGGCCGGTCAGAATCAGGGCCTCGCCATTACTCAAGCTAAAGGAAACATTCGCGAAAATCAGGTCTTCGCCCCGCCTTGCGGCCAGGTTTTCAGCGCTTAGATGCATCCGCTCAGGCTTTCCCCGTTTTCGTTGCCGCAGTGCGCAAAAAATTGTCCAAATTTGCGCTCCGCCACTCTGGCAAGTCTTTACGAAATTATCTATAAGACCCGCAACCACGCCAGCGGTCGGCGTGAATTTCATCCTTGCGCCGAACATAAGGTTTTCTGCCTTACGTGCGGACAGCGGAAATGGCCGTACCCGCATCCTGATGTGCATAAAGTGCATAGGCGTTCGCACGACTGTGTTGGCTATCAGAAACGGGGTATCTCGTGTCTAAATCTCTTGACAGTTTCAATTGTCGTTCCACGCTGACCGTGGACGGGAAAGACTATGTCTATTTCAGCCTGCCCAAGGCTGAGGCCAATGGTCTGCCCGGCGTTTCCAAGCTGCCTTACTCCATGAAGGTGCTTCTGGAAAACCTGCTGCGTTTTGAAGACGGGCAGTCGGTCACTAAGGATCATATCGTTGCGGTCGCCGAATGGCTGACCAACAAGGGTACCGTCGAGAACGAAATCGCCTATCGCCCGGCGCGCGTGCTGATGCAGGACTTCACCGGCGTTCCGGCCGTGGTCGATCTTGCGGCCATGCGCGACGCGATGGTCTCCCTCGGCGGCGATCCGGAAAAGATCAACCCGCTCGTCCCCGTCGACCTCGTCATCGACCACTCTGTTATCGTCGACGAATTCGGCACGCCGCAGGCTTTCGCCAAGAACGTCGAGCTGGAATACCAGCGCAATGGCGAGCGTTACCGCTTCCTGAAGTGGGGCCAGCAGGCATTCAAGAACTTCCGCGTCGTTCCTCCCGGCACCGGCATCTGTCACCAGGTCAACCTCGAATATCTCGGCCAGACCGTCTGGACCAAGGAAGAAGACGGCGAAACAATCGCCTATCCCGACACCTGCGTCGGCACCGATTCGCATACGACCATGATCAACGGCCTCGGCGTTCTCGGCTGGGGTGTTGGCGGTATCGAAGCCGAAGCCGCCATGCTCGGCCAGCCCGTCTCCATGCTGCTGCCGGAAGTCATCGGCTTCAAGCTGACCGGCAAGCTCAAGGAAGGCGTCACCGCGACCGACCTCGTGCTGACCGTCGTGCAGATGCTGCGCAAGAAGGGCGTCGTTTCCAAGTTCGTCGAATTCTTCGGCCCCGGCCTCGACAACATGCCGCTCGCCGACCGCGCCACCATCGGCAACATGGGTCCGGAATACGGCGCGACCTGCGGCTTCTTCCCGGTCGACAAGGAAACGTTGAACTATCTCAACATGTCCGGCCGCGCGAAGGATCGTATCGCGCTGGTCGAAGCCTATTCCAAGGCTCAGGGCATGTGGCGCGACAATGACGGTTCCGACCTCGTCTTCACGGACACGCTGGAGCTCGACCTCAACGACGTCGTCCCGTCGATGGCCGGCCCGAAGCGTCCGGAAGGCCGTATCGCGCTGGAAAACATCGCTTCCGGTTTCGCCACTTCGATGGACACCGAATACAAGAAGCCGAGCCAGCTTTCGAACCGCTATGCGGTCGAAGGCACGGATTTCGATCTTGGCCATGGTGACGTTGCGATCGCCGCTATCACCTCCTGCACCAACACCTCCAACCCGTCGGTGCTGATCGCTGCCGGCCTTCTTGCCCGCAACGCCGTTGCCAAGGGCCTGAAGACCAAGCCGTGGGTCAAGACCTCACTGGCACCGGGATCCCAGGTCGTCGGCGAATACCTCGCCAAGTCTGGCCTGCAGGCCGATCTCGACAAGCTCGGCTTCAACCTGGTCGGCTTCGGCTGCACCACCTGCATCGGCAATTCCGGCCCGCTGCCGGCGCCGATCTCGAAGACGATCAACGACAAGGGCTTGATCGTTTCCGGCGTTCTCTCCGGTAACCGCAACTTCGAAGGTCGTATCTCGCCTGACGTCCAGGCGAACTACCTGGCGTCCCCGCCGCTCGTCGTCGCCTACGCGCTCGCCGGCACGGTGCAGCTCGACCTGACGAAGGAGCCGATCGGCGAAGACCAGAACGGCAAGCCGGTCTATCTGAAGGACATCTGGCCGACCTCGCAGGAAGTCCAGGAATTCATCCTGAAATACGTCACCCGTGAGCTGTACGAAACCAAGTATGCCGACGTCTTCAAGGGCGACGCCAACTGGCAGGCCGTGCAGGTTCCTCCGGGCCAGACCTATGCCTGGGACGACGACTCGACTTACGTGCAGAACCCGCCTTACTTCGTTGGCATGGGCAAGACCGGCGCCGGTGTTTCCGACATCAAGGGCGCTCGCGTTCTCGGCCTCTTCGGCGACAAGATCACCACCGACCACATTTCCCCGGCCGGTTCGATCAAGGCTGCCTCGCCGGCCGGTTCCTACCTCATTGGCCATGGTGTCGGCGTTGCCGACTTCAACCAGTACGGTACGCGCCGCGGCAACCATGAAGTCATGATGCGCGGCACCTTCGCCAACATCCGCATCCGCAATCACATGCTCGGCCCGAACGGCAAGGAAGGTGGCTACACCATCCACTATCCGTCCAAGGAAGAGACCTCGATCTACGATGCGGCCATGCAGTACAAGGCCGAGGGCGTTCCGCTCGTCATCTTCGCCGGCGTCGAATACGGCAACGGCTCGTCGCGCGACTGGGCTGCCAAGGGCACGAACCTGCTCGGCGTGCGCGCCGTGATCGCCCAGTCCTTCGAGCGCATCCATCGCTCGAACCTGGTCGGCATGGGCGTCATCCCCTTCGTCTTCGAGGACGGCACCACCTGGGCCAGCCTCGGCCTGAGGGGCGATGAGACCGTGACCATCGAAGGTCTGGAACACATCAAGCCGCGCGAGCGCAAGATCGCCAAGATCACCTATGGCGACGGCACGGTGAAGGACATTCCGATCATCTGCCGCATCGATACGCTGGATGAAGTGACCTACGTCAACAATGGCGGCATCCTGCAGACCGTTCTGCGCGATCTCGCCGCTTAATTGACGTTTAGATCACCTATACACGCCGCCGGAGCATCTCTCCGGCGGCGTCTTGTTTTTCACGCCGATGTGTACGACGCTAATGGCTCCAGGCCTTCGTCTCACCCCTTCGTGACTTTGCGTCATCGTGCTTAGCTATTATCTCTTGTTTCAGATTTATCAGGCTTGATGAGGCCCTACGGACATCCTGAGAAGCGCGACGCGGTTTCGGGTTCCTGCCAGCACAAGGCCTTCAAGGTCTGAGAAAGAGGTACAACGGCATGCGCTTACGGTTTTTGGTTCCACTTCTAGCAGGCATCGCGCTCGCAAGTTCGCTGCATGCGCAGGAGCTTGCCAAAATCAAAGGCGTCGTCGAACTCTTCACGTCTCAGGGCTGCGCCTCCTGTCCGCCGGCCGATGCTGCATTTGAGAAGCTGATCCGCCAGGGCGACGTCGTCGCGCTCGCCTATCACGTCGACTACTGGAATTATCTCGGCTGGAACGACACGATGGCCTCCAAGGACAATACGGCCCGGCAATATGCCTATGCCCGTACGCTCGGCCGCAGTGGGGTTTATACGCCGCAGGCGATCATCAATGGCCGTGATCACCTAAACGGTGCGGATCTAAACGCCATCAACTTCAAGCTCGACGATTTCCAGCGCCAGGGCAAGGGTCTGACGGTTCCCGTCAGTGCCGCCATGAAGGGTGACGAACTGGAGATCAAGATCGGCGCAGGCCAGGGCCGGGCAAATGTGGTCGTCGCCTATTTCGATAGGGAACAGCAGGTTTCGCCGAAGGCCGGCGAGAACAACGGCCAGCAGATCACTTATCTGCACGCGGTTTCGGACATTGAAACAGTCGGCATGTGGGACGGCAAGGCCTTGAATGTCGTGTTGCCCGCCAATGTGTTGGATAAGGCCGGTCGGCGCGGCCTGGCGGTTCTGTTGCAGTCGTCGACGCCATCGGGCGACCCGGCGGCGATCATCGGCGCGACCGTCCTGACGGCCGGGACCGACGGCTGATCTGCATTTTTCCGACGTCAGTCGAAAGGCTCCATTTCGGCTGGCGCCAAAGTTCTGTTTCGGCTTTGCCGAAAGGAGGAGAGTGCCCGGCGAGGGCGCATTCGGGGCTGGGGTTCGGTCGATACGCCCCGGCCGGGCCGTTTGGCGCGGCGGCGCCAAACCGATCCCTATAGTTCCGGTAAATGGGGCTTCGTTTTGACTGAAATGCGGCGCAGCCAAGATGCTTTGCTCGAAGCGCAAGAAATTGTGAGTGCCTCTTGGTCTTGCAATTTGCCGTGGCTGAGGCAAACTGTCATCTTCTTGTCATGACACAACCCCTGGGGGATTGATGACTGATCAGCCGGAATTGCGACACGGCGAAAGCCGTTCCGTCGACACCACTTCTTCCGTCGTCGTTGATCTCAGAGAATATAAACAGAGCAAGGACCCGCTGCCGGTGACTTTCCACCGCAGGGAGCTGGACGCAATTCTGTGGATCTACGGCCGCATGGTCGGCGAGGGCGAATGGCGTGACTACGCCCTCGACCATCTCAGGGAAAAGGCGGTTTTCTCGGTCTTCAAGCGCTCCGGCGAGCTGCCGCTCTTCCGCATCGAGAAAAACCCGAAGCTCGCCGCCAAACAGGGCGCGTTTTCCGTAATTAGTACCAATGGCATGATCCTGAAGCGCGGCCACGATCTGACGCAGGTGCTGAAGGTTTTTGATAAGCAGCTCAAGCTGGTGGAGAAGTGATCTTCGCCTGCTGCGCTATTCGCTGAATAGCGTTCCCGGATAGACTGATGGATCGGGGTCAGTTTCCATACCTTCGCCCAGCGGCTTCTGCATCAGCATCGTGTCCAGCCAGCGGCCGTGCTTGTAGCCGGTACCCTTCAACAGGCCTGTCTCGGTAAAACCGGCGGCGCGGTGAAGGGCGACGGAGGCCGGGTGGGCGCCGCCAATGACGGCGATCATCTGGCGGAAGCCGAGGCTCTGGCAGGTTTCCACCAGATTTGCCAGCAGCGCCTTGCCGATGCCGCGGCCACGGGCTTCAGATGCGAGATAGATCGAATCCTCCACCATCCAGCGATAGGCCGGCCGCGTGCGGAATGCGGAGGCATAGGCATAGCCGAGGAAGGCTCCGTCTTCGCCTTCGGCGGCGATATACGGGTAGCCCTTGTCACGGATCGCCTGGAAGCGGCCTGCCATCTCCTCTTTGCCCGGCGGAACGATCTCATAGCTTGCGGTGCCGTTCAAAACGGAGTCGCGATAGATGGCGGTGATAAAGGGAAGGTCGGCTGATGTGGCGTTGCGAAGGCGGAAGGACATCTGGGTTTTATTGCCTGATCTGCGATTTCAATGGCGGATAATAAAGCCGTGTCCGAAGCAGCAAGGCAAATAGAAAAGGCGGCCGGAGCCGCCTTTTCGAAAGATCATTCATGTCGCAGCAGTTATTTGCGGTTGCCCATGAACTGCAGCAGGAACATGAACAGGTTGATGAAGTCGAGGTAGAGCGTCAGCGCGCCCATGATCGCCTTGCGGCCAGCAACGGCAACGTCGTCGGCTTCATAGTACATTTCCTTGATCCGCTGCGTATCCCAGGCGGTCAGGCCTGCGAAGATCAGCACGCCAATCACCGAGATGGCGAACTGCAGAGCGGACGAATGCAGGAAGATGTTGACGAGCATCGCGATGATCAGGCCGAAGAGACCCATCATCAGGAACGAGCCCATCGCCGAAAGGTTACGCTTCGTCGTGTAGCCGAACAGCGACAGCGCGCCGAAGGAGGCGGCGGTCACGAAGAAGGTCTGCACGACGCTCTGGCCGGTGTAGATGATGAAGATCGACGACAGCGACAGGCCCACCAAAGCGGCATAGACCCAGAAGGTCGTCGTCGCGGCGGCCACGCTCATGCTATTGATCCTGAAGCTCAGGAAGAACACCATCGCCAAGGGAGCGAGGATGACGACCCAACGCAGCGGGCTCAGGTAGATCGCCTGGCCGAAAGCTGTGATCTGCCCGTCAGCGAAGGCGAGCGAAAATGCGAAATAGGCGGCCAAACCCGTGATCGCCAGACCCAGCGCCATCAGGTTATAGACCTTGAGCATGTAAGCTCGAAGGCCCTCATCTATCATCGCACCGGTTTGCGCGCCGCTAGGCGCCCGGTTTTGGTAATTGCGAAAGTCAGCCATGTTTTCCTCTTTCAAGCTCCGATGTGAGTAGCGTGTCGGGCACTTGGTCCCAGGCGCCGCTGCGGAGCTCCAGCATGCCTGCAGAGAATATGAGGCTTTCACGCCCCATGCACAAGGGCTAAGCGGCCGCGGCAGGGTTAAATCGGCGTAATATCGGGCTATTTCCCGACGCTCGGTTAATGCTCCAGGCGCCTTGGCGGCGCAGACTTTTTCGGGTTCATACGCTCAGAGTTCACGCAGGACCGGCGCTGCTTTCTGGCCAAGAATGCGCCAAGTGCCCACCAGCCCGATCCCGACCGTCAACAGCAGAGCGATGATGAGGGTCGAGAAGGCGACATCCGGGAGGAAGGTCGACGGCAGGTGCATGATGCGGCTGACGATGTACCAGGCCGCGACGGAACCGGCGAGCAGCGCGAAGACGGCGGTCGCCGCTCCCAGCATCAGATATTCATAGCTGAAGGCGCGGATCAGCATGGCTCGCGTCGCGCCGAGCGTCTTCAGCACGACCGCGTCATGCGTGCGTGCGCGGTTTCCCGCAGCAAGCGCGCCCGCAAGCACCAGCACGGATGCGATCAGCGCCACCGACGCCGCGGCACGGATCGCGGCGGCAAGCTGGCCGACCAGAGTGTTGACGATATCGAGCGCATCCTTGACGCGGACGCTGGTGATCGTCGGATAAGTGTTGGTGACGTTCTTCAGGATCGCCGCTTCCTGCGCCGACGTAGCAGTGGGATCGGTGAGGGTTGCGAGCCAGGCATGCGGCGCGCCCTTGAAGGTGTTCGGCGAGAAGATCATCACGAAATTGATGGACAGCGACTGCCACTGGACCTTGCGGAAGCTGGTGATCTTGGCCGTCACGTTGCGGCCGAGCACGTTCACGGTAACGGTATCGCCGAGCTTCAGGCCGAGCGCCTTGCCTTCCTCATCGGAGAAGGAGACCAGCGGTTCGCCGCTATAATCCTTGCTCCACCATTGCCCTTCGGTAAGGGCGGCGTTCTCCGGGAGGGTCTCGGCATAGGTGATGCCGCGGTCGCCGCGCAACACCCATTGACCGGCCGGCGGCACCTTCCTCTTGGTCACGTCCTCGCCATTGAAGGCGACGATGCGGCCGCGCAGCATCGGCACTTCGACGAGCTTGCCTTCCGGCGCCTGCGCCTGCACGACCTTGCGGAAGCCGTCGAGCTCCGAACCCTGGATATCGACGAAGAAGAAGTTCGGCGCCTGCTCGCTCATGCGTCCGGTCAGCTCCTGGCGCATATTGCCGTCGATCAGCGTCAAGGTCACAAGGAGCGCCAGGCCAAGGCCGAGCGAGAGGACGACGGAGGCGGTGAGCGCACCCGGCCGATGGATATTGCCGATCGCCAGGCGGAGTGCCGGCGAGTGGACGCGCGGGCTGCGGCGGGCGAGCCACGACAGCAGGGCCGCGACGGCGCGCAGCACGACGAAGGCGACGGCGATGGAAACGACGAAGACGACGGCGATGAAGCGGTCATAGGCGGTGTATATCGCAAGCGCCGACAGTGCTGCCATCAGCAGGCCGGCGGCGAGCAGGTAGGGCCAGCTTGGCAGGCGGCGGGCCTCAAAGCCCTGTTCGCGGAAGAGCGCCGTCGCCGGCACTTCGCGGGCATGGCCGAGCGGCAGGATGGCGAAGGCGAGTGTCGTCAGCAGGCCGAAAAGCGCTGCCAGCGTCAACGGGCCGGGATAAAGCCGCGGCGCGGTCGAAATCGGCAGGAATTCGGCCATGAATTGCGAGGCGAGCAACGGCGCGATGGCACCAAGGATCAGGCCGACGGCTATGCCGGCCAGCGCAAGCAGGGCGATCTGGATCAGGTAGATCATCACGACGACCAATGCCGGTGCGCCAAGGCATTTGAAAGTGGCGATGGTGGTGCGCTTGGAATCGAGGAAGGCGCGCACAGCATTGGCAACACCGACGCCGCCGACGATGAGCGCGGTCAGGCCGACCAGGGTCAGGAATTGCGAGAAGCGGGTGATGTTGTCGGCGAGCGCGGGTGCTGCCCGGCTGCTCGTTCGGATCGACCAGCCGGCCTGCGGAAAAGCGGTATTGGCGCGGGCGGCGATGTTGCTCAGGCCATTGGCGGGATCGTCCATGCGGATCTTGTAGACCTGTTCGACAAGACTTCCGGTCGTGATCAGGCCTGAGGCGACCAAAGCGTCACGGCTGGTGAGCAATCGCGGCGCAAAGCCGAAACCTTCGGATACCGAATCCGGCTCGGTCTTCACCGTGCCTGTGATCCGGAGCCTGGTGTTGCCGAGCAGCAGTTCGCTCCCGATTTTGAGGTTCAGCCGTTCCAGCAGCAGGGGAGCGACGACGGCGCCATAGGCCCCGTCCTTGGCAGTGAGCAGCGTTGATAGCGGCTGATCCGGATCGGCCACGAAGGTGCCGTAGAGCGGGTAGGCGCCGTCAACCGCCTTGACCTCGACCAGGGCCTGATCGGAACCGTCGGACAGTCGGGCCATGGAGCGCAGGCCGGTGGATTGGGAGAGCTGGCCGAGGCTGTTGAGATAGGCGAGTTCGTCCGGCGTCGCCGCGCGATTGTTGAGCTCGAAACGGACGTCGCCGGCAAGCAGCGACTGGCCCTGCGTCGAGATCGCGTCGGTGATCGAGCGCGAGACGGAGTTGACGGCGGCGATTGCGCCGGTGCCGAGGGCGATGCAGGCGAGGAAAATATAGAAACCGCCGAGACCGCCGCGCAATTCGCGCAGCGCCAGACGAAAGGCAAGCGTCAGGCGCGCTCCCGCCGCCATCACGCTATCGCCGCCTGATTGGCCCGCGCGCGGGCGCTGTCACCCTCGATTTCGCCGGAGCGAACGTGGATCTGGCGGGAGCAGCGGGCGGCAAGCGCCGGATCATGGGTGACGAGCAGCAGCGTCGTGCCGCGCTCGGCCTGCTGGGCGAAAAGCAGGTCGGCGATCTGCCGGCCGGTATCGGTATCGAGATTGCCCGTCGGCTCATCGGCGATCAAAAGGGCGGGTGACGGGGCGAGCGCGCGGGCGATCGCCACGCGTTGCTGTTCGCCGCCTGAAAGCTGGCCGGGATAATGGCTCAGCCGCTCGCCGAGGCCGACGGCCTGCAATTCGCGCTTAGCGATGTCGAAGGCGTCGCGAACATTGGCCAGCTCCAGCGGCACGGCGACATTTTCCAGCGCCGTCATATTGGCGATGAGATGGAAGGACTGGAACACGATGCCGATATTGCGACCGCGGAAATCGGCGACGCGGTCTTCGCTCAGGCTATGCAGGGGCGTGTCGCGGATCAGGAGCTCGCCGCTGTCGAGCTTTTCGAGGCCGGCGAGCACCATCAGCAACGTCGACTTGCCGGACCCGGAGGGGCCGACGATGCCGACGGATTCGCCTTCGGCAACGGTGAGGTCGATGCTTTTCAGTACGTGGACGGAGGCGGCGGCGTTGCCGAGCGTCAAATCCGCCTTCTTCAGCTCGATGATGGTTTTTGCCAATGCGAACGCCCTATATACGTCAGAGACCACGGCGGGCGCGATTTGGCCCTCACGGCGAATTTAGGGAATGGATCATGAGTTTTAAAGTTGCCGCGTTTCATTTCGCTGTCATTGTTTTCGGTCTTTTCTTTGGCGCTGCCGGTGCAGCCGATGCACGAACGATCCAACTGGTTGGTCTCGGTGACAGCCTCATGGCCGGCTATCAACTGCCGCCGGGCGATGGATTTCCCGCCAAGCTGGAGGCGGTGCTGAAGGCCAAGGGGCTGGATGTGGTGATTGCCGATGCCGGCGTGTCCGGAGATACCAGCTCCGGCGGCCTGTCGCGCATCGACTGGTCGGTACCGGACGGAACCGACGGCGTGATCCTCGAACTCGGCGCCAACGACGCCTTGCGCGGCATCCCGCCCGAACAGACGGAAAAGAACCTCGACACCATCATCAGCCGGCTGAAGGAGCGCAACATTCCCGTCCTGCTCGCCGGCATGCTGGCGCCACCGAACATGGGTCCGGACTATGCGGCCAAGTTCAACCCGATCTACAAGCGGCTTGCCGACAAGTATCAACTGCCGCTCTATCCATTTTTTCTCGATGGCGTCGCGACGCATGCCGACTTACAATTGAGCGATGGCATGCATCCGAACCCGCAGGGTGTCGATGTGATGGTGCAACGTTTCCAGCCTGCGGTGACGAGTTTCATTGGGACGATTGTCGCACATGCGAAATAGGTGCTTGCACCGGCTGCAATTGCATGATTCCCTGTTGTTATCTGCAAGAGATTCGGGGAGTGCTCGTTATGCCGAGACTTTTTACCGCCCTCGAAATTCCGCGCAACGCGGCGATGAGCCTTTCGTTGTTGCGCGGCGGTCTTCCCGGAGCCCGGTGGATCGACGTTGAAAATTATCACATCACTTTGCGTTTCATCGGCGATGTCGACGGTCGTACCGCCGATGAAATCGTCGAGCGACTGGACCGCATCGACCGGCCGGAGTTCCAGCTCCGGTTGGAAGGCATCGGTTCCTTCGGCTCGAAAAAGCCGCATTCAGTCTGGGCCGGCGTCACGCAGACGCCCGATATGTACGCACTGCAGGGCGAAATCGAACGCATCTGCCAGCGCATCGGCCTGCCGCCGGACCCGCGCAAGTTCACACCGCATGTCACGCTTGCGCGGCTGAAGTCGTCGCGGGTCGATGATGTCGTGCACTATCTCTCCGGTCGCGGTAACTTCTACACTGCGCCGTTCACGGTGGGACGCTTCGTGCTGCTGTCATCGCGCGAATCGGTCGGCGGCGGTCCCTATCTCACCGAAGAGGTCTTCCCGCTTCACGAGGCTCGCAGCGCTTTTCCCGCCAAGGGCAACAGCGCGTTGCAGCCAGCCAAGAGCATGGTGTAGGTCGCTTCGAAGTCCTCGTGACCTCCGTAGTAAGGGTCCGGGATGTCTTTGCTGCTGCCAAGCGTGTAGGCGTTGAAGAGGTGCAGCTTGCCGAGCGTATCGGCAGGCGCGATCTTGCGCAAATTCTTCAAATTGTCTTGATCCATTGCCAGGATCAGGTCGAACCGATGAAAATCGGCTGCCTCGATGCGGCGTGCGCGTTGAGCGGAAATATCGACGCCGTGGTCCGACGCGACTTCCATGGAGCGGCGGTCAGGCCTCTCGCCGTGATGCCAGCCGCCGGTGCCGGCCGAATCGACCTCGAACTCGGAGCCTCGCCCGGCTTTGATCGCAAGATGCCGGAAGATGCCTTCGGCAAGGGGTGAACGGCAGATATTGCCGGCGCAAACAAACAGAATTTTGTGACGGTCCATAGTATCGTTCAACCGATAAAGAGGAGTGATATTGCCATGAAATACGAAAAGCTGGAACCGGCGGCAATCGATGAAAACCTGGCTGGCCTTAGCGGTTGGACCCTGGCGGCCGATCGCCTCTCCATGTCGAAGAGCTTCAAATTCCGCAATTTCGTCGAAGCCTTCGGCTTCATGACAGAGGCGGCCTTGGCGGCGGAAAAATTCAATCATCATCCTGAATGGTTCAACGTTTATTCCCGCGTCGACGTGAAACTGACGACGCATGACGCCGGTGGCTTGACGGAGCATGACATTAAACTCGCCAAGGCGATGGAAAAGGCAGCGGCCCGGCGCGCCGATTGAATCGCAGGGGCCGATCACCATATGTCTGATGCGGCCCGGGAAGGGCTTCCTATAGGGATGAATGGAATGGATGACATCAAGTATGGGGAAATCCTGATGCCTGGTGACGAGGAGACCCAAGATCGGCAGGAGAAGACGGTGCGCAGCAAGTTCTGGCCGACCTTGCGCAAGGCAGCACGGTATATCCCGTTTTCTCGCGATGTCGTCGCGGCTTTCTATTGCGCGCTCGACCCGCAAACGCCGACGCGCGTCCGTGGCATTCTGCTGGCGGCACTCGGCTATTTCGTCATGCCGGTCGACATCATCCCGGATTTCTTCGCCGTCATCGGCTTTTCGGATGATGTCGCGGTGCTGACGCTCGCCTTCGGCATGATCAAAGGCCACATCCGCCAGGAGCACTATGATGCCGCCGACCGGGCCTTGGCCGACGAGCCCGAGGCCGCAAAAGCGGCTTGATCCGCGTCCGATCGATGGCGACGGGATTCCTGCCGGGTTTCCAGACCTTTATGAGGTCTTCCTGATTTTAGAGAGGTCAAACTCTTGCCCGAATCTTTCTGTCTTAAATCGATCCCATAGGATGGTGTTCCGCCATCCGGGTTTTCCAATTCCTCCTGATGCATTTCAGGCCCGGCTCCACATGGGCTGAAACGGCACAGATCAGGGGCAATTACCGCCCCGTTGACGGTTTGGTAACCTAAATAAAGTCAAAATAGGGCAGCTCACGAGCATAGGCGTGCGTTACTTGAAATCGCCTTGAGCTCTGGACCGCAAGAAATCGGCAGGAAACCATGTTTGTAAAAAGCTTCGCAATCGCCCTCTCTCTCGTTCTGGCCGGCACCGGCATCGCATCGGCGCAGACCAAGACCAAGAAGCAGGCAGCAGCGCCCGCACAGGCGCAGGCGGCGGCACCGGTGGCTCCGACGCGCATCCAGCAGTTCGACGCCTGGGGCGCTTATTCCTACCAGTCCGGGGCTGGCAAGGTCTGCTATGTCCTGTCCGTGCCGACTGCAAAGTTACCGGCTACGGGCATCGACCATGGCGACAACTTCTTCATCGTTTCCCAGCGTCCGGGTCAGAACATCTCCTACGAACCGCAGGCGATGATGGGCTATCCGCTCAAGGAAAATTCCAAGGTCGACGTCGTCATCGACAACAAGACCTTCGTGATGTTCACCAAGGACAAGGCGGCCTGGGTCGAGAATGCCGCGCAGGAGCCGGCGCTGGTCGCAGCGCTCAAGTCCGGCCATTCGCTCAAGGTCACCGCGACCTCGAAGAAGGGCACCGGCACCTCCTACACCTACTCGCTGAAGGGCGTCAGTGCCGCACTGAAGCAGATCGAAAGCTGCAAATAAGATCGATGATGCCGCGATCACGTCAAAGTGATCGCAGGTTCTGTCGAAACCGAAGCGATGAGGCCGGCCTGATGGCTGGCCTTTTGCTTTTCTTCAAGAGGGATGACGCGGGCTGAAATTAATGCTAAAGGCCGCCCCAACGAGCGGTGTATTCGCAATTTCTTGCCCCGCTACCAGATGAACCTTCTGATCTCAGTGCCTTGCCCGCGCCCGCAGCTTTCCGGCTTTGGGGCATCGCCGATATGAACCATTGGAATGATCCTATGTCCGCGATCGATGTCATGACCCCATCCAAGCTAAAGCCGATGCCCGTGTCGCAGCCGGTCGAGCTTTCGCCGAAGCCGTCGCTGATTGGCCTGACCCGCGAGGAAATGGGTGCGGCGCTCAAGGAAAAGGGCGTCGCCGACAAGCAGATCAAGATGCGCGTCAGCCAACTCTGGAACTGGATCTATGTGCGCGGCGTCTCCGATTTCGATGCCATGGCGAATGTCTCCAAGGACATGCGCGAAATGCTGAAGACGCATTTCACCATCGCCCGGCCGGAAATCGTCGAGGAGCAGGTTTCCAATGATGGCACCCGCAAATGGCTGTTGCGCTTCCCGCCGCGGGGCGCCGGACGGCCGGTCGAGGTGGAGACCGTCTATATTCCGGAAGAGGGCCGCGGCACGCTCTGCATTTCCAGCCAGGTCGGCTGCTCGCTCACCTGTTCCTTCTGTCACACCGGCACGCAGCGCCTCGTCCGCAACCTGACGGCGGAGGAGATCCTGTCGCAGCTACTCCTGGCGCGCGACCGGCTCGGCGATTTCCCGGATCGCGAAGCGCCGCAAGGGACGATCATGCCCGCCGAAGGCCGCAAGGTCAGCAATATCGTGATGATGGGCATGGGCGAGCCGCTCTACAATTTCGACAGCGTCAAGACGGCGCTGCTGATTGCCTCCGATGGTGATGGCCTGTCGCTCTCCAAGCGCCGCATCACGCTGTCTACCTCCGGCGTCGTGCCGGAAATCTACCGCACCGGCGAGGAGATCGGCGTTATGCTGGCGATCTCGCTGCATGCGGTGCGCGACGATCTGCGCGACATGCTTGTGCCGATCAACAAGAAATATCCGCTGAAGGAATTGATGGACGCCTGCCGCGCCTATCCCGGCCTTTCGAACGCCCGGCGCATCACCTTCGAATATGTGATGCTGAAGGGCGTCAACGACAGCCTCGAGGATGCCAAGGGGCTGATCCAGCTCCTGAAGGGCATTCCGGCCAAGATCAATCTCATCCCCTTCAATCCTTGGCCGGGCACGAACTATCAGTGTTCGGACTGGGAGCAGATCGAGAAGTTTGCCGATTTCATCAATTCGGCCGGCTACGCCTCGCCGATCCGTACGCCGCGCGGCCGCGACATTCTCGCCGCCTGCGGCCAGTTGAAGTCGGAATCGGAGCGTATGCGCAAGACCGAACGGCTGGCCTTCGAGGCCATGATGATCGCCAACCATGGCGAGGATTGAGATCAATGCTTCTCGGATTACGCAGGCCGATGCGGCTCCTTTGGGGCTATCTCGGCGCCTGTGTTCTGATGGGCTTCGTGTTGGCTTGCGTCGCCGCCTGGACCATGCCGGGAACGGCCGCCCCTGAGCTCTTCGCCCTCACCGTCATGCTGACCAAGCTCGCGATGATCGTCAGCATCCTGCCATCGCTTGTCGTCATTGCGATTTTCGAATGGCGCGGCATGCGCCGCTGGTACGGTTACGCCATTTACGGCGCCTTGCTGTCAGCGTCGGCATCGGTTCTGATCTCGGGGAGCGTGGAACGGCCGCAAACCCTCAATCTGATCACCATCGTCGTTTGTTTTGCCTTTCTCGGAGCCGTCAGCGCCACCGTCTACTGGTGGATCGCCGGCCGGTTCGCAGGGCGCGGCCCTGTTCTCAGCGAGAATGGGTGAGGAAGATCTTCACTGCGAAGACCGAAAAGACGCTCGCAAAGGCGTAATCGAGGCCGCGCATGACGCCGCGGTTCTTCTGCAGCCAGGTCGACAGGCGGTCGGCGGCAAGCACGACGAGTGCGTTGACCGGCATGCCGATCATGATGAAGAAGAAGCCCAGGAACAGGAGCTTTTGCGTCACCGCCGGATCGCCCGCAGTGACGAACTGCGGCAGGAAGGTCATGAAGAAGATGATGACCTTCGGGTTCAGCAGATTGACCCAGAAGCCGGTGGAGATATTGGCGAGCGGAGTGCCCTTTGCCATATCCACCTTCTTGACCGACAGGCTGGAGCCGAAGCGGATCGCCTGGATCGCCAGCCACAGCAGATAGCCGGCGCCACCGGTTTTCAGGATCGTGAAGGCGAGCGGCGAGGCGGTAATCAGTGCCGAAACGCCAAAAGCCACCAGGAATGTATGGACGACGATGCCGAAGCTGGTGCCGAGGACTACGAAAAGCGCTGCCTTCTTGCCCTGCGCCAATGCACGGCTGATCGACAGGGTCATATCGGGGCCGGGGGTTGCCGCAAGCAGCAGGCTGGCCGCCGAAAAAGCCAGAAGGGTCGTCAGGCTGGGTATGAAGTCCATGACATGCTCCGAAAGCCGGAAAAGAGTATCAGCGCTTTCTTATCCGGCTTTCGGTTATTTGCAAATCAATCCTCGTTTTCCAGGAATGCCTTGAATTTGTCGGCGTAGTCAGGATGCCAACGGGATAAGGGCGGGCGGTTTTCGATAATATCGCCTGCGGCCCAGAGCATGCGGCGTTCGTCCGTCGACCGAGCAACATCATTGTCCGGGCAGAGGATGTAGAAATCGCCCCGCTCGAGGCTCTCCACCATGAAATCGACCGTCTGCTCCGGCGTCCAGGCTGCTTCAGGCTTTTCCTGGCGGTCGCCCTTGGTCAGGCCGGTAAAGACGAATCCGGGGATCAGGAGATGCGCCGATATCTTGGCGCCTGCGGTGTTGCGCAGCTCGTGCTGCAGCGCCTCGGTGAAGACCTTTACGCCGGCCTTGGAGACGTTATAGGCGGGATTGCCCGGCGGCGTGGTGATGCCCTGCTTCGAACCGGTGTTAATGATCAGGCCGGGCTTTCCATGGGTCAGCATGCCGGGTCCGAAGACGCGCGTGCCGTTGATGACACCCAGGAGATTGACGCCGAGAATGTTGTCCCAACCGGCCTGCGGGCTGAAGATCGAGGTTTCCGGCCCGATGCCGGCATTGTTCATCAGCACATGCACCCGGCCGAAATGCTGCAGGACGGCGCGTTCGAGAGCTTCGAGCTGTTCCTTATAGGCAACGTCGGTCTCGACGGCCATGATCTGGTCCACCCCGGCGATCGCTTCGAGCTCGGCGCGTGCAGCGGCCAGCCGGTCGCGGCCGAGATCGGCGATGGCGACGCTCATGCCGAGCTTTGCGAAATATTTCGCGGCCGCAAAGCCAATACCGGACGCGCCGCCGGTGATGACGGCGACATTGGATTTCTTGAAAATCTGTTGAATATCGGTCACGGACGGACGCCCTCCCAGGCATTGTTTGCTCGCAGCCGAATATGGTATTTTCCGAAACCAAGTCAAACCGGCTGGAGGTCGTGTCCGTGACAAAACATATGTCCGTAGAAATCGACGAGCAGATGGATGCGTTCATCGGCGAACAGATCAGCCACGGCAATTACGATTCGCCGAGCGAAGTCATCGACGCCGCGCTGAAACTGTTGCGTAGTAGGGCGGAAATAGAAGCAATCGCGGCTGCCATCGCGGAGGGGGAGGCATCGGGAGAGCCGGAGGAATTTGATTTCAACGGCTTTATCGAAAGAAAGCGAATGTTGCGCAATCAGCGATGAAGAAATTGATCTTTTCGCCCAAGGCAGCGTCCGATATCGATCAAATCTATGACTACACCGAGGAAAAATGGGGTTACCAGCAAGCGGAGGATTACGTCTTCGCCATGCGCGATCGTTGCCATGCCCTGCTCAACGGCACCGCGCGCGGTCGCAAAGTTGGCGGCATCAGATCGGACTACCTCGCTTTGGCCTACGGCTCGCACTTCATTATCTACAAAGACGGCGTCCAGACACTCACGATCGTCCCCATCCTTCATCGGCGAATGAATATCGGCGCGCACCTGTGACGCTGCTCCCGTACCACTCTGCCGCACTTCCCCTTGCGCCTCGCGATAATCTCGCTAAAAGTGCCGCGATACAGGGTTTGCGGGGCCTTTCCGCAGGCTCGCATTGAAACGGACCTCATCACCATGGCATCACATAAAGACGTGAAGAAAGTCGTTCTCGCCTATTCCGGCGGTCTCGACACCTCGATTATCCTGAAGTGGCTGCAGACGGAGCTTGGCGCAGAAGTCGTCACTTTCACCGCCGATCTCGGTCAGGGCGAAGAGCTGGAGCCGGCGCGCAAGAAGGCCGAGATGCTCGGAATCAAGGAGATCTACATCGAGGATGTGCGCGAAGAATTCGTGCGCGATTTCGTCTTCCCGATGTTCCGTGCCAATGCCGTCTATGAAGGCGTCTACCTGCTCGGCACGTCGATCGCTCGTCCGCTGATCTCCAAGCACCTGATCGATATTGCTCGCAAGACCGGCGCCGATGCGATCGCCCATGGCGCGACCGGCAAGGGCAACGACCAGGTTCGTTTCGAGCTTTCGGCCTATGCACTGAACCCGGACATCAAGATCATCGCGCCGTGGCGCGATTGGTCGTTCAAGAGCCGCACCGACCTGCTCGAATTCGCCGAGAAGCATCAGATTCCGGTTGCCAAGGACAAGAAGGGCGAGGCGCCGTTCTCGGTCGATGCCAACCTGCTGCACTCCTCGTCCGAGGGCAAGGTTCTGGAAGATCCGTCGCAGGAAGCGCCGGAATATGTGCACATGCGCACGATTTCACCGGAGTCCGCTCCCGACAAGGCAACCGTCATCAAGGTCGGCTTCGAAAAGGGCGATGCCGTCTCGATCAACGGGCAGCGCATGAGCCCGGCGACGCTGCTCGCAACGCTCAACAATTACGGTCGTGACAATGGTATCGGTCGCCTCGACCTCGTCGAGAACCGCTACGTCGGTATGAAGTCGCGTGGCGTCTACGAAACCCCCGGCGGCACCATCCTGCTCGCCGCCCACCGCGCCATCGAATCCATCACGCTCGATCGCGGCGCAGCTCACCTCAAGGACGAGCTGATGCCCCGTTATGCCGAGCTGATCTACTACGGCTTCTGGTTCTCGCCGGAACGCGAAATGCTGCAGGCGCTAATCGACAAGAGCCAGGAGCATGTCGAAGGTGAAGTGACGCTGAAGCTTTACAAGGGCAACGTCATGGTCATCGGCCGCGAAAGCCCGAAGTCGCTCTATTCCGACAAGCTTGTCACGTTCGAAGACGATCAGGGCGCCTACGATCAGAAGGACGCTGCCGGTTTCATCAAGCTCAACGCGCTGCGCCTGCGCACGCTCGCCAAGCGCAATCTGTCGAAGTAATCAGCTTTGCGAATAAATACGAACCCGCTTCCGGTTGACGGAGGCGGGTTTTTCTTGCGCGCGCGTAGGGCTGGATTTACTCCACGGGCCTTAATTCGCGCTCCATCTCCGCCGGCAGCTCTGCATTCTGCAGATTGCTGCGGAAGGTCCGGAGCGCATGATGGAGCTCGTCCTGCAGGCAATGATCGACGCCCTGTAGCGCGTCCTGCTCTACCGCGTAGATCTCGCAACCGATCTGCTTCAGCTTGGCGCTGGCCGTTTCCGACAACACGATGCGCTTGGCGCGGCGGTCGAGCGGATCGGGCTGACGCTCGATCAGGCCGCGCGCCTGCAGCTTGTCGAGGAAGGCGCTGACCGTCATCGGCTCCAACCCCATGCGAGTGGCAATATCGAGTTGCCGGCTGCCGTTGACGGCGGCGACCTGGATCAGCGTGCGTGCTTCCCCTGCCGTCAGACCTAGCCCCGCGACCATGATGCGCCGCTCGAAGGCCGCTCGCATTAGTCGGGCGCAATCCGCCACAAGAAAGGCAAGCGAATCCGTATCTATCCTGCTGCTCATAAGCGCTTCCCTACTTACGCTTGTTTTTAGGCCCCGATCAATCTTTATTGATTTCGCCCCCCGAATTCAACGGATTCTTGCCCTTTCAAGGGACTTGTTTAACTTGACCCGGTTAGATGCGTTGCTAATCTGTGCTGATAATCAGCGGGAACTTCCAATATGACGCAATCACTTATCGTCGGCGCCTTCCTGGCGGCGCTGTTCTATGTGCTTATTCCCGGACCGGCTTTTTTGGCTCTCCTCGGTATCGGCGCGGGGCAGGGGCGCAAGGCCGGCGCCTTCTTCATGTGCGGGCATTTGGTCGGGGACATCATTTGGTCGTCGCTCGCCTTGGTTGCGATCGTGGGCGCAAAAACTATCGGCACCGTCGTATTCGATCTGCTCGGATTGCTCTGCGGTTTCTATCTTGCCTGGATCGGCTGGAGTGCCTTCACCGCCAAGCCGAAGAAGGATGGCAAGGCCTTGCTGAACGTCGAGCGTCCCTTTCGCCGTGGCCTGATCTTCGGCGTCACCAATCCGAAAGGATATCCCGTGGCGCTGGCAACATTTACCGCGCTGGTGGCGGGTTCGGCCGGCGCATTGACGTTCAGCGCGCTGCCGCTGCTGCTCACCGTTTCTTTTGTCGGCTTCGTCACCGCCGACCTTATTCTCATCGGCATTATCGGCGCGGGCGCGGTCCGGCGTTTCTACCGCGCTCACGAGCGGCTGATCGTACGCTGCTCCGGCGTGCTGTTTATGGGTTTTGCCGCGCAGGCTTTGTGGCACGCGACGCCCGGCTTGCTTGGCTGGCGTAAGGCCTGACCATCATTCCTCATTATTTGTTCCGCCCTCGCCATACCAATTTGGCGGAGAGGGTCTTATATCGTGCATCGATCAGATGCCTGCTGAAAGGATGCCTTGCATGTCTTCCCTAACCGCCGTCAACCCAGCGCTCGTCGAATGGACCGGACATCAGGGCCTGCCGCGGTTCGATGCCGTGAAAGACGCTGATTTTGCGCCTGCCTTTGACGCAGCGCTTGCGGCTCATGAGGCGGAAATCGATGCGATCGCTGATAACGGCGAGGCGCCGACCTTTGCCAACACCGTCACTGCGCTCGAAATCGCCGGTGACGAGCTGTCGCGGGTCTCCTCTCTGTTCTGGAATCGAGCTGGGGCACATACCAATGAGGTGATCCAGGCCCTGGAGCGCGAGATCGCGCCGAAGATGTCGCGGCATTATTCGAAGATCGGCATGAATGCCGCACTTTTTGCCCGCATCGATGCGCTGTGGGAAGCGCGTGAGGGGCTTGGTCTAACCGTGGAAGAGACCCGCGTGCTGGAACGGCATTGGAAGGGTTTCGTGAAGTCGGGCGCCAAACTCGCCAAGCCGGAGCAGGAACGGCTCGCCGCGATCAACGAGAAATTGGCGGGCCTCGGCGCGCAGTTCGGGCAGAATGTGCTTGCCGACGAAAAGGGCTGGGCGCTGATCCTCTCTGAAGAAACTGACCTCGCTGGTCTTCCCGATTTCCTGAGGGACGCGATGGCCGCGGCGGCGCGCGAGCATGGCGAAGAGGGCAAATTTGCCGTCACTCTATCGCGCTCGATCATAGAGCCGTTCCTGACGTCGTCCGAGCGCCGGGATCTGCGCGAACAGGCTTTCAAGGCATGGGTAGCGCGTGGCGCGAATGGCGGCGAGACTGACAATGGCAAGATCATCAAGGAGACGCTGGCGCTGAGGGCGGAGAAGGCCGAGCTGCTCGGCTATGGCAACTTTGCCGAACTGAAGCTCGACAACACCATGGCGAAAACGCCGGAGGCGGTGAATGAACTTTTAAGGGCGGTCTGGGCGAAGGCGGCGGAGCGCGCTCGCGAGGAAGAGGGCGATATCGCCGCGCTGATCGCGGAGGAGGGCCGCAATCATGAGGTCATGCCCTGGGATTGGCGGCATTATGCCGAGAAGATCCGGACGCGGAAGTTCGATTTTTCCGAGACGGAATTGAAGCCCTATCTGCAGCTCGAAAAGATCATCGCAGCCTGCTTCGATGTCGCCGGCCGCCTTTTCGGCATCCGCGCCGTGGAGCAGAAGGGCGTTCCCGCCTATCATCCTGATGTGCGCGTCTTCGAAATCCGCGATCGCTCCGACAGGCTGGTGGCGCTCTTCCTCGGGGATTATTTCGCCCGCAATTCCAAGCGCTCGGGCGCCTGGATGAGCTCGTTCCAGTCGCAGCACAAACTGCCGCTGAAGAACGGTCATGTCGGCGAACTGCCGATCATCTATAACGTCTGCAATTTCGCCAAGCCGGCCGAAGGCAAGCCGGCGCTGCTGTCGCTCGACGATGCCCGCACGCTGTTTCACGAATTCGGCCATGCTCTGCACGGCATGCTCTCCAACGTCACCTATCCTTCGGTATCCGGCACCGGCGTTTCCCGCGATTTCGTCGAGCTGCCGTCGCAGCTCTACGAACACTGGCTGACCGTGCCGGCCATCCTCAGGGAATATGCCATCCATTACGAGACCGGCGCGCCGATGCCGCAAGCTCTGCTCGACAAGGTTCTGGCCGCCCGCACCTTCAATGCTGGCTTCAACACGGTGGAGTTCACCTCCTCGGCGCTGGTCGATATGGCCTTCCATACCCGCGGCGCCGTCGAGGACCCGATGGTGGTGCAGGCGGAAGTGCTCTCGGAAATCGGCATGCCGAATTCGATCGTCATGCGCCACGCCACGCCTCACTTCCAGCATGTGTTTTCCGGCGATGGCTATTCTGCCGGCTATTATTCCTACATGTGGTCGGAAGTGCTGGACGCCGACGCCTTCGCCGCCTTCGAGGAAACCGGCGATGCCTTCGATCCGGATATGGCCGGGAAACTGAAGGCCAATATCTATTCCGTCGGTGGCTCGATCGATCCGGAAGAGGCCTATAAGGCCTTCCGTGGCAAGCTGCCGAGCCCGGATGCGATGCTACGCAAAAAGGGATTGGCGGCTTGATTCTGGCCTTGGGTATGCAGCAAAAATCGGTCGCGAAAGGTCAACTTTTGCCACCGATTTATGCGGCGGCGTTTGGTTTGGATTGATTTTGTCTGGTCAATCAGGATGCGCGCGAAAGCACAGCTAACAACTCGGCTAGTTGATCGGCCTGGGCGTCATCTAGCTTATCGCCGAGGTGGCGCTGAAGGGCCGATGCATAGACGGCCCACATGCGGCTCTGCATGGCACTTCCTGCCTCGGTGATAACGACCCAGCGGCCTCGGCCGTCCTCGGAAAATATCTCGCGGTGGACAAAACCAGCCTTTTCCATCCGGTCGAGAAGGCGAGACAGATTATGTTGTGCCAGCAGCGTGCGCTCCTCAATCTCATAGGGTCGCAACCTGCCGCCCGTGGCCCGCGCCAGCTCCAGCAGTACGTCATACCAACCAAGCGGTGGCAGGTCTGCCGCCTTCAGATCCTGCTCGATCGCAGCAAGGACGATTTGCTGAGTCCGCATGAGGCGTACCCACGCTCGCGTGATGGCGGGCGAGGGCTTTAGGGATTCGAAATCTGATTTATCCGACATAGATGCAATTACATCTATATTGACCAATTTGGCAAGTGTGGATATAAATGCAGTTACATCTATTTTGGATGGAGATATTTCCGGCCCATTTGCCGGGTCAGGCAATAGGAGATCTGATCATGTCCGACGCAAAGCTGATCCTCGTCAGTCACCATCTTTGCCCCTACGTTCAGCGGGCCGTCATCACGCTTACTGAGAAGGCCGTGCCGTTCGAGCTCCGTTATGTCGATCTGTCGGCAAAGCCCGACTGGTTCCTCGCCATTTCTCCCCTCGGCAAGGTCCCCCTCCTGATCGTGCGGCAGGACGATGGGGCAGAAACGGTTTTGTTCGAGAGCGCCGTCATCTGCGAATATCTCGAGGAAACCCAATCTGGCGCTCCACTCCATCCGGCCGATCCGCTGGCGCGTGCTCGTCATCGCGGCTGGATCGAGTTTGGCTCCTCCATTCTTTCGGATTTGTGGGGGCTTGAGACTGCCAAAGACGAAGGGATCTATGAGACGAAGCGCAAGGCGCTGATCGACAAGTTCGGTCGTATCGAGGCTGAATTGAAGGACGGACCATTTTTCGCCGGCCGGGCATTCAGCTTGGTCGACGCAGTCTTCGCACCGATCTTCCGTTACTTTGACGTGTTCGATACCATTATGCCGACCGGCATATTCGATGCGTCGCCGCGTCTCGTGGCATGGCGCGCAGAATTGGCTTCGCGGCAAAGTGTGCGAGAGGCGGTGATGCAAGACTATCCCGATCGTCTCAAGGTATTCTTGAGGGATCATGAGGCGTGGCTGCTGAAACGCGCCGCCTGAAAGGTTGGAGGAATCTTGACTAAGGCGGCTGCCTACATCCGATATGGGCGACATCGAAGAACGGGCTTTTTGCTATAAGTTGACGCCAGGTTGACATATTCGTGACGCGCGAAGGCAAGCTTGCCGTTGCTTTCTTGCCTCCCCCCTTTCGCAAACGCGAAAAAAAGGCTATGAGCGCGCCAAATGAAATTGGCGTGTTCACTTCATACCGCGCCCCAGCCTCAGAGATACAAGATTATGGCACTTCGCAACATCGCGATCATCGCGCACGTTGACCATGGGAAAACCACCCTCGTTGACGAGCTTCTGAAGCAGTCCGGCTCCTTCCGCGAGAACCAGCGCGTTGCAGAACGCGTCATGGATTCCAACGATCTGGAAAAGGAGCGCGGCATCACCATTCTCGCCAAGGCGACCTCGGTCGTCTGGAAGGATACCCGCATCAACATCGTCGACACCCCCGGCCACGCCGACTTCGGCGGTGAAGTCGAGCGTATTCTGTCGATGGTGGACGGCGCGATCGTTCTCGTCGATGCTGCCGAAGGCCCGATGCCGCAGACCAAGTTCGTTGTCGGCAAGGCGCTGAAGGTCGGTCTTCGTCCGATCGTCGCGATCAACAAGATCGACCGTCCGGATGCCCGCGCCGATGAAGTCATCAATGAAGTCTTCGACCTCTTCGCCAATCTCGACGCCACCGACGAGCAGCTCGATTTCCCGATCCTCTACGGTTCCGGCCGTAACGGCTGGATGAACTATTCGCCGGAAGGTCCGAAGGACGAAGGTCTCGGCCCGCTTCTCGATCTCGTCGTCAAGCACGTTCCGGAGCCGACGGTCGGCGAAGGCCCGTTCCGCATGATCGGCACCATCCTGGAAGCCAACCCCTTCCTCGGCCGCATCATCACCGGCCGCATCCATTCCGGCTCGATCAAGCCGAACCAGGCCGTCAAGGTTCTGGGCGCTGACGGCAACCTCATCGAAACCGGCCGTATCTCGAAGATCCTTGCTTTCCGCGGCATCGAACGCCAGCCGATCGAAGACGCGCAGGCAGGTGACATCGTCGCCATTGCCGGCCTTTCCAAGGGCACCGTCGCCGACACCTTCTGTGATCCGCAGGTCAATGAGCCGCTGATCGCGCAGCCGATCGACCCGCCGACCGTTACGATGTCCTTCATCGTCAACGACAGCCCCTATGCCGGCACCGAGGGCGACAAGGTCACCTCGCGCGTCATTCGCGACCGCCTGTTCAAGGAAGCTGAAGGCAACGTTGCGCTGAAGATCGAGGAAGCCGAGGGCAAGGATTCGTTCTACGTTTCCGGCCGCGGTGAATTGCAGCTTGCAGTTCTGATCGAAACCATGCGTCGCGAAGGCTTCGAACTCGCCGTGTCGCGTCCGCGCGTCGTCATGCACAAGGACGAGGACGGCCAGCTTCTCGAGCCGATCGAAGAAGTCGTTATCGACGTGGACGAAGAGCATTCCGGCATCGTCGTGCAGAAGATGTCCGAGCGTAAGGCTGAAATGGCCGAGCTGCGTCCTTCGGGCGGCAATCGCGTGCGTCTCGTCTTCTGGGCGCCGACCCGCGGCCTGATTGGCTATCAGTCGGAGCTTCTGACGGACACGCGCGGCACCGCCGTCATGAACCGTCTGTTCCATGACTACCAGCCGTACAAGGGCGAAATCGGCGGCCGCGTCAACGGCGTGCTGCTCGCCAACGAAGCCGGCGAAGCCGTGGCCTATGCCCTGTTCAACCTGGAAGACCGCGGCCCGATGATCATCGACGCCGGCGAGAAGGTCTATGCCGGCATGATCATCGGCATTCACAGCCGCGACAACGACCTCGAAGTCAACGTGCTGAAGGGCAAGAAGCTCACCAACATCCGCGCCGCCGGCAAGGATGAAGCCGTGAAGCTGACGCCGCCGATCCGCATGACGCTCGACCGCGCGCTCTCCTGGATCCAGGACGACGAGCTGGTCGAAGTCACGCCGAAGTCGATCCGCCTGCGCAAAATGTACCTCGATCCGAACGAGCGTAAGCGTTTCGAGAAGGCTCGCTACGCATAATAGCGCGACTTGTACCGCTTCGGACGAATTGACCCCGGCCCCTGTGCCGGGGTTTTATTTTGTGTGTTCGATTTTTGAGCCCTTGTCGCAAAGGTTAAAAATGCGTTAATTTTCAGCAGTCGTCCACAGGTAAAGACTGTGAACAAATCGTCTGTCCGCATGATTTGTGGATGGTTAATTTTCGCTGGCGGGACCAGAGTAGACGTTATGAAGACGTTGTCGATTGATGTTCGGCGGGCAGAACCGCATGATGCCCGAGCCATTTCCGAGGTGCACCGCCAGTCGTGGCAGTACACCTATACGGGCATCATTCCGCATCGCGCGCTCAGCCAGATGATCGAGCGCCGCGGCGAAGCCTGGTGGCGCAAGGCGACCAGCGGGCCAGCAACCCTTCTAGTCCTCGACGTCGCCGGCGAGATCGCCGGTTACGCCACGCTCGGCCTCAACCGCGCCCGCGCGTTGCCTCAGGAAGGCGAGATCTACGAACTCTATCTTCGCCCGGAATATCAAGGCATCGGTCTTGGCCGGCTTCTCTTCGGCGAAGCACGCCGGCTCCTGAAGTCGCTGGGGTGCAAGGGATTGGTCGTCTGGTGCCTCGAGGAAAACGAGAATGCGGACCGCTTCTATCGCGGCCAGGGCGGTGCCGATTTCTGCGAGGGCATCGAGACCTTCGATCGCAAGCAGCTCAAGAAGATCGGCTTCGTCTGGCCCTAAGGCGCCCGCTGCGACCGTCCATTAAAATCCCGCATCGTCCCAATGCCTTGTTGCGTTGCGTCATGATTCCGATTATCTGGCTGCAGCAACCATCCTTATTAGGGGAGACGCATGCGCATCGACGCGATTTCCATTGGCAAGAACCCGCCCGAAGACGTCAACGTCATCGTTGAAGTTCCGGTCGGCGGTCATCCGATCAAGTATGAAATGGACAAGGACGCCGGTACGCTGGTCGTCGACCGTTTCCTCTACACGCCGATGACCTATCCGGGCAATTACGGCTTCGTTCCGCACACGCTCTCCGAAGACGGCGATCCGATCGACGTGTTGATCGCCAGCACCCGTCCGCTGGTTCCGGGCTGCGTTATCAACGTGCGCCCGATCGGCGTGCTGATGATGGAAGACAATTCCGGCAAGGACGAAAAGATCATCGCGGTTCCTTCGCCGAAGCTGACGCTGCGCTACGAAAAGGTCCGGGAATATACCGACCTGCCGGAAATTACCGTGAAGCAGATCGAGCATTTCTTCGAGCACTACAAGGATCTGGAGCCCGGCAAGTGGGTGAAGATCTACGGCTGGAAGGGCTCGAAGGAAGCCGGCGAACTCATTCTCGAAGCGATCGAGCGCGCCAAGAAGGCGAAGTGATCAGTTTTTCGCTATAGCGTTCAGCTTGCCTCTCAAATCCTCCGGGTCGCCATCGATCCGGAGGATTTTTTTACGGGCGGTGTCGCCGGAAATGAGGCTGATCGAGGATTTGGGGATGCCGAAGCTCTTGGCGAGAAGCGCGATCAGCGCCTTGTTGGCCTTGCCCTTTTCCGGCACGGCGGAGACCCTCGCCTTGAGATAGGCCTCGCCGTCGGCGCCGGTCTCGAACCCGTCGATTGCATCACGCCCGCCATTGGGCGTGAGCCGGACGGACAGTCTCACATGATCGGCAAAAATCTGCCAGGCTTCGCTCACCGGCCGACGAGCGGGTAAAGCGTGTTCCACATCAGGGAACGGAAGAAGAAGATGATCAGCAGCAGGATGATCGGCGAAATGTCGATGCCGCCGAGATCGGGCAGCACGCGCCGGATCGGACGAAGCGCCGGCTCCGTGACTGCATAGAGGAAACTTCCGACCGAGTTGACGAACTGATTGCTCGAATTGATAACATTGAATGCATAGAGCCATGAAAAAATAGCGCTGGCGATCAGCACCCAAGTATAAAGATTCAAAGCCAGATCAATGGTTTGAAATAAGGCGAGCATGTCCGTCTCCATTTCGCGGTTGACAGACATGTAGACATTGGCGACTTAACGGGCAAGTCCCATGCTTTGAAGCACGCTGAATCATGTTTAACAGGCCGAGGGTTCCTGCGCAGCTCCGGCCGGAAAGCCTCATCTCATGTCGTTGGTTTCCAGCGGAGACCGGTTTGCCGCGTTCAGGCATGTCGCCTACACCTATTTCTTCTTTGCCCGCTTTCTGACGGCGTTTGCCACGCAGGTGGTCAGCGTCTCCGTCGGCTGGCAGATGTATGACCATACCGGCAATCCGATCTATCTCGGCCTGATCGGTCTGGTGCAGTTTCTTCCCTCCCTACTTCTGATCCTAGTGACTGGCACCGTTGCCGACCGCTACAACAGGCGTATGGTGGCGGCCATCTGCATTTTCGTCGGCACGATCTGTGCCGCGGCATTGCTGTTCCTCACCGTTTCCGGCACCTTCGCGCCGCTTCCGGTTTTCCTGATCCTCACCGTCTTCGGTATCGAGCGCGCCTTCATGACGCCGGCAACGCAATCGCTGGCGCCCAATCTCATTCCGCCGGAAGATCTGTCGAACGCGGTGACCTGGAATTCTATGTCCTGGGATGCGGCCGCCATTCTCGGTCCCGTCGCGGGCGGCCTGCTCTACGGTATCGGCCCGAGCGTTTCCTATACCGTCGCCGTCCTGTTCTTCGCAGCCGGTTCGCTGCTGACCTTCCTCATTCCGAAACCGCAGCAACGTGTTGCACATGAATCGAGGAGCTTGAACGAGATCCTCGCCGGTTTCCATTTTATCTGGTCGGAAAAGGTGGTGCTTGGCGCCGTCTCGCTCGATCTCTTTGCGGTGCTGCTCGGCGGCGCCGTGGCGCTGATGCCTGTCTATGCGCGCGATATCCTAACGCTCGGTCCCTGGGGCCTCGGCCTGCTGCGCGCTGCTCCAAGCTTCGGCGCGATTGCCATGGGCCTGTTTCTGGCGACCTATCCCATCCGGCATCGGGCCGGGATTTGCATGTTCATCGGTGTCGCAATGTTTGGAGTGGGAACGCTGGTTTTCGGCGTTTCGCATACGCCGTGGCTATCGATCGCAGCCCTTGCCGTCATGGGGGCCTCCGATCTGATCTCGGTCTATGTCCGCGAAACTCTGATCACGCTCTGGACGCCGGATCATGTGCGCGGCCGCGTCAATGCCGTGAACATGGTCTTTGTCGGCGCGTCGAACGAGCTCGGCGAATTCCGAGCCGGCACCATGGCGCGCTATTTCGGCGCCGTCCCTGCCGTCGTCATCGGCGGCATCGGTACGCTGGCCGTCGCGATCATCTGGGCAACCGGCTTTCCGCAACTACGCAAGATCGACAGTCTGAACGCGCCGGACCGAGAGGGCGAGCCGCAGGTGGCGTGAGCCACAATTTTCTTGTCATGCTGGTAACTCCGCGCGCATGTTGTCGCCATGAGCAACACGACGAGCAACGAACCGATCGAGCCAGACCCATCTGCGCCGCCGGATGTGCCAACCGAGCGCCGGCGTGCGTTTCGGCTTGTCGTGGGCATAGCCAGTCTGCTGGCGCTTTTGGCGGTTTGGCAGGTTTTGACATCGTTCGTTGCCTATACCGACGATGCCTATGTCACCACGAATTTCGTGACGGTTGCGCCGCAGGTGACGGGCGTCATCGTGAGCGTCGATATCGCCAACGACCGGGAGGTACGGCGCGGCGATCTTTTGGCTGTCATCGACAAGCTGCCGTTCCAACTCGTCGTCGATCAACGCAAGGCAGCGGTTCAGGAAGCGGCTGCGAACCACAAGCTTGCCGACGATGAGCGGAAGGCGGCTCAGGATCGGCTGACGGCGGCGACGACTGCATTACAACAGGCCGGCATTGATCAGAAGCAGGTGGCCTTGACTGCCGCCGACGGGGTTTCCGCTCAACAGCGGGCGGCCACGGAACAGGCGGCGGCGCGCGAGGCGGTCGACAAGGCATCCCGGTCTGTCGCCAGCCAGGATGCCGTTGCCGCGCAGGCGCAGGCCGCGCTGGCCTTGGCGGAATGGCAGCTCAGCCAGACCGAGATCCGCGCGCCCGTCGATGGCACGGTCAACAATCTCTCCCTGAGTGTGGGCGATACGGCCTCGGCCGGAAAGGCGCTGGTCGGGATTGTCGATGCGGCGGGCTGGCGCATCGTCGCGAACTACAAGGAGAACTACATCAGGAAGCTTGAGCCCGGCAAAGCAGCATGGGTGTGGCTCGACACGCACCCGTGGCGCCTCTATCGCGCTCGCATCGAGGGTGTCTCGCGCGGCATCAGCAGAGGTCCCGATGAGGATGGGATATTGCCTTATGTCGCTCCCACCACCGATTGGATCAGGCTGAGGCGCCGCTTCCCGGTAACATTCAAGCTGGTCGATCCTCCATCCGACCTGACCCTTTATATGGGATCGGATGCCAGCACGCTGATCTTCCCATGAGGCGGGCTCTTGCAGAGCTCGTCCATGCGATCCGCGGCGAGCTGGCGGAGCTGAGCCTTTCCGGTCCACGCTTGCTGCAAGCCAATATCGCCGCGCTGGCGGTCGGGCTCGCGCTCGTTTTCGCTCTGCTCCTGAGGCTCAACAATCCCTGGTGGGCCGCCATCAGCGCCTTCATATGCGTGCAGGCGAGCCATCCGCAATCGTGGCAGAGGGGCGGGCTGAGGATCGTGGGAACGCTGGTCGGCGCGGTGTTGAGCTTCGCCCTTGTGCCTTGGGCCGTCTATGACCCCGTGGCGACGGTGCTGCTTCTTTTCGCCACCGGCACGCTTGCCATCCTTGGTGCGTTGCTGAGCCCCCATGGCTATGCCTGGCTCCTTGGCGGGATCACGGCGATGATAGTCACGCTCGGCTCGTTGGACGATCCGACGCTGGCGCTTTCCATTGCCTTCTATCGTGCCGTCGAGATCGTGCTCGGCACCGCCACGGCCTTGCTGGTGACATGGCTGCTGGCACCTGCGGAAGGCGAGGTCGTGGCGCCACCGCCCGGCTGGCATAGTCTGCTGGGTGGAAACTGGCATGTATTGTCACATGCCATGCGGACAGGCATGGCGGTTGCCGCCGTGCCGCTGGTCTGGCGGCAGTTGGAATTGCCCAACCTCAGCCAGATGGCGATTTCGATCGGTGCGGTCATGGCTGTCCCCACGCTCACCGGGGTCTCGGAGAAGGACCAGTCGGCGATTGCTCAGCGCATGTTGCAACGGGTGGCCGGATGCATCCTGGGCGGCTGTTTTGGCACGATGGTGCTATTCTTGCCGATCAGCCAGTCCTTCGTGCCCTGGCTTCTGCTGCTGATGGCAGGCACCTGGCTCGCCATGCAGATTCAGAACGGGCCGTACGGCATCGCCGGCGTCGGTTCGCAGGCGGCCATCGCTTTGATCCTGACGCTCGTGCAGGATACCGGCCCCGCGGACAGTCTGCTGCCGGCCATGAATCGCATCGCCGGCATGATGGGAGCCATGGGACTGTTGGTGCTTATCAACCTGTTGCTCGGTCCGCCGATAGGCGCCCAATCCGTGAGGGAAGAAAAGCAGGGGTGACGCTTGGGGGATATGATCGTGAGCCGATCAAGCCGCCATCGCCTGCTTGCCCTCGAAAATGAGATCGAGGAAATCGGACAGCCAGGCTCTGAGCGGGGGGTCAAAGATCATGCGACCCTCCAGATGCTCGCGACCCTGTTGGGCGTTCGGCATGCAAAAGCGATGCTCGCCATGCACGACCCAGCGCTGCATCATGGCGCGGGTGAGTTCCGCGTGGAATTGCAGGCCCCAGGCATTGGCGCCATAGCGATAGGCCTGGTTAGGGTAGGTCTCGCCGGTCGCCAGAAGATCGGCGCCATGCGGCAAGTCGAAACCTTCACGGTGAAAGTGATAGACCATTTGCGGCCAGTGGCGCATCAAAAGCCGGCCCTTTTCCGTCGGCTGCAGCGGATACCAGCCGATTTCGGTCTTGCCGTCGTCGCGGGCCTTCACCTTGGCGCCGAGGTGGCGGGCGAGCATCTGTGCGCCGAGGCAGATGCCGAGATAGGGGCGATTTTCCTTCAGCGGCACGTCGAGCCAGTTGATCTCAGTCTTGACGAAATCGTCGGGATCATTGGCGCTCATCGGCCCGCCGAAGACCACTGCGCCGGCATGCCCCTCCAGTGTTGGCGGCAATCGGTCACCGAGTACCGGCCGGCGGATGTCGAGATCGTAACCCTTGTCCAAGAGCATCTGGCCGACACGGCCGGAGCTGGAGCGTTCCTGGTGCAGGATGATCAATACAGGGCGATGTCCACCGCCCTGCGGCGCCTCAATCATCATCCGCACTTTCCCTTCTGTGACCCGGGGCGCGGGCGGCTGCCTCTTGGCGTTTGACAACGCGGTCACGGTCGGAGATGCCCATGAGGTCGGCAATGCGCCAGATCGCATGATCCTCCATCTCGCTGCGTTCGCCATCGGCATAGACGATGTCCCAGAGGATGCCGAGAAGCTCGAGGCGCTGTTCGCTGTTGAGATGGCGCTTCAGATCGGAGGTGAAGCGATAATAATCGACCGCCTCGCTCTCGGCCTCCTGGCCGGCGGCGATCAGAGCGTCGAGCTGACGGCCATCGAGACCGTATTGGCTCTTCAGCAGCTTGCGAAGCCGCTTCTTCTCGCTTTCCTCGATCTTGCCGTCCGCTTCCATCACCTGGAAACAGAGCGCCGCAACCGCGATACGCGGATCGTCGGGAGCAAAGCCGGATTTAGGGTGTTCCTTGGTCAGATTCTGAAAGAATTCCTGAAAGCGTTCGAACATTCGATTCCATTCTTAGAAGAGCTTCAGCCGTGTCTTGGGTTCCGGTTCAAGCTTGAGATCTTTTACGCCCGGATCGTCCGGCGCGCCGCCGAAGAAGGGCTTTGGTTCCGGCTCCTTCGCCGGCTCGGTTTTGGCGGCGGGTACGGGCGCCGGCTTTTTGGCGATCGGCTCCAATTCTATAACAGAGGTGCCGGCAGCCGGCGAAGCAACTGTTGGTGAAGCGGGTTTTGTCGCAGCAGTTGCGGGCGGAGCGGTCTCGCGCACCGGCGGCAGCGACCTCAGCGCGGCATCGACCGAGACGGTCGTGCCCTCTTCCACCGGCCCTTCGAGTTGGCCGAAGGGTGCCTTCCATTCGAAGGCGTCGAGGCGGCCGGTGATCGGCGACAGCGGCAGCCATTTGTCGGAGACGAAACCATCGGCGAGCCAGGCCGGATCGCGCGGCGCGCGCAATGCCTGCGCCATCCAATGGCGGATGCGCCCCTGGTCTCCGGTCTCGGCCTCTTCTATATCGGCCAGCAGCAGGAAGGCGCCTTCGCGGGCATCGATGCGAGCCGCGGCTTCCGCCTTGGAGCGGGCTTTGGCGAAGTCGCGGGCGTCGAGTGCCGCCTTTGCCGTGATCAGCAGCGCTTCGACATTGTTCGGGCGCGTCGCTTCCAGCCGTTCGGCACGCTTCAGGCGATCGGAGACGGAATCGCCGCTGCGGGCGCGGACATAGGCCCTGCCGATCTCCGGATGCGGCTCCACCTTCCAGACCTGTTCGAGAATGGAAGCGGCCTTGCGCACCTTGTCTTCGCGAAACAACGCCTTGGCGGCTGTCAGCGCGGCCGGCACGAAATCGGGGGACAGCTTCAATGCAGCCAGCGCATCGTCCCGGGCGCCGGACGGATCGCCTTCGAGCTTTTCATTGGCGCGCGCGGTCAGCAATACGGCGCGCTGGCGGTTGGCGGTATCCTTATCGATGACGCGGGCGATCTTCTGCTGGTCGAGAAGCTTGATGGCGTCGTCCCAATGGCCGGCCTGGCTGCGGTATTCCAGCGTCGCCTGCGCTGCCCATGGCAGATAGGGCGCCTGGTCGGCAGCCTTTTCGGCATAGTGCCGCGCCGCCTCGTGCGCGCCAAGCCGTTTGGCTTCGAGATAAAGGCCGCGCAGACCCAGTTCGCGGGTTTCCGGGTCGTTGGCCATCAGCTCGAATTTTTGGCGGGCCTCGTCATGCTTGCCTTCGATTAGCGCGGCCTGTGCTTCCAGCAGGTTGATCAGCGGCTCCTGGTCGGCGCGGATCAGACCGCGGGTGCGCGCCGCCATCTTGCGGGCAAGCAGCGCGTTGCCGGCACCGGCGGCGATCAGCCCCGTGGACAAGGCCTGATAGCCGCGGTCGCGCTTGCGGGCGCGAAAATAGCGGGTGACGGAATGCGGCGAGGTCCAGATGAGGCGGATAAACCACCAGACCACCATGACGACGGCGATCAGCGCAATCAGGATGCCGGCAGCGACGATGAGCTTGGTCTGATAGAGTTCGCCACCCCAGACCAGGGAAAGATCGCCAGGGCGATCCGCAAGCCAGGAAAAGCCATAGCCAAGCAGCAGGACGAGAACGGCGAAAATAAGCAGTCTGATCATTCTCTTCCCCGCCTCAGCTTTGTTTTCCGGTGTCGGCGATCGCCTTCGACAGCGCGTCGCTGACTAGGTCTTCGACCCGGATGCGAGCTTCCAATGATTGCTTGAAGGCGGCGGAGGCCGATTTGGCGGCGTCCGGCAGGCTGTTCCATTCGGTGATCGCTCCGGGCAGATCGCCGTTCTTCACCTTGTCCTCGAAGCGGGCGGTAATGGCCTCGACGCTATCGCCGGTGACGTTGCCGACCGGGCGCACCTGCACCAGGGATTTGGCGCTGCTCAGCAGCCGGTCGCTCCAGCTCTGGTTCGGATCGTCCTGCTGCGTCGAACTGACGATCGCCGTCGCAACATCGGAGACACGGCGAATGAGATCGGCGCGCGAGGGAATGCCCGTCTGGGCGAACGCCTTCAGATCGGCAACCGCAGGGTCATCAGGTGCGACATTGGCGTAGGTATCGAGTTCAGGCTGAAAGGGACCGCCGCGATCGATCGCCGCCTTCAGGGCCGCAGCCGCAATGGCGCGGGCGACAGCGCTTTCCTGGCTCGGCGCGTTCAGCTTCTTTTCAGCGTCATCAAGGCGTTTGCTGACATCGGCGTCGGATGAGGCCTGACTTTGCGTCGCCTGAGCAAGGCTCGCCTTCAATTGATCCACTTCGGCGCTGAGCGCTGCGATCTTCTGGTCCGCATCGCCGCTGCTTGTACCGGATGATCCGCTTGCGCCCGTGTTATTGGCGGCCGCTGTCTCAAGGGCTGCGACGCGGGCTGCAAGGGTGGTGTCCGATGTTGCGGCGGAGTTGGCAGCGAGATTGGACACGGTCTGCTTCAGCCCGTCGATTTCGTCTGTGAGCGCGGCAATATCGGCGGAATGGTCTTTTGCCGGCCGGCCGCCGGGCAGGAGGCCGGCATATTGGATGGCGCCGACGCAGATGAGGGAGATCAGCCCGCCGACGATGCCCGCGGCGATCAGGCCAGACGTTGCCCCTTGCTGCCGCTGGGGCGCAGAAGGTTGCTCGGCATCGGAGCGGGGAGGTTCCGGTTCCCCCGCGGTTGCGGCTTTAGGATCTTCTGCCGCAGGCTCCGCGACCGGTTCGTCGGCCTCTTCCGCCACCGGTTCCTTTTCCATTTCCGGCGGTATTTCCACCTCATTGGCGGACGAACTGCCGGGGTCGCTGTGATTGCGCTCCGTCATCTCCTCGGAAACCGCGGTTCGAGCGGTTTCCTCAGCTTCCAGATCGATCGTGATCGGCTCGTCGTTGGGCTTCGAATGGTTTGGCGGATTTCCCGATACCATGAGGTCCTCTTTTCATGCGCTGCAGCGAAAGTAGACAGACAGATCGATTATGGAAAGAGGTTAGATCAAAATTGCGACCTCACTTCGCTGCCAGAAGCGCCAGAAGGCTGTCTTCGTCCGGCACGGCGGCGATTTCCACAAGTGATTGCAGCGCCGCCGGCACCACCTCGGCAACTGCTCCGCTGAGACAGAGCATTCGCGTTTGAGCGAGGGTGTCAGAGTGCACGCGCAGAAAAGGCAGGGCGAAAAAGCGGCGGGCGGTCTCGCGGGAATAGAAGAGGATCGCATCCGCGGGAGTATCGACAAGGACGCGGGCCAGCGTGCCGATGTCGGGCATGACGTCCTCCATGCGGTAGCATTCGACCGTTCGGAACGCGATCCCGAGCTGCGCCAACCGCGCTTCGAAGCCGGCTGCGCGCGGGGAGCCTGCCAGATAGAGCAGTGGCAAATCTCCGAATTCGGCGCTTTGCTGGCTGATCAGCTCCGCTAGCTGGGCTCCGTTGCCGCCGCCCACGCCCACGGCACTCTTGAAGCCGATCTCCCGGGCAGCCTGCGCGGTCGCGTTGCCGACCGCAAAAAGCGGCCGATGGATAATCGACCGCAATGACGGCTTCACATGTTCCAAGACACGTATGATTTCGGTGCTGGTGACGGCGATGGCACCGCTTGTTTCCTCAAGCCCCTTTAGAGCCGCCTCGGCATCATGCACGGGCTTTGTCAGCGGCAAGAGGATCGCCTCATGCCCCATCTCCGCAAGCCGTCGGGCGGTGCGTTCACCCGAATGCTCCGGACGGGTGACGACGACACGCATCGGATATCAGGTCCAGTCTTCGAAGAAGGTGCTGCCGGCTTCAGTGCGGATCGCCTGGCCGGCATTGGTGCCGAGCGCCTCGGCGTCCCGGCGATGACCTTCGATGGTGGTGGTGTGCACTTGCTGGCCATCGGGCGTCAGGATCATGCCGAAGAACCTGATATGGTCGCCCTCGCAGACGGCATAGCCGGCGATCGGCGTGCGGCAGGAGCCGTCCAGTGCCGCCAGGAAGCCGCGTTCGCAGGAAACGGTGTCAAAGGTCGGTGCGTCGTTGATGGCGGCGAGCAGGTCGTTCGTCCTGTCGTCGCTGACGCGGCTTTCGATGCAGATCGCACCTTGCGCTGGCGCCGGCGGGAATTCATCTGGGTCGAGAATGTCAGTGATCACATTCACCTTGCCGAGCCGTTTCAGGCCGGCGAGAGCCAACAATGTCGCGTCCGCTTGGCCTTCCTCCAGCTTGCGCAGACGCGTTTCGACGGCGCCGCGAAAGGTTATGACGTTGATATCTGGGCGCAGGCGCCGGATCAGCGCCTGGCGGCGCAGCGAGGCGGAGCCGACGGTTGCGCCATGCGGCAGGTCGATCAGCTTCGGCGCGGTGCGGCCGATAAAGGAATCGCGGATATCCTCGCGCGGCAGATAGGCCGATAGCGCCAGCCCTTCCGGCAGCTTTGTCGCCATGTCCTTTGCCGAGTGTACGGCAAAGTCGAGCTCGCCTTTGGTCAGTTTCTGTTCCAGCTCTTCCGTGAACAGGCCTTTGCCGCCGATCAGCGCCAGCGAACGGTCGGTAATGCGGTCGCCCTTGGTGCTCAGAACGACGATCTCGAACATCTCCTCCGGCAAGCCATGCGCCGCCATCAGGCGGTGGCGGGCCTCGTGTGCCTGCGCCAGCGCCAGCGGGCTGCCGCGCGTGCCAATCCGGAAAGGTTTTGTTTGCATCCGCTTTGATCCGTTGTTACCGACAGTTCCCGTAACCATATTTCCGCTTCATCGCAATCGACCAACAGGCAACGAACAGCTTCCATGGCGTCCTTTCTTCGCATTCTCGGCATCGAAACAAGCTGCGACGAAACCGCCGCGGCCATTGTCGAGCGCCGGGAAGACGGCACGGCCGCGATTGCCTCCGACGTGGTTTTGAGCCAGTTGGACGAGCATAGCGCCTATGGCGGCGTCGTGCCGGAAATTGCCGCGCGGGCCCATGTCGAGGCGCTGGATACGTTGATCGACGAGGCCCTGAAGCGCGCCAATGTGTCGCTGTCCGATGTCGACGCCATCGCGGCCACATCCGGCCCCGGTCTGATCGGCGGCCTGTTGGTCGGGCTGATGACCGGCAAGGCGATTTCGAGGGCGACCGGCAAGCCGCTCTACGCCATCAATCATTTAGAGGGCCATGCATTGACGGCAAGGCTGACGGATGGTCTCACCTTTCCCTATCTCATGCTGCTCGTCTCCGGCGGCCACACGCAACTGATTTTGGTGCGCGGCGTCGGCGAATATGAGCGCTGGGGTACGACCATCGACGATGCGCTGGGCGAAGCCTTCGATAAGACGGCGAAGCTGCTCGGTCTGCCCTATCCCGGCGGCCCGGCGGTCGAAGCGGCGGCGCAGAACGGCAATGCGGACCGATTCGACTTCCCTCGGCCGCTGGTCGGCGAGACGCGGCTGGACTTTTCCTTTTCCGGCCTCAAGACTGCAGTGCGACAGGCGGCGACGGCGATCGCGCCGGTGAGCGAGCAGGATATCGCCGACATCTGCGCCTCCTTCCAGAAGGCGATTTCGCGCACCTTGAAGGACCGGATCGGGCGTGGCCTGCAGCGCTTCAAAAAGGAGTTTCCAAAGAGGGCGGACAAGCCGGCGCTGGTCGTCGCCGGCGGTGTCGCCGCCAATCTCGAGCTGCGCCGCACGCTGCAGGAGCTTTGCGATCTCAACGGTTTCCGCTTCATCGCGCCGCCACTGCACCTCTGCACCGACAATGCGGTGATGATCGCCTGGGCGGGGCTGGAGCGCATGGCGACAGGTGCGGTACCCGACGGCCTCGATGTGCAGCCGCGCTCGCGCTGGCCGCTCGATCAGAAGGCGGAAACTCTCTTGGGGCATGGCAAACGAGGAGCGAAGGCATGAGCGATAGTGAACGCATCGCAGTGGTTGGCGCCGGCGCCTTCGGCACGGCGCTCGCCGCCGTCATCGCCTTGACCGGCAAGAGCCAGGTGACGCTGGTCGGGCGCAAGGCGTCTCTGATGGCCGATCTCAGAGATGATCGTCTGCATGATACGGCTCTGCCGGGCATAGAATTGCCGGATTCGCTGCAATTTTCGGCCGAGCCGGACGCGATTTCGGACGCCGGCATCGTGCTTTTCGCCATGCCGTCGCAGGCACAGGCGGATGCGGCGCGCCATTACGGGCCTTACCTGGCGGAAGATGCCGTCGTCGTCACCTGCGCCAAGGGCATCGACAAGGTCTCCGGCGATCTCTTGACCGACATGCTGGAGCGGGAATTGCCGCATCACACCATTGCGGTTCTCTCCGGTCCGGGCTTTGCGACCGACATTGCCAAGGGCCTGCCGACGGCTATGGCGATCGCCGCCGGCGATATGGCGGTGGCCGAACGGCTGGCGCAGGCGATTTCAGGGCCGACATTCCGTCTCTATGCCTCTGACGATCGCGTCGGTGTGCAGCTTGGCGGCGCGCTGAAGAATGTCCTGGCGATTGCCTGCGGCATTGTCGAAGGGCGCGGCATCGGCGATTCTGCGCGCGCGGCACTGATCAGCCGCGGCCTTGCGGAAATGTCGCGCTTCGTCGTCGCCAAGGGCGGCAAGGCGGAAACGGTGCGCGGTCTCTCCGGCCTCGGCGACCTCGTGCTGACCGCTACCAGCCACCAATCCCGCAATCTGCGTTTCGGCATCGCGCTCGGCCGCGGCGAGGCGGCGGATCCATCGCATGGCGACCTCGTCGAAGGCGCTTATGCCGCCTCGATCGCGGCGCGTCTGGCGCTTGGGCTGGGCGTCGACATGCCGATCACCGAAGCGGTCTCGGCCATCATCGATGGCAAGCTCGACATAGCGACCGCCATTGGGCAATTGATGACCCGACCGATTACGACGGAATGACTTGAACTTGAATGCACCGCGATTACTGGATATATTACCGGTAATATCGCGGAGGCCAGAATGGGCAGTTCACAGAAGCGTGCAATTCAAAATTACCGCTCACGTATCGAGGAGCGCGGCCTGGCTCGTTTCGAAGTGCTGGGCCTTGATAGTGATCGGGCGCTCATTCGTTCTGTGGCGCGGCGTCTGGCGGAAGGAGGGACCGAAGCGGCATATATCCGTAATGTCCTGAACCAGACGCTCTCCGGCGAGCCGCCGAAAAAAGGTGGCGTTTATGCCTGGTTGCGTAGTTCGCCCCTCGTCGGCGCGGATATCGATCTTGAACGAGTTCGTGGCAAAGTGCGCGAGATCGATCTTTGACCCGTTATTTGCTCGATACCAATATTATCAGCAACACGATCAAACCAGAGCCGTCACCTGATCTTGCCAGATGGCTTCAAGCCCAAATAGACGATGATCTCTTCATCGCAGCCTCCACGATCGCCGAGATTCAACGCGGCATCCTGATCATGCCGGCGGGGCGTATGCGCGATGACCTCGAAACCTGGTTTCTCGGTGCACAAGGACCACTGGCGTATTTCGCCGGACGTATTCTTTCCTTCGATGAGAACGCGGCCTTGGTATGGGCGCAACTCATGGCGGAGGGGCGAGCAGCGGGGCGGCAGCGTGACCCGATGGATATGTTGATCGCTTCCGTCGCAATCGCGAATGAATGCATCATCGTCACGCACAATGAGGCCGATTTCTGGGGCCTCGATATTATCAATCCGCTTCGCGCAGAAACAAGATGACCTTCGGTGGATGAGACTTTATCCATCACCCCTGATGATCTGCTGATTTCCATAGGAGAATGAAACAATGCTGTTTGCCTTTGTCTGCAAGGACAAGCCCGGTCATTTGAATGTCCGCATGGACACGCGCCCTGCGCATCTCGAGCATTTGAACAAGCTCAATGCCGAGGGTACGCTGAAGATGGCGGGTCCCTTCCTCGATGCCGAAGGCAAGCCGAATGGGAGCCTGGTTGTCGTCAGTGCCGAAACGATCGAGGCGGCGAAGGCGATCGCCGATGCCGATCCCTACACCAAGGCTGGCCTGTTCGAGAGCGTCGAGATCAAGCCGTTCAACTGGGTCTTCAACAATCCGGAGGCATGAACATGGCGCACTGGCTGTATAAATCCGAGCCGTCCTCCTGGTCCTGGGAGGCACAGAAGAAGGCTGGCGAGAAGGGCACGGAATGGACCGGAGTGCGCAACTATCTCGCCCGCAACAACATGCGGGCGATGCAGATCGGCGACAAGGGCTTCTTCTATCATTCCAATGAAGGGCTGGAGATCGTCGGCATTGTCGAGGTCTGCGCGCTGTCGCATCCCGATTCGACCGCCAAGGACGATCCGCGCTGGGATTGCGTGGATATCCGCGCCGTGTGCGACATGCCGAAACCGGTGTCGCTGAAGGATATCAAAGCCAATCCGAAGCTCTCGCAGATGTCGCTCGTCACCTCGATGCGGCTTTCGGTGCAGCCCGTGACCGATGAGGAATATCTCGAAGTCTGCCGTATGGGCGAACTCGACAATCCGCCCGTCTGATAATTCGAGGACGCTTTGAAGACCGATCCGGAGAGTTTCATCCGTGCGAATACCAGTCTCATGGCGCCGCCGCATGCGCCGGAAATCCGGCTGCATCTGGCAAGCGAAGCCCATGATCTCTGGCTGAAGACGGAGGAAGAACTTGAAGAGATCGGCCTGCCGCCTCCCTTCTGGGCTTTTGCCTGGGCGGGCGGGCAGGGGCTTGCGCGCTATGTGCTCGATCATCCCGACATGGTCGCCGGAAAACGGGTACTGGATTTCGCCAGCGGCTCCGGCCTCGTCGCGATTGCGGCAAAGCTCGCGGGCGCAAGCCATGTGCTCGCCGCCGATATCGATCCCTGGGCGGAAACCGCGGTAAGGCTGAATGCTGCGGAAAACGGCGTTGCGCTCGATTTTACAGGCGACAATCTCATTGACCAAGCTACGGATGCCGACGTCATTCTCGCCGGCGATGTCTTTTATGATCGCGATTTCGCCGATCGGCTGATTCCCTGGTTCCGGCAGCTCGCGGGAGAGGATCGCCTTGTGCTGGTCGGCGATCCGGGGAGGGCCTACCTGCCCAAGGATCGTCTGGAGCTTCAGGCGACCTATCAGGTGCCGGTGACGCGGGCGCTGGAGGATAGCGAGGTCAAGAAGACCACGGTCTGGCGATTTCTAGCCGGCTAACGACCGTCAGGGGCGAATCACACAGACGCCGGCCTCGTAGGAGCAGGCATTGCCGGCACGTTTGACGTTGATGATCTTGGCTCTCGGCTTCAATGCAGCCGGTTCGCCCTGATATTGATCATAGCCGCCGCCATAGCCGACAATATAAGTCCCATCGTCGGCCTGATACATATCGGCAGTGCCGGCATAGGTGCCGATGTCAGCCGCATATTGCCGATCCATGAGGATGATTCTGGCCGGTTGCGGCTGCGTGTAGTGCTGCGGCCAGGAGATTTGTTGCAACCGAACCGGGCCGCGATGATGGAACGGCCGATATCCATGGCGATAGCCGGTCGAAAAGGCGACCGCCGTGGCATGGGCACCGACGCGTGCAGGGTGCAGCGGAAATGGCCCATGATGCCGGAACGGGCGGTACCCATCATGATAGTCGCCTGCGGAGGCCGACATGGACGACAGGGCGGCGGCTGCCGCCACAAAGAGCGTTGCTGCTTTGAAAAGATGCCGTCCCATGGGTTCGCCTCGCATTCTAATCCTTAATAAAATATGAACAACAGAGTGCCGCAAGAGCGACGCCAAGTCTACTCGGTTGGCGGGAAAATCGTGTGGAATGGCCAATCGGAGAATGTCGTTTCTGCGCACTCGCTAAAAGTGTCGGCTGATCCGAATCGATTAAATTCAAGGCAGACAGCAATTGTGCTTGTCGACGTGCCTTTCCGTGATTAATGGTCGCAATTGATGCAACGCACACAGGACTTCCCCCAGGCGTGTGTTGCCCCGGAGATATTCCGGGATAGAAGCGTATCGTAACGCCGCGAGGTTCTGATGGCGAACGTCACACAAAACCGGCCCCTGTCGCCGCATCTGCAAGTCTACAAACTTATTCCCACCATGGTCATGTCGATCGTCCACCGCATCACCGGCGGCGCGCTTTATTTCGGCACGCTGCTGGTCGCCTGGTGGCTGATCGCGGCGGCGACCGGCCAGGGCTATTTCGATCTGGTCAACTGGATCATGGGCTCGATCATCGGCCGGCTCGTCCTGCTCGGTTATACCTGGGCGCTGCTGCACCACATGCTCGGCGGTTTCCGCCATTTCGTCTGGGATCTCGGATACGGCTACGACCCCGCTGTCTCGACCAGGATGGCCAAGGCGACGCTCGTCGGCTCGCTCTGTCTTACCGCGCTGGTCTGGATCATCGGCATTATCATCCGGCTGATTTGATTGGCATGATTGTTCTCGAAAGCGCTCGGACGCTCTTCGGGATCATGCTTTAAAGGATATTTCTCATGGATATGCGCACTCCCCTGGGCAAAGTCCGCGGTCTTGGTTCCGCCAAGGAAGGCACGGAGCATTTCTGGCGCCAGCGCCTGACCGCCGTCGCCAACGTTCCTCTCATCATATTCTTCGTCATCTTTCTGATGATCTATGCCGGCGCGCCCTACGCGGAAGTCGTGCACGCGCTGTCGAACCCGATCGTTGCCGTTATTTTCGGCCTGATGGTGGTCTCCGGCGTCATTCACATGCGGATCGGCATGCAGGTCATCATCGAGGACTATGTCCATAGCGAGATCAGCAAGATCGTCCTTCTTATGCTCAACACATTCTTCGCGATCATCGTGGCCGGGCTCTGTCTCTTCGCCATTCTGAAGATCGCGTTCGTAGGATAATTACCGATGGCACCGAATTCATCCGCTCAGAATGGGCCCGCTCAGAACGGGAAAGCCTACAAATATGTCGATCACTCCTATGACGTGATCGTCGTCGGCGCCGGCGGCGCTGGCCTGCGCGCCACGCTCGGCATGGCCGAGCAGGGTTTCCGCACCGCCTGCATCACCAAGGTGTTCCCGACACGCTCGCACACGGTCGCAGCCCAGGGCGGTATCGCCGCCTCGCTGCAGAACATGACGCCGGATAGCTGGCAGTGGCATCTCTACGATACCGTCAAGGGTTCCGACTGGCTCGGCGACGTCGACGCCATGCAGTATCTCGCCATGGAAGCGCCGAAGGCGGTCTATGAGCTCGAGCACTACGGCGTGCCCTTCTCGCGTAACGAAGAGGGCAAGATTTACCAGCGTCCGTTCGGCGGCCATATGCAGAACTACGGCGAAGGCCCGCCGGTTCAGCGCACCTGCGCCGCTGCCGACCGTACCGGCCACGCTATCCTGCACACGCTTTATGGCCAGTCGCTGCGCAACAACGCTGAATTCTTCATCGAATATTTCGCGCTCGATCTGATCATGTCCGACGATGGCAGCCGCTGCACCGGCGTCGTCGCCTGGTGCCTGGATGACGGAACGATCCATCGCTTCGCCGCCAAGATGGTGGTGCTGGCGACCGGCGGCTACGGCCGCGCCTATTTCTCGGCGACTTCGGCCCATACCTGCACCGGCGACGGCGGCGGCATGGTTGCCCGCGCCGGCTTGCCGCTGCAGGATATGGAATTCGTGCAGTTCCATCCGACCGGCATCTATGGTTCCGGCTGTCTGATCACTGAAGGCGCGCGCGGCGAAGGCGGGTATCTCGTCAACTCCGAAGGCGAGCGTTTCATGGAGCGCTATGCGCCGTCGGCCAAGGACCTTGCCTCGCGCGACGTCGTTTCGCGCTGCATGACGCTGGAAATCCGCGAAGGCCGCGGTGTCGGCAAGAGCAAGGACCACATCTTCCTGCATCTCGACCATCTCGATCCGGCCGTGCTGCATGAGCGCCTGCCGGGTATTTCCGAGAGCGCGCGCATCTTCGCCGGCGTCGATGTCACCCGCGAGCCGATCCCGGTCCTGCCGACCGTTCACTACAATATGGGCGGCATTCCCACGAATTATTGGGGTGAAGTGCTGAATGCCGACAGCAACAATCCGGAGCGTGTTCTGCCGGGCCTGATGGCCGTCGGTGAAGCCGGTTGCGCCTCGGTGCACGGCGCCAATCGCCTCGGCTCCAACTCGCTGATCGACCTTGTGGTCTTCGGCCGCGCCGCCGCCATCCGCGCCGGCCAGGTCATCGACCGCAACAGCCCGGTTCCGCCGGTCAATGTTGCCGCCTGCGACAAGATTATGGAGCGTTTCGACCGCCTGCGCCACGCCAGCGGCTCGACGCCGACGGCGGTGCTGCGCGAAAAGATGCAGCGCGCCATGCAGGAAGACGCCGCCGTGTTCCGCACCCAGGAATCGCTGGAATCCGGCTGCCGCCGCCTTTCGGAGATCTGGAAGGAAATGCCCGATATCAAGGTCACCGACCGTTCGCTGATCTGGAATTCCGACCTTGTCGAGACGCTGGAGCTGCACAACCTGATGGCAAACGCCATCACGACGATCTACGGCGCCGAAGCCCGCAAGGAAAGCCGTGGCTCGCATGCCCGTGAGGACTATACCGAGGGCAAGTTTGCCGGCCGCGACGACGAAAACTGGCGCAAGCATACGCTTGCCTGGGTCAACGAGGCAGGCGACGTGAAGCTCGACTATCGTCCCGTTCACACCGACCTGATCGCCGAAGGCATCGATCCGCACAAGATCGAGCCGAAAGCACGCGTGTACTGATCTGAGAGGAACTGACCATGGTTGAACTCGCTCTCCCCAAGAACTCTCAGATGCGTGAAGGCAAGGTCTGGCCGAAGCCGGCCGGTGCCACGAACACCCGCGAATTCCGTGTCTATCGCTGGAGCCCGGATGACGGCCTGAACCCGAGCATCGACACTTATTACATCGATGTCGACGATTGCGGCCCGATGGTGCTCGACGGTCTGCTCTACATCAAGAACAAGATCGATCCGACGCTGACGCTGCGCCGCTCCTGTCGCGAAGGCATTTGCGGCTCCTGCGCGATGAACATCGATGGCACCAATACGCTCGCCTGCACCAAAGGTTTGGACGAGATCAAGGGCACGGTGAAAATCTATCCGCTGCCGCATATGCCCGTCGTCAAAGATCTCGTGCCGGATCTGACGAACTTCTACGCCCAGCATCGCTCGATCGAGCCCTGGCTGAAGACGGTGTCGCCGCCGCCGGCGAAGGAGTGGAAGCAGAGCCACGAGGATCGTCTGAAGCTCGACGGCCTCTACGAATGCATTCTCTGCGCCTGCTGCTCGACCTCCTGTCCGAGCTATTGGTGGAACGGCGACCGTTATCTCGGCCCGGCCGTTCTTCTGCAGGCCTATCGCTGGCTGATCGACAGCCGTGACGAAGCAAAGGGCGAGCGTCTTGATAATCTCGAAGATCCGTTCCGCCTCTATCGCTGCCACACGATCATGAACTGCGCCCAGACCTGCCCCAAGGGTCTGAACCCGGCCAAGGCGATCGCCGAAATCAAGAAGATGATGGTCGAGCGGCGGATCTGACCGCCGCCGACCGTTCGTCCCTGTTGCGGCGGGAATAGCCTGACCGCCATGATTACCGCTTCGACCACATCGGATCGGAGCGGGATCATTCTGTAGGCCGCTCTCGGTGAAGAGGCGGATGCCGCCGCTGCAGCTCACGGAATTTTTATCGGCCTCGCTTGCATGTTGTTACGATTTCTCCAGCAAACTTCGCCAGGACGCGGACCTGCAGGAACTCGTCGGATGAGGTTTGTCTGGTTAAGCCTTGAAATGACCGGATTCTTGCGGAGCTATGCCCTCCAGCGATTTGTGCCCCGTAGCGACTTGATTAACCAAAGTGAAATAAGATAATCCCAACCTAACTAAGCGCCAGTGCAAACCTCGATGGTGGACAATTAGGAGTATGATGATGCAATTGAGATATGCAGCGACGGCTGCGGCGATAGGTCTGTCGCTTGCCGGTTGCCAGCGCACAGCATACAACGACGAATATTCTGCCGCGCCATTGCAGGCTCAACCCGTTCCTTCCGTCCAATCCAGCCAGCTTCCGCCGACCACCGGTGGCGCCTCGCAGTTTCCGGCAGCGCCGACGAATACGCCGAATGCTGCCAACCAGCAGCAACAGCAGGCGATGGCCGCTTCCGCGCAGGACGTGACCAAGGAATCCATGGTCGGTAGCTGGAAGGTCAGCAATGGCGGCGCGAGCTGCGACATGTTCCTGACGCTCACCAATCTCGGCAGCGGTTCGCGCGGCGGTACGCGCGGTTGCGCGGGCGAGCTGACGACGATGGGTTCCTGGGAAGTGTCCGGCAAGCAGGTCATCCTCAAGAATCGTGACGGCAGCCAGATCGGCTCGCTCTACAAGACGGCCGCTTCGCGCTTCGACGGTTCCACGGCATCCGGCCAGCCGCTCAGCCTCAGCCGATAAGCTCTTTTGAAGCGGCTGGGCCGTCCAGCCGCTTCCTCCTTGCACAGGCGGGTATTTCCCCATGCAGCCCATGCCCGACTATTCCATCAGCGTTGTCGAACATCTAAAGACGCTGACGGCTTCCGGATCGCTTCAGGTGGATTCGGCGCAGATGGATGTCGCAAAATCCCTCGATCGCGTGCTTGCCGATCTCAAGCGGAAGCGACCGGCGACCAAATCGAGCGCGCTTGGCTGGATGTTTGCCGCGCGCAAGAGGCCGACGGGGATCGTCCGCGGCCTCTACATCCATGGCAGTGTCGGGCGCGGCAAGACCATGCTGATGGACATGTTCTTCAACATGGCGCCCTGCAGCAAGAAACGCCGGGCGCATTTCCATGAGTTCATGGCGGATGTGCACAACCGCATCGCCGCTCACCGGCTGAAGTTCAAGAATGGCGAGACGAAGCAGGCCGATCCGGTACCGCCGGTCGCAGCCGACCTTTATGGTCAGGCGGAGCTGCTTTGCTTCGATGAATTCACCGTGACCGACATTGCCGATGCGATGATCCTGTCGCGGCTGTTTTCCGAATTGTTTTCGCTCGGCTGCGTCTTGGTTGCCACATCGAATGTCGAGCCGGACAATCTCTATCGCGATGGCCTCAATCGCGGCCTGTTCCTGCCTTTCATCGATCTTTTGAAACGCCATGTCGATGTCGTCACGCTGGACTCGCCAACGGATTACCGCATGGAGAAGCTGAATAGCCAGCCGGTCTATCTGACCCCGATCAACGATCGCACCGATATGGCAATGGATGCGTCGTGGGTGCAGGTGCTGCACGGACGCAAGGCACAGCCGTCAGACATTCCGATGAAGGGGCGTTCCATCCATGTGCCGCTCGCCGTCGATCGCGCGGCGCGCTTCTCGTTCGCCGATCTCTGTGAAGCGCCGCTGGGCGCAGCCGATTTCCTGGCCATCGCCAATCGGTTCGACACGATATTTCTCGACCGCGTTCCGAAGCTCGGACCGGAAAAGCGCAACCAGACCAAGCGCTTCATCATTCTCATCGACACGCTTTACGATCATGCCATCCGGCTTTACGTTTCGGCCGAGGCGATGCCGGAGGAGCTTCTGATCGAAAAACGCGGCACGGAAGGCTTCGAGTTCGACCGCACCGCATCGCGGCTTTTCGAAATGCGCAGCACGGAATATCTTGCCCAGACTCAGGCAAAACGCGCCGCCGAGTAACGTTTTGGTGACAAAATGTCTTACGTTTACGTAAGACATTTTCGATCTAACCGATTGAAATACCTGATCCAAAAATAATCAATTGCCAATTTCGACCTTTGGGTCTATGCGATTGGCGGCAATGGTGGATGCCTTGCAAGGTGTCCCGCCACGGATTTTGATCGCAAAGGATACACCGAAATGGCGCGCAACAAGATCGCACTTATTGGTTCTGGCATGATTGGTGGCACGCTGGCGCATCTCGCCGGCCTGAAAGAACTGGGCGACATCGTCCTGTTCGACATCGCGGACGGCATTCCCCAGGGCAAGGGTCTCGACATCGCCCAGTCTTCTCCTGTCGAAGGCTTCGACGCCAACCTCACCGGCGCCAGCGACTATTCCGCGATCGAAGGCGCTGACGTCTGCATCGTCACCGCCGGCGTTCCCCGCAAGCCGGGCATGAGCCGCGACGATCTTCTCGGCATCAACCTCAAGGTCATGGAACAGGTCGGCGCCGGCATCAAGAAATATGCCCCGGACGCTTTCGTGATCTGCATCACCAATCCGCTTGACGCCATGGTCTGGGCTCTGCAGAAGTTCTCGGGCCTGCCGACCAACAAGGTCGTCGGCATGGCTGGCGTGCTCGACTCGTCGCGCTTCCGCCTCTTCCTCTCCCAGGAATTCAACGTCTCCGTCGAAGACGTCACCGCTTTCGTTCTCGGCGGACACGGCGACTCGATGGTGCCGCTCGCCCGTTACTCCACCGTTGCCGGCATTCCGCTGACCGACCTCGTCACCATGGGCTGGGTCACCAAGGAACGCCTCGAAGAAATCATCCAGCGCACCCGTGACGGCGGCGCCGAGATCGTTGGCCTCCTGAAGACCGGCTCGGCCTACTACGCTCCGGCTGCTTCCGCCATCGCGATGGCCGAATCCTACCTCAAGGACAAGAAGCGCGTCCTGCCTTGCGCTGCCTACCTCTCCGGCCAGTACGGCGTGAAGGACATGTATGTCGGCGTTCCCACCGTCATCGGTGCCGGCGGCATCGAGCGCGTGATCGAGATCGACCTGAACAAGGCCGAAAAAGAAGCCTTCGACAAGTCTGTCGCAGCCGTTGCCGGCCTCTGCGAAGCCTGCGCCGTCATCGCGCCGTCGCTGAAGTAATTTCCGCGTTCCAATAGGGATAAATCCATGAACATTCATGAATATCAGGCCAAGGCTCTGCTGAAGACCTATGGCGCACCCGTCGCGGACGGCGTTGCCATTTTCTCCGCCGATGAAGCCGAAGCCGCCGCAAAGCAGCTTCCGGGCCCGCTTTATGTCGTCAAGAGCCAGATCCATGCCGGCGGTCGCGGTAAGGGCAAGTTCAAGGAACTCGGCCCCGACGCCAAGGGCGGTGTTCGCCTCGCCAAGTCGATCGAGGACGTCGTTGCCAATGCCAAGGAAATGCTCGGCCACACGCTGGTGACCAAGCAGACCGGCCCGGCCGGCAAGCAGGTCAACCGCCTCTACATCGAAGACGGCGCCGATATCGACCGCGAACTGTATCTCTCGATCCTGGTCGACCGCTCGGTCGGCAAGGTTGCCTTCGTCGTTTCGACCGAAGGCGGCATGGACATCGAAACCGTTGCACACGACACGCCGGAAAAGATCATCACCGTCGCCATCGACCCGTCGACCGGCGTTACGGCTGCCAACTCGGCTGCCCTGTCCGACGCGCTGAAGCTCGAAGGCGCTGCCCGTGAAGACGCTGCCAAGCTCTTCCCGATCCTCTACAAGGCCTTCGTCGAAAAGGACATGGCCCTGCTCGAAGTCAACCCGCTGATCGTCATGACCAACGGCAATCTGCGCGTCCTCGACGCCAAGGTATCCTTCGACGGCAATGCGCTGTTCCGCCACGAGGACATCGTTGCGCTTCGCGACACGACCGAAGAGGACGCCAAGGAAATCGAAGCGCACAAGTATGACCTCGCCTATGTCGCCCTCGACGGCAACATCGGCTGCATGGTCAACGGCGCCGGCCTTGCCATGGCGACCATGGACATCATCAAGCTCTACGGCGCAGAGCCGGCGAACTTCCTCGATGTCGGCGGCGGCGCTACCAAGGAAAAGGTCACCGCGGCCTTCAAGATCATCACCGCCGACCCGGCTGTCGAAGGCATCCTCGTCAACATCTTCGGCGGCATCATGAAGTGCGATGTCATCGCCGATGGCGTGCTCGCAGCCGTCAAGGAAGTCGGTCTGAAGGTTCCGCTCGTCGTTCGCCTCGAAGGCACGAATGTCGAGCTCGGCAAAAAGATCATCAACGAATCCGGTCTCAACGTCATCTCCGCTGATGACCTGGACGATGCCGCCCAGAAGATCGTGAAGGCAGTCAAGGGCTGATCGGGATGGCTGCTTCCTTCGCTCCAACGGCTGCTCATCTTCGCCTCGGTGCCTTCGCCGGCATCTGGGAAGGGGAAGAGCATGTCGCGGCCTCGGCCTGGACGAAGGAAGGAAAGGCAACCGCGCAGCTCACGGCCGAGTGTCTGTTCGGCGGATTTTTCGTCGAACAGCGCTACGTGCAGACACGGGACGGCAGCACATCGTTCGAAGCCCGGAACATTCTCGGCTTCGACGCTGCGGATCAGGCCTACAAGCTCTATCAGTTCGATACGGTCGGCTTCGTGCCCGCCGCGCCGGCTTCCGGCGAGTGGATCGACGACAAGCTTGTCCTGACCAAGGTCTCGCCGCGCGGTCAACAACGCACTCTCTTCCAGTTCGAAAATGAAGACTGCTACCGCATGGGCGTCACTTTCTCGCCCGCCGGCAGCGATACATGGCAGGAGGTCGTCAGCGGCATCTATCGTCGCGTCGCCTCCGCGTCTTCCAACCTCTCGTAACAAAGGCCTCGCATGTCTATTCTCATCAACAAAGACACCAAGGTCCTGGTTCAGGGCCTGACCGGCAAGACCGGTACTTTCCACACTGAACAGGCGCTTGCCTATCACGGCACGAAGATGGTCGGCGGTATCCACCCTTCCAAGGGCGGTGAAACCTGGGCCGGCAAGGACGGCGAAAAGCTGCCGATCTTCAAGTCCGTCGCCGAAGGCAAGGAAGCAACCGGCGCCAACGCTTCGGTCATCTACGTGCCGCCGGCTGGCGCTGCGGCCGCGATCCTCGAAGCGATCGAAGCCGAGATCCCGCTGATCGTCTGCATCACGGAAGGCATTCCGGTCGCCGACATGGTCAAGGTCAAGGACCGTCTCATCAAGTCGAAGTCGCGCCTGATCGGGCCGAACTGCCCCGGCGTCCTGACCCCGAACGAATGCAAGATCGGCATCATGCCGGGCTCCATCTTCAAGAAGGGCTCGGTCGGCGTTCTCTCGCGTTCCGGCACGCTGACCTACGAAGCCGTGTTCCAGACCACCAATGAAGGCCTCGGCCAGACGACGGCTGTCGGCATCGGCGGCGACCCGGTCAAGGGCACCGAATTCATCGACGTCCTGGAAATGTTCCTCGCCGACGACGAAACCAAGTCGATCATCATGATCGGCGAAATCGGCGGCTCGGCGGAAGAAGACGCCGCGCAGTTCCTCAAGGACGAAGCCAAGAAGGGCCGCAAGAAGCCGATGGTCGGCTTCATCGCCGGCCGCACGGCACCTCCCGGCCGCACGATGGGCCATGCCGGCGCCGTAATTTCTGGCGGCAAGGGCGGCGCGGAAGACAAGATCGCAGCGATGGAATCGGCAGGCATCCGCGTGTCGCCGTCGCCGGCGCGTCTCGGCAAGACGCTGGTAGAAGTCCTGAAGGGCTGATCCTACCTATTGCAAGACCCGGACGGGAAGCGGCAGTCGCCAGCCCGTCCGGCCTTCGAATTCGTAAAAGCAGATACGTGATCCCAAGGGATCGCGGACGAAATATGGTCGCCGGATTTCCATAAGCCGGCAAAGCAAACAAGTCGGGAGGCGGACGAGAGCGTCCGCATATCACCATGGCAAGGCAAGAAGCCAACGAGCAATTTCAGATCACCTCGTTCCTGGACGGCGCCAACGCTGCTTATATCGAGCAGCTTTATGCGCGCTTCGAGGAAGACCCATCGTCGGTCTCCGACGAATGGCGGTCGTTCTTCAAGGCACTGGAAGACAGTCCTGACGATGTGAAGAAGGCGGCCAAGGGCGCCTCCTGGCAGCGCAAGAACTGGCCGATCCAGGCAAACGGCGAGCTCGTCTCCGCGCTCGACGGCAACTGGGGCATCGTCGAGAAGGCGATCGAGACCAAGGTGAAGGCCAAGGCCGAAGCCGCAGGTAAGCCGACGGACACCGCCGACATTCTGCAGGCGACGCGCGATTCTGTCCGCGCCATCATGATGATCCGCGCCTATCGCATGCGCGGCCACCTGCACGCCAAGCTCGACCCGCTGGGTATCGCCGCTGCGGTCGAAGACTACAAGGAGCTGTCGCCGGAAGCCTATGGCTTCACCGAGGCCGACCTCGACCGCAAGATCTTCATCGATAACGTGCTCGGCCTCGAATATGCGAGCGTGCGCGAGATGATGGAAATCCTCGAGCGCACCTACTGCTCGACGCTCGGCGTCGAATTCATGCATATCTCCAATCCGGAGGAGAAGGCCTGGATTCAGGAACGCATCGAGGGCGTCGACAAGGGCATCGCCTTCAGCGCGGAGCGCAAGAAGGCGATCCTGCAGAAAGTGATCGAATCCGAGGGCTACGAGCAGTTCCTTGACGTCAAGTTCAAGGGCACGAAGCGTTTCGGCCTCGATGGCGGCGAATCGCTCATCCCGGCACTGGAGCAGATTCTGAAGAGCGGCAGCCAGCTCGGCCTCAAGGAAGCCGTGTTCGGCATGGCCCATCGCGGCCGTCTCAACGTGCTTTCCCAGGTCATGGGCAAGCCGCACCGCGCCATCTTCCATGAGTTCAAGGGCGGCTCCTACGCGCCGGACGAGGTCGAAGGCTCGGGCGACGTCAAGTACCATCTCGGCGCCTCTTCGGACCGCGATTTCGACGGCACCAAGGTGCACGTTTCGCTGACAGCCAACCCGTCGCATCTGGAAATCGTCAATCCGGTCGTCATGGGCAAGGTCCGCGCCAAGCAGGATATGAGCGCCACTCTCTGGGACGGCGATATCATTCCGCTCTCCGAACGCGCCAAGGTCGTGCCGTTGCTGATCCACGGCGACGCGGCTTTCGCCGGTCAGGGCGTCGTGGCTGAAATCCTCGGGCTTTCCGGTCTGCGCGGCCACCGCGTCGCCGGCACGATGCACGTCATCATCAACAACCAGATCGGCTTCACCACCAATCCGGCCTTCTCGCGTTCGTCGCCCTATCCGTCCGACGTTGCCAAGATGATCGAAGCGCCGATCTTCCACGTCAACGGCGATGATCCGGAAGCGGTGGTCTATGCGGCGAAGATCGCGACCGAATTCCGCATGAAGTTCCACAAGCCTGTTGTGGTCGACCTGTTCTGCTATCGCCGCTACGGCCACAATGAAGGCGACGAGCCGTCCTTCACGCAGCCGAAGATGTACAAGGTCATTCGCGCCCACAAGACGGTGCTGCAGCTCTATTCCGAGCGGCTGGTTGCCGAAGGCGTGCTGAGCGAAGGCGAAGTCGAGAAGATGAAGGCCGACTGGCGCGCCCATCTCGAACAGGAGTTCGAGGCCGGCCAGTCCTACAAGCCGAACAAGGCCGACTGGCTGGACGGCGAATGGTCGGGCCTGCATACGGCCGACAATGCAGACGAGCAGCGTCGCGGCAAGACTGCGGTGCCGATGAAGACGCTGAAGGATATCGGCCGCAAGCTGTCGGAAATTCCGGCCGGCTTTCATGCGCACCGAACCATCCAGCGCTTCATGGAAAACCGTGCTGGCATGGTCCAGACAGGCGAAGGCATCGACTGGGCAATGGCGGAAGCGCTCGCTTTCGGCTCGCTCGTGGTCGAAGGCCACAAGATCCGTCTGTCCGGTCAGGATTGCGAGCGCGGCACGTTCTCGCAGCGTCATTCGGTTCTCTACGATCAGGAAACCGAAGATCGCTACATCCCGCTCGCCAACCTGTCGCCGACCCAGGCCCGCTACGAAGTCATCAACTCGATGCTGTCGGAAGAGGCGGTTCTCGGCTTCGAATACGGCTATTCGCTGGCCCGTCCGAATGCGCTGACGCTGTGGGAAGCGCAGTTCGGCGACTTCGCCAACGGTGCGCAGGTCGTGTTCGACCAGTTCATCTCGTCGGGCGAACGCAAGTGGCTGCGCATGTCCGGCCTCGTCTGCCTGCTGCCGCATGGCTATGAAGGTCAGGGTCCGGAACACTCTTCGGCCCGCCTGGAACGCTATCTGCAGCTCTGTGCCGAAGACAACATGCAGGTCGCCAACGTCACGACGCCGGCGAACTACTTCCATATCCTGCGTCGCCAGTTGAAGCGTGACTTCCGCAAGCCGCTGATCCTGATGACGCCAAAGTCGCTGCTGCGCCATAAGCGTGCGGTATCGGGCCTAGCGGAGATGGCGGGGGAAACCTCCTTCCATCGCCTGCTCTGGGACGATGCGGAAGTGATCAAGGACGGCCCGATCAAGCTGCAGAAGGACGCCAAGATTCGTCGCGTCGTCATCTGCTCGGGCAAGGTCTATTACGACCTGCTGGAAGAGCGCGAGAAGCGCGGCATCGACGATATCTACCTGCTGCGTATCGAACAGCTCTATCCGTTCCCGGCCAAGGCGCTCATCAACGAGCTCAGCCGCTTCCGCAATGCGGAGATGGTCTGGTGCCAGGAAGAGCCGAAGAACATGGGCGCATGGTCCTTCATCGATCCGTATCTGGAATGGGTGCTTGCCCATATCGACGCCAAGTACCAGCGGGTTCGCTACACCGGCCGTCCGGCCGCCGCCTCGCCGGCGACGGGCCTGATGTCCAAGCATCTGGCGCAGCTCGCTGCATTCCTTGAGGATGCGCTCGGCGGTTAAGGCATGAGCCGGAAAGGGGGTGCGCGATGGCCTATTTTCATCTGAAACTTGTGCCGCCGCGCCCCAGCTTCCCGCATGACGCCACAGGGGAGGAGATGGCCGCCATGCAGAAACACGCCGCTTATTGGCGCGATCATGCAAGTGCCGGAACGGCTGTTATCGTCGGTCCGGTTTTCGCGGCCGATGGTGCTTTCGGCATGGCTGTCCTCGACGTGGAAGACGCCGATGCCGCCAAGGCGCTTGGCGATGCCGATCCCGTCCTTCTCGCCGGGCTCGGTTTCCGCATCGAAATCTCGCCGATGCCCTCGATCATTCTCCGGCCGTCCGTCGCCGGTAATTCTATCTAAGTCATAACGACGAAAAATCAGGATCTGAACAATGGCCACTGAAATCCGCGTTCCTACCCTCGGCGAATCCGTCAGCGAAGCGACCGTCGGTACTTGGTTCAAGAAGGTCGGCGATGCCATCAAGGCTGATGAGCCGCTTCTCGAACTCGAAACCGACAAGGTGACGATCGAAGTCCCTGCGCCTTCGGCCGGCACGCTTTCCGAAATCGTTGCCCAGGCCGGCGAAACCGTAGGCCTCGGCGCGCTGCTCGGCCAGATCTCCGCCGGCAACGGTGCTGCGGTTGCTCCGGCCCAGGCTGCCGCACCGACCGCTGCTGCCGCGCCCGCTCCGGTCGCCGCTGCTCCAGTCGCCGCACCGGCTTCCGCCATGCCGGCGGCTCCGGCCGCCGCCAAGCTGCTCGCCGAAAACAATCTTTCCGCCGATCAGGTCGATGGCAGCGGCAAGCGCGGCCAGGTCCTGAAGGGTGATGTCATCGCCGCCGTCGCCAAGGCTGCCTCGGCGCCTGCCGCCGCACCGGCTGCTCCGGTTGCCGCCCGAGCCCCGACCACCGTCGAAGATGCCGGCCGCGAAGAGCGCGTGAAGATGACGCGCCTGCGCCAGACGATCGCCAAGCGCCTTAAGGATGCGCAGAACACCGCCGCCATGCTCACCACCTATAACGAGGTGGACATGAAGGCCGTCATGGACCTGCGCAACAGGTACAAGGACATCTTCGAGAAGAAGCATGGCGTGAAGCTCGGCTTCATGGGCTTCTTCACCAAGGCAGTCACGCATGCGCTGAAGGAACTCCCGGCCGTCAACGCCGAGATCGACGGCACCGACATCATCTACAAGAACTACTGCCACATCGGCGTTGCCGTCGGCACGGACAAGGGCCTCGTGGTTCCGATCGTGCGTGATGCCGACCAGATGTCGATCGCCGGCATCGAGAAGGAAATCGGCCGCCTCGGCAAGGCAGCCCGTGACGGCCAGCTCTCCATGGCCGACATGCAGGGCGGTACCTTCACCATCTCCAACGGCGGCGTCTACGGCTCGCTGATGTCCTCGCCGATCCTGAATGCGCCGCAGTCGGGCATTCTCGGCATGCACAAGATCCAGGAGCGTCCGGTCGCCATCGGCGGCCAGGTCGTCATCCGCCCGATGATGTATCTGGCGCTCTCCTACGATCACCGCATCGTCGACGGCAAGGAAGCGGTTACCTTCCTCGTGCGCGTCAAGGAAAGCCTGGAAGATCCGGAACGTCTGGTTCTCGATCTCTAAGGGAGCGCTGGCTCATGTCGAAATGGCCCATGCGGACGATGCGCGGACTCTTGTGCGCCGTCGCCGCGTGGATGCCATTTTCCGCCGCCGCGGATGATTTCGACGTTGCCAAGCTCAGCAGCAATCTCGATCTGGCGTCGCTGAGCGACGCCGATCTCGCCGCCCGGTCGATCACTGTCTTTCACATGGGCGATGTCGAATTGACGTCCGGCCGCATCGTCGCCAGCGATCCTCTGGTCGGGCCGGATCGTCCCGCCTTCGTCAGGATCGTTGCGCCGGGCAACTATCCCGTGTCCATCTACAAGGCCTTCGGCCGCGTTGCCGCGGCCGGCCTGCGCTTTGCCGATGGCAAGCCGGCGCGCTGGGAGCTGGCGCTCATTCCCGGCCAGGATATCAAGTCGCTGAAGAACGACGAGTTCTTCGGCTATCCGGTCGATGCCGGTCTTGGCTGCTATATGGATGCGGAAACATACGCCCTGATCCAGGAACGGGAGCAGCAGGTCCGCACCCAGAAGTCCGCCACCGACATCAATTACTACGATGATGTGCTCGCTCCCGAGATCGAGGCGAATGACGACAAATATGTCATGCATCGGCCGGTGACCGGCAAGCGCGGCAATGTCGCGGTGTTCTGGAGCGGATGGGGCGATGGTTTCTACCCGGTGTTCTGGGGCCTCGATGCGAAGGATCGCCCGCTTGTCCTCTTTACGGATTTCGGGGTGACAGAAAATGCAGACGGTCGGCACGAACCAGGGGGAGGGTGATCATGCTGGCGAACCGAGGGATGGCACGACTAGGCCCCGTGCACTGGGCAATGATGGCGTTTGCGGCCATTCCGGTGCCGGCGCTTGCGGATGAATGCGTACAGGAAAAGGCTGTTTATGGCGACATGGACGATGCCTACGAGCTGCGTTTCGAACCGGTCGATTCCGACGCGGCAGCCACCAGCAACAAATTCAAATTCTCTGTGCGGAACACGCCGATCGTGGCGGATGGCGTGGTGATGCGCTCGGATGATCAACTGCGCGCCAACGGCCTGATCATGTTCAACTGCCCGGAAGGCGATGTGACCGGCGCCGATCTCCGCGCCTGCACTGTTTGGCAGGGCATGATCTACGCCTCTGACCTGAAGGGCAATATCGGTGTCTTGCCGGCGGAGGGCGCAGGCGCCGCGGCGCGGCTGTTCCTGCCGGCGCTCGGACCTTCGATCCGTGAATCCTCCATCTGGGGCAAAGGCAAAGCGACCGTCGCCCCCTGGGATGTCCTGACCTTGAAAGGATGCGGCGAATGACTGGCAAATCCCCTGTTCTTCTCGTCACCGGCGGCAGCCGCGGCATCGGGGCGGCAGTGTCGATTGCGGCTGCCCGGCAAGGCTGGGCCGTGGCCGTCAATTACGCTTCGAACAAGGCGGCTGCTGAGGCGGTCGTCACCGCGATTAGGGATGCCGGCGGCGAGGCGATTGCGGTCGCCGGCGATGTCGGCTCGCCCGAGGATATCAGGTCCATTTTCTCCACCGTCGACCAGCATTTCGGTCGGTTGGACGGTCTCGTCAACAATGCCGGCATCGTCGATCGCGTGCAGCGTCTGGACGAGATGACGCCGGAGCGCCTCGACCGGATGTTTCGCATCAACATCACCGGCTCGATGCTGGCCGCCGCGGAAGCCGTTCGCCGCATGTCCACTCGCCATGGCGGCAAGGGCGGCGCGATCGTCAACCTCTCCTCCGTGGCAGCCACCCTTGGTGGCGGTGGGCAATATGTCGATTATGCGGCTTCCAAGGGCGCGATCGATACGTTCACGCTCGGCCTGGCGCGCGAGGTGGCGGCCGAGGGCATAAGGGTCAATGCGGTGCGGCCGGGCATTATCGATACGGAAATCCACGCGGCGGCAGGCCTGCCAGACCGTGCGCGCGAGATCGCTCCGCAACTGCCGATGAAGAGGGCGGGGACCGCGGAAGAGGTGGCGGACGCCATCCTCTACCTGTTGGGAGCCCAGGCATCCTATATAACGGGCGCCGTCCTCGATGTGAGCGGCGGCCGCTGATCGGAAAGGGCAGAAATCATGCAATATGTCTTGGAATTCCTCGGCCTGATGGCGGTGTTTTCGATTTTCATCGTCGCACCGGGCGCTGACTTCGCCGTCATCCTGCGCCAGAGCATCGTGCATGGCCGCCGCGCGGCCGTCATGACCGGCCTCGGCATGGGCTTCTCTCTGCTTTTCCACGTCAGCTATACCATTCTCGGCCTCGGTCTCATCGTCTCGCAATCGCTGATGCTCTTCAGCCTGATCAAATGGGCCGGCGTCCTTTATCTCGTCTATCTCGGCATCAAGTCTTTCCGGGAGCCCGGCTTCAAGGTGAAGGAGATCGAGATCGGCGAGGAGGATCGCAAGCCGGTTTCCATCTGGCGCTGCCTGGCAACGGGTTTCATCACCAATGCGCTCAATCCGAAGCCGGTGCTGTTTTTCCTGTCGCTGTTTTCGACGCTCGTGCATCACGACACGCCGGCGCTCATTCAGTTTTCCTATGGCATAGGCATGGCGACGGCGCTTGTCGCCTGGTTTGCCGGCGTCTCCGTCTTCTTCACCGTCAAGCCGGTCCGCGATCGCTTCATCGCCGGCGGCAAATGGTTCAACCGCATCACTGGAGCGGCACTTGTCGGCTTCGGTATCCGCCTCGCATTGGCGCGGGCGACCGACTAACAGAGATACAAAACAAGGAAATTAAAACCATGTCCTACGATGTGATCATTATCGGAACCGGCCCCGGCGGCTATGTCTGCGCTATCAAGGCGGCGCAGCTCGGCCTCAAGGTGGCAGTCATCGAAAAGCGCGCCACGTTCGGCGGCACCTGCCTCAACATCGGCTGCATCCCGTCCAAGGCGCTGCTGCATGCCTCCGAAATGTTCCATCATGCCGGCCATGGCATGGACGCGCTCGGCGTCGAAGTCGCAGCACCGACGCTCAATCTTTCGAAGATGATGGCGCACAAGGATGCGACGGTGAAGGCGAACACCGACGGCGTCGCTTTCCTCTTCAAGAAGAACAAGATCGATACCTTCCAGGGCACCGGCAAGATCGTCGCTACCGGCAAGGTTTCCGTCACGGCCGAGGATGGCAAGGTGACCGAGATCGAGGGCAAGAACATCGTTATCGCCACCGGCTCCGACGTTGCCGGCATTCCGGGCGTGTCGCTCGAAATCGATGAGAAGGTGATCATTTCGTCCACCGGCGGCATCGCGCTCGACAAGGTGCCGGCCAACATGATCGTCGTCGGCGGCGGTGTCATCGGCCTCGAGCTCGGCTCGGTCTGGTCGCGCCTCGGCGCCAAGGTCACGGTCGTCGAATATCTCGACACCATTCTCGGCGGCATGGACGGCGAAGTCTCCAAGCAGTTCCAGCGCATGCTGGCCAAACAGGGCATCGACTTCCATCTCAGCGCCAAGGTCACCGGCGTCGAAAAGGTCGGCGACGGCGCCAAGGTCACCTTTGAGCCGGTCAAGGGCGGCGACAAGGTGGTGCTCGATGCCGATGTCGTGCTGGTGTCGACCGGCCGCAAGCCCTACACGGCCGGTCTCGGCCTGGAAGAGGCAGGCGTTGCCCTCGATGTCAGGGGCCGCGTCGAAATCGATGGCCATTTCAAGACCAATGTTCCTGGCATCTATGCCATCGGCGACGTGGTGAAGGGCCCGATGCTGGCGCACAAGGCGGAAGACGAGGGCGTGGCGCTTGCCGAAATCCTCGCCGGTCAGGCTGGCCATGTGAATTACGATGTCATTCCGAGCGTGGTCTACACGCAGCCCGAAGTCGCCTCCGTCGGCAAGACCGAGGAAGAGCTGAAGGCCGCGGGCATCGCCTACAAGGTCGGCAAATTCCCCTTCACCGCCAATGGCCGCGCCCGCGCCATGCTGGCGACGGACGGTTTCGTCAAGATCCTGGCGGACAAAGAGACTGACCGCGTTCTCGGCGGCCACATCGTCGGCTTCGGCGCTGGCGAGATGATCCACGAGATTGCCGTGCTGATGGAATTCGGCGGCTCGTCGGAAGATCTCGGCCGCACCTGCCATGCGCATCCGACCATGTCGGAAGCCGTAAAGGAAGCCGCGCTCGCGACCTTCTTCAAGCCGATCCATATGTAAATTATAGAGACGTATCCTTTGATGTGAGCGGCGGCGGTGATGACGGCCGCCGTTTCCTTTTGCGGGTTGTCGTGAGCGAATTGCCGCAGCCGTCGTTTGTATGTCTGGCTATACGTTGGCTGTGCTACTTTGCAGAGAGTGAAACAGCAGACGCCAAAATGCCGGCAAAGCCCGTAATGGTTAAACCAAATATGCCGCATCCCGCATTGCCGGGCGCGGACTGGGCTGATTGTTACGAGCTACAGGTACAGGAATCGGATTTTACGGCAGTCGCTGCCGCGCGCACAATGTTCGGCAAATTTCCTTTTTGGGTGCGGTCACTGCTAAAGCTGCGCGATACGGTCGTCAGCGTCTTCGGCCTGAAATCTACGGGACATCACTCCCTAAATACGTCGGAAACAATCGGCTTCTTTCCGATCGTCAGCAAATCAGAGAACCAAGTTGTTCTCGGCTTCGACGACAAGCACCTTGATTTCCGTGTCGTAATCGATGTGCGGGATGATGGTCGGGGGCGTCGACTCATCGATATAACGACGCTCGTGAAACGGAAAATCTTGCTCGGCCAGATCTATATCGCTGTGATCACGCCGTTCCATCGGTTGATTGTCGAGACAGTGCTGACTGACTTCGGCAAACGAATGGGCGCGCTCAGTTCGCCGCCGTCACCGTAAAACCCTGCTTGCGCAGCAGTTCCACCAGACCCTGATCGCCGACCAGATGCAGTGCGCCGACGGCGATGAAGGCGTTGCCCTTGGCGAGGATCGGCGCGGCGCGTTCGGCCATTACCTTGTTGCGGTCCAAAATGATGCGCTGTTCGAAGGCGGCGGTATCATCGTCGGACAGGTTCTGATCCGGCACGATGTTCTTCAGCATCGGGACGATCGCGCCGATATTGCCGGCGAGATAGAGATCGGTCATGGTTTCGTTGACGTCGTTGATCTTGTCGCCGAGTTCCAGCGTCTGGATCAGCGATTTCACGTGAAGTTCGATCGGCAGATCGCTCATGGCCTTGGCCTGTTCGGCCAGTGTTTCCAGCCCCTTCACCTGTTTGCCGCTAGCGATCGCGTCGCTCGCAAGCTTCTGATCGAGGAATTTCATGCCGGCCGTCTTGCGGCGGACTTCACAGCCGGTCATTTCGAAAGAGCTCGAAATCAACCAAGGTTGCATGTGGGCGACGGTGGCGAGCGACACGCCGCGCTGTTTCAGGCCCGCTTCCAGCTTGGCATTCTCTTCCGGCGACAGATGCTGGCTAATGGTCGAGCCGTCGGTCAGCATCATCAAAGACGGATTGCCGAAGAGAGCTGCCATCGCCTTCTTGTCGTCGAGGATTTCATCGGATTCGACGACGATCGTATCCGCCCCGGCACTTGCTTCGGCTGCGCCCTTCGGCATGGTCACCACGCGCGCGTCGCTGACATGCATGGTGCCGAGCAGCCAGGAGGGTTTTAGGCCGGACTTTTCGATCTTCCAGAAGATGCCCTTGCCATTCGCCACCTTGTCACCCTCGGCGAGGATCGAGGCATATTTGGCGGGGTCGCTCTTTTGCAGTTCAGCCATCAGATCTTTGCCGCCGCAGCTATCGGACGCGGCCTCTTCGGCATGCGCAGGCGCCAGCGACAACAGAGCCACGATCAATGCCGTCATCAGCATCCAGGGAAAGGCCGTCGCCAGCCAGAGGAGAATGTCACCGAATCTCGACGCTGTCAGCCGCGCTGTCTTGATTCCGAGAGCAGACATTATCTCAACCTTCCGAAAGCAGGGGACATGATCGCGACTTTGGCCGGGATCATGCCGAATTAGCTTCTGCTCTATCCGCCTGAAACGCATATTCCCTTAACGCGAGAGGTTAACACTTTCTTACGCCCGCGGGTGAGCCCGGTCATAGACCTCCAGCAGCCGCGATGAATCGACCCCAGTATAGACCTGTGTTGTCGAAAGGCTGGCATGGCCGAGCAATTCCTGGATCGTACGCAGGTCGCCGCCACCTGCGAGCAGATGCGTGGCGAAAGAATGGCGCAGCGCATGGGGCGTCGCCGTGTCCGGCAGCCCGAAGGCGCAGCGCAGCTTCTGCATGCCGCGCTGGATAAGGCCGGCATGCAGCTTGCCGCCGCGCGCGCCGCGAAAGAGCGGGGCATCTGCGTTGAGATGATAGGGGCAGAGCGCACGGTATTTCTCGACCGCTTCGACGACGATGGGCAGCAGCGGCACCAGCCGGGTCTTGTTGCCCTTGCCGGTGATCCGTAGCGCCGTCGCGCCGGGGCGCACGTCTTCCGGCGTCAGATCCAGCGCTTCGGAGATGCGCAGGCCACAGCCATAGAGCAGGGTCAGCACTGCCGTGTCGCGCGCGGCAATCCAAGGCTCGTCATGCATCTGCGCCTCGTCGCTGACGACGGTGATCGCCTGGGTGTCCGACAGCGGCTTCGGCAGTGATTTCGGCTGCTTCGGCGAGCGTACCGCTCCGGCGCCGGCCGCGTTCACCAGGCCTTTCTTTTCAAGATAGCGCAGCAGCGAACGAAGGCCGGCGAGGTTGCGCCCGAGCGAACGCGCACCCGCGCCATCCTTGCGGCGCGCAGCCAGAAAACCGCGGAAGTCGGCGGGGCGTAGCGCATGGATATCCTTGATTGTCGCCGGGCCACCGAGATGGCCGGTCAGAAACGTCAAGAATTGCCGCGTGTCACGCTCGTAGGCATCCAGCGTATGGGCCGAAAGCCGCCGCTCCTGGCCGAGCGTATCCAACCAACGGCTGCGCTCAGCCATCAGCTCGGGATCGGCGATAATCAGCAACTCGTTCAGTGGAAAACCCCTTGAAATTCAAATTCCTTCTGCCACTTTGAAGGAGGGAAGGTTATGGAATCGCTAACATTCCTACTGTGCCGTGTCTCTCCTTTGCGTACGGAAAGATCGCAGTAGTTCTTTTCAACTGCGTATAGGCTGCGCCTTGAATCAAAATCGATTTAAGCGGTTATACGCGAGGCGCTTGTCATGCTTCGATCATATTCGATTGCAATAGAGTACAACCCAACCATCCAGGGCATTTCATGGCACGTCGCGGTTCGATAACTGCATTGGGACAACTTGCAGAAGCAATTGCTTTGGTGTCCCAGGGCCAGCCCGGACATATCGTCGATACGCTGATCGCCGAGCGCGGCCAGAAGATCGTTCGCAACCCACTCTGGCCCTTGATGCGGCCCTTTCTCTACACGCTGCTGCGCTACAACAAGGCGATCGAATTTGCCAACGACATCGCCAAGCTGCCGGGTTTCCAGTGCTTCGAATATATGAGCGATCTGCTGCGGCTCGATATCGGGGTAACCCACGCCGAACGCATCCCGGCTTCCGGCGGCTTCATTCTCGTCAGCAACCATCCGACCGGCATTGCCGACGGCGTCGCCGTCTTCGATCTCCTGAAGACGCGCCGGCCCGATATGATGGTTTTCGCCAATCGCGATGCCGTCCGCGTCAATCCGCGATTCGCCGAGATGATCATCCCGGTCGAATGGCGTGAGGAATATAAGAGCAAACTGAAGACGCGCGAAACGCTGCAGATCACCAATCGCGCCGTTGCCGAGGGCAAGGTTACCGTGCTCTTCCCCTCCGGCCGCATCGCCTATTGGGCAAACGGCAAGCTGAACGAGCGGCCTTGGAAGACATCGGCCGTGGGGCTGGCGCGTAAGTATAATCTGCCGATCCTGCCGGTGCATCTGACAGCGCGCAATTCCGGGCTGTTCTATTGGTTCGCCAAATGGTCGACGGAGCTGCGCGACATGACGGTGTTCCACGAGCTCCTCAACAAGCGCGGCGACCGCTTCGATTTCCTGATCGGCAATCTCATCCCGGTCGAGCATCTGGACGGCGACGTCAACGAAGTGACGAAGGCGCTGGAGAAGCATACGGTGTTCGATCTGGCAGCCGACGGAAATACGACGTTTGCGCCGGTCGGTCCTCCGGCTGCGGTCCAGGATATGGCAGCCGCCGTCGCGGAGCATTCCGTTTGACGGCTGTTGGCAGCTCATTGCTTCGGCATCCTGTGTCAAAAGACAACAGCGGTGAAAGTTTGAAGTGGCTTCGGACAATATGATGCCGAACCACCCCGGGTTTCTTTTTGTCGCCGCTCGGGGCATGGTCTGGCGCGATGACTAAAGATTCGTCCGATCTGTTCGGCGCGCTGTTTGAAGCTGCGCCCGCACACCCGACCATGAGCCGCACGGTCCCGGTTCTGGTGCCGATGCCGGCGCCGAAGCCCTATTCCTATGCGGTTCCGGAAGACATGGCGGTCGAGCCCGGCTCGGTCGTGCAGGTGCCGCTCGGGCCGAGGCAGGTGATCGGTGTCGTCTGGGATGGCGGCGATGAGGGCGGCGTCGATCCGAAGAAGCTGCGGCCGATCAGCCATGTCTTCGATTGCCCGCCGCTGACCAAGGAGATGCGCGATTTCATCGACTGGGTGGCCGCCTATACGCTGTCGCCGCCGGGGCTGGTGGCGCGCATGGCGCTGCGCGCGCCCGCAGCCTTCGATCCCGAACCGATGGTCGAGGGCCTTCGTTTTGTCGGCGGCGCACCGGAACGGCTGACACCCGCCCGCACCCGAGTCATGGAGACGGCAAAGGACGGCCTCTCGTGGACGCGCAGCGGGCTGGCGCACGCTGCCGGCGTTTCGACTGGAGTCGTCGACGGGCTGATCGCGCAGGGCATTTTCGAAACCATATTCCTGCCGCCGCCGCCCGTGGTCGCCAGGCCCGATCCGGATTTCACCGCCTCGCGGCTCGAAGGCCCGCAGCGCGAAGCGGCCGATGAAATCCTTGCCGAGGTGCGCAAGGGCGAATTCACCGTGTCGCTGATCGACGGTGTTACCGGTTCGGGCAAGACCGAGGTCTATTTCGAGGCGATCGCCGAGACGCTGAAGCGCGGCAGGCAGGTCTTGATCCTGCTGCCGGAAATTGCGCTGACGGCGAGTTTCCTTGAGCGCTTCCAGGATCGCTTCGGCGCCAAGCCGGCCGAGTGGCACTCGGACCTGGCGCCGCGCATGCGCGAAAAGGTCTGGCGGCAGGCAGTGACCGGCGAGGTCCGGGTCGTTGCCGGCGCGCGCTCGGCGCTGTTCCTGCCCTTCGAAGACCTTGGCCTGATCATCGTCGATGAAGAGCACGATCCCGCCTACAAGCAGGAGGATCGGGTCTATTACAATGCCCGCGACATGGCGGTCGTGCGCGGCCGGATCGGCGATTTTCCGGTGGTGCTGGTGTCGGCGACCCCTTCGGTCGAGAGCCAGGTCAACGGCCAGAGCGGGCGTTACAGCACCATTCATCTGCCGACCCGCTACGGGGATGCGGCTCTTCCGGACCTGCATCTGATCGACATGCGCTGGCATGCGCCGGAGCGCGGCGGGTTCCTCTCGCCGCTGCTAATTCGGGCGATCGGCAAAACGGTGGAAAAGGGCGAACAGTCGCTGCTGTTCCTCAACAGGCGCGGCTATGCACCGTTGACGCTCTGCCGCGTCTGCGGGCATCGCTTCCAATGTCCGCAATGTTCGAGCTGGCTGGTGGAACACCGTTTCCGTGGACAGATCCAGTGCCATCAATGCGGCTATGCCGAACGGACGCCTGAAGCCTGCCCGGAATGCGGCACGCTCGACCATCTCGTCGCCTGCGGTCCGGGCGTCGAGCGCATTGCCGAGGAGGTCGAGCGGCATTTTCCCGAAGCGCGGACCATCGTGCTCTCCTCCGACATCATGGGCGGCGTCAAGCGGCTGCGGCTGGAGCTGGAGGCCATTGCCAAGGGCGAGGCGGATATCGTCATCGGCACGCAGCTCGTCGCCAAAGGACACAATTTCCCGCTGATGACGCTGGTCGGCATCGTCGACGCCGATCTTGGTCTTGCCAATGGCGATCCGCGTGCAGCCGAGCGGACATTCCAGCTTCTGTCGCAGGTGACCGGCCGCGCGGGGCGAACCGGCCTCAAGAGTCACGGCCTGTTGCAGACCTATCAGCCGCAGCACCCCGTCATGCAGGCGATCGTCTCCGGCGATGCCGGCGCTTTCTACGGGCGCGAGATTTCGGAGCGCGAAAGAGCCATATTGCCGCCCTTCGGCCGGCTCGCCTCGATCATCGTCTCGGCCGATACCCGGCAGGATGCGGAAACTCATGCCCGCGGCCTGCGCAATGCGGCGCCGCAGGTCCAGGGCATATCGGTGCTCGGGCCGGCTGAAGCGCCGCTCGCCCTGGTGCGGGGCCGCCATCGTTTCCGCCTGCTTGTGCACGGCCGGCGCAATTCAGATATGCAGGGGTTCCTTCGCGCTTTGCTGGCACAATCGCCGAAGGAGCGCGGTTCCGTGCAGGTGCAGCTTGACATCGATCCACAGAGTTTCCTGTAGTTTCGCGAAACGGTGCCTTTCCGGCGTCTTCCCCTGTTTCGCCTGTTCATGCCATAAGTCAGCCTCTTGATATGATTGATTTGGTTTAGGTTGATTTGGGGACGACCGATGGAGCTTTATTTTCCGACTGACCTGGGCGAACAGCTTGCCTATTGCTCGGCGGCGTTTACGGCGCTCATCGGGTTCCTCGCGATGTTCGCGCCTGGCTATACCTATCGTTTCCTGAAGTTGCAGGTGCGCGAAGGGCGGCCGGAAGCCTATGCCGAGGGACGTTCGGCCGGCGGCTTCTATCTGGGCTTCGGGCTGGTCGCTATCCTGCTGGCGCAGCCGATGGTCTACCTGGCGCTCGGGGCGTCCTTTGCCGTTGCCGCATTCGGTCGCATCCTCTCGATCATGTCGGATCGGGGAAGCGTTCTCGTGAATTTGTTACTTCTGGTTGTCCAGGCGATTTTGGCGGCTCTACCGCTTCTTTACGGATTGGGCTATATTTGATCGAAAATGATCTCGCTTCGGCTGCAATTGCCCGCGCTATCCCCATGGTTTTGAACTTTTTGCCATCATAAATTCACCCGAATAGCGTATTCGGCTATTACGCGTGTTGCGAGTCTCAATATCCTATGTTAGACGAACCCCGAATTTCGGATGAGGTAGGGGGAAGCCCCTGCTGATTTCTGGGGGAAATCAAAACGAATTCAAGAACATGTGGCTTCCGTCTCCCGGAAGCCGGATTCTTGGGTTGAAATCAGGGAATTTTGTGCCCGTGGCAGACACATCCCAGCATATTTCTGGTGTCGCAGAGCGATATGCCTCGTCATTGTTCGAGCTGGCCCTCGAAGAGGGTGCTGTTCCGGCAGTGACCGCCGATCTCGATCGGTTTCAAGCCATGCTGGATGACAGCGAAGATCTGAAGCGTTTCGTCTCGAGCCCGGTCTTTTCGGCCGAAGAGCAGGTCGGTGCCGTCCAGGCGCTGGCAACGAAGGCGGGCTTCGGCAATTACGTCACCAATTTCCTCAAGGTCGTGGCAGGCAACCGGCGCCTTTTTGCGCTGCCGGGCATGATCAAGGCTTTCCGTATCATCGCCGCGAAGCATCGCGGCGAAGTTTCCGCCGAGGTCACCTCGGCGCATGCGCTGACCCCGGCGCAGGAAGATGAATTGAAGGCGGCGCTGAAGGGCGTCACCGGCAAGGACGTGGCGATTGCCGTCACCGTCGATCCGTCGATTCTTGGTGGCCTGATCGTCAAGGTCGGTTCGCGTCAGATCGATACGTCCCTTCGCACCAAACTCTCCACCCTTAAGCTTGCATTGAAAGAGGTCGGCTGATGGATATCCGCGCCGCGGAAATTTCCGCAATTCTGAAAGATCAGATCAAAAACTTCGGCAAGGAAGCTGAAGTCTCCGAAGTCGGCCAGGTTCTCTCCGTCGGTGACGGTATCGCCCGCGTCTACGGTCTGGACAATGTTCAGGCCGGCGAAATGGTCGAATTCCCCGGCGGCATCCGTGGCATGGCGCTGAACCTCGAATCCGACAACGTCGGCGTGGTTATCTTCGGCTCCGACCGTGACATCAAGGAAGGCGACACTGTCAAGCGCACCGGCGCGATCGTTGACGTTCCGGTTGGTCCGGAGCTTCTCGGCCGCGTTGTCGACGCGCTCGGTAACCCGATCGACGGCAAGGGCCCGATCAATGCGACCCGCCGCGCTCGCGTCGACGTCAAGGCTCCGGGCATCATTCCGCGCAAGTCGGTTCATGAGCCGATGTCGACCGGCCTGAAGGCCATCGACGCTCTGATCCCGGTTGGCCGCGGCCAGCGCGAGCTTGTCATCGGCGACCGCCAGACCGGCAAGACCGCCATCATTCTCGACACGATCCTGAACCAGAAGGCCATCCACGATGCCGGTCCGGACAGCGAAAAGCTGTACTGCGTCTACGTCGCTATCGGGCAGAAGCGTTCGACCGTTGCTCAGTTCGTCAAGGTGCTCGAAGAGCGCGGTGCGCTGAAGTACTCGATCGTCGTCGCCGCAACGGCTTCCGACCCGGCCCCGATGCAGTACTTGGCGCCGTTCGCCGGTTGCGCCATGGGCGAATATTTCCGTGACAACGGCATGCACGCCCTGATCGGCTACGACGACCTGTCGAAGCAGGCTGTTTCCTATCGTCAGATGTCGCTGCTGCTGCGCCGCCCGCCGGGCCGCGAAGCCTATCCGGGCGACGTTTTCTACCTGCATTCGCGCCTTCTCGAGCGCGCCGCCAAGATGAACGACGAACAGGGCGCCGGTTCGCTGACCGCTCTTCCGGTCATCGAAACGCAAGGTAACGACGTTTCGGCGTTCATCCCGACCAACGTGATCTCGATCACCGACGGCCAGATCTTCCTCGAAACCGACCTGTTCTATCAGGGTATCCGCCCGGCCGTTAACGTCGGTCTGTCGGTTTCGCGCGTCGGTTCGTCCGCACAGATCAAGGCGATGAAGCAGGTTGCCGGCTCGATCAAGGGCGAACTCGCCCAGTATCGCGAAATGGCCGCCTTCGCTCAGTTCGGTTCGGACCTCGATGCCGCAACGCAGCGCCTGCTGAACCGCGGCGCCCGCCTGACCGAGCTCCTGAAGCAGCCGCAGTTCTCGCCGCTGAAGACGGAAGAGCAGGTTGCGGTGATCTTCTCCGGCGTCAACGGCTATCTCGATAAGATCGGCGTTGCCCTGGTCGGCAAGTTTGAGCAGGGTCTGCTTTCCTACCTGCGGTCGGAAGGCAAGGACATCCTCGACGCGATCCGCACCGAAAAGGCCATCAGCGATGCGACCAAGAGCAAGCTCATCGCTGCTCTCGACAGCTACGCCAAGTCTTTCGCCTGATCGGACCTCACTTCTAGGACGGATACCGGATGCCTTCACTTAAGGATCTGAAAAACCGGATCGCCTCCGTCAAGGCGACGCAGAAGATCACCAAGGCGATGAAAATGGTCGCCGCGGCGAAGCTTCGGCGCGCCCAGGAGGCGGCCGAGGCCGCACGGCCCTATTCGGAACGCATGAGCGCCGTTCTTGCCAATATCACGGCTGCCGTCAGCGACGCGGACGGTGCGCCGCCGCTGATGACCGGCACCGGCAAGAGCGATGTGCATCTGCTGATCGTCTGCACGGCTGAACGCGGCCTTTGCGGCGGTTTCAACTCGCAGATCGCACGTTTTGCTCGCGATCACGTCCGCAAGCTGTTGGCCGACGGCAAGACCGTGAAGATCTTCACGGTCGGCAAGAAGGGCTACGACATCCTGCGCCGTGAATACGCATCGCTGATCGTCGAGCGCAAGGAACTGCGCGACGTCAAGCGTATCGGTTTCGACAATGCCGATGCCATCGGCAAGCGCGTCATCGAAATGTTCGAAGGCGGCGAGTTCGACGTCTGCACGCTGTTCTATTCCGAGTTCAAGTCGGTGATCAGCCAGGTGCCGACCGCGTTTCAGCTCGTCCCGGCTTCGGCTCCGGCCGTTGTCGAAGAGGATGCCGAGCATAAGGGTGCCGTTTACGAATACGAGCCGGATGCGGCTTCGATCCTCGCGGACCTGATCCCGCGCAACATCTCCGTCCAGATCTTCCGCGCGCTCCTCGAGAACGTCGCCGGCGAGATGGGCGCCAAGATGAGCGCGATGGACAATGCGACGCGCAACGCTGGTGAGATGATCAACAAGCTGACGCTCAATTACAACCGTCAGCGCCAGGCACAGATCACCAAGGAATTGATTGAAATCATTTCGGGCGCGGAAGCGCTCTGAGGTTAGGAAAAGAGGGTAAGAATATGGCTGACGCAGCTACCCCCGCAGGTTCTGTCGGTAAGGTTACGCAGGTTATCGGCGCCGTTGTGGACGTTGCTTTCGAAGGCGAACTCCCGGCGATCCTGAACGCGCTTGAAACCGACAACAATGGCAATCGTCTGGTTCTCGAAGTCGCACAGCACCTCGGCGAAAATTCCGTCCGCACCATCGCCATGGACTCGACCGAAGGTCTGGTTCGCGGCCAGTCCGTCAAGGACACGGGCGCGCCGATCTCGGTTCCGGTCGGACATGAAACGCTTGGCCGTATCATGAACGTTATCGGCGAGCCGGTCGACGAAGCAGGTCCGCTGAATACCCAGAAGAAGCGCGCCATCCACCAGGATGCTCCGTCCTACGTCGAGCAGTCCACGGAAGCGCAGATTCTCGTCACCGGCATCAAGGTCGTCGACCTGCTCGCTCCCTACGCTAAGGGCGGCAAGATCGGCCTCTTCGGCGGCGCAGGCGTCGGCAAGACCGTTCTCATCATGGAACTGATCAACAACGTCGCCAAGGCGCACGGTGGTTACTCGGTGTTCGCAGGCGTGGGTGAACGTACCCGCGAAGGCAACGACCTCTACCACGAAATGATCGAATCTGGCGTCAATAAGCATGGCGGCGGCGAAGGCTCCAAGGCTGCGCTCGTTTACGGCCAGATGAACGAACCGCCGGGCGCTCGTGCTCGCGTCGCTCTGACCGGTCTGACCGTTGCTGAAAACTTCCGCGATGAAGGCCAGGACGTTCTGTTCTTCGTCGACAACATCTTCCGCTTCACCCAGGCTGGTTCGGAAGTGTCGGCTCTGCTCGGCCGTATTCCTTCGGCCGTGGGCTATCAGCCGACGCTCGCCACCGACATGGGCCAGATGCAGGAACGCATCACCACGACGACGACGGGCTCGATCACCTCGGTTCAGGCCATTTACGTTCCGGCCGACGACTTGACCGACCCGGCACCGGCAACCTCGTTCGCCCACTTGGACGCAACGACGGTTCTGTCGCGCTCGATCGCTGAAAAGGGTATCTACCCGGCCGTCGACCCGCTCGACTCCACCTCGCGTATGCTCGACCCGATGGTCGTCGGCGAAGAGCACTATGAAGTCGCTCGTAAGGTTCAGTCGACCCTGCAGCGCTACAAGGCTCTCCAGGACATCATCGCCATCCTCGGCATGGACGAACTGTCGGAAGAAGACAAGCTGGCCGTTGCCCGCGCCCGCAAGATCGAGCGCTTCCTGTCGCAGCCGTTCTTCGTCGCAGAAGTCTTCACCGGTTCGCCGGGTAAGCTCGTCGCTCTCGAAGACACGATCAAGGGCTTCAAGGGCCTAGTCAACGGCGAATACGATCACCTGCCGGAAGCCGCTTTCTACATGGTCGGCTCGATCGAAGAGGCGATGGAAAAAGCCAAGAAGCTGGCTGCCTGATAAGACCAATCGAACGGCGCGCGAGGTTTCGTGCGCCGTTGCCTTGAAATAAAGACAATCGAGAAGAGACCGGTCATGCCTGACAATTTCAATTTCGAACTGGTATCTCCGGAGCGTCTGCTTCTGTCGGAGCAGGTTATCGATGTCGTCATTCCCGCCAGCGAAGGCGAGATGACCGTCATGGCCCATCATGCGCCGACGATGACCATGATCAAGCCGGGCGTCGTCAAGGTGCATGCCGCATCGGGCAAGAAGCAGGATTACGTCGTGTTCGGCGGCTTCGCCGACATCCTGCCGACCGGCTGCACGCTGCTGGCCGAATCCGCAATTCCGGTAGAAGATCTCAACCAGGATGAGCTGACGCGTCGTATCGATATCGCCAGGGCAGAACTCGAAGATGCCGAGCATCACGAGCACAAGTCGCGCCTTGAGCACTACATCATGGAAATGACGCGGCTGCGCGGCGCAATCGGCCAAGATTGATCCGGTACCTAGTCTCAGGTTTTGAATGAGAGCGGCCTTTGGGGGCCGCTTTTTTGTTGGGTGGTTCGGTTTGCGTCAGCCCTGATAGCCGCCGAGCAAATGCCGATGCAACTGGCTTGCTTCCGGCGAGAGCGCACGGAAGCGGGGGGCGCCCAGATAATAACCGAAGCCGCTTTCGACCCGGTCGTTGCCGATGGTAATCAGTGCGCCCGAGCGCAGATGTTCCTCGATAAGTCCGAGGCTGCCGAGCGCGATACCCTCGCCGCGCAATGCCGCCTCGACCGCCATGATGTAGGTGGAGAAGGATAGCCGCGGTCGGGGCAGTTTGCTCCTCAATGGGTTGCCGATGCGGCCGAACCATTGGCGGAAGCTGATCCAGTGGGCGTTGAAGCGCTCGTAATCGATGAGATCCAGCCCGGCTATGTCAGCCGATGTCAAAGCCTGCGGCTCCAGGCCGCGGCTGGCGAGATAATTGGGCGAGGCGATCGGAACCAGCACTTCCTTCATCAATAGCGTCAGGTTCCAGCGCGGATGTTCGCCGGTGGAATAGAGAATGACGAGGTCGTTGGTTTCCGATGCAAGTTCCGAAGGCGAGTCCGTCGTCAGCAGGCGGACGGAGATGCCGGGGCTCTCCTTGCCGAAATCCTTGAGCCGCTGCCCGAGCCAGAGATGCGAGACCGAGCCGCTGGCAGCGATCGAAATGATCTCGCCTGTGCCGGCGCGGAAAGGCTCCAGGCTCTCCTCGAGATATTCCAGCGTGGCGCGGACGCGCTGAAACAGCCGTTCGCCTTCCGGCGTCAGCGCCAAGTTCCGGCCGCGCCGGGTAAAGAGCGCGGCGCCCAGATGATCCTCCAGCCCCTTGATACGTCGGCTGACGGCCGCTTGCGTGATGTTCAATTCGCGGCCGGCGCGGGAAAAGTTCATCGCGCGCGCCGCGGCATCGAACACGCGAAAGGATTCCAGCGGTATCTTCTCCAGCATTGTCTCTCCATAACTTCAAGTCATCAATATTCCCGATAAATGGCCAGATTTGAAGAGCTGAAATTGTGATGCAGGATTGCGGCATCGAATCTGCTGCGCTTTTCCTGGTGATCCTCGTGTCCTTTTCCATTTCCGCCATTCCAGACATCCACTTTGGCAGCGGCGCGCTGTCCGGCCTTGCCAGCGCCGTCAAATCCTTCGATGGCGTTTCCGCCGCTCTCTTGGTGATCGATGCCTTTCTGGCCCAATCGGGTCTTGCGGATAAAATCAGAAGCGATCTCACGGAAGCGGGCATCGCCACGCAGGTCTTCTCGGATTTCTCCGGCGAGCCGAAACTCGCGCATATCCGCTCGACGATGGAGGCGGCGAAGGGCGCGGATCTGGTGATTGGCGTCGGCGGCGGCTCGGCGCTGGATATCGCGAAGATCGTCGCCTGTTGCGCAGCATCGGGCGAAGACCCGATGTTTTATGCATTGGCCGCCAATCCCCTTCCGAAGAACCCGCTGAAGAAGATCATGGTGCCGACGACGGCCGGCACCGGCTCTGAGACTTCGGCCACCAATATTTTCGCTGGCCCTGAGGGTAAGAAGCTCTGGATCTGGGGACCGGAAACCAAGGCAGATCTCGTCATCCTCGATCCGGCTCTGACGACCACGCTGCCGGCGGGTCTCACCGCCTGGTGCGGCCTCGACGCCTTCATCCATGCCTTCGAGGCGGCGACGAACCGCAACACGCATCGCGGTGCGCAGCTCTACGCCCATCAGGCATTGCGGTTGATCACCGGCGCGCTGGAAACCGTGGTGAAGGAGCCAGGCAAACTCGAGGCCCGAGGCGACGTGCTGCTCGGCTGCTGCTTCGCCGGCATCGCCATCGACAATTGCGGCACGGCAATTGCCCACAATATCAGCCACGCGCTGGCCGGCCTTGCGCCGGTCCACCATGGGCTTGCAACCGTCCTCGGCTTTGAAGCGACGCTGCCCTGGCTGGTCGAGGCGGATACGATTGATCTCAACGCTGCCGCAAGGGCTTGCGGCCTCGAAGGTGCGGCGGCGCTGCCCGCCTTCCTCTCCGATTGGATGGACCGTTGCGGTATTGTCCGCGCTTTGCCGGCGGCGTTCATACCCTTCGATACGACCGACCTCGCACGCGAGATGCGCGCTCCGGAAAACCAGCCGATGCGGCGTTCGACTGTCCGCGATGTCACGGATGCCGACATCGACCGCTTCGCCGCCGCCGTCATGGCGCTGCCGAAAGGAATTTGAGATGACCAAGAATTATACGCGCGATTATTGGGAAGGCGTTCTATCCGACCTCAAGCTCGAAGGGCGGCATTTCATCGATGGCGCCTATCGCGCTTCTTCTTCCGGCGCGACCTTCACCCGCATCCGGCCGATGGATGGCAGACCGGGTGCGGAACTGGCCCGCGGCAACGCGGCCGATATCGATGCGGCCGTGGCTGCCGCACGCGCCGCCTTTGAAAGCGGCATCTGGCGCAGGAAGGAGCCGCTGGAAAAGAAGCGGATCATGCTGAAATGGGCCGAACTCATTCGCGTCCATGGTGAAGAACTCGCCATGCTGGAAACGCTTGATGTCGGCAAGCCGGTCATGGCCTCGCTCACCGTCGATGTGCGCCTCTGCGCCGACTGCATCCAGTTTTACGGCGAGATGATCGACAAGATGTATGACGAGATCGCGCCGACCGGGCTGAATGCCCGCGCTTTGGTGCGCAAGGTGCCGCTCGGCGTCGTCGGGGCGATTACGCCGTGGAACTATCCGATGATCATCGATGCCTGGAAACTCGGCCCGGCCATCGCGGCCGGCAATTCCGTGGTGCTGAAGCCGGCGGAACAATCCTCGCTCTCAGCTATCCGCCTGGCCGAACTTGCGTTCGAAGCAGGGCTGCCCGCCGGCGTCTTCAACGTCGTCACCGGCTATGGCGAAGAGACCGGCAAGCCGCTGGCGCTGCATATGGATGTCGACATGATCGCCTTCACCGGTTCGACCGAGGTCGGCAAGCTGATCATGGGCTATGCGGCGCAGTCGAACGTCAAGCGCGTGGCGCTGGAACTCGGCGGCAAGTCACCGCTGGTCGTCTTCGAAGACGCCAATCTCGACGCAGCGGCGAGTGCGGCCGCCTGGGGCTGCTTCTACAATTCCGGCGAGACCTGCCATGCCTCGACGCGGCTGATCGTGCAGCGCTCGGTGCAAGAGAAGCTGATTGCGAAGATCGAGGCGGTGACTCGCTCCGATATCGCGCTCAAGCATCCGCTGGACCCCACGGCGCAGATCGGCGCGCTGATCGAGGAGGAGCATATGAACAAGGTGCTGTCGATGATTGCCGCCGGCGAGAAGGAAGGCGCGCGCCGCGCCTTCGGCGCCGAGCGCGTGCTCAGCGAAACCGGCGGTTACTACGTCTCGCCCGGCGTCTTCGTCGACATGAGCAACGACATGAGCCTGGCGCGGCAGGAGATTTTCGGGCCTGTGCTCGCCGCTATTCCCTTCGATACCGAGGAGGAGGCCCTAAAGATCGCAAATGACACCATCTACGGCCTCGCCGGTGCCGTCTTCACCAAGGACATGGATCGTGCTCAGCGCTTTTCCGAGGCGATCCATGCGGGCACCGTATGGATCAACACCTATGACATGTCGAATTTCGCCACGCCCTTCGGCGGGTTCAAGCAGTCCGGCTTCGGGCGTGATCGCTCGGTGCATGCGATCGATAAATATTGCGACTACAAGACCATCTGGCAGCAGTTCGGCTAAGGTTTGGGGGGGGCATGACCATGAGCAAGATTGTTTCCATCGAAATCACCCATCACCGGCTGCCGCTCGATCCGCCGTTCAAGGCGAGCTGGGATGGGCGGCCGCGCTGGCATTTCGATGCGACGATCGTCCGCGTTCGGGATGACGAGGGCCGCGAGGGCATCGGCTCCGGTGACCTAATGAAAGGGTTCGAGGGGCACGAGGATCTGTTCATCGGTCAGGACCCGCGGCATCTGGAGCGCCATTACGAGGTCCTGTCGCATATTAATTTTCACTACGGCCGCTGCTGGCCGATGGATCTGGCGCTCTGGGATCTCTCCGGCAAGATCACTGGCGAGCCGGTTTGGCGGATGCTTGGCGGCCGGGCCAGCCGTGTGCGCCTCTACGCTTCCTCCGGCGTGTTGCGAGAGCCGGCTGCAATGGCGGAGCAGGCGGAACGTTATCTCGAAGAAGGCTTTCCGGCGATGAAGGTGCGTTTCTCTTCGTCTGCGGGCGGGCGCGGCAGTTGGCGGGACGATGTGAAGGCCCTGGAGGCGATCCGTGCGCGTGTGGGCACCAGGCTGGAGTTGATGGTCGACTGCAACCAGGGTTGGCGCATGCCGTGGGATACGACATTACCATGGACTTTCAAGGATGCGCTGGCGGTTGCAAAAGAGCTGGAGCGGCTCGGCATCTATTGGATGGAGGAGCCGTTGCATCGTTCTGACCGCAAGGGCATGCAGGAGCTGAAGCAGGCGACCTCCGTGCGCATTGCCGGCGGCGAGATGACGCGGGAGCTGTATGAGTTCCGTGACATCATCGAGGAACGCGCCTTCGATGTCATTCAGCCGGATGTGGCGCTGGTCGGCGGCATCACCGGCTGCCGGCGGCTGGTCTACCAGGCGCGCGAGGCGGGTGTCCAATTTACGCCGCACTCATGGACGAATGGTATTGGTGTGCTGGCGAACGCGCATTTGACCGCGGGTGTCGGGGATGCGCCTTGGCTCGAATATCCGTATGACAATCCGGAATGGAGCGAGGCCCGTCGTGACTATCCGATGGCGATGCCGCTCAAGCACGATGAGGGCTGGCTGGATTTGGGGCTATCTCCCGGCCTCGGTGTTGTTCTCGATGAGGAGCGACTGAAAGCCACCCGCATCTGACATGATGCTCGGCCTTGCCGGTCGAGTTTCGTTTCCCACCTTATCTGCCGCCCAATGGGTTCCCTTGGGCGGCTTTTTTGTCGGATGTGGGCATCGTCCGTGTCGCCTGCTCGCGGGTGCGCGCCCAGCGGATGATTGGGCGTTCCAGGCAGAAATAGCTGAAGGTGCCGATCGCGAAAATGATGAGGATTGCGACGAGGCTCGATGTGATCCATCCGCCAAGCACATTGTCGGAGCCGGTGCCGAAGGTCCAGGGGAAGAGCGTCTTCATCAGCGTCAGCACGATATCCTGCCAGATGTAGACGCCGAAGGAGACGGTGGCGACATAGCGGATGAGACTGAAGTCGACAACTCTTCCCAGAAAGACCGACTGCGGCAGAACGCAGAGCGCGGTAGCCGCCGCCAGGGGAAGCAGCGGGAATTGATAGGGAATGCCAAGCCACGCATAGCCTTCCGCCGGGCCGCCGATGGACTGCGGCAACTGCCATGCGCCCATGACGATCGCGAGCGCTCCGATGATGTCGTAGATTGCCGAGCGGCGGGCAGGAAGGATGGTCTGTATTCCGGCAGCCAGCGCGCCGATCGCGAATATCGCGAAGAAGCCGACGGGGTTGTAGCGCGGCATCCATTCCTTGGCGCCGCCCTCGAAGCCATATTGCCATCCCTTTCCGACGCTGTCTGTCGGGAGATAGCTCACCACCAGCCAATGGCCGACCAGCGCGGCCGCGATAATGCCGATCCAGAGCAACCGGCTGACGAGAACGGAGCGTGATCTCGGCGTTGCATGGAACAGCAGCAGGAAGCCGATCGGCAAAAGGACATAGCAGGTTGTCTCGAAGGGGATCGACCATAGGGGGCCGTCACCCTGCACCGGAAAAAAGGTGCGCCAATGCCATTGGCTCATCAGGAAGAAGCCGGCGACATAGCGGCCGATCAACTCTCCATCGAGTGGAAATCCATAGATGGTGAAACTTAGCACGAAGCCGACCGTGAGCGCGACCCAGAAGCCCGGCAGGATGCGTGCAGCGCGGCGCATGGTGTAGATCTTCAATGACGGTAGCGGCTGGGCTCTATCCAGCGCCAGCCAGAAGGGACGCGAAAGAAGAAAGCCGCTGAGAACGAAGAAGACCGAGACGCCGTGATTGCCGAAGCGCGCCAACATGAAGGTCAAGTCCAAGGTCGGGGGGATCTTGTTGAAATCCATCCGGAGCGCGAGATGGTGGGCGAGCACCATCAGACATGCGACGGCGCGCATGAAATCCGCTCCTCCAAGACGTTTCTCGTTCTCCATCGCAATACCGCCGAAACTGTCTTCCTATTGGGTTAGGTCATCGAGGCGACTTCGGCAAGCGCAGCTTTGCGGCAAGGTAAACTTCTGGGTGTATAACAGACGTCCGGACCTGGGGTACCAGGTCCGGACGTCAAACCGGTCTTTCGCACCTGCCAGAAACGAAAGACCGTGTTCGGATATTGCAGAAGGCGCTCAGGCGGCGACGGAGCGATAGGGGCGCGTTGCGTGAGCCGGTTTCAAGGCCGCGCTCCACCAATGCAGCTTCGCCATCATCCGCACCAGCGATTGACGTGCCTCGATCGGGTTTTCAAGGGAGCCATCTTCGGCGAACCGGCCCCAGGGATTGGCGAAGCTGACGGTGTCGCGCACGGTTACGGCATGCAGCTCGGCAAAGACCAGCCGCAATTGTTCGACGGCACGAAGCCCGCCGGAAATGCCGCCATAGGAAACGAAGGCGACCGGCTTGCCCTGCCATGGCTCATAAACGAGATCGAGCACGAATTTCAGCGAGGCGGTGAAGCTGTGATTGTATTCCGGCGTGACGACGATGAAGGCATCGGCCTTGGAGAGCCGCTCGGCGAGGGCCGCGACGGCCGGATGCTCGCGGTCGTGCTGCGCCGGCAGGTCGAATTCAAGGGGATCGATAATGTCGATGTCGATCAGCGGATAGTTTTCCAGCTCACGGACGACCCAATTGACCACGCGGTCACATAGTCGGCCCTTGCGGGTGCTGCCGTAGAGAATTGCCAGCTTGGTAGGTCCAGTCATGTGTTGCTCCTGCTTTACGCGCTTCGGAGCAGGAGCTATAGAACCTCAAGTAAAGTTGAGGTCAAGGACGTATGATGGAAAAAATCGAATCCGATCAATTTTCCAAATTGCTGACGGTCGGCGAGGTGGCGGCGCGCAGCGGCGTCGCGGTCTCGACGCTGCATTTCTACGAGGCAAAAGGGCTGATCGAGAGCCATCGCAGCCGCGGCAATCAGCGGCGTTACGCCCGCGAGGTCCTGCGCCGGGTGGCGGTCATCAAGGTGGCGCAGCGTGTCGGCATTCCGCTTGCCGAGATTCAAGCGGCACTCGACACGCTGCCGCAAAGCCGGACGCCGACAGGCGCCGATTGGCGGGCGCTCTCGGCACACTGGAAGGATGATCTCGACAAAAGGATCAAGCGGCTGCAGGGCCTGCGGGATCAACTCGACGGCTGCATCGGCTGCGGCTGTCTCTCGATGCAGACCTGCCCCTTGCGCAATCCCTGGGATGTGCTGTCAGAAGAGGGGCCTGGGCCGCGTCTGCTGGATCCCTAGAGTATCCGTGTTTCTTCGAACCACGGAAGTACTCTATCTCTTGTTTTCAAGCAATTCCGGATGCAACACCGTTTCGCACTTTTGCTGGAATTGCTCTGGAGCGCCGTGCCTGCCTAAGCATGAACGCGCGTGCCGGCCATATAATCATCCAGCGCGGCGGCTTCATCCTTCGAGAGATAGAGGCCTTTCTTCGAGCGACGCCAAAGGACGTCGGCGGCGGTATAGGCCCATTCATGCGCCATGAGATAGCGGACTTCCGCTTCATAGAGATCGCTGCCGAAGCTGCGGCCGAGATCGGCCGCGGTCTTCGCCTCTCCAAGGAGCATAGCGGCGCGGGTGCCATATCGGCGCACCAGCCGGCGGGCATGCGGGTCGGCGAGGAAGGGATAACGTGCCTTCAGCTTGGCGACCTCGGCCTCGTAGCCGCGAACCGGAAAATCGCCGCCCGGAAGGGAGCTCTTGGCCGTCCATGGCGTTCCCTTGAGGCCGATGACCTCTCCGATCTTTTCCAGCGCATGTTCGCTAAGGCGGCGATAGGTGGTGAGCTTGCCCCCGAAAACGTTGAGCAACGGCGCCTGTCCCTCGGCGCCTTCGACCTTCAGCACATAATCGCGCGTCGCTTCCTGCGCCTTGGAAGCGCCGTCGTCATAGAGCGGACGTACGGCGGAATAGGACCAGACGATGTCCTCGCGCCGGACCGGCTCCTTGAAATATTCGCTGGCGGCGCTGCAGAGATAGGTGGTTTCCTCGTCGGAAATCTTCACATCCTTCGGATCATCCTTGTAGTCGCGATCCGTCGTGCCGATCAGGGTGAAATCCTGTTCATAGGGGATGGCGAAGATGATGCGGTTATCTGGATTTTGGAAGAAATAGGCGCGAGGATCGTCGAACTTTTTGCGGACGATGATATGGCTGCCCTGCACCAGGCGGACATTGTGCACCTGGTTCTTGCCGAAGGCGTCGGACAGGACATGGTCGACCCAGGGACCGGCGGCATTGATGAGCATGCGCGACTGGAACGTGCGCTTCTCGCCGGTGACGGTGTCCTGTGTTTCAATCGTCCAGGTGACCCCTTCGCGACGAGCGGAAATTACCTTGGTCCGCGGCATGATCGTGGCGCCGCGATCGGCCGCGTCGCGGGCGTTGAGCACGACCATGCGCGCATCGTCCACCCAGCCGTCGGAATATTCGAAAGCCTTGGTAAACAACGCCTTCAGCGGTTTTCCCGCCGGGTCCCTCTTCATGTCCAGCGTCGCGGTCGGCGGCAGCAGCTTGCGGCCACCGAGATGATCATAGAGGAAGAGGCCGAGGCGGATCAACCAGGCCGGGCGGATGCCGCCCTTGTGGTAAGGCAGGACGAAACGCATCGGCCAGATGATGTGCGGCGCCATCGCCCAGAGCACTTCACGCTCCATCAGCGACTCGCGCACCAGGCGGAATTCATAATGTTCGAGGTAGCGCAGGCCGCCGTGGATGAGCTTGGTCGCCCCGGACGATGTGCCGGAGGCGAAATCATTCATTTCCGCAAGCGCCACCTTGTAGCCGCGTCCGGCAGCGTCACGAGCTATGCCGCAGCCGTTGATGCCGCCGCCGATAACGAAAATGTCGTAAATCTGCTCGCTCACCCGCCCCTCCGAAAAGGTCTGCCATTTTGGGAAATGGAAAATTCGAAAATTGATTCATCTAAAACGAAATCAATCCGAATGTCAAACGAACGTTTCGTGACGAAAGCGATGTGAGGATCAATTCTGGCGGCGCGAGGTTTCCAACAGGCGAACGCCGTGTTCCGCCGCGGCGGCGCGGACGGATTCGACGCGACATTCGTCGGTAACGAAAGTATGGACTTGCGAGAGATGGCCGATGCGCACCGGAGCGGTGCGTTCGAACTTGGTGCTGTCGGCCACCAGGATGACATGGCGGGCATTGGCAATGATTGCCTGCGCCACTTTCACTTCGCGGAAATCGAAATCCAAAAGCGCGCCGTCGGCGTCGACAGCCGAAGTCCCGATGATGGCGTAGTCCACCTTGAATTGCCTGATAAAATCGACCGCGGCTTCCCCGACGATGCCGCCATCCGAGCCGCGCACGACGCCGCCCGCGATAACCACTTCGATCGACGGGAAAATACGTAACTTATTGGCAACGTTGATGTTATTGGTGATGACCATCAATTCGTGATGGCCGAGGAGCGCCTCGCCGACTGCTTCCGTGGTGGTGCCGATATTGATGAAAAGAGAGGTGTTGTTGGGGATCAAGCCGGCGGCGGCGCGGCCGATCGCCTGCTTTTCAGGGGCGGCGATGGAGCGGCGCGCTTCGTATTTGACGTTTTCCGTACCGCCGGGAAAGATCGCGCCACCGTGGACGCGCGATAGAACGCGGCCGTCACAGAGATCGTTCAAATCCTTGCGGATGGTTTGTGGCGTTACCGAAAAACGCAGCGCCAGTTCCTCCACCAGCACGCGCCCCTCAGCCTTGGCGATTTCCAGAATCTCCGTCTGGCGTCCGGATAGGAACATTGTCGACGCTCCCTTTCTTTCGTTTTTTCGTCATCATATGATAAAGTGAAAATTCCGCAATTGCCGACGCGCGGATTCTGCACATTGGGGAGGTCATGGTGTTTCATCCGAAGCTATTCGAAAATCGCAATGTCGTCGTCACCGGCGCCGGCCGTGGCATCGGGCTGGAGGTGGCGCGGCAGTTTCTCGATTGCAGTGCGCGCGTTCTCGTCCATGTCGGCCGCGACCCCGGCCGTGAGCTGCCGGATTTTCTGTTGGAGGCCGAACTGGATCGTCGCGCCTTTCTCGTTCCCGCTGATTTCACCAGTGAAAGCGGCACCAGGGACTTTGCTCTCGCCGCCGCTGATGTGTTCGACCGCATCGATGTGCTGGTCAACAATGCCGGTACCATGGTCGGCCGCTTTCCGGCCGGCGAATTGACCGACGAGTGGTATGACCGGATTGTCCAGCTCAACCAGACCTCGGTCGTCGAGGTGACCAGGGCGCTGTTGCCGCTGTTGCGGGCGGCCGGGCAGGCGGCGATCGTCAATACGGTCTCGATCTCGGCTTTGACCGGCGGCAGTCCTGGGTCGGCGATCTATTCCGCCTCCAAGGCTTTCGTTGCCACCTACTCGAAGGCTTTGGCGCGCGAGCTGGCGCCGGACGGGATCCGGGTGAATTGCGTATCGCCGGGAACCATCGCCACCGATTTCCACGAGCGGTATTCGTCGAAGGAAAAACTCGAACAGACCCGCCGGTCGATCCCGTTACAGCGTCTGGGCACAGCGGAGGATTGCGCGCCTGCCTATCTCTTCCTCGCCGCGCCAACGCTCTCGGGCTACATCACCGGCCAAGTGATCGAGATCAACGGAGGACAGCTTATCTGCTGATAATCGGACCTTTTTTGGTGTTCTGCGACCTTTTGAACCAGCTTATGGATTCATAATATTATAAACATATCTCTATGTGAGTTATCACTAGAGGCCATCCTATGTCGCTGTCTCCACCGCCTGGCGGTGCCGCCGAGCATAATGTCGAGGAACTGACGGCGGAGGCCCGGCGGGCGAGCATTTTGTTGAAGGCTCTGTCGCACGAGACGCGGCTGATCATCCTCTTTATGCTGGCCACTGGCGAAAAGACCGTTACGGAGATCGAGGGGTTGCTCGGTCTGCAGCAGGCGGTGGTTTCTCAGCATCTGGCGCGGCTTCGCCTGGAAAAGCTGGTCGATACGCGTCGCGAAGGCCGGCTCATCTATTATGCTGTCGCCAGTTCTGAAATCTGCGCCGCAATCAATTCGCTGCAAAAAATCTTCTGCACGGGCGATTGCTGAAACGTCCTCCTCGGGCTGTCAGGCTTGAGCCGCGACTGCCGACTGGCCTCTGCGTTTATTCGGAAATTTCCGAAGCCTCGTTTTGGCCTTCAATTCATCATCGTATCGTCAACTGCCTGACATGACAGTGTTATGCAAGGCCGCTAATACTCCCTTATAAGATAAAAGGAGGATAGGCCGTGCAGAATAGTGAAATGACGATTTCGGAAGTTCTGCGAGATCCGATGATCCGCCAGATGCTCCGTGCCGATCGCGTATCGTTGAGCGACTTTGCGAAACTTCTGGAAAAAACGGCCCGTGCGAGAAATGCTGCCTCTGCCGAACAGGATGCGATACCGTTTATCCCTCGCGTTTTCATTGAGCGCTCATCGGCTGGTGGCGAGACCGCTCTCTAGGGAATTTTCGGAGGGGCACGATTTCCGACGACGGCAGTAGAAGCTAGTGAATGCAGCCGGATTTGGCGAAAGCCTTTCCGGCTGCATTCTTACTTGCGCCTTCAGAGGCAGAGACGGGGTGTGATTGCTGGAGGAGTGCGGTGAACCGCCCCAATGCCTCACTTCTATTTTCCAATGTTGCGCTGATGCCCTGGCCCGTTTAACTCTCGCATTCAGGAGAGTTAAATGATCGATAAGCTGGAATTCTTCATCGCGCTTGCCAACCAGAAGCATTTCGGCCGTGCTGCGGAGGAATGCGGGGTGACGCAGCCGACATTGTCGGCGGCGATCAGGCAGTTGGAGGATCAGCTCGGCGTCATGCTCGTCAGCCGCGGCTCGCGCTTTCAGGGGCTCACGCCGGAGGGCCAGCGGGTGCTGGAATGGGCGCGACGCATCGTCGGCGATACCAGAACCATGCGCGAGGAAATGCGGGCTGCGCGCAAGGGGCTTGCCGGCCATCTCCGCATCGCCGCCATTCCGACGGCGCTTGCCATGGTGCAGAAGATCACCGCGCCGTTTCAGGAGCGGCATCCCGACGTCACCTTCTCCATTACCTCGCGCAATTCGCTGCAGGTGCTGAGCCTGCTTGAAAACCTCGAGATCGATGCCGGCATCACCTATCTGGAAAACGAGCCGCTCGGCCGCGTCACCAGCGTGCCGCTTTATGCCGAGCGCTATCATCTGATAACGGCCGCCGGCAGCCCGCTGGCCGAGCGCACAAGTGTGACGTGGAAGGAAGTGGGCGATCTTCGGCTTTGTCTATTGACGGCCGATATGCAGAACCGCCGGATCATCAACCGGCATCTCGGCGAAGCCGGCGCGACCGCCCGGCCGACGCTGGAATCCAATTCGATGATCGTGCTGTTTTCCCATGTCCAGACCGGACGCTGGGCGAGCATCATGCCGAAGAATATCGCCGATTCCTTCGGCTTTCCGGCCGATATTCATAAGATCCCCATCACGGAGCCGGAGGCGGAGCATCTCGTCGGCCTGGTGGCCACCCATCGCGAACCGTTTACGCCGCTTGTCTCCGCTTTGCTGCACGAGGCACGATTGCTGGCCGAAGGCAATAAGAGTCGATAGGAGTTTTCTATCGACTGACGGGATTACCTTATTGATCCCCCGCCTCTTCCTTGCGATTTTTGTTTGGTGAGCACGCGTCGACGCCTGTTTACGGAGGAAAGCCTGGGAGGGCTGCATATGAATTTGCATCTTGGTTCGGGCGAGATCGCGGCCCGCGCCGGCGTTATCATCGACAGCATGAAGTCGATGGAAGGTCCGCTCCTGCCGATCCTGCACGGGATCCAGGAGGAATTCGGTTATGTGCCGCAGGATACGCTTCCGTTGATCGCCAAGGCCCTGAACCTATCGCGCGCCGAAGTGCATGGCGTGATGACCTTCTACCATGATTATCGCGATCATCCCGCTGGCCGTCATGTCCTGAAGCTCTGTCGTGCCGAAGCCTGTCAGTCGATGGGCGGCGATGCGCTGGCCGAGCACGTCAAGCGGCTGCTTGGTATCGATTTTCACCAGACGACGCTGGATGGCAGCGTGACGCTGGAGCCGGTCTACTGTCTCGGCCTCTGCGCCTGCGCGCCGTCGGCGATGCTGGACGGCGAGCTGCACGGCCGCCTGGACGATGAGGCCGTCGAAGACCTCGTGAAGGAGGCGCGCCGATGACGGTGAAGATTTACATTCCCCGCGATGCTGCCGCTCTTTCCCTCGGTGCCGAAAAGGTGGCGAAGGCGGTCGCGCAGGAGATCGCCAGCCGGGGTCTTGATGCGCAGATTGTGCGCAACGGCTCGCGCGGCATGTTCTGGCTGGAGCCGCTGGTCGAGGTTGAAGTCGACGGCAAGCGTATCGGTTATGGGCCGGTGAAGGCCAAGGACGTGGCTGATATTTTCGATGCCGGGCTGATCACCGGCGGCGCTCATCCGCTCTGTCTTGGGGAGGTCGAAAACCTCCCATTCCTCAAGGAACAGACCCGTCTCACTTTCGCCCGTTGCGGCATCACAGATCCTCTTTCACTGGAAGACTATGAAGCCCATGGCGGTCTGAAGGGGGTGCGTCGCGCCGTCGACATGGCGGCAGGCGATATCGTCAAGGAGGTCACCGATTCCGGCCTGCGCGGTCGCGGTGGTGCAGGTTTCCCGACCGGTATCAAATGGAAGACGGTGCTCGACGCGCCGGGCGACCGCAAATACATCGTCTGCAATGCCGACGAGGGCGACAGCGGCACCTTCGCCGACCGTATGATCATGGAAGGCGATCCCTTCGTGCTGATCGAGGGCATGGCGATCGCCGGCCTAGCGACCGGCGCGACCAAGGGTTTCGTCTACACGCGCTCGGAATATCCGCATGCGATTGCCGTCATGACCGAGGCGGTCGAGATCGCCAGAGCTGCCGGCATTCTCGGTGCCTCGGTGCTTGGCTCCGGCAAGGCTTTCGATATGGAGATCCGCAGCGGCGCCGGCGCCTATGTTTGTGGCGAGGAAACGTCGCTGCTCAACAGCCTGGAAGGCAAGCGCGGCGTTGTGCGCGCCAAGCCCCCGCTGCCGGCGCATAAGGGCCTGTTCGACTGTCCGACCGTCATCAACAATGTCATTTCGCTCGCCTCCGTCCCGGTCATCATGGACAAGGGGGCTGCCTTCTACCGCGATTTCGGCATGGGCCGTTCGCGCGGCACGATTCCTCTCCAGATCGCCGGCAACGTCAAACATGCTGGCCTCTATGAGACGGCCTTCGGCCTATCGCTTGGCGATATCGTCGACAGGATCGGCGGCGGCACGAGGTCTGGCAGGCCGGTGAAGGCGGTGCAGGTCGGCGGGCCGCTGGGGGCTTATTTCCCTCGCAAGCTCTTCGATACGCCCTTCGACTATGAAGCCTTTGCGGCCAAGGACGGGCTGATCGGCCATGCCGGCATCGTCGTCTTCGACGATACGGCCGACATGTTGAAGCAGGCGCGTTTCGCCATGGAATTCTGCGCGGTGGAAAGCTGCGGCAAGTGCACGCCCTGCCGTATCGGCTCGATCCGCGGCGTCGAGACGGCAGACAAGATCGCACGCGGCATCGAGCCGGAACAGAACCGGGCGCTGCTTGCCGATCTCTGCAACACGATGAAATTCGGCTCGCTTTGCGCACTCGGCGGGTTCACGCCCTATCCGGTCATGAGCGCGATGACGCATTTTCCGGAGGATTTCTCTCCGGTTCCCCTGATTGAAGCGGCGGAGTAAGACCAGATGTCCCTTGTTTCCGAAATTGATTACGGTACTCCAGCCTCCCGCTCCGAAAGCATGGTGTCCTTGACCATCGACGGGCAGCAAATCACCGTGCCGGAAGGTACCTCGGTCATGCGCGCGTCGAGAGAAGCCGGGATCATGGTGCCGAAGCTGTGCGCCACCGACATGATCGATGCCTTCGGCTCCTGCCGCCTCTGTCTGGTCGAGATCGAGGGAAGGGCAGGCACGCCGGCTTCCTGCACGACGCCGGTGGCGCCGGGCATGGTGGTGCACACACAGACCGGACGATTGAAGGATATTCGCCGTGGCGTGATGGAGCTTTATATCTCCGACCATCCGCTCGACTGCCTGACCTGCGCCGCCAATGGCGATTGCGAATTGCAGGATATGGCGGGCGCTGTCGGTCTGCGCGACGTGCGCTATGGCTACGACGGCGACAATCACGTCAAGGCACGCAACAACGGCGACATCAATCAGAAATGGATGCCTAAGGACGAGTCCAATCCCTATTTCACCTATGATCCGTCGAAATGCATCGTCTGCTCCCGTTGCGTGAATGCCTGTGAGGAGGTGCAGGGCACCTTCGCGCTGACTATCGAGGGCCGCGGTTTTGGCTCGCGCGTCTCGGCGGGCATGCATGAGCATTTCATCGATTCGGAATGCGTTTCCTGCGGCGCCTGCGTGCAGGCTTGCCCGACCGCGACTCTGACCGAGAAATCGGTGATATCGATCGGCCAGCCGGAACACTCCGTCGTCACCACCTGCGCCTATTGCGGCGTCGGCTGCTCGTTCAAGGCGGAAATGCGCGGCGAGGAACTGGTGCGCATGGTGCCCTGGAAGGACGGCCAAGCCAATCGCGGCCATTCCTGCGTCAAGGGCCGCTTCGCCTACGGCTATTCGACTCACAAGGACCGCATCCTCAATCCGATGGTCCGCGAGAAGATCAGCGATCCCTGGCGGGAAGTCACCTGGGATGAGGCCTTTGCCCACATCGCCACGGAGTTCAAGCGCCTGCAATATCAATACGGCCGCGACTCCATCGGTGGCATCACCTCGTCGCGCTGCACCAATGAGGAGACCTACCTCGTGCAGAAGCTGGTGCGCGCCGGCTTCGGCAACAACAACGTCGATACTTGCGCCCGCGTCTGCCATTCGCCAACCGGCTACGGCCTCGGCCAGACCTTCGGCACTTCGGCCGGCACGCAGGATTTCGACAGCGTCGAACATTCCGATGTCGTCGTCGTCATCGGCGCCAATCCGACGGACGGCCATCCGGTCTTCGGTTCGCGGCTGAAGAAGCGGCTGCGCCAGGGCGCCAAGCTTATCGTCATCGATCCCCGCCGCATCGATCTGGTGCGCACGCCGCATGTCGAGGCGAGCTATCACCTGCCGCTGAAGCCGGGCACCAACGTCGCCATGCTGACGGCGCTCGCCCATGTCATCGTCACCGAAGGCTTGTTCGACGAGAAGTTCATCCGCGAACGCTGCGACTGGTCCGAATTCGAGGATTGGGCTGCCTTCGTCGCCGAGCCGCAGCATAGCCCGGAGGAGACGGAAAAGTTCACCGGCGTTCCCGCCGATCTCGTGCGTGGCGCGGCCCGCCTCTATGCCAAGGGCGGCAATGGCGCGATCTATTACGGCCTTGGCGTCACTGAGCACAGCCAGGGCTCGACGACCGTTATGGCGATCGCCAATCTCGCCATGGCGACGGGCAATATCGGCCGTCCGGGCGTCGGCGTGAACCCGTTGCGCGGCCAGAACAATGTGCAGGGCTCCTGCGACATGGGGTCCTTCCCGCATGAGCTGCCGGGCTATCGCCACATCTCCGACGATGCGACGCGTGACATCTTCGAAAAGCTCTGGGGCGTAAAGCTCAACAACGAGCCCGGTCTGCGCATCCCCAACATGCTCGATGCCGCCGTCGATGGCACCTTCAAAGGCATCTACATCCAAGGTGAGGATATTCTGCAGTCCGATCCGGACACCAAGCATGTCGCCGCCGGCCTTGCCGCCATGGAATGCGTCGTCGTTCACGACCTCTTCCTGAATGAGACGGCCAACTACGCCCACGTCTTCCTGCCGGGCTCGACCTTCCTCGAAAAGGACGGCACCTTCACCAATGCCGAGCGTCGCATCAATCGCGTGCGCAAAGTCATGACCCCACGCAACGGCTATGGGGATTGGGAAGTGACGCAGAAGATGGCGCAGGCCATGGGCCTTGCCTGGAACTATACGCATCCGTCCGAGATCATGGACGAGATCGCCGCGACGACGCCGAGCTTCGCGCTTGTCTCCTATGACTATCTGGAAAAGATGGGCTCGGTGCAGTGGCCATGCAACGAGAAGACGCCTCTTGGCTCGCCGATCATGCATGTCGATGGTTTCGTGCGCGGCAAGGGCAAGTTCATCCGCACGGAATATGTCGCGACCGACGAACGCACCGGCCCGCGCTTTCCGCTGCTGCTCACCACCGGGCGTATCCTCAGCCAGTACAATGTCGGCGCACAAACGCGGCGGACGGACAATGTTGTCTGGCATGCGGAGGACCGGTTGGAGATCCATCCGCACGATGCCGAACAGCGCGGCATCCGCGACGGCGATTGGGTCAAGCTCGCCAGCCGCTCGGGCGACACGACGCTGCGCGCGCTGATCACCGATCGCGTGGCCCCCGGCGTCGTCTACACGACCTTCCATCATCCGGACACGCAGGCGAATGTCATCACAACCGACTATTCCGACTGGGCGACCAATTGTCCGGAATACAAGGTGACGGCGGTGCAGGTCTCGCCCTCCAACGGCCCGTCGCAATGGCAGATCGACTATGACGAACAAGCGCGGCAATCGCGCCGGATTGCTGGGAAGCTGGAGGCAGCGGAGTGATATCCGATGGATTGACCCCTTCTCCCCGTCGGGGAGAAGGAAGGGTCGCCACATGACCCGTTTCACCCCCACCACGACCGTCCCCGAAACTGCCCGCCGCAATGGCCTGGTACGCTCGGGTACGCGCACCGTGCCGGAAGAAGTTCCGATTGCCTTTTCCTATGGCGGCACGTCGCATGCGGTGATGATGGGTACGCCTGCCGATATCGAGGATTTTGCGGTCGGCTTCAGCCTGACCGAGGGCATCATTACCAATGTCGATCAGATAGCCGCGATCGAGCCGATAGAGGACGAGCGGGGGATCGATATGCAGATCACTCTGGTCGATGACGCGGCCGATGCGCTGCGCGTCCGGCGGCGGCATATGGCCGGGCCGGTCGGCTGTGGGCTCTGTGGCATCGAATCGATCGAGCAGGCGGTGCGCGAGGTGCCGGATGTTTCGAAGGTCGCTCTGACAATCTCGTATGGGGATATCGTCAAAGCGGTCGCTCTTTTGAGCGACGCGCAGGTATTGAACCATGAGACCCGCGCCGTGCATGGGGCGGGCTTTTATATTTCGGCCGAGGGATTGATCGCCGTGCGTGAAGATGTCGGGCGCCATAATGCGTTGGACAAGCTCTGCGGCGCCGTCATCCGTTCCGGCCATAAGGGGCCTGAGGGCGTCGTTGCCGTCACCAGCCGCTTGTCGGTCGAGATGGTGCAGAAGGCTGCGATACTGGGCAGCTCCGTCCTCATTGCCATTTCCGCGCCGACCGCACTTGCCATCCGCACCGCCGAAGAAGCCGGCATGACGCTGGTAGCACTGGTGCGCGGCGACGATTTTGAGATTTTCACCCATCCGCAGCGCATTACCCCAGGGAGCATCGCCGATGTCGCCTGACGAAACACCCCACGGCAAAACGTCAGCCAAGCTCGTCTATATGGCGAACCAGATCGCCACTTTCTTCAAAACGCAGCCAGCCAACGAGGCGGCACAGGGCGTTGCGACGCATATCAATAAATTCTGGGATCCGCGGATGCGGCGGCAGTTTTTCGAAATAATTGATAATGGAAATAGTGGATTGGATCCCTTGGTGCTGGAGGCAGCCCCATTGATCCATAGGCCGGAGCCAGTCAAGCAAGACTGATCCGGTCAAATATTAGATATTCTGAATAAGAAGGGAGGATGGCGGAATCTGCTCGTTAATGCAATTTAAAGTAGAAAAATTGAGAATTTCCAGTCTCTGAATCAAGGAGGAGTTGTTCATGACGACTGCGGAAACAGATATTTCAAGAGAACAGATAACATCAGGTTTGCTCGATCGCGAGCGCATTATCGCCAAACCCGGTTTCAATCGATGGCTGGTGCCGCCGGCAGCTCTGGCGATCCATCTTTGCATTGGCATGGCTTATGGTTTCAGCGTCTTCTGGCTGCCATTGTCGAAAGCGCTCGGCATTTCGACGCCGCCGGCCGAATGCGCTGGCCTCAATCTTCTTTCCGCCCTCGTCACCACGAGCTGCGATTGGCGCGTCAGCGATCTCGGCTGGATCTATACCTTGTTTTTCGTATTGCTGGGCTCTTCCGCTGCCATTTGGGGCGGCTGGCTGGAGCGGGTCGGGCCGCGCAAGGCGGGCGTCGTCTCCGCTTGCTGCTGGTGCGGCGGCATTCTGGTTGCCGCGATCGGCGTCGTCTTCCATCAGCTTTGGCTGATGTGGATCGGCGCCGGCGTCATCGGCGGCGTCGGTCTCGGTCTCGGCTATATCTCGCCGGTATCGACGCTTATCAAATGGTTTCCCGATCGGCGCGGCATGGCGACGGGCATGGCTATCATGGGCTTCGGGGGAGGAGCGATGATCGGCGCGCCGCTCGCCAACCTGCTGATGACCAGCTTCCGCAGCGACGGTTCAGCCGGAGTCTGGCAGACATTCGTCGTCATGGCGGCGATCTACTTCGTCTTCATGATGGGCGGCGCCTTCGGCTACCGCCTGCCGCCGGCCGGCTGGCGCCCGGATGGATGGACGCCGCCCGCCGCCAAGAGCACGATGATCACGACCAAGCACGTGCATCTGCGCGACGCCCATAAGACCAAGCAGTTCTGGCTGATCTGGGCTGTGCTATGCCTCAACGTCTCGGCTGGCATCGGCGTCATCGGCATGGCTTCGCCGATGCTACAGGAAATCTTCGGTGGTGCGCTGATCGGTCTGCCGGATGTGACGTTCGCCGCTCTGAGCAAAGACCAGGTGGCCGCCGTCGCTGTGATCGCCGCGGGCTTTGCCGGTCTCCTGTCGCTCTTCAATATTGGCGGTCGCTTCTTCTGGGCATCCTTGTCCGATAGAATCGGGCGCAAGAACACCTATTATTGCTTCTTCGTTATCGGGATTGCGCTCTATGTCCTTGCACCGTGGGCAGCGGGCATTCACAGCAAGGTGCTGTTCGTAGGTGCCCTTTGCATCATCCTGTCGATGTATGGCGGCGGCTTCGCCACGGTTCCCGCCTATCTCGCTGATATCTTCGGCACGCAGTTCGTCGGTGCGATCCATGGCCGGTTGCTCACCGCCTGGGCGACGGCCGGCATCATCGGTCCGGTGGTGGTCAACTATATCCGCGAGGCGCAGAAGGCTGCCGGCGTCGAAGGCGCGCAGCTTTACAGCTTCACCATGTATATCCTCGCCGGCATGTTGGCGTTGGGTCTGATCGCCAACTCGCTGGTGAAGCCGCTTTCGGACAAATGGTTCATGTCGGATGGCGAGGTTGCTGCCTTGCAGGCGAGAACCGCCGCCGCGAACGCCGGCCCCACCGGTTCCTTCGGCATCGGCACAGGCGGCCTCGACGCCAGGGCGCTGATCGCCTGGGCGATCGTCGGCATCCCGTTGCTCTGGGGCGTCTGGGTGACGATCAAGAGCACATACGCGCTGTTTGGCTGAACCCCGGCACGGCGACTGCATGCAGAAGCCGTCCTGGAAAACCGGGGCGGCTCTATTCATAGAGAATGGTATGAAGAACGAGCGTTTAGGCGGCGAGTTCTTCCGTTTCGTTTTCCTTGAACATCTTGGCGAGGTTCAGGAAGCAGATCATGCCGCTTTCGGTGGCGATGATGCCTTCGCAGAAGGCGCGATCGAAGGAAGCCGTGACCTCAGGGACCGGCTGGACCTGGCTCGAGGAGATTGTCAGGATGTCGGAAACGCGGTCGACCAGCATACCGATGACCATGTTGTGGACTTCGGCGACGACGATGGCGCTGCGCTCGTTTGCGACCGTGCTCTTCATGCCGAGTTTGTAGGCGAGATCGATGATCGGAATGACCGAGCCGCGCAGGTTCATGACGCCGATGACATCGGCCGGCGCATGCGGGATCGGCGTCGACGGCGCCCAGCCGCGGATTTCGCGGATCGTGGTGGTCTTGACGCAGAACTCCTGATCATGAAGCCGGAAGGCAATGATCTCCAAGGTGTCGCCGCTGAAGCTGGTGGAATTGATCGTGGCCATGAACATTCTTCCCATTCAAGTATGGCGCCAAAACTGACGCGTTATCATGAGAATAACGCAAGAATGTTGCTCAAACCTAAACCTGCCGAAGAGATTTCGGCAGGATATACTTTAGGTACTTCTCAAGATCAGGCCTATTGGGCCAGCACCTTGTCGATCTGTTCCAGTGCCCAATCGACCTGATCGCGGGTGATGACCAGGGGCGGCGCGAGGCGGATCGTGTGGTCGTGCGTGTCCTTGGCGAGCAGGCCGATATCCTTGAGCTGGTAGCAATATTGTCGTGCCCCGCCGGCTTCCGGCACCAGCTCCACCGCCATCATAAGGCCGCGGCCGCGGACGTCCTTGACGATATTCGAACGGATCGAGCGCAGGCCTTCGAGGAAATAATCGCCCATGACGGCGGCGTTCTCGATCATGCCTTCTTCAGTCAGGACGCGCAGCGCGGCGCGAGCGACGGCGCAGGCCAGCGGATTGCCGCCGAAGGTGGAGCCATGCTGGCCGGGCTTCAAGACGCCAAGCACTTCAGAATTGGAAAGCACAGCGGAGACGGGATAGAAGCCGCCCGACAGAGCCTTGCCGATCAGCGTTACGTCGGCCTCGATGCCCTCATGCTCCTCGGCGAGCAGCTTACCCGTGCGGCCGAGGCCAGTCTGGATCTCATCGAGGATGAGGGTGACGTTGTTGACGGTGCAGAGTTCGCGCACGCGGGTGAAGTAGCCGGGCGCGGGAATGATGACACCGGCCTCGCCCTGGATCGGCTCGATCAGCGCTGCGACGGTGTTTTTGTTGATCGCGGCAGCAAAGGCCTCAGCATCGCCGAAAGGAACAGTGCGGAAGCCCGGCGTATAGGGGCCGAAGCCGGTGCGGGCATCCGGATCGGTCGAGAAGCTGATGATGCTGAGCGTCCGGCCGTGGAAATTGTTGGAGCAGACGATAATCTCGGCCTGGTTTTCCGGAACGCCCTTCACCTCATAGCCCCATTTGCGCACCGCCTTGATCGCGGTTTCGACGGCTTCGGCGCCGGAGTTCATCGGCAGGATCTTGTGCGAGCCGGTCAGCGCCGCCAGCTCCTCGTAGAGATAGGCGAGCTGGTCGTTGCGGAAGGCGCGGGAGGTGAGCGTCAGCTTGCCGGATTGCTCGATCATCGCCTCGCGGATTTTCGGATGGCAATGCCCCTGGTTGACCGCGGAATATGCTGACAGGCAATCGAGGTAGCGCTTGCCGTCGGTGTCCCAGACATAGACGCCTTCGCCGCGGGTCAGCACGACATCGAGCGGCTTGTAATTATGGGCGCCGAGGCGCTGTTCAGTGGCGATAAGATCGGTTGATGCGCTCATGGTAAGTTCCCCCCGAGAATTATGCTGCCCGTGTCGGGCGATCGAAAATGCGTCGTCCGAAGAGGCTCGCCGCCATCTCCACCAGGACGCGGGCGCTCTTGCCGCGGTCGTCGAGGAAGGGATTGAGCTCGACCAGATCCAGCGACGAGACGAGGCCGCTGTCGGACAGCATTTCCATGATGAGATGGGCTTCGCGGAAAGTCGCGCCGCCCGGCACGGTCGTCCCGACACCCGGCGCGATATCCGGATCGAGGAAATCGACATCGAAGCTGACATGCAGCAGGCCATTGGCGGCGCTGATGGTGTCGAGCACCTGGCGCATGATGGCTGCCACGCCCTGCTCGTCCAACGAGCGCATATCGAAGACGTTGACGCCATGCTCGCGGATTTCCTGGCGCTCGTGCGGGTCGACGGAGCGTATGCCGACCTGGAATACCTTCTTCGGATCGACCAGCGGGCGGGAGGCCGGCAGGATATCGGCAATCTCCGCTTCGCCGCAGAAGAAGGCGACTGGCATGCCGTGAATATTGCCCGATGGAGATGTGGCCGGCGAATTGAAGTCTGAATGCGCGTCGAGCCAGAGCACGAACAGCGGCCGGCCAACCTCAGCCGCATGGCGCGCCATGCCGGAGACGCTGCCCATGGAAAGGCTGTGATCGCCGCCGAGGATCAGCGGGAAGCCGCCCGATGAGGCAACTTCGTAAACCTTGGCTTCCAGAGCGCGGGTGAAGGCGCCAACGGTCTTCAGATTATGCGCTTTCGGATGGTCCGGCAGGTCGGCGGCGGGGGCCGGATGCAGGTCGCCGCTGTCGGTGACGCGATGGTCGAGTTCGGTCAGCATCGTCTCGATGCCGGCGATGCGCAGGGCCGTCGGGCCCATGCCGGCGCCGCGGCGGCCGGAGCCTTCCTCGAGCGGAACGCCGATCAGCGTGATGGATGTGGGTTCTACGTTCATCGGCGGTCCTCCGTTCAGCGCATAAGCCCGAAAAGTGCAGAGTGGCTTTCGGGAAGGCCTATGCGTTATCCAAGATACAGGTTGGCTGTCGGTGTCGATTATCAGCGACGGAGATGACAGCAAAAAGATGGAAAATTGTCAAAAATCGAGTAGTCTTCGACAGATTGATAAATGCCATTTAGCAGAATGATAAGTCCATGGATGATCTCGATCGTGACCTCCTGAGTGCGTTGCGCCACAACGCCCGCACCTCCGTCTCGTCGCTTGCGGCAGCGACCGGCGCCTCACGCGCCACGGTGACGGCGCGCATCGAACGGCTGGTCGACAATGGCACCATCACCGCCTTTACCATCAGAACCGGCCACGAGGCCCGCTCCGCCGGGGTGCGCGCCATCGTCATGATCGAGGTGCTCGGCAAATTGGCGGATAAGGTCGCCGATCAGCTTCGCGGCCTGCCGCAGGTGAGGGCGCTGCACAGCACCAACGGAAAATGGGATTTCATCGCCGAGCTGGAGGATCGCGATCTCGCTTCCTTCGACGAAACGCTGCGCAGGATTCGCTTGATCAACGGTATCAACACGACGGAGTCCAATATCCTGCTGAAGACGAGCAAGATGGGATTTTAAACATTCTTTCCAAGGAGGCACCACCCGCCCTCGCCCTTTGAGGCTCCAGCCCCCTTCGACAAGCCCAGGAGGCTTGCGGGTGAGGACTGATCTCTTGCGCGCCCCAAAACTCTCTCAACCTCACCCTGGGGTACTTTGACGTTTAAGCGTCAGCGAAAGCGGCAAGGCCTCGAAGGGCGAGGTGGCCGCGGATTGGCTTGAGCAGAAAGTCGTGTGATCTCCTTAATACTCATGCTCATAAACGATCCCGGCTTCGCCTGCGCCATCCGAGCCGGCTGCGCCCCGTAGCTTAACGCCGCGGCCTACGTCGAGATTGATGATCGCCTTGGTGTTGTTGGAGGCGCCCTGCTGCAGCTCGATATAGGTGCGCTTGTTCAGATATTTACCGGCGCCAACCTGGGCCTGGCCCTTTGAGTCCGTCGTGATGTCGAGATCGTCGACACCGAGATGGCTACGCAGCCCCTCGAACAAGGAGGTGGAACGGCCGCCGGCGAGCTGGCTCGCGGCATCGGCGAGCTGGGCGATCTGCAGGGCTGAAAGCTTGGACATCGATTGACCGAAGATCAGTTGCGCCAGCACCTCGTCCTGCGGTAGGGCAGGCGACGAGGAAAAGCTGATCTTCGGGTCGGTAGCCAAACCCGTGACGTCGACGGTGATGGTTGTGGAATTCACGGTCGATGTGGCTTCCATGTCGAGGGCAGGCGTCAGGTCGCCACCGAAGGTGATCTTGCTGCTGTTGGTGAAATCCAGACGGCGGCTGAGGATAGTCAGGCGTCCGCGCCGCATGGTGAAGCCGCCGGAGACGATCGGATTGGCGGCCGTGCCGCGAACTGTGATATTGCCGCCGAGTTCCGCGTCGATGCCGCGGCCGCGGACGAAAATCTGCGCGGGCGCGTCAAGCTGCAGGTCGATACCGAGGGTGGTGGATTTATCGCGCGGGCCCTGAGGCTTCTGGTCCCTGAACTGGGCGCTGACGGCGGCGGGTGCGTTCTTGTGTTTGATATTGATCTCGGAGAGCGAGGCCGGCAGCTTTTCCGGCACGGTGATCGATGCCTTGTTGAGCCGCAGACTTCCGGTGAGCGCTGGTGCGGTCAGCAAAGGCCCCTTGATGTTGAGGGTGCCGTTGATGGTTGCGGTCACCAGCGTGCCGTCGACATAGGTGGCATCGTTGAATTTCAACTGGATGTCGGCGGGAAAGCCGCTGTCCGGAACAATGCCGACCGTGCCGCTTGCCGATACGCTGCCGCCGCTGGCGAGATTGCCGTTGAGCCGCGAGATCACCGCCTGCCTGCCGTCGAGCGTGACGGTGACGGCGAGGCCGTTGAGGGTGAGATTGCGACGGACATCGACGAGTTTGGAGCCGTCGGTGGTGATCGTGCCTGTGACGGCAGGTGCGGCGGTCGTGCCGGCGATCCGTATGTCGATCTTCGCCGTGCCAGTCATGCTGAGGCCCTGCGCGGCAAGCTGCCCGGCCACCGCGTCGAAGGGCAGGGTGCCGGAGAAACTCATCCCCAGGGCCTTGCTGCCGGCAATGGCGACGGTGCCGCCGCCGTTGAGCGCCAGGCCATTCTGGCCGGTAAGGTTCGTGTCGATGGTGACGGTGTTGTTGGCGAACTGGCCGTTCGCCTTGATGCCGAGCGGGCCGAGCCCGGCCGATTTCGTCTGGCTGGTCGCCGCACCGGACCAATTGGTCTGAAAGGCGACGACGGGTGCGGCCGGCTTGCCGGTCACCGTCACCTTGCCGGAGATCGCACCTTCGGCGGCAAGCGTCGGGGCGAAGACATTGGCGAGGCTGGCGGGCAGGTTGGCGATCTCAGCGGTGATATTCAGCGCTTGTCCAGCCGTGCCGTTGACCGTCACCGAACCGCCGCCGGTCTGGATGGTGAGGCCGCTCAGCGATGCCGTGCCGTCTTTGACGACGATCTTGGTCGGCGATGCCAGCTTGACCGGAATGGTGCGCGGCGCGCCGGCGAAATTATCGAGGCTGACGACCGTCTGGCCACCGCCGGTTTCGACATTGCCATTGGCTGTCAGCGGCGCGTTGTCGTAGTTCGATTTGAGATCGAAAACCGTGCGGTTGCCCTGCTGCGTGAAGGTCAGCCCGAGATTGGCAATGCGGTCGGCGCCGGAGGCGATGGCGTCGGCGCGGATGCTGCCATTGGCGGAAAAAGCCTTGAGGTCGTCGACGGTCAGCGCGATGGCCGGTTTGTCGATCGAGAGATCGTCGCGGCGAATGCCGCTGCCGCTGGCATTGACTTTCAGGCCGATCTTGCCATTGGCGTTGGAGAGATCGATCGAACCCTTGAGATCGCCGTCGGCCTTCTGCCCCGCGAGGGCTGCAAGCAGGCTGAGGTCAGGCAGATCGAAGTTCAACGCGCCCGACGGTTCGAAACTTGGCGAAAGATCCAGCTTGCCCTGCAGCTTGTTGGCGCCGACTTCGACGGCGAGCTTCGGAATGCTGGTGCGGCCGTTCTGCGAGGTCGCATCGGCGGTAATGCTGATCGGTTTGCCCTCGATTGCGCCGCTTGCCTGTACGCTCGCCTGTGGCGCATTCGGATCGGCGGTTCCGGTCAGCGCCACATCGAGCGTGTCCAGCAGGCGACCGGCCAGCTTGACGTTGACCGCTTTCAGCGTCGCATCGATGCCGAGCGCGGCCAGCGGGCCCTTGGCTTTCAGGCCGATATCCGCCTGTCCTTCGGCATTGGGGACGAGCTTGGAGAGATCGAGCAGTTTGCCGGTGATATCCGATGTCAGCGCCTGGCCATCGAGCGCGGCACTGCCGCTGATTTCGGCAACATTCGATTTCAGGGCCAGGTTGGACAGGTTCATTTTCGTCGGCACGGTGCCGGCGACCTGACCCTCCAGCGAGATCGTCCCCTCGAACTTGTCGGACACACCGTCTGGCAGTACGGCGGGCAGCGCAAAGATCTTGAAGTTGCCGGTGAGCGACTTCGATGACAGCGTGTATTTGCCGTTGATGGTGCCGCCGATGCTGGCGCTTTCCAGCGTCGTATTGTTGAAGCCGATCATGTCGGGCGAGAGTTGCAAGGGCGCCGTCAGCGCGACCGGCGCGCGGATAAGGCGGTTGAGGTCGGGGCTGATGAAGGCCGTCTGGCCGATCACGAGGCGAAGCTGCAGCGGGCCGGAGCCGTTGGTCAGGTTGAAGGCGTCGCTCTTGGCGCTAAGATTCACCTGACCGATCTGGCCCTGCGGCGTGCTGACCCTTTCGAGCGAGGCCTTGGCATCGATCTTCGCGGACGGCGCAGCGCCCGTCAGCGCGACATCGACACGCGAAATCATCGCCCGCACTTCGCCGTCTTCCATCGGCCAGCGGAAATCCACAGGCCCCGATGTGCCGAGCAGGTTGGCGTTGAGGCTGTTATTGCCTGAGGGATCGAGCGTGCCGGAAGCGGCGATGACGACGCTGCCGGTGGCGAGATTGCCGGTCTGGATATCGATCTTGCCCTTGCCGTCGAAGGTCGCCGCAAGGTCGATCGTCGTCTGGCCGGCAAAGAGGGGCCGGAAGGTCGGCGGCAGCAATGAATCGACGTCGCCGCCGCCCTTTACGTCGATACGGTGCAGCCCTTCGGCGGAAAGGGCATGATGGCCATTGATCGATACCGTCGGCTTGCCGTCGAGTGCTGCCTGCAGCTTGCCGGTCCAGTTCGATAACGGGCCTTCGCCGGAAAGATTGATATTGATCGCCGGGCCGCCCGGCAGATGCAGCATCCCGGCCAGCATTCCGTCACGCGGTTCGGCGATTTCGGCCTTCAGGTTCAGGCGGTTTTCAGCCGGTGCAAAAGCGATATCGGCGGAGAGCTTGGCGTCCGGAACGTCCTGGCGATTGGCATCGAGGATGAGGTCGACGCTGCTGCTGTTCGCCTTGACGCTGCCGTTGGCGGCAAGCGCGAAATCCTGACCGGCAACGGCCTGCCCGATGCGGAGATTCGGCAATGCGATGGCGCCGATATCGACGGCGATGGGCAGCGAGAAGCCTTTGCCTTCACTCGTCGTTGCTTGCGATTCCGCCGCCGGTTTTGCCGTTGACACCGGCAGGCGTTGAAAATCGACGGCGTCGGCGGCAACGCGGTCGGCATGGAAAGTGCCCGTCAGCAGGGAGACCGGCGACCAATCGATGGCGAGATTCTGCACCTTCGCGAAGGTGCCCTTGGTGTCGGCAACCGCAATCGAGCCGACGCGGAGGTTGCCGGTTAGAAGACCCGACGGCGCGGCAATCGTGATGGTCTGGTCCGGTGTCGAGACGAGCTTCGCCACCTGATTGACGGCATAGTCGGTCGCGGCGGGTACAAAGCCGACAATGAGCACGGCGGCGATCGCAAGCACGAGAATTGCCACGAACGCATAGGCGATGAGGCGCACCAATCTCCCGACAATTCGAATCAACATGCTCATGAGAGCGACAGTAACCTCAATTTTTGTAACCGCGTGCTGAACCGTCTGCGATCGTACGGCGTGTCAGAAGGCTTGACCGATGCCGGCATAGATGCCGTATGCCGTACCATTCTCATATTTCTTGAGCGGGACGGCGACGTCGAGCCTGATGGGACCGAAGGGTGTAGCGTAGCGCACACCGACGCCCGCGCCAATGCGAAGATCGGAAAAGTCAGGAAAAGTGCTGTCGGTGACGCTGCCCATATCGACGAAAGGCACGATGCCGATCGTATCGGTGATCTTGATACGGGCTTCAAGAGAGGCGGTGGCATAGGAGCGGCCGCCGAGCGCATCGCCATTGGAATTATAAGGCGTGATTTCCTGGTAGGCGTAGCCGCGTACCGAGCCGCCGCCGCCGGCATAGAAACGCCGGGTCGCCGGAATGTCCTCTATACTGTTGGAGCCGATCAGCGAGCCGAGAGAAAGCTTCCCGGCGAAGACGACATTATCGTTGGCGCCGACGCCCTGATAGCCGGAAATCGAGCCTTCGAAGGAGCTAAACACTCCGCCGCCTATTGCTTCATAGCTCGGCTTGGCGCTGATAGAGGCGCGGTAGCCCGCAGTCGGGTCCAGCTTGTTGTCGCGCGTGTCCCTGACATATTCGAGCGGGATCGCCAGCGTCAGATAGTTTTGATCACCGTAGGCATCGGTGCTGTCCTGCTCATAGCTAATTTCGCCGCCGCCGGAGACGGTATCCTGATCGGAGAGCTCGTAGGCAAGGCTCCCGCTCGCGGTGATGGTATCGGCATCATAGGCATCCGGATGCAGGCTTTGCATTTTCAGGCCGGCGGTAAAGGTTGCCGAGGGATACCAGGTCGCTGGCCGGACATAGGTAATGCCGGCGCTATAGTCGAGCTGTCCGACATCAGTGGTTTCGCCGATACGGGAGACCGATCCTTCGATGCGCAGCGAATCCGCCCGGCCGGTCAGGTTGCGATGGCCCCAATAGCCCTGCACGCCGAAACCGTCGATGGTGGAATATTGCGCGCCGACACCGAAATAGCGCTGCTTGCCTTCAGCCACTTCGATGGTCATGGGAATGCTGCCGTCCGGGGCAAGCTTGTCGGCCTCGCGGATGGTGACGCTCGAAAAGACCCCGAGCTTACGCAGGCGGTCGGAAGCTTTCTTCAGCTCATCCGGCGAATAGGGCTTGCCCTCGTTGATGCGGGCATAGCGCTTGATGAAATCCGGGTCGACCGATTTCTGGCCGCTGACGCCGACATTGCCGATCGGCGCCATGGGCCCGCTTTCGACGCTGAGCGCCACGTCGACCCTGTTGGTCTCGTGATCGGCGACGACATCGCGCTTGATCAGCTTGGCGAGCGGATGGCCTTGGTTCTTGAAGTCGACGACGATCTTGTCGCCGGCTTTCAGGATCGTCAGCGAGCCGGCGTCGCCGCCCGGCACAAGCCCATAGCCGGCAGGGTCCAGGCCGCGGGCATCGCCGAGCAGCTTGATCTTGCCTAGCGTGAAGACCGGGCCCGGATCGACGCTGATGGTGACTGCGACGGGCTTCGAACGGCCAAAGGTGGGATTCGGCGACAGCGCATCGATATCGGTGCCGTTGACTGTGATGGTGACCACGCCGCCATAGCGCGCTTTTTCATAGAGGGTGGCGATCAGCCGGTCGCGATCATCGCGCGCCTTGATGACGACGCCGAGGTCGCCGGAGACGGGCTTTTTCTTGTCCGAAACCAGCATGGAGCTGTCGGTCAAGGCCTCCTTGAGATCCTTGTCGAGATTGTCCGTCTTGAAATCGACGGTGTAATGAACGGGATCGGAAACCTGGTCTGTCGTATCGTCTTCGCCCCAGAGCGTCATGCCGAACAGTTTGAAAGCAAACGCGTTTCCGGCATGGAGTGGGCCGAGCGCAATCGTTGCCGCAACCGCCATTACGGTGCCTGCTCGCCGATACGCAATACTCTTCCTCGGACCAGTTCTTTTATGCATACGCCGCTTTACGGTTATATAAGAACTTTCTCAGTTTGGCGTTTCCCCCGGGTTAACGCGCGGGCCACCATAGAGGCAAAACCGTCCCGCGTGTACCTTTTTAGACTCAAAAACCTGCAAAAGACCGCGGCGGAAACGAAAAATCCCGGATTTTCGTCCGGGACTTAGGGCTATTTCAGCGTTCTTTAGCGAGCAAATGGCGGTCGTCGCTCCCATGGTCATTGCTTCGATCCAGCGTTGAAATTGGCGTCATTTCCCTTGGGGCGACACCAGTTTTGCACCTCTTACAGATGAAAAGACGAGGAGCCGGAATCAAAAAGTCCCGGACCTCAGGCCCGGGACTTCGGTATCTCAAATCCGTATTGGATCAGTAGCCGCCGCCATCATAGTAGCTGCGACGATAGCCGCCACGCGGGCAATCGTCGATGTAACGGCGGCCATAGCGGTCACGGTAGTAGCACTGGCCCGGCTGTTCGGCGACGCTGCCGATCACTGCACCCGAAACACCGCCAATCGCGGCGCCGACGGCTGCACCACGGACATTGCCGGTAACGGCGCCGCCGATGATGGCGCCAGATGCCGCGCCGATGCCGGCGCCTTGTTCAGTCGGGGTGCAGCTTGCGATAGACAAGCCGACCAATGCGAGCATAAGAGCTTTCTTCATATATTCTCTCCAACGTTAGTTAAGCCGGTACCCCGGCCAACGCCGTCCCAATTTTTTCAGCTCCACCACGATGGGCTGTCCTTGCAGTCCCTGCAGCTACGAAGAAATATCGTGCAAAATATGTTTGTCCATTGGGCAGTTGCGGTTTTTTTGGTGCTAAACTCGATAGATCAACATTTGGCAAAGAAAAGGAACTAGACGGAGAGAAAAATCCACCGTCTTTCTAAAGTAGAGGTTGATTGCACTACAAAAAAGTCAAATGATGACTGTTGCCTCTGGAGGAGAGGCGAGGAGGAAAATATGTCAAAAGTGACTTTGACGGTGAACGGCCGGACGGTCGGCGGCGAGTGCGAGGATCGCATGCTGCTCGTCCATTTCATCAGAGAAAAGCTTGGCCTGACAGGAACGCATGTCGGCTGCGACACCACACAATGCGGCGCCTGCGTCATTCACATGGATGGCAAATCGATCAAGAGCTGCTCGATCCTGGCCGTGCAGGCATCCGGCTCCGATATTACAACCATCGAGGGTCTGGCTGCCAATGGCGAACTGCATCCCGTTCAAGCCGCCTTCAAGGAGCATCACGGCCTGCAATGTGGCTTCTGCACCCCCGGCATGGTGATGACAGCCGTCGACATGATCAATCGCCATGGCGGCGCGCTGGACGAAAAGACTGTGCGGGCCGAACTTGACGGCAATATCTGTCGCTGCACCGGCTACCACAATATCGTCAAGGCGGTCCTTGCCGCCAATGCTGAGATGCATGCCGCCAAACAGGCGGCCGAATAAAATTTCACCGAGATTGTCTGGCGAACGCCAACGACCGTTATCTTGGCGGATTGCCGACCCCGGAACCCCAATGGGAGGATGTCATGGGCGTTGAAGGCATTGGCGCGCGCGTCGCGCGCAAGGAAGACAAACGATTTCTGACGGGTAAGGGGCGCTATACCGACGATATGGTGGCGCCGGGCATGAAATATGCCTATTTCGTCCGCAGCCCGCATGCGCATGCGAAGATCACCGGCATCGATGCCTCGGCCGCATTGGCCATGCCGGGCGTGATTGGCGTGCTGGATGGTAAGCAATTGCTGGCCGATGGCATCGGCAACCTCATCTGCGGCTGGATGATTCATTCCAAGGACGGCTCGCCGATGAAGATGGGCGCCTGGCGGCCGCTGGCTGTCGAGACGGTGCGCTATGTTGGCGATGCCGTGGCGATCGTCGTTGCCGATTCGCTTGGCGAGGCTCGCGATGCCGCCGAAGCCGTCGTCGTGGATTATGAAGAGCTTCCTGCCGTGATCGAGGCGGTCGAGGCGCTGAAGCCCGGCGCGCCGCAGCTCCATCCGGAAGCGGTCGATAATTTGATCTTCGACTGGGAGCTCGGCGATGCCGCGGCGACCGACAAGGCAATCGCCGAGGCGGCCCATGTCACGGAACTTGAAATCCACAACAACCGGCTCTCGCCGAATGCCATGGAGCCGCGCGCGACCCTCGGCATCTATGATGCCGGCGACGATCATTATACGTGCTACACCACCAGCCAGAACCCGCATGTGGCCCGGCTGGTCATGAGCGCTTTCTACAATGTCGCCCCGGAAAACAAGCTGCGCGTCATTGCGCCTGATGTCGGCGGCGGTTTCGGCTCCAAGATCTACATTTACCCCGAGGAGATCGTCTGTCTCTGGGCGTCGAAGAAGACCGGCGTGCCGGTCAAATGGACGGCAGACCGTACCGAGGCATTCCTAACCGATGCTCATGGCCGCGACCATGTCTCGAAGGTGAAGATGGCTTTCGACGCGCAAAACCGCGTTGTCGGACTGAAGGTCGACACGATCGCCAATCTCGGCGCTTATATGTCGCTCTTCTCTTCGGCGGTGCCGACCTATCTCTACGCGACGCTGCTTTCGGGCCAATATGAAATCCCGGCGATCCACGCCAATGTCCGCACTGTCTATACCAATACGGTGCCGGTCGATGCTTATCGCGGTGCCGGGCGTCCGGAGGCAACCTATCTGCTGGAACGTACCATGGAAACGGCGGCGCGCGAGCTCGGCGTTTCACCGGCGGAACTCAGGCGAACCAACTTCATCCGCTCCTTCCCCCATCAGACGCCGGTGATCATGAATTATGACGCTGGTGACTATGAGGCCTCTCTCAACGCCGCCATGCAGCAGGCCGATTGGGACGGTTTCCCGGCCCGCAGGGCGGCCGCGGAGGCGCGCGGACTGAAGCGCGGTATCGGCATGAGCTGCTATATCGAGGCCTGCGGTATCGCGCCATCACAGGCGGTGGGGTCGCTCGGCGCCGGCGTCGGCCTGTGGGAATCGGCCGAGGTTCGGGTCAATGCGGTCGGCACCGTCGAGGTGCTCACCGGTTCGCATAGCCATGGCCAGGGTCATGAGACGACCTTCGCTCAGCTCGTCGCAGACCGTTTCGGCGTGCCGATCGATAGCGTGTCGATTGTTCATGGTGACACCGACAAGGTGCAGATGGGCATGGGCACCTATGGCTCACGTTCCGGCGCGGTCGGCATGTCCGCCGTGGTGAAGGCGCTCGACAAGGTGGAGGCCAAGGCGAAGAAGATCGCCGCGCATCTGATGGAAGCCGACGAGAGCGATATCGTCATCGAAAACGGCGAAGTCAAAGTCGCCGGTACCGACAAGTCGCTGCCCTGGTTCCAGGTGGCGCTGGCCGCCTATACGGCGCATAACCTGCCCGCCGGCATGGAGCCGGGCTTGAAGGAAACCGCCTTCTACGATCCGGCCAACTTCACCTTCCCGGCCGGCTGCTACATCTGCGAAGTCGAGGTCGATCCGGAAACCGGCAAGACCGACATTATCCAGTTCGTCGCCGCTGACGACTTCGGCAATATCATCAATCCGATGATCGTCGAGGGACAGGTGCATGGCGGCATCGCCCAGGGGGTCGGGCAGGCGATGCTGGAAGGCGTGCATTACGATGCCAGCGGCCAGTTGCTGACGGCGAGCTTCATGGACTACGCCATGCCGCGCGCCGACGACTTGCCGTCCTTCAACCTGTCGCACCAAAACACTCCTTGCCCGAACAATCCGCTGGGGATCAAAGGCTGCGGCGAGGCGGGCGCCATCGGCTCTCCGCCGGCGCTGATCAACGCCATTACCGATGCGATCGGCAATAATGCCCTGACAATGCCCGCCACGCCGCTCAAGGTGTGGGAAGCGGCGCAGGCCGTGGCCTGAGACAAGGGGAGGAGAAAACCATGTACGCAACCAACTATCACCGCGCCTCCTCGGTCGACGAAGCCGTCAAGCTTCTGTCCGATACGTCGGAGGGAAAATATGTCTCCGGCGGCATGACACTGATTGCCACCATGAAGCAGCGTCTGGCCTCGCCGAGCGATCTCGTCGATCTCAGGCATATTCCGGCGCTGAAGGGCATCCGCGTCGACGGCCGCAGGGTAACGATCGGGGCTGCGACGACGCATGCGGAGGTCGCCTCCTCGGCGGCGATCCGCGCCGTCTGTCCGGCGCTCTGCGATCTTGCCGGCATGATTGGCGATCCGCATGTCCGCCATATGGGCACGATCGGCGGCTCGGTCGCCAACAACGACCCGGCGGCGGATTATCCTTCGGCCATACTGGGCTTGGGCGCCACCATCGTTACTGACAGGCGTCAGATCGCGGCCGACGATTTCTTCACCGGCCTGTTCGAGACGGCGCTGGAGGAGGGCGAGCTGATCACCGCCATAACCTTCGAGGCACCGGAAAAGGCCGGCTACGCCAAGTTTCCCAATCCAGCTTCGCGTTACGCCATGACCGGCGTGTTCGTTGCCAAGGGAACGGGTGGTGTGCGGGTCGCAGTCACCGGCGCGGGTGCCGATGGGGTCTTCCGTCATGACGGGATGGAGCAGGCGCTTGCGGCGAACTGGTCGCCGGATGCGCTCGCCAACGTGGCGATCGATTCGTCGGCGCTGCTCTCCGATCTGCATGCCACGGCGGAATATCGTGCCAATTTGATCAAGGTCATGGCCAAGCGCGCCGCGGCGGCGGCATAAAGCCTCGTGAAAACTGCCGGAAGGGCGGCTTAGCTGCCTTTCCGGCTTCGAAGTTCCAGAAAGGTTCGATTGTCAATTCTCGGTGATTGACAATTGTTGTCTGGAATTGTTCAAAATTAAGGGCCATTTGCCGCAGCGAGTGCGAAAGCGATGCGGAGGGGTTGACGTGCAGACCGGCAATCATGAAAACGGTCGCATGGTTCTGGAGCAGATGATGGATTTCGAAGCATTTTTCAAAGGTGAACTGGACGGTCTACACAAGGAAGGCCGCTATCGCGTGTTCGCCGATCTGGAGCGTCAGCGCGGCAGCTTTCCGCGCGCGACCTGGCATACGCCCGAAGGCTCCAAGGACGTAACCGTCTGGTGCTCGAACGACTATCTCGGCATGGGCCAGCATCCCAAGGTGATCGAAGCCATGAAAGAGGCCATCGATCACTGTGGCGCGGGTGCGGGAGGCACCCGGAATATTTCTGGCACCAACCACTACCATGTTCTCCTGGAGCAGGAACTCGCCGATCTGCACGGCAAGGAAGCGGCGCTGATCTTCACCTCCGGCTATATTTCCAACTGGGCGACGCTCGGCACGCTCGGCGCGAAGATTCCTGGCCTGATCATCTTCTCCGACGCGCTGAACCACGCTTCGATGATCGAAGGTATCCGCTACGCCAAGTGCGACAAGGTCATCTGGAAGCATAATGACCTGCATGATCTCGAAGCCAAGCTGAAGGCTGCCGATCCGAAGGCGCCGAAGCTCATTGCTTTCGAGAGCGTCTATTCGATGGATGGCGATATCGCTCCGATCAAGGAGATCTGCGATCTCGCCGACAAATACGGCGCCATGACCTATCTCGACGAAGTGCATGCTGTCGGCATGTACGGCCCACGCGGCGGCGGCATTGCCGAACGCGAAGGCCTGATGGACCGGCTGACGGTGATCGAGGGCACGCTCGGCAAGGCCTTCGGCGTCATGGGCGGCTATATCGCCGCCTCGACCGCACTTTGCGATTTCATCCGGTCCTTCGCGTCCGGCTTCATCTTTACGACATCATTGCCGCCGGCATTGGCGGCAGGCGCAGTCGCCTCGATCCGACACCTGAAGGTCAGCCAGTTCGAACGCGCCCGCCATCAGGATCGGGTTCGCCGGTTGCGCGCGCAGCTCGATGCCTCAGGCATTCCGCATATGCCGAATCCGAGCCATGTCGTGCCGGTTTTGGTTGGCGATGCCGCCAAGTGCAAGTGGATCTCGGATCTGCTGCTTGATATGGGCGTCTACGTCCAGCCGATCAACTATCCGACCGTGCCGAAGAAGACCGAACGGCTGCGCATCACGCCGACGCCGCTGCATTCCGACGCCGATATCGACCATCTCGTCGGCGCGCTGCATGCACTCTGGTCGCGCTGTGCGCTGGCAAGAGCTGTCGCGTAAGTCACCGCTTACATTCTCATCCCTTCGTCAGGGCGCGGAAATGTCGTTTCCGCGCCCTGATTTTTTGAGTTCCGGCATCGATCAGGATGCTTGCCAGGCTTGCAACTGCGTGAGAGTCGCGGTCGCTCCGCCGCAGGCGATCATCAGCACGCGCTCGAAGCGTGCCAACTGATCGGCATGGGCGTAGGCGACGGCCAATGCGGCGCCGCAAGCCGGCTCCACAAGAACGCGGTGATCGTCGAGGAAGCGCATGCAGGCGTCGACGGCAGCCCGGTCATCGACAACAACGCAATCGACCGGCCTATTCCGCGTAATCTCAAAGGCGCGTTCGGCGACTTTTCGTGCACCCAATGATGTCGCAATGCTGGTGATAGCGGGCAATTCCACCGGTTTGCCGGCTTTCACGGCGGCTGCGAGCGAGGCGGCGCCTTCCGTTTCGGCGGCGATGATCGGAACATGCTGAAGACCGTTACGATCAAGTCCTTCCGAAATGCCGGCCAGCAGCCCGCCGCCGCCGACCGAAAGAACGACGGCGTCGAACGGCACGCCGGCCCTGACGACCTCGTCGATCAACGTTGCGTGGCCTGTCCAGACGAGCGGATCATCGAAGGGGTGGATGAACGCCGTTCCCGCGTCGACCGCCTGCAGCGCGTGTTCGTTTGCCTCCTGCCAGGATGCCCCGTGCACGAAAACCTCGGCGCCCTCCTGGCGGATCAACGATCTTGCCCGTTCGGTCGTTGTTTCGGGAACGAAGACCGATACGGGGATCGAAAGGCGACGGCCGGCATAGGCGACCGCAATGCCGGCATTGCCGCCGGAGGAGGATACGAAGCGGCGCTTTCCGTTTCTGGCATGATGTTCGCAGGCCGCCCCTATGCCGCGGATCTTGAAGGAGCCGGGCGGCTGGAGCGCATCCATTTTCAGCCAGATGGAGCATCCGGAAACCTGGCTGAGCGGTCGGGATTCGAGGAGCGGAGTTTCGAGGTGAAGTGCCATGGAGTGATCTCTCCGCAAAAGCGCTGTTGGCGAGGATGTTAGGCTGCCTTGTCGCGCTGGGCAATAAGCGCGCTGGCGCGGCCGCGTGCCTCATCATCGGCGGCAAAGACTGCATCCATCGTTTCGGCGCTGCCAATCCCGATCATTTGGTCCATGACCGCTTCGGCAATATCGGCCATCTCGAGGAAGCCGATGTGTTCATCCACGAAGGCTTGGAAGGCAATCTCTTCGGCGGCATTCATGACGGCGCCCTGCAGCCCGCCGCGTTGCAGCGCGGTGCGGGCAAGGCGCAGTGCGGGGAAACGAACCTCGTCCGGCGCTTCGAAATCCAGCCGGGCCAATTTCGCAAAATCCAGCCGATCGACATTGAGTTTTGTTCGGGACGGATAGGTCAGCGCATAGCCGATCGCCGTGCGCATGTCCGGACAGCCGAGCTGCGCCAGCACCGAGCCGTCGGTATAGCCGACCATCGAATGGACGATGGATTGCGGGTGGACGATAACCTCGATCTGATCCGGGCAGACATTGAACAGATGTTTGGCCTCGATCATCTCCAACGCCTTGTTGAACATCGAAGCGCTGCCGATGGAAATCTTCAGGCCCATGGACCAGTTCGGATGCGCGCGCGCGGTCGCTGCCGTGACATTGGCCATCTCGTCGCGCGACCATGTGCGGAAGGGGCCGCCCGAGGCGGTCAGGATGATGCGCTCGACCGCATGCTGCTGGTCGTCCTCGAGCGCCTGGAAAATCGCGCTGTGTTCGCTGTCCACCGGAATCAGCCGTCCGCCGCCTTCGCTGACGGCACGGACGAAGAGTTCGCCTGCGGAGACCAGGCATTCCTTGTTGGCAAGCGCGATATCGGCGCCGCGGTGCGCGGCCGCAAGCGTCGGCGCAAGGCCGGCGGTGCCGACAATCGCCGCCATCACCCAGTCGGATGGAATGGAGGCGGCCTCGATGAGAGCGTTTCTGCCGGCGGCCACGGCAATGCCGGTGCCGGCAAGCGCATCCTTCAGAGCCTGATACCGGTCTTCATTGGCCGTGACGGCGAGAGCGGCGCCACAGGCTTTCGCCTGGCTCGCCAGGAGATCGATATTGTCGTGCCCGGTGATTGCGGCGATATCGAACGCCTCGCGCCCGCCCAATTGGGCGATGACGTCGAGCGTGTTTTGTCCGATCGAGCCGGTCGAACCCAATATCGTCAGGCGGCGCGGCGCCTTGCTCCCGATGGTCATTCCACGTGTCCGAATATTGCTGTGATCGCCCATGGCTCTACAGGGGATCGTGGGAGGCGGCAAGTCCGCAGCTATATTGGCGAGTCGCTCTCAGGTCCCTTCCTGCTGGAATGTCCGGGTTCAGCGGCAATTTTCGGGCTGCTAATGAACCAATACGCAGATACCGCGTTTCCCATCCGGCAGAGGCGCAGGAGAAGGGCAAAAATGGTTTTTAAAGCAGCTACGTTTCACGGCGTAAGGCCTGAAATAGAAAGCGAAAACGCCAAACGCTCGGCACTGGAATCCACCGTCGCCGATGCGCTCGCCGTCGCCGGCGGCCTCGACGCCTCCGACGTCACGGTGACCGCCGTCGGCCAGGAAATCCGTTTGGACGGAACAGCGGCAACACCGCAGGAAATCGAGCGGGCGACTGTGGTGGCCGAGGCCGTTCCGGGGGTGAGGCTGGTAAGGAACAGGATTTTGGTGGGGTGAGGGTCAGGGCGCCCACCTTCCGACAACAGGGTTGGGGGACGCGCTGTTGCCTATCTTGGGTTGGCAGCGAACTCAGCAAGCTCTTTCGGTGATCGAATGTGGATGATCCGTGCGTGGCCGCGGTGAGCTTCGATTGCGGCAAGCAGTTTTGGACGCATTTCCCGATGCAGCCACCACATCATTTTGAAGAGACGAATAGTAACCGGAAACATCGGGCATCCGTCAGGTCCATCCGGGCGGCCACGGAATAAAGACTTCACCTGGCGTTTGGTGGCCCACCAGTAATGAATCCATATCGGGTGATCCACGAAAACAATCGTATCGGCCATATCCATGCGACGTTGAACGGATTCCCACGGCCCGTAGCCATCAATCAGCCACCGTTCTTGCGAAAACCAGGCTTCATGAGACGCCGCAAATTCCAACTTGGGCGTCTGGACCCAATTCGGTTTCCACTGAATCTTGTCGATTGCGAAATAAGGCAATGCATGTACAGCGCTCAATGCCCTGCACATCGTCGACTTTCCGCCGCCCGCATTGCCGATCACCATCACCCGCGTCATGTATGAAAGATAGCCTCATAGGGCATCGAGGCAAAGGCTGCTGTGGTCGTTTTAGCAGGGGGCCCAGGTTCGAGATGAGGCTTATTTGAGCCCAGCAGCCTTGCGTAGCGCCTGCGTCATATCACTTCGCCAATCCTTTCCCTTGGACTGGAATTGCTCAAGGACATCCGGATCTATTCGCAGGGTGACGGCGACTTTCGGTGCATCCATTTTTGGCCGCCCTCTGGCGCGCTTGATGCTTCCCATCAGATCCGGAAAGGCTTCTGCGAAGGGTTTCGCCTGAGCAAGTTGCTCATCCGTTGCTTCTGGAGCATCTGGATCGGACGCGATCATCTTTTGAATTTCGGCTTCTTCTCTCTCATTTAGAGGGCGCCGCGAAGAGAACTTCGTCACCATAAGAGCTTCCTTTCCTTGCGGCTTGCGGGGCGCATCGAAATGACCGAGATGGCTTCTGAGCCAAGCGGCTTGAATACGACGGCTGCAACGATTTGCCCGTCCAATTCACCGATGGCCATGGAGCGGCCATCATTCGCGGAAACGACGATAGAACCTGCGAAGAATTCAATATCGAGATCGGCGAAGTCCAGGCCATGCTTGGCCAGGTTTGTTTCGCGCTTCAGCTCGTCCCAGATAATCTCCATATAATTTTCGTACACGGAAATTCAATGGGCAGCAAGAATATTCGTACACGAAAAATGGAATAACCATGCACCTGACGATGCACTCATAAGCCGCTCCAAGCGAGTCAGGCGAACGGATTGTGGGATGTGCGTGCCTATCTTGGAGTGGCGGCGATGGCGATATCGGGAGGTTGCCGTTTGTCTTCAGCATAACCACATTTCCAGCGCTGCCGCTCTTATTCTCAATGATTCTTACAAGCCGCAGACGCTGAGGGACAGAATGCTAAGAATTTTGACGATCGTCTTTCGGTGCATCTGGGCGTTCGCAATAACTGCTATCGCTATAGGCATAGGTGCGGCATATGGTTGGGAAAAGCATGGTCTGGTTGCGGCCATCGCGCTTGGATTTGTTGGTTTCGTGGTTAGCTGGCCCGCCGCATACTCACCCGCAGCGTTCTTTGAATTGCTCTTTCAACTGTTGGGCGAATTGCTAATGAATCTAATTTGATGACGCTCGATCGTGATGCTGTCGTCGACAGGGTGAACAAAGTGGAAGCGAGGGTTGTCACCGTTCAAAGCGAGGAGCCGGAATGAACCTAAGCCTTTGAAAACCAATGGTGATCCCGACGCGATTCGAACGCGTGACCCTCAGATTAGGAATCTGATGCTCTATCCTGCTGAGCTACGGGACCACTGACATTGATCCATACAAAAGCAAGGGCCTGAAGCCAAGCTCTTTTACGTCCTGGAGACAATCTGCTTTTGCTTGTCCGTGCGCCACAGTCAGGCGCACGGAGAGATGGTGGCGGCTCAGGCGTTCAGGCGCTGTTCGGCAAGCCGGACCCAATAGGAAATGCCGTGGGCGATGGCTTCGTCGTTGAAGTCGTAGGCCGGGTTGTGCAGGCCGGCGGTCTCGCCGTTGCCGACGAAGATGAAGGCGCCGGGGCGGGCGTTCAGCATGTAGGAAAAATCCTCGCCGCCCATCATGGGATCGATGTTGGGGATGACGTTGGCAGTACCCGCAATGTCGCGTGCGGCGGCAATCGCGTGCTCGGTCTCGTCGGCGTGGTTGACGGTGACCGGATAGTTGCGGTGGAACTGGATATCCGCCTCCGCGTCGTGGCTGGCGGCGATGCCGCTGACGATTTGCCGGAAGCGGCGTTCGGCGAGGTCGCGGATCTCGGCGTCGAGCGTGCGCACGGTGCCGACGAAGCTGGCGTCGTTCGGAATGACGTTATAGGCGTTGCCGGCATTGAACTTGGTGACCGAGACGACCACCGATTTCAGCGGATTGGCGCTGCGTGAGGCGATGAGCTGCAGGTTGGTGATGATCTGCGCGCCGATGGCGATGGGGTCGATCGTCGTGTGCGGCATGGCGGCGTGGCCGCCGCGCCCCTTGATGGTGACGGTGAACTCGTCGGTCGCCGCCATGATCGCGCCCTTGCGGATGGCGAACTGGCCGACCGGCAGGCCCGGCAGATTGTGCATGCCGTAGACTTCCTCGATGCGGAAGCGCTCCATCATGCCGTCCTTGACCATGGCGTCGCCGCCGGCGCCGCCTTCTTCGGCCGGCTGGAAGATCACGGCGATGTTGCCGTTGAAATTGCGGGTCTCGGCGAGATATTTCGCGGCGCCCAGCAGCATGGCGGTGTGGCCGTCATGGCCGCAGGCATGCATCTTGCCGGGTGTCTCGGAAGCCCAGGGCTTGCCGGTGATTTCGGTGAGCGGCAGCGCGTCCATGTCGGCGCGCAGGCCGACGGTGCGGCCTTCGCCTTTGCCGCGAATAAGGCCGACGACGCCGGTACGGCCGATGCCGGTGACGATTTCGTCGACGCCGAATGCCTTGAGCTTTTCGGCGACGAAGGCGGCGGTGTTTTCCACCGCATACATGAGCTCAGGCCTTGTATGGATATAGCGGCGCCATTCCGTCACTTCGTCCTGGAGTTCGGCGGCTCTGTTCAAAATCGGCATGCTGATTTTTCCTGCTGCTCAATATCGGATTCGGGTCTAGCAATTTCATCCGGCACACAGTCCTCCACATCACATCGCACTTTTTGATGCAGCACATGTGATCACAAGGCTGTGATCGGCTGGCAATAAACTCGTCAATCGCCTTTGCCTTCTCTTAGCCATATAGGTTAAATAGGGGGAGCTTTCGAGAAAATTCCGGACTTCTGAAGGATAGACCGTGCTGACGAAGCAGAATCGTTTGTATGCCGCCCTGCGGCTGGTTCCCATGGCCGCAGCCGCATCCATGCTTTTCCTGTCGACTGCGCATGTGGCCGAGGCCAATCCGCATATTCTCGTCGATGTCAGCACCGGCCGCGTGCTCGATCATGAAGACGCCTTCCGCAAGTGGTACCCGGCCTCGCTGACCAAGCTGATGACGGTCTATGTCGCTTTCCGCGCCCTCCAGTCCGGCCAGGTCACGCTCGACACGCCCGTCGTCATGTCGAAGCTTTCGTCTTCGCAGCCGCCGGCGAAGATGTATTTCAAGCCGGGGCAGAAGCTGACGCTCGACAATGCGCTGAAGATGATGCTGATCAAATCCGCCAATGACCTTGCCATGGCGATCGCCGAGACGGTTGGCGGTTCTGAGCCGGGCTTCGTCGCGCGCATGAATGCGGAAGCCGTCCGCCTCGGAATGCGTGACACGCATTTCATCAATCCCAACGGCCTGCCCGGCAAGGGTCAGTACACGACGGCGCGCGATCTTGCCGTTGTCAGCGTGGCACTACGCCGCGAGTTCCCGCAATATGCCGGCTATTTCTCGCTGGAAGGCTTCACCAACGGCGTCAAGCAGGTGCAGAACATCAACATGCTCATCGGCCGCTTCGATGGCGCCGACGGCATGAAGACCGGCTTCATATGCGCTTCCGGCTTCAACCAGATCGCCTCGGCCACCCGCAACGGCCGCACGCTGGTCTCCGTCGTTCTCGGCACCGACAGCCTTGCCGCACGCGCCGATGATTCCGCCAATTTCCTGGAAAAGGGTTTTGAGAACCAGTTCTCCGGGCGGGACACGCTGGCGAGCCTGCAGCCCTATGGAACGGGCCAAGACGAAGTTGCCGACATCACCGCCGATATTTGCAGCGCCAAGGGCGCACAACATCGAAGCGAAACCCGCGATCCCACCGGCCGCACGAAGGTGCAGTCGCCCTACATCCATGAAATGGATCACGAGCCGAATTTCGTCTATGCCGGCCTGATCGGCGGTCAGGACGTTGCGACCGCGAGCAAGGGCGACAAGGACGATGTGACGGCAAAGGGCGATAAGGCCGTGAAGGGCGACAAGATTGCCGCCACGGGCGATGTCACCGGCATACCCATTCCCATGCCGCGTCCCACTTACTGATCGGACCTGAACCATGAGCGTTCCGCAGGAGAGGGTGCCGGTTTCGATCCTGACCGGTTTTCTCGGAGCCGGTAAATCGACATTGCTGAACCGCATCCTCAAGGATCCGGAGATGCGGGACGCCGCAGTCATCATCAACGAATTCGGCGATGTCGGCATCGACCACCTGCTGGTCGAAAGCTCCGGCGATTCCATCATCGAGCTCTCCGATGGCTGCCTCTGCTGCACGGTGCGCGGCGAGCTGGTGGATACGCTCGCCAATCTGATGGACGCCATGCAGACCGGCCGGATCCGCCCGCTGAAGCGCGTCGTCGTCGAAACGACCGGCCTTGCCGATCCGGCGCCGGTGATGCAGTCGATCATGGGCAATCCGATCATCGCCGCCAATTTCGATCTGGATGGCGTGATCACCATCGTCGATGCGGTCAATGGCTTGCAGACGCTCGACAACCACGAAGAGGCGCGCAAGCAGGTGGCGGTCGCCGACCGGCTGATCGTCTCCAAGACCGGCCTGGAAGGCGCTGCTTCCGTCGACATGCTGGAGAGCCGGTTGCGGGCGCTCAATCCGCGGGCGCAGATCTTGAACGCCGACAGCAACGAGGCGGGCCGCGCCGCCATTCTCGTCAACGGCCTTTACGATCCGGCCTCCAAGATCGCCGACGTTGGCCGTTGGCTGCGAGACGAGCTTGAGGCCGATGATGACCATGATCATCATCACGACCATGAGCACGACCACCATCATCACGAGGGGCACGGCCATCACCACCATGGCCACCATCATCATGGCCATCGGCATCAGCACGCCCATAATGTGAACCGTCACGACGAGTCGATCCGCTCTTTCTCGATCGTCGAGAGCCAACCGATCGATCCGATCGCGCTGGAAATGTTCATCGACCTCCTACGTTCCGCGCATGGCGAAAAGCTGCTGCGGATGAAGGCGATCGTTGCCATGTCCGACAGGCCGGAGCGTCCGGTCGTGCTGCATGGCGTGCAGAATATCTTCCACCCGCCGGTGCGCCTGCCCGCCTGGCCCAATCCCGAAGACCGGCGCACGCGCATGGTGATCATCACCAAGGATCTGCCCGAAGATTTCGTGAAGGGCTTGTTCGACGCGTTCCTGAGCAAGCCACGCGTCGATACGCCGGATCGCGCCGCACTTCAGGACAATCCGCTGGCCGTACCGGGGATGCGATTTTAGTTTCACCCCGATGAGATCAAGCAACCCGCCTCGCCCTTCGAGGCCCCTGTGGGCCACCTCAGGGTGAGCCTGATCTGTGGGCATTGCCGCCCATAATCAGAGTGCAGTGTCAGGTGTGCCCAAGGAAAGCCGGACTCCCCCCATCCTCATGGTGAGGTGGGAGGCCTGAGCTTGTCGAAGGGCGACCCTCGAACCACGAGGATGGCCCTGACTGCGAACGATCAACCCTTGCGAATAATGAAGCGATGACCGCTGTCGGTCTTCTCGCTTGTGAGCAAGGTATGGCCTTGCTCGTTGCAGAGATGGGGAATGTCGATAACAGCAAGCGGGTCCGTCGTCTCCACCGTCAAAACCGCGCCGCTCGACATGCCGCGCAGGCGCTTTTCCGTTTTGATCGCCGGATACGGGCATTTCAGCCCGCGCAGATCGTAAACCGCGTTGGTCGGGCTATTCACTCTTGGCCCAGAACTTCCAGAAGGGCGGCTTCTTGGCCGGCTCGGTCTGTGCGGTTTCGACGGGCGGGGGTGCATAGGCGAGCGGATTGACCATGGGGTTTGCCGTCGGGATCGGCACGTTCACCGGCACGGCCGTGGCGACCACGGGGCCGCCGGCCGGAGCCGCCGGCTGCGCGGCAAGGCCGTTACCGGCCACGCGGATGCTTGCGGTCGTCGGATTGGCGACGGTGGTGCCGCGGGCAACCTGCTGTGCCGACTGATTGGACATCATCGTCTCCAGATCGGCCACTTTCATCATCTTGCCGGCCGCAAGCGCGGTGCCGGTCGGGGCATAGGCGAGATCGTGGCCCTTGCGCTGCTTGGCGACGATAGCCTTGCGTTCGGCTTCGGTCGGGTCATACCAGGCCATGCCGTCATATTTCTTCAGAGCGGCGCTGTAGTCGGCGTCATACTGCTTGTCGTGGCTCAGCAGCGCGGTCTGCAGGGCCGGCGGGGTGGTCATGACGGGGCATTTGCCACCGGCGTTGAAGGGGCCGGTGGCCTGCTGGTTGAAGACGTATTTCTTCTCGCAGACCTCAACTTCCGGCGGACGCTTCGTCACTTCGAAATTGTCGTAGCCGACCTTCAGCATCTTCCAGAATTCGATATTGGGGCTGAGGCGATGCTTGACCATGTTTTCCGCGGTCATGCGGAAGGGGAAGGCCTCGAGTTGGATCGCCTTCTGGCCGCCTTTGAACGCGTCGCGCGCGAAGGCATAGATTTCCAGCACCTGCTGGTCGGTCATCGAATAGCAGCCCGATGACGAGCAGGCGCCATGGATCATCAGATTGGCGCCGCTGCGTCCATTGGCCGCGTCATAACGGTTCGGAAAACCGGTGTTGATGGCGAGATAATATTTGGAATTCGGATTGAGGTTGGCCGGCGTCAGCATGTAGAAGCCTTCCGGCGCTTGCCGGTCGCCTTCCTTCACCTTCGGGCCAAGACGGCCAGACCAGGCGCAGATCTTGTAATCGGCGATGACCTCGAAGCGATTGCTCTGGTTCGCCTTGAGGATCTCCATCACGCCTTCTTCCTTGAAGATGCGGATCATGATCGGCGAATTGCGGTCCATGCCCTTTTTCGTCATGTCGGCAAGGATGTGGCTCGGAAGCGGCTGCTCGACCTTGTTTTTCACCGTCGACAGGTCGACCGACGCCGATTCCAGCGTGTCGTTACAGCCGGCGAGAGCCAGCGCCATCAGGGAAACATAGGCGAGGTGACGGAAGCGCATTCTGACTTAGCCCATAGACACGAAGAGCGGCTGCACGATCTGTTTCGCCGCCCCCAATCGAAACATGAAACAGAATCATAGACGGCTTATACTTGACAATTCCTTACCAGCCTATGACGCGCCCGCGGCATGGCCGCAAGCTTTTCTTTGTCATAAGCGTTTCGATAACAAGAATGTGGCCAAGATTTGGCCTCATTCCCGTTTTGAGAGATCACGAGTCTCTAACTGAAGTTAGAGATTGCGACCCATATTGAGGAATTTTTGGCGGCGGTCGCTGCGCAATTGTTCGCCCGAACGGCTGGAGAGTTCGCCAAGCGCGTTGGAAATCATGTCGCCCGTTGCCGCGATCACGGTCTGCGGATCGCGATGCGCGCCGCCGAGCGGTTCGGGGATAATGCCGTCGATGATGCCGAGTCCCTTCAGATCCTCGGCGGTGATTTTCATGTTGGTGGCGGCTTCCTTGGCGCGGGTGGAATCGCGCCAGAGGATCGAGGCGGCACCTTCGGGTGAAATCACGCTGTAGATCGAATGTTCGAGCATATAAACGCGGTTGCCGGTGGCAATCGCGATCGCGCCGCCGGAGCCGCCTTCGCCGATGACGACGGAGATGATCGGCACCTTGACGCCCAGGCACATTTCCGTGGAGCGGGCAATTGCTTCCGCCTGGCCGCGCTCTTCGGCGCCGACGCCGGGATAGGCGCCGGCCGTGTCGACCAGGGTAACAACCGGCAATCCGAAGCGATCGGCCATTTCCAGGATGCGGATCGCCTTGCGGTAGCCCTCGGGACGGGCGCTGCCGAAATTGTGCTTCAGGCGCGTCTTGGTGTCATTGCCCTTTTCCTGGCCGATGATGGCGATCGGCTGGCCGCGGAAACGGGCAAAGCCCGCTTGGATGGCGGCATCCTCGGAAAACTTGCGGTCGCCGGCGAGCGGCGTGAATTCCGTAAACAGCGCGCCGGCATAATCGACGAAATGCGGGCGCTGCGGATGACGGGCGACCTGCGTCTTCTGCCAGGCATTGAGCTTCGAATAGATATCGGCCATGGCTTCGCGGACGCGAATTTCGAGCCGGCCGACTTCGTCGGACGTATCGATGCTCTCGTCTTCGCTTGCCAGTTTCTTCAGCTCGTGAATCTTGCCTTCGAGATCCGAGATGGGTTTTTCGAAGTCGAGATAATTGTGCATGAGGTGCGTTTCCGATCCTTTTGCCCGTGACGAGAGACGGCACGTATAGCCTGTGTGCCGGTCCTATTCCCGTTTTTTGGCCTGTTTGGCAAGGGGGTGATGCGTTTGCACCAGTTGGTGAAGCCGTTCTTCCAGCACATGTGTGTAGATTTGTGTGGTCGAAATGTCGGAATGGCCAAGAAGTTCCTGCACCACACGGAGGTCCGCGCCATTGGCGAGCAAGTGGCTGGCGAAGGCATGGCGCATGACATGCGGTGAGATCAACGAGGGCGTCAGCCCGGCGCGAATGGCAAGATCCTTCAAATCCCGCGCAAAGACCTGGCGCGGCAGATAGCCCTGCTTGGAGGCCGCGGGGAAGAGCCATGGGCTTTCTGGAGCGGGCTGCTTGGCCTTTGCCGCCTCCAGCGCCTGTCGGCGGCCATAGGTCTTCAGCGCAGCGATCGCCGATTGCGACAGCGGCACCAGCCGCTCCTTGTTGCCCTTGCCGCGGATCATCAGGAAGCGCCCTTCCTGGTCCAGGACTTTCGCCGGCAGGGAAACGAGTTCGCTGACGCGCATGCCGGTGGCATAGAGCAGCTCCAGCAGAACCAGCATGCGTAGATGCTGCAATTGATCCGGGCCTTCGACGGCCGCTTCCTGTTCGGCCTGGGCGAGAAGGCGCGTCACCTCGTCGACACCCATGGTCTTCGGCAGGGCGCGGCCTTTCTTCGGCGCGTCGAGAATGCCGGTGGGATCATCGGTGCGCAGACCCTCGGCATAGAGAAATTTATAGAACTGGCGCATGGCCGACAGGCGGCGGGCCTGCGACGACGGCTTGAAGCCCTGGCGGGAAAGACCGGAGAGATAGGCGCCGAGATCGTTCGATGCCGCTTCCGTCAGGCGGACGTTGCGCTCGGACAAAAAGGAATGGAGATCGTCGAGGTCGCGCTCGTAGGACTGCAGCGTGTTGACCGCCGCGCCGCGTTCGGCGCTCATCATTTCGAGGAAGGCTTCCATATGGACGCGGCTCAGGTCCTTCACGGCAAACTCCGCGCTCACGGCTTCACCGAGCCGGTCGCTGGCGGGTTGACGCGCTCAGACGGTATGCGGATCGTCACATCGCGCGGCTGCGGATCGACGAAGAGCACAAGGGCCCACATTGCTCCATAGACCGATCCGGCGATCACCGCACAGATGACAAGGAAGCGAAACAGGGTCGGCATTCAGAAACTCTCCTCGTCCCAATCATTGGTCCGACGCTATACTGTAATCATATCCGACAAGCGTTAGCCGAAGGATATTGCAGACATGTTTATGTTGCGGCGTCTTGACGCTACAGGCGCATTTGACGATACCGTTTCCAAACAAATTGTGAATGGGCCGATGAGTGAACAAGTACTGACCCTTGCAGAAAGCCTTAGAGACAGAGCGCGTGCCGTATTGGGTACGCGCAATCTTGTCCTCGTCGGGTTGATGGGGGCCGGAAAATCCTCGGTCGGCCGGCTGGTCGCGCATCAGCTCGGCATTCCCTTCGTCGATACGGATATCGAGATCGAGCGCGTGTCGCGCATGACGATCGCCGAGCTGTTCGAGGCCTACGGCGAAGACGAATTCCGGGCGCTGGAGACGCGGGTGATCAAGCGGCTGCTTAAGGGCGGCCCTCGCGTCGTTTCCACCGGCGGCGGCGCCTTCATCAACGACCGCACGCGCCGGCACGTCAAACGCAGCGGCCTGTCGGTCTGGCTGAAAGCCGATCTCGACGTGCTCTGGGAGCGGGTCAACAAGCGCGATACGCGACCGCTGCTTAAAACCGAAAATCCGAAGCAGACCCTCGAAAAGCTGATGAATGCGCGCTATCCGATCTATGCGGAAGCCGATCTCACGGTTTTGTCCCGCGATGTGGGCAAGGAAGTTATGGTCAAGGAAGTCCTTGCTGCCATCGTCGAGGGGAAAGAAGAAAGCAAGACACCATGAATGCGATCCCATCGGCATCGGCCGAGCGTCTCGTCCGCGTGCCCCTCGGCGAGCGCGCCTATGACATTCTGATCGGCCCTGGCCTGATTGCGCGCGCCGGCAAGGAAATCGCAGCAAGGCTGAAGGGCCGCAGAGCGGCTGTCATTACGGACGAAAATGTCGCGCCGCTCTATCTCGATGCCCTGATTGCGAGCCTTCAAGAAGCCGGTATTCAGCCGTCGAAGCTGGTGCTGCCGGCCGGCGAGAAGACCAAGAGCTTCGAGCATCTGATGGCCGTCTGCGATGCCGTGCTGACCGCCCGTGTCGAGCGCAACGATGCCGTCATCGCGCTTGGCGGAGGCGTGATCGGCGATCTCGCCGGCTTTGCTGCCGGCATCGTGCGCCGCGGCGTTCGTTTCGTGCAGGTGCCGACATCGCTGCTGTCGCAGGTGGATTCTTCTGTCGGCGGCAAGACCGGCATCAACACCCATCACGGCAAGAACCTTGTCGGCGTCTTCCACCAGCCCGATCTCGTGCTCGCCGACACCGACGTGCTGAATACGCTCAGCGAACGAGAATTCCGCGCCGGCTATGCCGAGGTTGCCAAATACGGCCTGATTGACAAGCCGGATTTCTTCGCCTGGCTGGAGGCCAACTGGAAAGAGGTGTTCTCCGGCGGCGAGGCGCGAATAGAGGCGATTGCTGCGAGCTGCCAGGCAAAATCCGACGTCGTCGTTGCCGACGAGCGCGAAAACGGTCCGCGGGCGCTGCTCAATCTCGGCCACACCTTTGGCCATGCCTTGGAGGCGGCCACCGCCTATGACAGCCGGCGGCTGGTGCATGGCGAGGGTGTTTCGATCGGCATGGTGTTGGCGCACGAGTTTTCTTCGCGCCTCAATCTGGCGAGCCCCGACGACGCGAACCGAGTCGAGACGCACCTGAAGGCGGTCGGCCTGCCGACGCGGATGGGCGACATTCCGGGCGAGCTGCCGCCGGCCGAGGTACTGATGGACGCGATAGCCCAGGACAAGAAGGTCAAGAGCGGCAAGCTAACCTTCATCCTGACCCGCGGCATCGGGCAATCCTTCGTCGCCGATGACGTTCCTTCCTCCGAAGTTCTCAGTTTCCTAAGGGAAAAACATCCGCAATGACGGTCGAAAGCACCCTGGCTGTTCTGTGGGAATATTGGCCCGAGATCATCTCGATCATCGCGCTGGTGCTGCTTTCGGCCTTTTTCGCCGGCTCGGAGACGGCGCTGACGGCGGCTTCGCGTAGCCGCATCCACACGTTGGAAGCCAACGGTGACAGCCGCGCCGGCATCGTGCGGCTGCTGATCGAGCGTCGCGACCGGTTGATCGGCGCGCTGCTGATCGGCAACAATCTCGCCAACATTCTGTCGTCGTCGCTTGCGACCAGCTTGTTCCTTGGCCTGTTCGGCAACTCCGGTGTGGCGATCGCCACTGCCGCCATGACAGTCATCCTTGTCATTTTCGCCGAGGTTCTGCCGAAGAGCTGGGCCATTGCGACGCCGGACCGCTTCGCGCTGAATGTCGCCGGTGCGATACGTCTCTTCGTCATCGTCGTCGGGCCGGTGTCGAGCGTCGTCAACGCCATCGTGCGTCAGATACTGAGCATCTTCGGTGTCAATCTCTCCAGGGAAGTGTCGATGCTGTCGGCGTATGACGAATTGCGCGGCGCCGTCGATCTGCTGCATCGCGAAGGTTCGGTGGTCAAGGCGGACCGCGACCGGCTGGGCGGTGTGCTCGATCTCGGCGAGCTGGAGCTTTCCGACATCATGGTCCATCGCACGGCAATGCGCGCCATCAATGCCGACGATCCGCCGGAAGTCGTGGTGAGGGCTATTCTCGACAGCCCCTATACGCGCATGCCGCTCTGGCGCGGTACGATCGACAACATCATCGGCGTCGTGCATGCCAAGGATCTGTTGAGGGCGCTGGCGGAGCGGAATGTCGAGCCAGAAAACCTCGATATCGTCAAGATCGCCCAGAAGCCCTGGTTCGTGCCCGACAGCACCAATCTCGAAGATCAGCTCAATGCCTTCCTGCGCCGCAAGCAGCATTTCGCCGTCGTCGTCGACGAATATGGCGAAGTGCAGGGCATCGTCACCCTGGAGGATATTCTGGAGGAGATCGTCGGCGATATTGCCGACGAGCACGATCTCGATATTCAGGGCGTGCGGCAGGAGGCCGATGGTTCGATCGTCGTCGATGGCGTCGTGCCGATTCGCGATCTGAACCGCGCCCTCGATTGGGATCTGCCGGACGAGGAGGCAACGACGATCGCCGGCCTCGTCATTCACGAATCAATGACCATTCCGGAAGAGCGCCAGGCGTTCACCTTCTACGGCAAGCGCTTCATCGTCATGAAGCGGGAGAAGAACCGCATCACCAAGATCAGGATCAGGCCAGCGGAAACGGAAGAGGGGAAGCCGGAGTAGCTGGTTACCACCGCACCGCTTCGCCCGGTGCTGCCGGCTCCACGGCCAGGGCATGGAGGCCGGCATCGAGTTCCGGCTTCAAAAGCTCGGTTATTGCCCTATGGCGGGCAAGGCGTGTCATGCCGGCGAACTTGGCGGAGACGATGCGAACCCTTATATGAGTTTCGCCCGTTCCGGTCATATCGGGCTGATGGCCGGCATGCATATGGCTTTCGTTGATGACAGCGAGACGCTCGGGCGCGAAGGCGTCGTTGAGCTTTTTCTCAATGCGGGATTGAAGCGTCGTTTCCATATTCCCGCCGTCACCTCGTTCGCGAAAAAGGTTTCACAAAGCCTGCAACATTCCCATTTGTCAATTCTTGTTGTGGGGTGGCTGAGGCCCCATAATTAGGGCGCCATGAGACTCGATTCAAAATATTTCGATCGCATTCGAACCCGCCGCAAGCGCGAGCCGGAGGCCGAACAGGCTCCGCCGACGTGCCAATGGGACGGCTGCGACAAAAAGGGTACGCATCGTGCGCCGGTCGGGCGCAATGCGGAAGGGCAGTTCTTTTTGTTCTGCTTCGAGCACGTCAAAGATTACAACAAGGGCTACAATTATTTCTCCGGCCTCTCGGACGGTGAGATCGCGCGTTACCAGAAGGAAGCCATCACCGGTCATCGCCCGACCTGGACCGTCGGCGTCAATAAGTCGGCCCGCAACAGCCCGCTGCAATCCGACATCCGCTCCGGTTCCTATTCCCGCGTTCGCGATCCCTTCGGTTTCGTCAAGGACGGGCAGGGGCAGGGACGCGGTCCGCGCTTCCCCCAGGAGCGCAAGTTGAAGACGCTCGAGGCGAAAGCCTTCGACACGATGGGGCTGGGTGCCAATGCCACCAGCGCCGAGATCAAGAGCCGTTACAAGGAACTGGTGAAAAAGCACCATCCGGACGCCAACGGCGGCGATCGCGGCTCGGAGGAACGGTTTCGCGCGGTCATTCAGGCCTATCAATTGTTGAAGCAGAACGGTTTTTGTTAATTCCTGTCCTTGCTCTCCGTCTTCAATCAGGTATGGTCCAAATCGGCTGAGGCCGCAGGCGACTGCGGCAAGGTGCGCTTTTGGCTGGCTGCACCTCGGTCAACTTTCCGGGCGCGGCGTTTCTTGTCCGGGACTCAGTTCCAGAATGCTCGTAAGCGATCATTTCATCGCGCCGAGGTTTCGCTTCAGTCCCGGAGAAGTATCGCCGATGTCCCGACCGGACGGATGCGGACAATAAGCTGCGGCGTCACGGATGAAAAAAGCTGAGATTGATATGGCTGGGTGACAGTCGCCCGCCTTGGAGACATGATGAGCAAGATTGACCTTGATATTTCCGAGCTTCCCGACACGACCGTTTCGGTCCGTGAAGTCTTTGGAATCGATTCCGATATCCGCGTTCCGGCGTACAGCAAGGGCGATGCCTATGTGCCCGACCTCGACACCGACTATCTGTTCGATCGCGAGACGACGCTCGCCATCCTCGCCGGCTTTGCCCATAACCGCCGCGTGATGATCTCCGGCTATCACGGCACCGGCAAGTCCTCGCATATCGAGCAGGTCGCAGCCCGCCTTAACTGGCCATGCGTGCGTATCAACCTCGACAGCCATGTCAGCCGTATCGACCTCGTCGGCAAGGATGCCATCGTCGTCAAGGACGGCCTGCAGGTCACCGAATTCAAGGACGGCATTCTGCCCTGGGCCTATCAGCACAATGTCGCGCTCGTCTTCGACGAATACGATGCCGGCCGCCCGGATGTCATGTTCGTCATCCAGCGCGTGCTGGAATCGTCCGGCCGCCTGACGCTGCTCGACCAGAGCCGTGTTATCCGTCCTCACCCGGCCTTCCGCCTGTTTGCGACCGCCAACACCATCGGTCTCGGCGATACGACGGGCCTCTATCACGGCACGCAGCAGATCAACCAGGCGCAGATGGACCGCTGGTCGATCGTGACGACGCTGAACTACCTGCCGCACAACAACGAAGTCGATATCGTGCTGGCGAAGGTAAAGTCTTTCCGCACGGAGAAAGGCCGCGATACCGTGTCCAAGATGGTGCGCGTCGCCGATTTGACCCGCGCGGCCTTCATGAACGGCGATCTTTCCACCGTCATGAGCCCGCGTACGGTCATCACCTGGGCGGAAAATGCGGAAATCTTCGGCGATGTCGCCTTTGCCTTCCGTGTGACCTTCCTCAACAAGTGCGATGAGCTGGAGCGGCCGCTGGTCGCCGAGCAATATCAGCGCGCTTTCGGCGTCGAGCTGAAGGAAAGCGCCGCCAACATCGTGCTCGAAGCCTAAGAGAAGAGCCAGCAAGTCATGGCAGGTCGCGGAGACAATTCCAAAGCGAAGCCGGGCGCTCCGGTGGACATGGAGCCGTTGCGTCGGGCGATTACCGGCTGCGTGCGCTCGATCGCCGGCGATGCCGAGGTCGAAGTGGCCTTCGCCAACGAACGCCCGGGGATGACGGGCGAGCGCATTCGCCTGCCGGAGCTTTCGAAGCGGCCGACGGCGCATGAGCTGGCGGTGACGCGCGGCCTTGGCGATTCCATGGCGCTGAGGCTTGCCTGCCACGACGCCCGCGTCCACGCCACCATGGCGCCGCAGGGCGCCGAGGCGCGCTCCATCTTCGATGCCGTCGAACAGGCCCGCGTGGAATCGATCGGGGCATTGCGCATGAGCGGCATGGCGGCCAACCTCAATTCGATGAATTCGGAGAAATACGCCAAGGCGAATTTCTCCGGTATCGAGCGGCAGGAAGACGCGCCGATCGGCGAGGCCATGGCGATGATCGTGCGCGAGAAGCTGACCGGTCAGCGGCCGCCGGAAAGCGCCGGCAAGGTGCTCGACCTCTGGCGTCCTTTTATCGAGGACAAGACCGGCGGCGAACTCGACAATCTGCTTTCTGCCATCAACGACCAGCAGAGCTTCGCCCGCGTCGTCCGCAATATGCTCACGGCCATGGACATGGCCGAGGAATACGGCGACGAGGACATGGAGCCGGATTCCGATGAGGAGTCTGCCGAGGAGGACAAGCCGAGCGGCGAAGATCAGGATGATCAGGACGTCGAGAGCGACGACGGTTCCGACTCCGCGCCTGCCGAGGACAGCGAAGCTTCCGATGAGCAGATGGACGACGGCGAGATGGATGGCGCCGAAATCTCCGACGACGACATGAGCGAAGAGGGCGAAGAGGATTCGGAAACGCCGGGAGAGACCCGCCGTCCGAATACGCCCTTCGCCGACTTCAACGAAAAGGTCGACTACCACGTCTTCACCGAGGAGTTCGACGAGACGACCACGGCGCAGGAACTCTGCGACACGGTGGAGCTCGAGCGCCTGCGTGCCTTCCTCGACAAGCAGCTCGCGCATCTTCAGGGCGCCGTAGGGCGGCTTGCGAACCGCCTGCAGCGCCGGCTGATGGCGCAGCAGAACCGCGCCTGGGATTTCGACCTGGAAGAGGGGTATCTCGATCCGGCGCGCCTGACGCGCCTGATCATCGATCCGATGCAGGCGCTCTCCTTCAAGATGGAGCGCGACACGCAATTCCGCGATACGGTCGTGACTCTGCTGATCGACAATTCCGGTTCCATGCGCGGCCGGCCGATTACCGTCGCCGCGACCTGCGCTGATATTCTGGCGCGCACGCTGGAACGCTGTGGTGTCAAGGTCGAAATCCTCGGCTTTACCACCAAGGCCTGGAAGGGCGGACAGGCACGCGAGAAATGGCTCGCCGGCGGCAAGCCGCAGACGCCCGGCCGGCTCAACGATCTCCGCCACATCATCTACAAATCGGCCGACGAGCCCTACCGACGGGCGAGAACCAATCTCGGCCTGATGATGCGCGAAGGCCTGCTCAAGGAAAATATCGACGGCGAGGCGCTGATCTGGGCCCATAACCGCCTGCTCGGCCGCCGCGAGCAGCGCCGCATCCTGATGATGATCTCGGACGGCGCGCCGGTCGATGATTCGACGCTGTCGGTTAATCCGGGCAACTATCTGGAGCGGCACCTGCGCGCCGTGATCGAGCAGATCGAGACGCGGTCGCCCGTGGAGCTGCTGGCAATCGGCATTGGCCATGATGTCACTCGCTATTATCGCCGCGCCGTGACGATCGTCGATGCCGACGAGTTGGCTGGCGCCATGACCGAACAGCTCGCATCGCTGTTTGAGGATCAGGCCAGCCTGCCGCGTATGCGTCGCGCAAGCTGAACAGCCTATAGTCCAACCTGTATCGGCCTTCCGGCCGGTGCTTCCGCCGATTTTCCGCCTAGAGCTGTTCATCGCTTCACGGAATCGCTGAACTGCTCCATCTCTTTGTTTTAACGCAATTCCGGACGGAAAACCGCTACGCACTTTTCCTGGAATTGCTCTAGTTGCAAGGCCCCGTGAGAGCCCATGAAACGCCTTTGCCGCGCGACCATGCTTGTGATGCTGCTCGCCGGCTGCGGCTCTATGGATACGTCGGAAGGTGGGCCGGCGGAAATACACGCGACGGCGATAACGGCATTCAAGCCCGGTTCCGAACAGACACGGTTCGGTGCGCTCGAATTTCTCGGCGGTCTTGAACTCAGCTCCGGCAACGCACTTCTCGGCGCCCTCTCCGCCATCCGCTTCCGTCCTGATCAGCGTCATTTCGTTTCGGTCCTGGATACCGGTCATTGGCTGACGGGGGCCATCGAGCGCGATGAGGACGGCAGGCTGAGGCGCATTGTCGATGCCCACATCATGCCGATGATCGATCGCTTCGGCGAGACGGATGCCGGCAAAGGCGCGATGGATGCGGAAGGGCTGGCGCTGCGGGGAAACCATGTGCTCGTCAGCTATGAGCAGAATCATCGCGTCGACACCTATCCCGATCCTGGTTTCGAGACTTCTCCGCCCGACGGCAGCGTTCCGATCCTAATTCCGAAGAAACTATTGCGCGGCAACCGCAGCCTGGAAGCCCTGATGACTGCACCGCAATCGAGCCCGCTTGCGGGAGCAGCGGTGATCGTCGCGGAGCGCAGCCTGGACGATCAGGGGAACATGCTGGCGGCGATTCTGGACGGACCGTTGAAGGGCCGCTTTACCGTGCGCCATTACGACGATTTCGACGCCAGCGACGGTGTTTTCCTACCCGACGGCGATCTACTGCTGCTGGAGCGGCGCTTCGATCTGGCGCACGGTATCGGCGTACGTATCCGCCGCATCGCGGGCGGCGATATCAAGCCGGGCGCGGTCGTCGACGGCAACGTCATCTTCCAGGCAGGGTCCAATCTGCAGATCGACAATATGGAAGGACTGGACGCCTTCCGCGCCGCCGATGGCGCGATCCACCTGATCATGGTCTCCGACGACAATCATTCGATCCTGCAGCGAAGCCTGATGCTGGAATTCCGGCTGAGGGATGAGAAGCTGGTCAGCCAGAAATGAGAAAGCCCGCGACTTGCGGGCTTTCATGAAATCGCATGGGTAGCTGTTTACGCGGCGCGGACCGGCTGCGTCGGCTTCAACACGTTCATCAGCGCGCCATAGGGCAGCAGCATGACCAAGCCGACGGTCATCTTCACCGAGAAATCGCCGATCGCCCAGGAAATCCAGCGCGGCGCCGAGGTCGAGAAAGTGCCGAGAATTGGCGCCCAGTCGATTGCGAAGGGATCGTTGGGGCCGAAGAAGACGAAGAAGGGCGCGAAGGCGAAGGAGAAGAACATCACCGTGTCCAGCATCGAGCCGATCAGCGAACCGAACAGCGGCGCGCGCCACCAGGCCATACGGCGCAGGCGGTTGAAGACCGAGATATCGAGAAGCTGGCCAGCGAGATAGGCTGAGCCGGAGGCGATCGCGATACGCGGCTGTGCGGTGAAGAAAGATAGCGTAACGCCGACGACGAAGCCGGCGAAGACCACCTTGCGCGCGGCCTTCGGCCCGAACTGGCGGTTGGTCAGGTCGGTGATCAGGAAGGCGACGGGATAGGTGAAAGCGCCCCAGGTCAGGATGTCGGCGAGATTGATACCGGCGAGCTCAGCCTGCAGCGGATACTGCACGAGGATGTTGGAGGCGACGACGACGAGCGTCATCAGCAGAACGTAGACAAGCGTATAGCGTGACGTCAGCATTTTTTTATCCTGGGTGATGCCACCAGTTCGAGGAACAAACCGGGCATGGAAAAAGGCTTGTCCGGAGGTTATCCGTGCAAGCCTTTCAGCCCGTATTATTTCTAGAAGCGCGGAAGCTTAGGCTGCTACGGCAGCAGCTTCAGCGGTCTTCTTGACGATCTGGCGACGCAGCAGGCGGGCGCGCATGCTGAGCTCGTTTTCGCTTGCCTTGATCAGGAAAGCGTCGAGACCGCCGCGATGCTCGACCGAGCGGAGTGCTGCAGCGGAAACGCGCAGACGATAACGCTGGCCAAGAACGTCAGAAATCAGCGTGACCTGGCAGAGGTTCGGCAGGAACCGACGCTTGGTCTTGTTGTTGGCGTGGCTGACATTGTTGCCCACGAGGACGGCCTTGCCGGTCAATTCGCACATGCGGGACATAGTACACCTACTTTTGTTTTTCTTGGCCATCGGATAGTCATCCCGGGCAAAACCCGGCGCGCAATCCAACAGGCCATAATTGGAAAGTTGCGGTTCTATAGTCAGAGCGACCGGCTACGTCAAGCCAAACCTTGAGCTTTCCCGCAATTCCGTCAAAAAGCTGCTGTTTTCTGATTGTCGCAGCAAGGGCATAAAGCGCCTATATATGCTGTCTGCTCTTTGTTGAAGGCTTTGGTCATGGTTCATTTTGGAAGGTGGCTTTTTGTTTCGGCCCTGCTGGCGTCGATGCCCTTGGCGGCATCGGCCGAGGAACTGCGGCATGAAACACAGTATCGCGTGTCGCTCGCCGGTTTTCCGATCGCGAGGGCGGATTTCAAGACCGAGGTCAAGGATAAGCAGTTTACCATCCGGGGCGATATTACGTCGGCGGGCCTTGCCGATCTCGTCACGTCGATCGATGCGAAAACCGATGTGACCGGCACGGTCGGCGATAACAAGCTGCAGGCGACGCATTACACTCTCTATTACAAGAGCGGAAAGAAGGAACGCACCTATGATGTCGCCTATACCGATGGCAATGTGACGTCGAATACGATCACGCCGGAGCCGAAGCGGCCGCAAAGCTGGATTCCGCTCAGCAACGGAGATCTGCACTCGGTACTCGATCCGATTTCCGGCATGATCTTTCCAGCGACCGCCAATCTCAACCTCTGCAATCAGACCTTGCCTGTCTTCGACGGCGAGATGCGCATGGATCTGAAACTGTCGCCGAAGGGATCGCACCCGTTTTCGACGGATGGTTTCAAGGGCAAGACGATTGCCTGTGGCGTACGCTTCACGCCGAAGAGCGGCTATAAGGGAACGCGCAAGGATTATCTCTATCTCGCCAAGAGCGACGGCATGGAGATCTGGTTTGCCAAGGCTGATGCCATGAATGTATATGCGCCTGTCTACGTCCGTATCCCGACGCAATACGGGACGGTGACGATTACTGCCGTGAAATACGGTAGCTAGACGGGCTTTCGATTCGGAAAGAGCCCGCGGCGACAGACTGGGGGCCGACTTGAAGTTTCGCGCAACATTGACGGGATTTGCGGCCATCGTGATGTGGTCGTTTCTGGCCTTGCTGACGGTGGCATCGGGTAAGATGCCGCCGTTTCAATTGCTCGCCATCTGTTTCGCCATCGGCAGCATCCCCGGCATCGTTGTTCTCGCCTTGAGGCCGGAGCGCCTGCAGTTGCTGCGCCAGCCGGCCAAGGTCTGGATCACCGGCATCGCCGGGCTGTTCGGCTATCATTTCCTCTATTTCACCGCGCTGCGCCATGCGCCGGCGGTCGAGGCGGGGCTGATCGCCTATCTCTGGCCGTTGCTGATCGTGGTCGGCTCGGCGCTCCTGCCGGGCGAGCGGCTGCGCTGGTACCATATCGTCGGCGCGCTGATGGGTCTTGCTGGCACGGTGCTGATCGTCGGCCGCAACGGGTTTCACTTCGAGGGTGCCCATGCCATCGGCTACGGTGCGGCATTTCTCTGCGCCTTCACCTGGTCCGGCTATTCGTTGATCACCCGCCGGTTCGAGGCGGTATCGACCGATGTCGTCACTATCTTCTGTCTGGTGACATCAGCCCTTTCCCTCGTCTGCCATCTTGGCCTGGAGGATACGATCTGGCCGGAAGCGGCGTCGCAATGGATTGCGGTATTCGGGCTCGGGCTTTTTCCGGTAGGCGCTGCCTTCTATGCCTGGGATTACGGCGTCAAAAACGGCGATATCCAGATTCTCGGCGCGGCGAGCTATGCTGCACCGCTGCTCTCGACGCTGATCCTCACTTTGTTCGGCTTTGCCGAACCTAGCTGGAGCATCGCGCTTGCCTGCATTCTGGTCACCGGCGGGGCGGTGCTGGCAGCGCACAGGATGATCCTGCGCCGGGACAATACCGGCCCGGCACAGGCGGAAGCGGCGCAATAGCTCCGCTCCGGTCGTTGCCGCCTATTCCTTGAAGACTTTTTGCAGGAATGCGATCAGCGACGGCCGCCAGACATCCATCTCATGCCCGAGGTCCGGGTATTCTTGATAGTCGTGTTTGATTTTCTTCTCTTCGAGCATCGCCTTCAGGCCGGCGACGTCCTTGCCGACGACCTGGTCCTTGCTTCCAACCGTCACCGTGAAGTTGCGTAGCTTGTTGACCTTGTCAGGGCCGCTCAAAGCTGCGTCAACGGCCTTGTTCGACACGGTGGTCGTGCTCACCCCGCTGAAGGTCGCGACCCAGCCGAAGGTGCCGAGATGCGAGAGGCCGGAAACGAGCGCCTGGTATCCGCCCTGCGACAGGCCGGCGACCGCACGTCCGTCAGCATCGCTGCGCACCTGGTAATGGTTTTTCATATAGGGGATGAGATCCTCGATGAGTTCTCGATCCGCTGCTTCGGCATTTGCCGGATAGAAGTTTTTCCGGCGTTCGGCGGCGGGGAAATTCTCCGCAACCGCATCCGGCACGTCGGTTTCCGTGTCCGGAATGACGACGATCATCGGCTCGATCTTCTTTTCCGCCAGCAGATTGTCGAGAATCTGGGGTGCCCGTCCCTGCGCAATCCAGGATGCGGCCGTGTCGCCGAAGCCGTGATAGAGATAGAGCACGGGTAGTGGCTTCGTCGGATTGCTATAGCCGGGCGGTGTGTAGACATACATCTGGCGCTCCGAATCGAGCGCTTTGGAATGTAGTGTCACCAATCGCAGGTCGCCGTGCGGAACATTGCGAATATCGAGGATGCTGCCGGGCACGAGGATGAGGCTGGTATTCACCTGCCGCTGCGGCTTGGGCGAATTTGTGCCGGGATCGATGCTGCGAAAGCCGTCGACGTTGAAATAGTATTCATAGAGGTTGGGCTTCGTCGGCTCGGTCTTGGCAGCCCATATGCCGTCATCGCCGCGTTGCAGCGCGATCGGATTGTGCGAGCCGAGAACGACGGTGACGGCTTTTGCCGAAGGAGCGTAGAGGCGGAAGGTGATCGATCCGTCTTTGCCGACGGAGGTGACGAATTCCTTCAGCGGACGTTCCGCCGGCGGTGCGGCGGGAGCGTCAAGGGCAGCGGCGGGAAGGCTCATGACACAGCCCGCCAGAACAAACACGGGGAACAACAAGCGCACGAAAAAATCTCCTCCACATCAACCAATTTCTCTCTCCCCGTGTAAAGCTGCGGCAGTGCGAAGGTTTTTCAAGGCGGCTGTCCGCAAAGCAGCCACCTTGGGTCGTACGTGATATCAAAGAACGGGAAAAGTTCAGTCTGATGAAGGCTTCCAGCCGGGAGCGGCCATTTCGAAGCTGGAAAATTCGAAGCCCGGCGCGACCGTGCAGCCGACGAGGGTGAAATCGCCGAGAGTTTCGGCCGCCTGCCACCAATCGGCGGGGATGATCGCCTGCGGACGCTCGCCTTTTGCGAGGTCGACGCCGAGGACGATCGTCTCGCTCGTTTTGCCGTCGGCGGAGCGATACAGCGCAAGCGGTGCGCCGGCATAGTAGTGCCAGACCTCCGCGGCGTCGCGCACCCGATGCCAATGCGAGCGTTCGCCCGCCTGTAGCAGATAGTAGATCGCGGTCGAATGGCCGCGGTTGCCGCCATGCTCGTCGCGGAACGTCTGTACATACCAGCCGCCTTCCGGATGCGGCTGCATGGAAAGTGCCTCGATGATCTCTTCCGGCCGCATCAGAAATTGTCCTTGCGCTTGCGGATTTCGGCAAAGACTTCCTCGTTGCTGCGGCTTTCCATCAGCAGATTCCTGCGGATCGATGGATCGGCGGCGCGCAGGAAGGGATTGGTTTCTTTCTCCAGCGCGAGCGTCGTCGGAATGGTGAATTTGCCTTCGGCCCTCAGCGCCTCGATATCGGCGGCGCGCGCCTTCAGCCTTTCATTGTCGGGATCGATGGTAACGGCAAAGCGGGCGTTGGACAGCGTATATTCATGGCCGAAATAGATTGCCGTTTCGTCCGGCAATACGGCGAGCTTCTGGAGGGATGCCCACATATCCGCCGCCGGCCGCTCGAACAGCCGGCCGCAGCCGAGCGCAAAGAGCGTGTCGGCGGCAAAAAGCAGCTTGTCATCCTCGAAGTGGTAACAGACATGACCAGCCGTATGGCCCGGTGTCTCGATGACGTTGACGGTATGATCGCCGAACTCGAAGGTGTCACCGTCGCTGACGGCGCGGTCGAGGCCGGGAATGGCGACTGCTTCATTGATCGGGCCGATGATTTCGCAGCCGAATTGCTCCTTCAGCGCCAGATTGCCCTCGACATGATCGGTGTGGTGATGGGTGGTGAGGATGTGGGTGATCGTCCAGCCCCGACGCTTGGCGGCCGCCAGGATAGGCTCTGCTTCAGGCGCGTCGATCGACGCCGTGTAGCCGCTTTCTGGATCATGGACGAGCACGCCGAAATTGTCTGAGCGGCAGATAAATACCTCTAATTCCAAGGGTTTCATGGTCGAAATAGTCCTTATCGATGCGCTTGAATCGGAATGTAGGCGGTTCGGCCTTGAAGTCCAACGGGTGGCTGATAACATTTGTGGCGATGCACGCCGATATCGTCGATCTCCGCCAATTCTATCATTCCGAGCTTGGGCGCTTGGCCGAGCAGTCTATCGCCATGGCGCTTTCCTCGATCTGGTCGCGGCTGCCGGAAGAACGGCTTGTCGGCCTTGGCTATGCCGTTCCCTATCTCGATCGTTTCCGCGCCGACACCGAACGCACTTTCGCCTTCATGCCGGCCGGGCAGGGCGCCGTGAACTGGCCGGTGGATTCGGTTTCGGCGACAGCATTGATCTTCGACGAGGAATTGCCGCTGCCGGACAGTTCCATCGACCGGGTTCTGATGGTGCATTCGCTGGAATTCGCCGAAAGCCCGCGCGAGACGCTGAAGGAGCTTTGGCGCGTGCTGGCGCCTGGCGGCCGGCTCGTCATCGTCGTGCCGAACCGCACGGGCGTATGGGCGCGCATGGAGCATACACCCTTCGGCTCCGGTCGGCCCTATTCGCGAGGGCAGCTTACTTCACTGCTGCGAGAGACCAACTTTACGCCGGGTGCGACCGCCGAGGCGCTGTTCTTTCCGCCCTCGAAGCTGCGCACCGTCCTGCGGCTCAGACGCGCCTTCGAACGGATCGGGCGTACGCTCTGGCCGGCTTTTTCCGGCGTCATCATCGTCGAGGCGCAGAAGCGGCTTTACCAGGGCCTGCCGGTCGCCGTCCGCGCCTCGCGCCGCGTCTTCGTGCCGGTGCTGGCGCCGCGCGGCATACCGACGACGCGCGACGGTGCATGAGCAGGCTTGCCAACTGGCAAACACTCGACAAATTCGTCAATCCGCATTAATGCCACGAGATGTCTAAAGCCGGAATTTTCCGGCCCTTCCCAAGGTCGATCCCATGAGCATGGAAATGAGCAAGCCCGTCCCGCGCCCCGGCATTCTCGATATCGCCGCCTATGTGCCGGGCAAGGAGCATGCGCCGGGCGTGGCGCGGGTGTTCAAGCTCTCCTCGAACGAGACGCCGTTCGGTGCAAGCCCCAAGGCCATCGAAGCCTTCCGCGCAGCCGGCGAGCATTTGGAACGCTACCCGGACGGGCAGGCCACGGAGTTGCGTCAGGCGATCGCCGACATTCACGGCCTGAACACCGCCAATATCCTCTGCGGCAACGGTTCCGATGAGCTGCTCGGCCTGCTCTGCCATGTCTATCTCAGCGCCGGAGATGAAGGCATCATCACCGAGCACGGCTTCCTGATCTACAAGATCCAGATCCTGGCCGCAGGCGCAACGCCGGTGACGGTCAAGGAGAAGGATCGTACTGTCGATGTCGACGCGATTCTTGCCGCTGTAACCGACAAGACCAAGATCGTCTTCATCGCCAATCCGGCCAACCCGACGGGCACTTATGTGCCGGTCAGCGAAATCCGCCGTCTGCAGGCGGGCTTGCCGAAGCATGTTATCCTCGTGCTTGACGCTGCCTATGCCGAATATGTCCGCCGCAACGATTATGAAGCCGGCCTCGAGCTTGTCTCCTCTAATCCCAATGTCGTCATGACCCGTACCTTCTCGAAGATCTACGGGCTTGCGGCGCTGCGCGTCGGCTGGCTGTATGGGCCGGCCGATGTGGTGGATGCGCTGAACCGTGTGCGTGGCCCGTTCAACATGAATGCGGCAGCCATTGCCGCCGGTGCGGCCGCCATCCGCGACCAGGCCTTCACCCAGAAGGCCGTGGCGCACAATACGCTGTGGATCGAGAAAGTGACGAAGGCCTTCGAATCGATCGGCCTCGAGGTGACGCCGTCGGTCGCCAACTTCGTGCTTGTTCACTTCCCCGATATCGAGGGCAAGCGTGCTGCCGATGCCGACGAGTTCCTGACCAGCCGCGGCTATATCCTGCGTGCGGTGCGTGCCTACGGCTTCCCGAATTCGCTGCGCATGAGCATCGGCACGGAAGAGGCTAATCTGGGCGTCATCGATGCCCTGACCGAATTCATGGGGCGCAAGGCATGAGCAGCATGCAGTTCGACCGTATCGCGCTGATCGGCATCGGCCTGATCGGCTCGTCGATCGCCTATGACATCAAGCGGCTCGGCCTCGCCAAGGAAGTAGTGATCTCGACGCGAAGCGCCGAGACGCTGAAGCGTGCCGAAGAACTCGAACTCGGCGACCGCTATACGCAATCGTCGGCCGAAGCCGTTGGGGATGCCGATCTCGTCATCGTCTCCGTGCCGGTCGGCGCATCGGGAAGCGTTGCGGCGGAAATCTCCGCGCATCTGAAGCCCGGCGCCATCGTCACCGACGTCGGCTCGACCAAGGCGTCCGTCATCGCGCAGATGCAGCCGCATATGCCGAGCAATGTGCATTTCATTCCCGGCCACCCCATTGCGGGCACGGAGAAGTCCGGGCCTGACGCCGGGTTTGCCGGGCTGTTCGAAGGGCGCTGGTGCATCTTCACGCCGATCCCCGGCACCGACGAGGCCGCCGTCAAAAGGCTTCGCCATTTCTGGGAAGCGCTCGGCTCGCGCGTCGATGAGATGGATGCCACCCATCACGACAAGGTGCTGGCGATCGTTTCGCATCTGCCGCATCTCATCGCCTATAACATCGTCGGCACGGCTGATGATCTGGAGACGGTGACGGAATCGGAAGTGATCAAATATTCCGCCTCCGGCTTCCGCGATTTCACCCGTCTCGCCGCGTCCGACCCGACAATGTGGCGCGACGTCTGCCTGCACAATCGCGATGCCATTCTGGAAATGCTGGCGCGTTTCTCGGAAGATCTTGCCTATCTGCAGCGGGCAATCCGCTGGGGAGAGGGCGACAAGATTTTCGATCTCTTCACCCGCACACGCGCCATCCGCCGCTCGATCGTCGAGGCTGGCCAGGACGTCGACGCCCCGGATTTCGGGCGTCACGCGCTGGATGTGAAGAAGTAGGTATCGACATAACCTTCGCCCCGCTGAGGCGCAGGTGGTGATTCTCAGATCGGCGGGATCTTGCCGAGCGGAATGAAGCCGCTGAGCGAGAGGCGGCCGCGATCGGCGGTGAGATCGACGGAGACCTTGTCACCGCCGGCCGCGAGCGACTTCAGAAGCTTGGTGGCGGTGTCGATCATGTTTTTGGCGGCTGGGATCGTTGCTTTCAGGCTGTCGCCCCATGGTCCGATCTGATTGATCTCCAGTTTGAACTGACCGGACAGAAAGCCCTGATCGTCGAAATTGAAGGGGCCGGAAAGGGTCATGACGCGGCCGTCGCCGATATCGATCACCACCTTGCGAAGAACGCCTGCAGCACCATAAAGGCCGTGTCCGTCGCTGCCGTCGAGCAAGCCTGCCTTGCCGGTCAAGGTGATATCGGCGCTTGTCGATGCCGTCGGCAGCGTCTGCGGAAAATCCTTGATGACGGCATTGGCATTTTCGATGCCGATCGCCAGTTCCAGGTCGTCGCCGTTCTGGCGCGCGTGCATTTCGGTGTGCGCGGCGGTCACGTCGGCGCTCTGGCCGGTGAACGAGGAGACGATGCCAGCCTTTAGCCCATCGATGACGGTCTCGCTCTGCGCCACGCCACGGCCCTTGGCGATGAGATTCGATTGCAGATCCGTCCATTCGGCCGACACCGTCAAACCCTGCGCGGTGCGGATCTCGGCCGGCGATCTCAGGCTCCAGCCGACATGGTTCGGCTGATAGACCGGCGCCGAGGCATGGAGGTTGTCGAAGGAGGCGGAAACGCCCTTCACATGATCGTCGACGGTCACCTTGGCGCAGGAGAGGCCGATGGAGAAGGGAAAGCCGCTGAAGGCCATGTCGCTGCATTCGCCCGAAATGCCTGCGTCTTTCTGCTCGCCGAGCGCCTTCAGCACGGTCGTCTTCACCATCGTGGTCGCATAAAACCAACCGCCGGTATAAAGCCCGGCAAGGATCACGATCAGCCCCAGCCCGATGAGCCACATGCGTTTGCCTCTGCCGGATGCTACGCTCTGGCTTGACGCTGCCATGTTGTTCTCCAATGGTTGAACCTATGTGTTCACAATGATTTGGCGTTGGATATGGACGAATTTTGGGTATTTGGCTACGGATCACTCATGTGGAATCCGGGGTTTAGCTATGTTGAAAAAGCAGAGGCCTTGATTTTCGGCTACCGCCGCTCCCTTTGCGTCCATTCCTGGGTCCATCGCGGCACGGAGGCAAGTCCGGGCCTGGTGCTCGGCCTCGATCACGGCGGCTCCTGCCGCGGCATGGCATTCAGCATAGCAGCCGCCGAGCGGGACGAAGTGCTGAGCTATCTACGCGAGCGGGAGTTGGTCACCAACGTCTATCTGGAAAGGACGCTGCCCATTCGTCTCGCGGATGGCCGAAGGGTAGCTGCCGTCGCCTATATTGTCGACCGTAATCATCAGCAATATGCCGGCACGCTCGACGCCATAGAGGCGGCCCATATTGTCGATTCCGCCGTCGGACAGTCCGGACCGAACGATGCCTATGTCTTCAATACGCTGACGCATCTGCGCGAGATGGGCATTCGCGACCAATGGCTGGAGCAGGTGGCGGGCGAGATCGAGCGGATGCGGGAGGCGTCTTAAACCGCGGTCGCCATCTTCGCTTTTGCGATCTCGGCCAGGCGCCGCGCGGCCGTCGGCGGGACCGGCAGATGCGGATTGTTGGCGATGGTTTCGACCAGCAATTCGTCGCTTGCCTTTTCCGTCTCCTCAAGCAATCGCGCGAAGAAGGCGTCCGGATCCAGGCCCGGCGGGATCGGCGGCAGGATGCGCACCTTGAAATGGCCGGGATACTTGCGGAAGGTGCGGCGCGGCCAGAACAGGCCGGGATGCATGGCCACGGCGACGACGGGAATGTCGAGATCACGATACATGCGGGCGATGCCGTACTTATAGACCGGCTCGGCCCCCGGCGGACGGCGAGTGCCCTCGGGATAGATGATCAACTGGCGGCCGGTAGAAAGCTCTTCCCGCGTGCGCTTCAGCACGTCGAACATCACCTTGCCGCGGGCGCTGCGGTCGACCGGGATCATGCGCTGTTTCTTCGCATACCAGCCGAACAGCGGAATCCACATCAGCTCGCGCTTCAGAATGTAGACCGGATCATCGAGATAGGGCAGCAGTGCGAAGGTATCCCAGAAGGATTGATGCTTCGGGGCGAAGATGTAGCTGCCGGCGGGAATATTCTCCAAGCCCTCGATCTCGAAGGTGGTGCCGACGATCTTCTCCATCAGCCAGACGCTGGATTTCGCCCAGGCCTTGGGGATCGCGTAGCCGGCCTTGCGCGGCATCAGGAAATAGATCGGTGAAAGCACGATCATGCGAATGATCAGGTTGGCATAGAAGGTCGTATTGAACAGGATCGAACGCAAGGTGATCATCAAAGGCTTTCCCAACACGCCGGCTTTCGCCAGCATCTGAAGCTTTGCCTACACGATTACGCTGTCAATAAAAAGTCGGTCCATGTGTCGCCAAGTATCTTAGTCCGGATCATCGTCCGTCTCCCGCGAGCGCAGGCCGAGCGGGCGTCCGAGACCCGTGAGATTGCGGGCGCCGGCGAGAAGAACCTTGGCATATTCGGAGAGCATGGTGCGCAGCGCATTGGGGTCGGTGAACCAGTTCTTGGTCTTGAGATCGGAATTGACCACCGGATAGGGAATGAAATCCGTGGCCGGATCGACATATTTCAGCTCGGCCAGGCTGCGCGGCATGTGATAGTTGTTCGTCACCACCAGTATGCTCTTGTAGCCTCTGGCATGGATCCATTTCGCGGCTTCGCGGGCATTGCCGATGGTGTCGAGGGCGTCATAACCGACATCGACACAGCAATTGAAGAGACTGACGGGGCTTTGGGTCAGCCTGCGGATTTGCGACGGCGTCGTGGTCGGATGGACGCCGGAAATCAACAACCTGTTGCCGGCGCCGGTGCGCAGCAGTTCCACGGCCTGGCCTATGCGCTGATAGCCGCCAGTCAGCACGACAATGGCATCCGCCTTCGGTTCCGGCGGCGGCTTCAGCGTGGTGATCGAATCGGCGAAATGCAGGAAGCCGCCGAAGACAACGGCGACAAGGATGATGAAGCCGAAGCCGCCCCAGCGCAAAAACCTTCGGAAGAGGCTGCGCCGCACAGGCCGGTCGCTGCGGGATTGCTCTCGCAACGTCTGCGAACTCACGGTCTTGCGAGTCGTCAGGTCCATGCTCATGATTCGCTATTATGCGCCAATTGCGGCAAGGAACAGACCATTAGATCGAAAAAAATCATCGCCCTAGCGTCAATTTTGCACAGTTTCGGTTCTTCCGGGGTCGGAGCGGATCAAATCGATCTCGTAAATGGTGCGCATGACGGTGAAGCGCGCCGTGACCGTGGTGAGCAGGGCAATGATGATCATGGTGGCGAGGATGCCGAGATAGCCGAGCGCGCCGACCGAGAATGTGCCGAACAGGGCGGTTGCCTGGTCGGTCTGCGGCGTCGCGATCGTGCGGCTTTGCAGAAAGCCGGCGCTGGCGAAAAACAGGGCGGCGAGCGCGCTGCCGGCAGCCGAACCCTTCAGGCTGATCTTCAGGAAATGCTTCTGGAATTCGGTGGCAACAAAGGTGCTCTCGGCGCCGACGAAATGGAGCACCTCGACGATGTGGCGATTGCTCGAGAGCGCGCCGCGCGTGGCAAACACCACGGTCAGCACCATGGCGGTGAAAACCAGGAGCAGGACGCCGGTGCCGATGAGAACGGTGGTGTGCGCCATCGAGACGAGCCGATCGACCCAGGTGCGGTGATCATCCAGCGTCGCCTGCGGAATCTGATCCTTGAGGAGGTTGCGCATCGCCTCGAAGTCGGGGGGATGCGTTTCGTCGATCGTGATGATCACCAGGCGCGGGACGGGCAGCTCCTTGAGGTCGAGGCCGGCGCCGAGCCAGGGTTCGAGCAAGCGAGCGGTCGCCGCCTCGTCGACGATCTGGCCGGACTTGGTGCCGACGAAACCAAGCGCGATGTCGCGGGCGCTGGCCAGCGCCTTGTCCATATCGAGATTGTCGTCCGGCTTGATCTGGATGGTGATCTCGCGGGAAATCTGGCTCTCCCAGCTTGCCGCCGTCGAGCGCACCATGCTGACGGCGCCGAGCGTCAGGCAGGCAAGGAAAGCCATGATGGCGATAACGACGATCAGCGCATTGCCTTGGATATTGGAGGACGGCACGATCGGTCCGGTCGGGCGCACGCGCATTTCCGGCCGCCTCTTCTCCGGCGGAGATGCGACGGGTCTTTCCTGGTTGTTGGCAGCCCCGGCATTCGAGGCTTTCCTGCGGGGAGCGGGCTCAGTCATAGATATCGAGATGCCCTCCCGATAAAATCATGCGCCGGGCTTCGATCTGATCCATGAGCGTGAGGTCGTGCGTGGCGATGACGACGGCCGTGCCGAGGCGATTGAGTTCGAGGAACAGGTTCAGCAGCCGCCGTGCCATGGGTGGATCGACATTGCCGGTCGGTTCGTCGGCGAGCAGGATCTCGGGGCGGTCGATCAGGGCGCGGGCAATGGCGGCGCGCTGCTTCTCGCCGCCCGACAGCACCGGCGGCAGCACATTGATGCGTTCGCCGAGGCCGACCCACTTCAATAGTTCCAATACGTCGGTGCGATAGGAACTTTCCTCCTTGCCGCGCACGCGCAGCGGCAGGGCGACGTTTTCGTATGTCGTGAGATGCTCCAGCAGCCGGAAGTCCTGAAAGACGATGCCGACGCGGCGGCGCAGCAACGGCAGCTCGTTGCGCGGGATCGAGGAAATCTCGCGGTCGAACATGCGGATCAGTCCGCGGGTCGGCTGCAGCGACATGAAGAGAAGCCGAAGCAACGTCGTCTTGCCGGCGCCGGAAGGTCCCGTCAGGAACTGGAACGATTTTCGCGGAATGTCGAAGGTCAGGTCACGGAGGATTTCCGGACCCATACCATAGCGCAAACCGACGTTCTCAAAATGAATCAACGGGCAGTCCACTCTTCCGCAGTGTTCAATCAGGCGACTTGTTAACCAAGGGCGTTAACAGCCGGTAAATTTTGCTGGAAAGGCGCCCGATTCATGGCGATCTTTGCGAAGCATTAACTATTAAAATTTACGACTGGGCAGGATTCGTTTCAATGCCCAGAATTCAGGTGGGCGTTGAAACCATGTGGATCACCGGAAAGGGAGATCGTCATGGGCACTTTTCGCCACCGCCAACAACAGGCGGGATTGATCTATGACCTGCTGCCGCCCGAACGCGCATTGGGTTCGGGACTATCGCGCCGCTTCGGGCCGAAGCCGGATGTCGTCGACGCCGAGTTCGTGACGGTCATTCCCAGCCGCATCAGAACCGCCTCGGGCAGCAACGCTCGCGACGGGGCTTTCCGCCCCAGCCAATCGCCGCGGCCGGCTCCCAAGGGAGCTTTCCTGCATGCGCTCACGGGCCTGCGCCTTGCCGAAGGCTGGCTGCAGCAAGCCTCGCGGCGCAGCTTCGTGGCGCTCATCGTTGCTCTGGCCATCCTGGTCTTCGGGCTTGCCGGCGGCTTCTCGGGATTGTCGGGTACGCCGGCACAGGCCACCTCGGAGCCGCTACAGTTTTCCCATGTGACGCTGACGCCGCGCGACGAGAACGGCATGCGGGTGCTCACCGTTAACGGCATCATCGAGAACGAGACCGGCGCCACGCTCTCGGTGCCACCTGTCCGTGCAGATATCTTCTCCGGCGGTCAATTGCTGACAAGCGTGGTGGTGAACCCGCCGGTAAACCGTATCGGGCCGCATGAGAGCCGCGGATTTTCCACGCGATTGCAGCATCCCGGTGGAAAAATGCCGGATGTTCGCCTCTCCTTCATGCCTTAGGGGGTGTGTCGGCCCTCAGGTTTGTGCTACGGGCTAGAGCTTGATCGGCGGACAAGCGCCGAAAATAGCCATGGAGCATGCCAATCAATGCCTGTCGTACGCGGGAAGAATATCGAGCCGCTTTTCACCGCCGAGCAGATCGCCGAGCGCAATCGCGCCATGGCGAAGGAAATCGCCAGCGGACCGACGAAGGATCTCCTCGTCATCGCCATTCTCAAGGGCTCGTTCATCTTTGCCGCCGATCTGCTGCGTGCGCTGCATGAGACGGGACTGGCGCCAGAAGTCGAGTTCATCACGCTCTCGAGTTACGGCGCAGGCACGGTCTCCCAGGGCGTGCGCATCGTCAAGGACATCGACAGCGATGTCAGGGATCGCGATGTGCTGCTGATCGACGACATTCTGGAATCCGGCCGCACGCTGCGATTCGCAAAGGAATTGCTCTACGAGCGCGGCGCCCGCCATGTCACGCTCGCGGTGCTGCTCGACAAGAGCGTGAAGCGCCAGGAAGAGCTGGAGGCCGACTATGTCGGCTTCGAATGCCCCGATTATTTCGTCGTCGGTTACGGCATGGACGTTGCCTATGCCTTCCGCGAGTTGCCCTTTGTTGGCGTGGTAACCGGGGACGCCTGACGTATCGGGAGCCAAGTATGGCTGCCGTTTTGGGACAATCCAACGCTCATACAAGCTGTCCCAATATGCTCCAGCGATGACGACTCATTAACCACGGAGCCGCATCGCACCGCCGTCGTTTACCGATCGCAAACGGAATTCTGGTGATTTCGGTCGCGGAACATGACGGACCACGGAGCATAGACCATGGCAAAAATTCTGATCACCGAAGACGAAGATTCTCTTCGCACCTTTGTCGCGCGCGCCCTGCGCTTGGACGGACACGAGACCGAAGAGGCGGCCGATGGCGCCGAAGGTCTGGAAAAGCTGAAGCAGGGGGCTTACGACCTGCTACTCTCCGATATTCGCATGCCGGTGATGGACGGTATCGAACTGGCGCATCAGGCTGCCTCGACCTGCCCTGGCATGAAAATCCTCTTAATGACCGGCTATGCCGAGCAGCGCGAACGCGCCGACGACCTCATGGAAAAGATCGTCGACGTCGTCGCCAAGCCTTTCGCTTTGCCGGATATTCGCAAGGCCGTTGCCCGCGCGCTGGCGGCTTAAGCAGTTATGTCAGACATGACCTTCGCCCGTGGCGGCGAAGGTGGCGTCAGCTCTTCTCTTACTGGCCAAGATCGAGCAGGCGCTCCAGATAGCGCCGTTCTTCCGAAAATGACGGGTTGTTGCTTAACCGCTCGCGGATCGCATCGAGGATTTCGCGGGCGCGTTGCGGATCGATGATGTTCGGTATCTTGTTTTCGTTTGCATCATCAAAGAAGTTGCCATCGTTGCGTTGACGGCCGAGGGGATCGCGGCCGTTCTGATTACCCTGGCCGACTTGTCCCTGCTGCTGACCTTGGCCCTGACCCTGCTGTTGCTGCATCTGCGCCATAAGCTGGTTCATCATATCGCGCGTGCCCTTGCGTAGGGCGTCCAGCGCGCGGCCCTGGCCCTGTACGGCGGCTTCGCCATTGCCCTGGGAGAGGTCGCCGGAGGCGCCCTTCATTTCCTGTTGAGCCTTGCCGTAATTCTGGTTCGGCTTCATGCCCATGGAACCGAGGTCCTTTTGCAGTTCGCCGAGCTGCTTGCCGAGTTCATCCTGCTGCTTGCGCAATTGCTTCAGCGCATCACGCAGTTGATCGGCAGTCATATTATCAGTCTGATTGTCGCCCTGCTGCTTCTGACCCTTCTGCTGGCCTTGCTGTTCCTGGCCCTGCTGCCGATCCTGCTGCCCCTGATCCCGCTGCCCCATATCCGGCTGTGTCGGATCGGTCAGATCCGGCATGGGCTGGTTCAGCGCATCGTCACCATCTTCGTTGGGATCGCCGCGCTGCATGCGGTCGCGCATGGCCTGGTCGAGCTTGAAGGTCTGCTCCATCAGCTTCTGCTGGTCGCGCAGGATGCGGCCGAGCTTGTCCATCTGCTGGCGCATCTTGTCGTTGGCTTCGTTCTGCTGCTGGTTCTGACCGCGTTGCGGCCGTCCGGCCTGGAGGCTGTTCATCATCTGCTGCAGTTCGGACAGCATCTGCTGCGCCGCCTGGCGGTTGCCGGAACGGGCCAGATTTTCGATCTGATCCATCATCCGCTGCAGGTCCTGCTGGCGCAGGATATTGGCCGACTTCTGGTTTGGCTGCGCCGGCATGTTCTTCATGCGCTCGGCGAGCTCCTTCATATAGTCGTTCATTGCCTTGCGCAGTTCGTCCATCAGCTTCTTGATCTCGGCATCGGACGCATTGCGCTGCAGGGCCTCGGAGAGCTTCTGCTGCGCGTCGCGCAGCGCCTTTTCCGCATCGGTCAACTGTGCGTCTTCCATGCCGAGCGCGATCTGCCACAGATAGTCGGCAGTATCCTTCAGCGCGATATCGCCCCGAGCGAGTTTCATACGGGTCAGCGCCGATTCGAGCAGCAGGTAGTTGCCGAGATCCGGGATCGTCTCATTCGGCCGGATCGTCAGCGACCGATTGAGTTCAATCGCCTCCGGCATTTTGCGGGTGTCCAGCGCGAAAACCTGGCGTTCCTCGGCAACGGCGGCAGCGAGCGGCTCGGTGAAATTGCGCGAGGGCAGGGTCATTTCATAGGGTGCGCTGCGGCCGGTCTGGCCCGCGCCGTCGCGGGCGACGAGGGTAATGCGCACCTGCCTGCCGGCAAGCGGGTCCTGCGTCAGGTCGTGGCTCGCCAGCCCTTTGCCGTTACGGCGATCCCGGCGCGAAATCTCCAGCTTGTATTCCGGCAGGCCGTAAAGCGGCGTGGCTTTGGGATCGGTCTCCACAGGCACGATTTCGGCATGGGCCTCCTCGATGCCGTAGTCGTCCTTGACTTTGAAGCCCATTTCGAGCGCGCCGTTGGGGTTGCCGTGCGGAATACCGTCGAAGGCGATTTCCGGCGGCTTGTCGGTGACCACTTTGAAGGACCAGGATTTGCCGTTGACGGTGAGCTTGCCGCCTTTTTCGAGCTTCAGCACATGGGTGCGGGCGACCATGGCGTCGGCGCCAGCCGGAGCGGCGGCGTTGTTGGACACCGGTTGTACGGCCGGAGGCGTGGCGGCATTGCCGTTCGCCGGCGGCTGCTTGCTCACATCCGCCGCCTGCTCGGGGATTTCGGCGCCGGTGTCGCTGCCGCTGCCGGCAGCCTGAAACAAGACCTTCTCATCCGTCGAAGCGCCGGTGACGCGCACGGTAAGTTCGGAGAATTGCGGTACGTTGACGCTGTCGCCCGTGTTAGCAGCACTGCCCGTCAGGTAGACGGGGGCTTCCCCGGTATAGTAGGGCGGCGTTACCCAGGCATCGACGCGCAGGTCCGGATTGATCGACGTCTCGGCCGGAGCAGTGAAGGCATCGCTGAGCGCGCCGCCGCTGTTGGACATGGAGAAGCTGAAAGCAGTGACCAGCAGCAGGGCCGGAATGGTGCGAAGCGCGAAGCGGTCGTAACGGGCGATGTCAGGACGCGGCAGGCCGGCGTCCAGAGCCGCAATCCGCGCTGCCATGCGCTCCTGATGCTCCCGCCACAACGCCCGGGCAAAGGGTGTATCAAAAGCCGGCTCGTCCTCCTGTACGGTGACAGGCTGGTGGGCAAGGCCGTTGCGCTCCTCCAGCATCCGATCGGCTTCGGCGACCGTCGGCCAGCGCAGGCGGCGGAAGGGGAAAACGGAGACGGCAAAGGCGAGCGCGAAAACCGCAAGCAGGACGAGGCGCAGAGCATCCGGCGCGATGCGGAAAATGCCGAACCAGGCAGCCGAGAGGAAAAGAGCCAGGATCGAAAGCGGCACCAGCAGCAGGGGCAGGATCTGTTCCGAGATCAGTACCACCCGAGCAAAGAGACGCTTGACCGCAACCAGCCGCGCCAGCGCCGGACGGGTGGCGAGAGCGCCCTTCTTGAGGTTGCTGGGGCTGGTCATCGGTCCGGTTTTCTCCCCGCTCTGACGTTGATGGCTATCTCTCCCATGGAGACGGCGGGGCGTCGCATACGCCCGCAGTTACGGCGTCCGGCGAGACGCCTTTCACAGGAAGATAACATTCTTTGTGGCGAAGACGAGGGCAAGCGGCGGTAAAGGCCGCTTTTTCATCGGATTTCGCCGAAACGTGATTAAGCTGCTTGGTTGGGCGCGGCGCATGAATTCCATCCGAAAATCGCTTCGGATTTTCGAATTATGCGTCGAGCCAGGGCGGGATGGAATCGAGGCCAATCAGCTCTTCATAGGTCTTGCGTGGGCGAATGACGTGGAAACCGCCGCCCTTGACCAACACTTCCGGCACCAGAAGCCGGCTGTTATAGGTGCCGGCCTGGACCGCGCCGTAAGCGCCGCCGGAGCTGATGGCGAGCAGATCGCCGGGCTTCGGCATCGCCATTTCACGATCGAGAGCCAGGTAGTCGCCGGTCTCGCAGACAGGGCCGACAACATCGGCCTTGATGCGCGGGGCGTTGGCGGCGGTGATCTCGACGGCGCGGATTTCGTGATAGGCCTCGTAGAGCGTCGGGCGGATCAGGTCATTCATCGCGCCATCGACGATAACGAAGGTCTTGTTGCCGCCGTCCTTCACGTAGATCACCTCGGTCACCAGGATGCCGGCATTGCCGACGATCAGGCGGCCGGGCTCGGTGACGATCTTGCAGTTCAGACCGCTCAATTGGTTCTTGACGATGTGGGCATAGGCTTCCGGCACCGGCGGCGGGTTGTTGTCGTCGCGGTAAGGAATGCCGAGGCCGCCGCCGATATCGACATGATGAATATCATGGCCATCGCCACGCAGCGTCTCGACGAGATCACGCAGCAGCTTGAAGGCGTCTTCGAAAGGCTGCAGCTCGGTGATCTGGCTGCCGATATGCATGTCGATGCCGGTGACCTTGATGCCCGGCAGGCTGGCGGCACGGCCATAGACGGCGCGGGCACGTTCCCAGGAAATGCCGAACTTGTTTTCCTTCTTGCCGGTCGAAATCTTCGCATGCGTGCGAGCATCGACGTCCGGATTGATGCGGAAGGAGACGGGGGCGACCTTGCCGGCGCGGACGGCGCGCTGGTTCAGCACTTCCAGTTCCGGCTCGGATTCGACGTTGAAGCAGTAGATGCCGGCTTCAAGCGCCACGTCCATCTCCTCAGCGGTCTTGCCGACGCCGGAGAACATGATGCGGCTTGCCGGAATACCGGCCGCCAAGGCGCGATGCAATTCGCCGACGGAGACGACGTCGACGCCGGCGCCGAGCCGGCCGAGCGTCTTCAGCACCGCCTGGTTGGAATTGGCCTTCATAGCGTAGCAGACCATCGCGTCGACATCGCCGAATGCTTCGGAGAAGACGCGGTAGTGACGCTCGAGCGTCGCCGTCGAATAGACGTAGAAAGGCGTGCCGACAGCCTTGGCGATCTCGGGAACGGGAACGTCCTCGGCGTAGAGAATGCCGTCGCGATACTGAAAATGGTTCACGGTCGATGCCTGTTTAGAGGAGGGGATCGAGGAGGAACTTCTTGTCCTCGGTGCCCGGCTGTTTCGTCGGCTTGTTGACGTCGCCGCCCTTGGTCGCCGCTGCACTTGGCGGATCGAGATCGCCTTTGCGGCCACATCCGACGACGGCAAGGCCGATGACCGAAAGCACGACGGTCAGGCGGATGATATGCGGCATGTTGATCTGCATCGAAATCCTCTTGGGCGGCAAACGCGGAAAGCAGTCCTTCATAGCGAAGTTTCCGGGGCTTGTGCACCCTGATTGTTTGGTTGTGGTTTCGGCGATTTTCTCAGTTGCGGGCGCGCCAGAAGGCGATCTGCTTGCGCACTTCCGACGGCGCCGTGCCACCATAGCTTTTGCGGCTTGCGACCGAGGCCTCTACGGTCAGAACGTCGAAGATCTTGGCCGTGATGTCAGGGTGGATCGCCTGCAGCTCTTCGAGCGACAGTTCGGCGAGATCGCAGGACTTGCTTTCGGCGAGGGCGACGGCGCGACCGGTGACATGGTGGGCGTCACGGAAGGGCAGGCCCGCTTCGCGCACCAGCCAGTCGGCGAGGTCGGTCGCGGTCGAATAGCCGGAGCCGGCGGCGGCCTTCATGCGAGCGGTATTGATCGTCATATCGCGCACCATGCCGGTCATGGCGGCGACGGCCAGCTCCAGGCTTTCGGCGGCGTCGAAGACCTGTTCCTTGTCTTCCTGCATGTCCTTGGAATAGGCGAGCGGCAGACCCTTCATGATCGTCAGCAGCGCGACCAGCGAGCCGTTGATGCGGCCGGTCTTGGCGCGCACCAGCTCGGCGGCATCCGGGTTCTTCTTCTGCGGCATGATGGAAGAGCCGGTCGAGAAGGCATCCGAGAGGCGCACGAAGCCGAACTGAGGCGTCGACCAGATGACGATTTCCTCGGCGAGCCGCGACAAGTGCATGCCGGCGATGGCGGCGATCGACAGGAACTCGATGGCGAAATCGCGGTCGGAGACAGTGTCGATCGAATTGCGGGTCGGCTCGCGGAAACCGAGCGCCTTGGCCGTCATGTGACGATCAATCGGAAAGCCCGTGCCGGCAAGCGCCGCGGCCCCGATCGGCGACTCGTCCATGTGCTCGATAGCGTGGCGCACGCGCGAACGGTCGCGGCCGAACATTTCGACATAGGCCATGCAATGATGGCCGAAGGTGACCGGCTGCGCCGTCTGCAGATGGGTGAAGCCGGGCATGACGGTTTCAGCGTGCTCTTCGGCGCGGTCGAGGAAGGCTGATATCAGGTCGGTCAGCGCCTGCTCGCATTTCTGCAGCTCTTCTTTCACCCAGAGGCGGAAATCGAGCGCCACCTGGTCGTTTCGCGAGCGGGCGGTGTGCAGGCGTCCGGCAGCCGGACCGATCAGGGTCGCGAGCCGCGCTTCGACATTCATGTGAATGTCTTCGAGGCGGCGGGAAAATTCGAAATTGCCGGCTTCGATCTCTGACAAAATCGTGTTCAGCCCGTGAACGATCTTGTCTTTATCCTCGGTTGAAATGATGCCCTGATGGGCGAGCATGCCGGCATGGGCGATGGAGCCGCGGATATCCTGTGCAAACAGCTTCTTGTCGAAACCGATCGATGCATTTATCTCCTCCATGATTGCCGCGGGGCCGGAGGCGAAACGTCCGCCCCACATCTGGTTGGAGGATTTGGTGTCCTTGCCGTCAGCCATGAGATGCCTACCTGGAGAATGTAATGACAGCAAAGAAGCCGTTCGGTCTGCCGTCCGTGAAACTCGTTCTGCTTGCCGCCGTCGCCGGGGTCGTCGCCGGTGCGGCAGCGGTATACGTGAAGGAGATGGGGTATGGCAATGGCGTCCTTGAAATGGCCTCATCCGGACAATGCGAAACGGCGAAGGATCGCGCCGCGGCTCTGACACCCTTTGCCAAGGGTCAGGTCGCCGCAATGGCCGCACCGCAGACGCCGATCTCGCTGCAGGATGTAGCCTTCAAGGGTCCGGACGGTCAGTCGCTCTCGGTGGGCAATTTCTCCGGCAAGACCTTGCTGCTTAATGTCTGGGCGACGTGGTGCGTGCCCTGCCGCGAGGAGATGCCGGCATTGAACGCGCTGGAGAAGAGCGTGGGCAGCGACAAGTTCGAGGTCGTGGCCGTCAATATCGACACGGGTGACGACGAAAAGCCGAAGGCGTTCCGCAACGATTACGGCATAGACAAGCTCGGCTACTATCGCGACAACACCATGGGCGTCTTCAATGCGTTGAAAAAGCAAGGTCTCGCCTTCGGCCTGCCGGTAACCCTGCTGATCGACGGCAAGGGCTGTCTCATCTCGGCCATGAATGGCCCGGCGGCCTGGGACAGTGACGACGCGAAGAATTTGGTGAAGGCTGCGGTCGCGTTGTGAGGGCCGTTTGCGTGAAACCCGAGATTTGGAACTGAGCGAATACGGGGTCATCCTCGGGCAAGGCTGAGATGAGAGGCTGGAATAATCGCCCAGCCGATTCTCTGTTTGAAAATCGATCCCGATGACCCAATCTTCAGCCTGCGCCCTGTCCGATGCATCAGCGCTGCCCTCCATCCTGGTCCAGGCTGCGACCTTGATGGATGCCGGTCGTTATGAGGATGCAATCAATGTGTTCCTCTCGGCTGGCGAGCTTGTCAGCCGTGAACCGATCGCGTGCAACACGCTGGGTTTTTTGCTGCTGAAAGTCGATAGGCCCCAGGATGCCATCTTGTGGTTCGAAACAGCACTCAGCCTCAAACCCGATTATGTGCATGCGATGTCCGGCCTTGGCATAGCATGTCAGGACGCCGGCGATTTTGCACGGGCGCTGTCGTGTTACGAGCGAGTGGTTGCCGCGCAGCCGGGCGATGCGGTCTCCTGGTATCATCAGGGAGTCGTGCTTCAGGAGCTAGGCCGATCGATCGAAGCTCTTTCAAGTCTCGAGCGGGCAATCTCCCTCAAGGGTGACTACGGTCTGGCTCTTTCCAAGCGCAGCCAGGTTCTCGAGTCGCTGCGCAATGTGCCGGATGCCATGCAAGAAGCTTTGCGCAACTGCCATCAGTCGCCAGAGGACCCGACATCATGGGCACGGCTTGGAGATCTTCTTCAGAAATCCGGCGATTTCGATCGGGCAATAGCAGCCTATGACAAAGGATTGGCGCGTTTCCCCGAGGACTTTCGCTGCCTTTGCAACAAGGCGCAGGCGCTGGAGGCGACCGGACGCTGGCGTGAGGGCCTGGCCACGGCTCAACGGGCGCTGCGTGTCGATCCGACCGATCGCGAAGCGCTGATGCTTTGCGGAAAGTTTGAGCTCAAGCTCGGAAATCCGGCGGCTGCGCATATTTGTTTTCTGGCGGTCGCCGAGATGGGCGTGGTCCGCAACTATCCGGCGGCGAAGAAGCCTGCAAAGTTTCGCGTGCTCCTGCTCTTCTCACCCGAATCTGGCAATACGCCTTATGAGGATCTGATCAGAGACAGTTGCTTCGACACGGAAGTGATCTTCGTCTTGCGTGGTTATCGCAATGACCCGCGGGTCCGCAGCGATAAAGTAGATGTCGTCGTCAATCTCGTTTCGGAAACCGACTTTGGGCTTGATGTGATGGCATCGGCCATCGATGTCGCCGATTCCCTGCAGCGGCCGGTCGTCAATCACCCGCGGCTGATGCTGGCGACGGATCGCGAATCCATCTCGCGGCGTCTGAGTGCCGTCGCGAACGCGGTCATGCCGGCGACGATTCGTATCGAGGCCAAAGACCTGCGGCGCCGGGTGCGCGACGGCGATACCGGCGCCTTTCCAATAATCGTGCGCCATACGGGCAAACATGGCGGCGATATGATGGAACTGGTGGAGGATGCCGATGCCCTGCTGGGCTTTGCCGAGGCGGCCGGAGAGCAGACCCTCTATCTGACGGATTTCGTCAACTACAGTTCACCCGACGGGCTTTTCCGCAAGTACCGCTTCGTCTTCGTGGGAGATGAGATACTTCCTTATCACCTGGCCATCGGCGATGGCTGGAAGGTGCATCATGTCTCGACGCGCATGGCCGACGTCGAATGGATGCGCAAGGAGGAAGAGGCCTTTCTCAACGACCCCGGCAGCGTCTTCGGGCCAGAGGGCATGGTCGCCCTCGATGCCATCCGCCGCCAGATCGGCCTTGATTATTTTGGTATCGACTGTTCACTCGATTCAGAGGGCAGGGTAGTAATTTTCGAGGTCAACGCGTCGATGCTGATTCACCTTCACAATGAGCGCTTTGAGTATAAGACGCCGCATGTGAAGAGAATCAAACAAGCGTTTGAGCTGCTTCTGGAGCGGCGAGCGCGCGAGTACCGCGCATCGGTTTCCGCAGCCGGCGCGCTATCGAATAATCTCTGAGTCAGTTACCGGCTCACCACCCGCCCTCGTGGTTCGAGACGGCCCTGCGGGCCTCCTCACCATGAGGACTGATCATCTTCACCCGACATAGCCTACTCCGACCTCATTCTGAGGTGCGCAGACCAAAGGCCGAAGCCTCGAAGGATTAAGGTCGGCCCCCAGGCTGCCGAAAAGATCAGCGCGTCGGAACGGGCGTCTCGCCGCGGTAATCATAGAAGCCGCGGCCGGATTTGCGGCCGAGCCAGCCGGCTTCTACATATTTCACCAGCAGCGGGCAGGGGCGATATTTCGAATCCGCCAGGCCGTCATGCAGCACCTGCATGATCGACAGGCAGGTGTCGAGGCCGATGAAATCGGCGAGCTGCAGCGGTCCCATCGGATGGTTGGCGCCGAGCCGCATGGCGGTGTCGATGGCATCGACGGTGCCGACGCCCTCGTAAAGCGTATAGATCGCCTCGTTGATCATCGGCAGCAGGATGCGGTTGACGATGAAGGCCGGAAAGTCTTCGGCCACGGTGATCGTCTTTTCCAGCGAGGTGACGAATTCCTTTGCGGCGGAGAAGGTCGATTCCTCGGTAGCTATGCCGCGCACCAGCTCGACCAACTTCATCACCGGCACGGGGTTCATGAAGTGAATGCCCATGAAGCGCTCCGGCCGATCGGTCGCCGAAGCGAGCCGGGTGATCGACAGCGATGATGTGTTGGTGGCGAGGATCGCTTCGGGCTTCAGGATCGGACAGACCTGCGCGTAGATCTTGCGCTTCACGGTCTCGTCCTCGGTTGCTGCCTCGATGGCGAGATCGACCTGGGCGAGGTCGTTGAGATCGGAGGAACCGGTGATGCGCGACAGCGCCGCCTTGCGGTCCTCGTCGCTCATCTTGCCGGAGGCGACGTGGCGGGCGAGGTTGCCGTTGATGGTGGCAAGGCCGCTCTCGATGCGATCCTGCGACAGATCGTAGATGTGAACCTTGTAGCCGGCCATGGCGGATACATGGGCGATACCGCAGCCCATTTGGCCCGCGCCGATAATACCGATCGTCTTCAGCGAACTCATTGCCCAACTCCCCGGCGGCGCGTTCTTGGTGGCGCGCCATGCTCTTCATCATAAATTTGCCGGACTATTCCTAGCCCGGCAAGATTGATAGCTCTATAAAGGACAATTTTCCAGTCTTTCGCAACTGCGAAAAGACCGATCGGCGCGATCACAGCGCCTTTTCGAGTTCCGGCAGGGCCTCGAAGAGATCGGCGACGAGGCCGTAGTCGGCGATCTGGAAGATCGGGGCCTCTTCGTCCTTGTTGATGGCGACGATGACCTTACTATCCTTCATGCCGGCGAGATGCTGGATGGCACCGGAGATGCCGCAGGCGATATAGAGCTGTGGTGCCACCACCTTGCCGGTCTGGCCGACCTGCCAGTCGTTCGGCGCATAGCCGGCATCGACGGCAGCGCGGGATGCGCCGACGGCAGCCCCAAGCTTGTCGGCGACGGGAAGGATGACTTCCTTGAACTTTTCTGCCGAACCGAGCGCGCGGCCACCGGAGATGATGATCTTGGCAGACGTGAGTTCCGGACGGTCCGAGGTCGACAGCGCATCGGCGACGAAGCTGGACAGGCCGGGATTGGCGACCGCCGGGATTGCTTCGATCGTGGCCGAACCACCGTCTGCGGCAGAGGCGAAGGAAGCGGTGCGCACGGTAATCACGCGTCTGGCATCGGTCGACTGCACCGTCTGAATGGCATTGCCGGCATAGATCGGCCGCTTGAAGGTATCGGCGGAGACGACTTCGATGATTTCCGAGACCTGGGCGACATCGAGCAAAGCGGCAACACGCGGCAGCACGTTCTTGCCGACCGAGGTGGCAGCCGTCAGGATGGTGTCATAGGAGCCGGCGAGCGCCACGATCAGATCGGCAAGCGGTTCTGCCAGATTGTTGGCGAGGCTGGCATCGTCGGCAATCAACACCTTGGAGACGCCGGCAAGTTTCGCTGCCTGCTCGGCAGCCGGCCTAGCGTCCCTGCCGGCGACGAGGATGTGCACGTCGCTTCCCGTTCCCTGGGCAATCTGTGTCGCCGCCGTCAGCGCCTTGGCGGTCTGGTCGGAAAGGTGGTTGCTGTCATGATCAGCCAGAAGAAGAATGGCCATGGTGTCTTATCCTTTCCTGTCTTTAAAGCACGCCGGCTTCGGTCTTGAGTTTTTCGACCAGCTCGGCCACCGACTTGACCTTGACGCCCGCCTTGCGGCCCGACGGCTCTTCGGTCTTCAACACCTTCAGGCGCGGCTCGGTGGAGACGCTGAAATCGGCCGGGCTCTTCTTGTCGAGCGGCTTCTTCTTCGCCTTCATGATGTTCGGCAGCGAGGCATAACGCGGTTCGTTGAGGCGCAGGTCCGTCGTGACCACCGCCGGCAGCTTGACCTCGATCGTCTGCAGGCCGCCATCCACTTCGCGGGTGACCTTGGCGCTTCCCTCACCGATCTCGATCTTCGAGGCGAAGGTTGCCTGCGCCGAGCCCAAGAGGGCCGCCAGCATCTGGCCGGTCTGATTGCTGTCATCATCGATCGCCTGCTTGCCGACGATGATCAGGCCGGGCTGTTCGGCCTCGGCCACGCCTTTCAGGATCTTCGCCACTGCCAGCGGCTCGACTTGATCGTCGGTCTCGACCAGCACCGCACGATCCGCCCCCATGGCCAGCGCCGTCCTCAGCGTCTCCTCGGCCTTGGCCGGGCCGATCGACACCACCACCACCTCCTCGGCCTTGCCGGCCTCCTTCAGCCGCAGCGCTTCCTCGACCGAGATCTCGTCGAACGGGTTCATCGACATCTTCACATTCGCAAGCTCGACACCCGTGCCATCCGCCTTCACACGGATCTTCACGTTGTAATCAACCACCCGCTTCACCGGGACGAGAATCTTCATGGAATCCTTCCTTCAACACTGCGCTCAAGAACATGGCCTGTTCAGCGCCGCTCCGTTTGTCGAATGGCGACATGGATACGCGTTTTTCCCCCAATTTCAACGCTTCCATGCCGCAGAATGGCAAATTGCCTGAGGGACATAAATGACGCTTACGTCAACGTCAATATCGTTGAATGCTGTTCAACTAATTTGAGTCACTATCGATTCTTCCCCGGAACCCACAGCACATCGGCGCGCCCCTGATCATTTGCATGGCGGGCAGCGACGAACAGGAAATCCGAGAGGCGGTTGATGTATTTCAAAGCCGCGGGGGTAACGCGTTCGCCTTCGCTGCGTGAAAGCGCCACCATCAGCCGCTCGGCGCGCCGCGCGACCGTGCGGGCAAGGTGGAGATGCGCGGAAGCGGGGCTGCCGGCAGGCAGAATGAAGGAACTCAGCGGTTGGAGACCGGCGTTGAGCGCATCTATATCCTGTTCGATGCGCTGGACCTGGCCGTCAATGATACGCAGCGGCTCGTAGGAGAGCGGTTCGTCCGTTTCCGGCGTCGAGAGATCGGCGCCGAGGTCGAACAGATCGTTCTGGATGCGCATCAGCATGGCGTCGAGTTCAGGCATATCGGCGGTGTGCAGCCTGGCGACGCCGATGATGGAGTTGGTTTCGTCGATCGTGCCGTAGGCCTCGACGCGCAAATCATGCTTCAGCCGGCGGGGACCGGCAACGAGGCCGGTCGTGCCGTCATCGCCGGTCTTAGTGTAGATCTTGTTGAGCTTGACCATTGTGATCCCGCCCTCAGGTCGGACGGCCGCCGCCGGTCAGCCACAGCGTCAGCATGATCAGGATGACCGCGATCGCCTGCAGCAGCACGCGAAGCTGCATCAACCGGTTGGAGAGATTCGGATTGTCGCCCTTCATCATGTTGAGCAGGCCGCGAATGAGGACGATTGCGACCAGGCCCATGACGATAATGGCGGCGATATAGGTAACGGTAGACATTGCTTCGGGCCTTCGTCTTTCAATCCAACCGGCGCATCAGACGATAGAAAAGGTTAGCCGGCAACAGCCTTTTCAGAAGAACGCCCTGTTTTGCAGGGGTGGTCACAAGATAATGCGGGCGGGGATTTTTGGCGTTCAACGCAGATTTTAACACGTCATAGACCGCTTCGGGTCCCAATTTGTGCCGGTTGACCGGGCCTGTGCCATTCAGCCGCGCCAATTGCCGTTGGTATTCGACCGCATGAACCGAATGTTCGAGATCGATATGCTCCTTGATCTTGGCGAGCGCATTGGCGGTAAAGCGCGTGGCGATCGGCCCGGGCTCGATCAGGCTGACATGGATGCCACTGCCCTGCAGCTCCATCCTGAGCGTGATCGTCAAGCCCTCCAGCGCGAATTTCGAGGCCGTGTAGGCGCCGCGGAAACGATAGGGGATCAGGCCGAGAATGGAGGAGACATTGACGATGCGGCCATGGCCCCGCCTGCGCATCAGCGGGATTACCTGCCGCGTCAGCTCGTGCCAGCCGAAGAAATTCGTCTCGAATTGTTCGCGAAGCACATCTGTGGAAAGGTCCTCGACCGCGCCCGGCTGGCCATAGGCGCCGTTGTTGAACAAAGCGTCGATGCGGTCGCCGGTCCGTTCGCGCACGGTTGCGACCAGAGCCGAGATCGTTTCCGGCTGGGTATAATCCATCAGCAGCGTTTCGATCCCCTCGGCCTCGAGGGAGGCGCGGTCCGCCTCCTTGCGCACGGTCGCGAAAACCCGCCAGCCGTCGGCCTTCAGCGCCCGGGCGCAGAAAGCGCCGATGCCGGAAGAGCAACCCGTGACGATGATGGTGCGTTGATCTGCCATGGAATGATTCCTGTACAAACGCGGAGACGTTTCCCATATTCAAGGACCCGACACAATCGACAACCGGCGGACGAGAACCGGGCTCAAGCGGAGATGGAATGCCGACATTCGTTCGTACGCTCTATAGGGTCGTCTACGACGCGGTGTTCCATTTCGTCGAGGATGACGGTTTCGCGATGGCAAGCCATGTGGCGCTTTCGACGCTGCTGGCCGTTTTTCCGTTTCTGATCTTCGGCACTGCGCTTGCGAGCTTCCTCGGCGCGAGCCAGTTTTCCTCGACGGCGGTGCACCTGATTTTCGATACCTGGCCGGAGGCGATCGCCAAGCCGGTGGCGGATCAGGTGGTGCAGGTTCTGACCATTCCGCGCGGCGGGCTGCTGACAATCTCCGTGCTGGCGGCGGCCTATTTCGCTTCCAACGGCGTCGAGGCATTGCGCATCTCGCTCAACCGGGCCTATCGCGTGCCGGAAAACCGGCCCTGGTATTTCAACCGTCTCGCAAGCCTCGGCTATGTGCTGATGGCGGTTTTGATCTTTGCCATGCTCAGCATCATGCTGGTCGCCGTGCCGCTGGTGCTGAACTATACGCGCGAGTGGGTGCCGCGGCTTGCCGATATCCTGGATGTGGTCTTCAGTTGGCGCATCTACGGCACCGTCTTCCTGTTGCTCGCCGGACTGCTGATCCTGCATCTGTGGCTGGCGGCGGGGCGGCGGCGGCTGTTCGATGTCATCCCCGGCGTGTTCCTGACCTTGCTCTTCTGGTCGCTCGGCGCGCTAATCTTCGCCTATTACCTTGCGACTTTCGCCAACTACACGGCCACCTATGCCGGTCTGGCCTCGGTGATGATTGTGCTCGTCTTCCTCTACATGCTCGCGGTGATCTTCATCCTCGGCGCGGAGTTCAATGCGGCGCTGATGAAGTTCAAGGTGCGGCGCATGCTCTTCGGCAAGGGAGCGGGTGCCCCCGAAGCGATTAGACAAGAGGCAGACAAACAATCAGAGGCCGATGCGGCGACGAAGCTCCGCCGATGACCAGCCCTGCCGGCGCCATTCGGCAATGCCGGTATCGCCCTGGCTCTTGGAGAGCTTCTTGCCGTCTTCGCCAAGAACCAGCCGATGGTGATGGTAGAGCGGCTGCGGCAGATCGAGCAGAGCCTGCAGCAGGCGGTGGACCGAGGTGGCGTGAAAAAGGTCGAGACCGCGCACGACATGGGTGACGCCCTGCGCGGCATCGTCGACGACCACGGACAAGTGATAGCTCGACGGCGCATCGGAGCGCGACAGCACGACGTCGCCCCAGGCGCCGGGATCGGCGGGGATTTCGCCCGTCTCGCCATCGCCGTTTTCATGCCAATGAAGCGGCGCCCCGACGGCGGCGATGGCTTTTTCCATGTCGAGCCGCCAGGCGTGCTTAAGGCCGGCGTCGAGCAGGCGCTTTCTCTCTGTGTCGCTGCGCAGGCGGTCGTCGGGGGGATAGAGCGGCGTGCCGTCCGGATCGCGTGGCCATGGGTCTCCCCGAGCTTCACCGGCTGCAACCCGTGCCTTCACCTCGCCGCGCGTCTGAAAGGCGGGATAGACGAGGCCGCGGGCGATGAGCGACTGCAGGGCGGTCTGGTAGGCCGGAAAATGCAGGGATTGCCGGCGCACCGGTTCTTCCCAGGTGAGGCCGAGCCAGGCGAGATCGGCAAATATGCCCGCTTCGAATTCGGGTGTGCAACGGGCCTGATCTATGTCTTCGATGCGCAGCAGGAAACGGCCGCCGACCTCTCTCGCCATGTCGTGATTGAGGATCGCCGACAGCGCATGGCCGAGATGCAGCGGGCCATTCGGGCTCGGCGCGAAACGGAATATCGGCTTTTGACGGGGAATCGCGATCATGCTTTCTTCTGCCACGAATTTTAATCCCGGACTACGAGAAGCCATGCACATCATCCGCGCTGAAGACGATATCAGGCAGGGGCTGGCGGCGCTGGTCGAGCTCGATCCGCGCCTGCGGCAGATTGTCTCCGAGGCGGGACCCGTGCCGCTGCGCCTGCGCGAGCCGGGCTTCGAGGGACTTGCCCATATCATCGTGTCGCAGGTCGTGTCGCGGGCGAGCGCCGATGCGATCTGGGGGAAGATGATCGCTGGGATGGGTCGGGTGACCGCCGAGGGCTATGTCGGCCTGGCGCTGGAGGCATGGCGAACCTTCGGCCTCTCGCGAATCAAGCACGAGACGCTTCACCGCGTTGCCGAAGCAGTTGCTGGCGGCAGCCTCGATCTTCATTCGCTGAGTGCCGAAAGCCCGGAAAAGGCGCTTTCCGAGCTTACTGCCATCAAGGGAATTGGTCCCTGGACGGCGGAGGTCTATCTGATGTTCTGCTGTGGTCACACAGATGTGTTTCCGGTCGGCGACGTTGCCTTGCAGGCAGCCGTCGGCATGGCGTTTGGGCATGATGTCAGGCCCCTGCCCAAGGCTTTGGCCCGGGAAGCGGCGGTCTGGATGCCCTGGCGCTCGGTCGCGGCCCGGCTCTTCTGGGCCTATTACGCCGTCAAAACCCGCCGCGACGCGCTGCCCATCGATTGATCGACTGCCCTCATAGATTGGCCGCTATGCACTGAATTTATTGGACTTCACAATCCTGTAACAACCGGCCTAATATACAGATACAGATGCCGAATCGATCAGGAGGGTTCCTTGACGATTGCAGTCTCACCGCAGTCCTTGCCAGCGCTCGTGCTGAACGCTGACTATCGGCCGCTGAGTTATTACCCCTTGTCGCTCTGGTCCTGGCAGGACGCGATCAAGGCGGTTTTCCTTGACCGTGTAAACATCATCGCTGAATACGATCAGTCGGTATCGTCGCCCAGCTTCTCGATGCGGCTGCCAAGCGTCGTCTGCCTCAAGACCTACGTCCAGCCCTCCCGCAACCCTGCTTTCACCCGGTTCAACGTCTTCCTGCGCGACCGGTTCGAATGCCAATATTGCGGCGCTCATGACGATCTGACCTTCGACCACGTCATCCCGCGCGCCCATGGCGGCGAAACGACCTGGGAAAACGTGGTGGCCGCGTGCTCGCCCTGCAACCTGCGCAAGGGCAGCAAGCTGCCGAAGCAGGCGGGCATGTTCCCGGCGCAGAAGCCTTATCAGCCGACCGTGCAGGACCTGCACAATAACGGCCGCCTGTTCCCGCCGAACTATCTGCACGATAGCTGGCTCGACTATCTCTACTGGGATACGGAACTGCAGCCGTAAAATTGATTGCCTGGGAAGCTCGGGCGAGTTCCGCTTTGCCGCGCTTATATGCACGGCACGTAGCTGCGGCAGCCGTTCGCTCGCCTGACAGATCTCAGTTCAATCAACCGGCCTTCTTCACGCCCATAAACGCGATCGCCGCCAGAATGACGCTGGCGATTACATTCCACCCGGCCATCGACAAGCCGAGGACGCGGAGTGCGGCTTCGGTGCAGGACGGACCTTTGATGGTGCTGAGTTCGTTCAGCAGGTCGCCGGCGTTCTGCGTCATGCTGCTGGCGGATGTAGAGCAGGTCGTCGGGCCGGCCCAGAAGTGCCATTCGACGCCGGCGTGATAGACGCCGATGCCACCGCCGACCACCATCATGATGCCGGCAATGGCCAGCAGCGCGCGGGTGATCCAGGAGGGCAGGCCGAGGGCTGCCGTCAGAGCGGCAGCGATCGCGACGGGAATGCCATAATAATAGGGCTGGCGCTGCTCAAGGCAGAGCGCGCAGGGAATATAGCCGCCGATATATTGGAAGCCGAGCGCCGAGCCGATGACGATGATCATGCCGATGGCAAGCAGCGCGGAATAGGTGAGGCCGGCGCGAGAAGTCAAAGTCTTAGACATGCAAGGGCTCCGTGCTCAGTGCGCCAGGACATAATGGAAGAGAATGTAGAGAAGAATGAGGACGGCGGCCGCCGCCATGGTGATCTGGCCGAGACGCTTCTCGATGAAATGCCGGATCGATTCGCCATAGCGGCGGAGCAGAAAGGCCAGGAAGAAGAAGCGGGCGCCACGGGCGACGATGGCCGAGATGATGAACAGGCCGAGATCGATATGGGCGACGCCGGAAAGGATGGTCACCACCTTGATCGGCGGCAGATGCGCCAGCCCCGAGGTGACGAGCAGCAGAACGACCCATCCGTAGGTGACGCCGGCGCTCATCTGGTTGAAGGCGTCGAGCTTGCCGTAGAAGATCAGGATCGGCTTGGCGATGGTCTCGAAGGCGTAATAACCGAACGCCCAGCCCGCAATGCCGCCGAGCACGGAGGCAACCGTCGCCGTCAGCGCATAGCGCCAGGCGCGTTCGGGCTTGGCAAGCGACATCGGCAGGAACAGGACGTCGGCGGGCACGAGGAAGATCGAGCTTTCAACGAAGGCGATAATGGCCAACCAAACTTCCGCCGATTTGCGACGGGCGAGCGACATGGTCCAGTCGTAAAGTCTACGAAGCATTCTGCCCCCTTTTGCTGCGTTGCACACCTTTAGGGGGGAGGATTATGGCTGTAAATGGTCGGGGGATGACGGAAGTGGAACAAAATCAAAAATTTTCGTGATGGTTGGATTTCGAAGGGTGCCGAATTTATTGCTGAGATGAGGGCACTCCATCTTAAAGATGGTTTAGTTTTCTCCCTATATGTCAGTCTCCACAACGTATGGTGGTTGGCGGCTTAGGAGGGCGAACGTGCCAAAGTGTAATAGATGCGGGCAAGACGTTTTCATCGCTTCGCGTGATGGATACTGTGGAGACTGTGAAGGTATTGTCAGGAAGCAGGAGAGGGAGCAGAGGCTTCAAGGTATAATATTGACGACATCTGTAGACGTGCCGAATAGAGATATCGAGAATATTCTTGGAATAGTTGCCTCTGAGGCCGCTATAGGTCAAAATTTTCTCAAAGATATTGGCAATAGTATTAGAGATATTGTGGGTGGGCGAAGCGGCAACGTACAGAATACACTTAAGCAAGCCCGGAACTCTTGTTTGGCCGAACTAAGACAGGAAGCGCTTGAACTCGGAGCCGATGCGGTCATTGCTGTGGATCTGGATTACAACGAGGCATCCACAGGAAGCGGTGGGGGCATTTTATTTGTGACAGCTAGCGGAACGGCAGTAAAACTCAAAAGCTAATTTGTCGCTTTCGTTAGTAGCCCGGGCTTAGAGTCACATTATCAAAATCTTTAGGTTTCGAGAGTGGTGCCCCATGCCGGAGTCGAACCAGCACTTCTTTCGAAACTCGATTTTGAGTCGAGCGCGTCTACCAATTCCGCCAATGGGGCAACGGATCCTGACGAGGCGGGTGTCTAACATGTGATTGGCCGGACGCGCAAGACGGGTTGCGAAGGAATGCGTCTTGTTTTCCGGGACTTGTCATTCGACCCATGGCGGCCCATGGCGGCAGCGGACGCCATGGGCCGTTTGTCTTTCAAGGGGCTGGCCTCAGTGCGCCATTGCCGGGGCCTTGTCCGTCGAGGTGGAGCGGCTGATCGTCAGCGCCAGGATTGCGGCGAGCACGCAGAAGGCGCCGGCGATGAAGAAGGCGGGCAGGTAGGTGCTGAGTTCGGTGCGCGACAGGCCGGCGCCATAGGCCGCTGTGGCGGCGCCGAGCTGGTGGGCGGCGAAGACCCAGCCGAAGACGAGGCCGGCTTTTTCGCGGCCGAAGCGGTCGGCGGCGATCTTGACGGTCGGCGGCACGGTGGCGATCCAATCGAGGCCGTAGAAGACGGCGAAGATCGACAGGCCGTAGAAGGTGAAATTGCTGAAGGGCAGATAGACGAGCGACAGGCCGCGCAGCCCGTAGTACCAGAAGAGCAGCCAGCGATTGTCGAAACGGTCGGAGAGCCAGCCGGAGCCGATCGTGCCGAAGAAATCGAAGATGCCCATGACGGCGAGCACGCTGGCGGCGGCCACCGGCACGATGCCGAAATCGCCGCAGAGCGTCACGAAATGCGTCTGGATCAGGCCGTTGGTCGAAAGGCCGCAGATGAAGAAGGTGGCGGCGAGGATCCAGAAGGTGGAGCTGGTGGACACTTCCTTCAGGATGAGGAGGGGCGAGGCCAGGGCTGCCTTGAGGTTCTTGGTGGCGGGCGGCGTCGGCGAGACGTGGATTTCACCGACGAGCGGCAGATTGACGTCGGCCGGCCGGTCTCGCATCAGCAGCAGCACGACCAGGGCTGCGACGACGATCATGCCGCAGACGAAGAGCACGGTGGTGCGCCAGCCATAGCGTTCCGTCAGCTCCGCCATCAGCGGCAGGAAAACGAGCTGGCCGGTGGCCGAGCTTGCCGAGAGCATGCCGACGACGAGGCCGCGATGCTTGGTGAACCAGCGCGTCGACACCGTGGCGGCGAGCACCATGGCGGTCAGCCCGGTGCCGAAGCCGATGATGATGCCCCAGCAGAGCAGCAACTGCCAGACCTGCGTCATAAACAGCGAGCCGATGAAGCCGACGCAGATGGTGATCAGCGCGAAGACGATGACCTTGCGGACACCGAAATGATTCATGAAGGCGGCGGCGAAGGGACCCATGAGGCCGAAGAGCACGAGGCGAACGGCAAGCGCGGAGGAGATGGACGAGGTGCTCCAGCCGAACTCGTCTTCCAGCGGCTTGATGAGCACGCCGGGCGCGCCCATGGCGCCGGCGGTGACGAGCATGGTGAGGAAGGTGGCGCCGACGACGACCCATCCATAGTGAATGTTGCGCCGGGCAAGCGTCGAAGCAAGGACTGTGGAGACCATGAGGAGCGTTCCGATAAAGTTGCGTGTCTTGCCATCAGGATCGGGAGGGCTGCAAAGGCGCTCGATCGCGGACGGCCAAGGGTGCCGTAGCCACGTTTAGCGCCCTGCCGTTCTCCCGGCTTGAACGTTTGTGTAAAGGCATTTAGATGATTGCGATCATATTTGTTGCGTATTGATGATGGTCGTCATATAAATTGTCAATACAGAATTATTGATGCTCTGATGGAGTTTTTTGATGAGAGTGAGCCGGGAGAAATTCGCGGAGAATCGCGAGAAGATCCTTGCCGTCGCAGGGGAGCTTTTCCGCGAGAAGGGTTTTGACGGCATCGGCGTCGCCGACATCATGAAGGCGGCCGGGCTGACGCATGGCGGCTTTTACGGCCATTTCGAATCGAAGGACGAGCTGGCTTGCGAAGCCAGCAAGGCGCTGGTGGCGCGTGCGCAGGAGCGTTGGCAAGGGGTGGTCGAGGGGGCGTCGGAGGCGCCGCGCGACGCATTGCTCGCGCATTATCTCTCGCATCGCAATGTCGTTGAGCATGGCACCGGCTGCGTCTTCGCGGCCCTGACGCAGGAGGTCAGCCGCTATGGTCCCGAAATGCAGTCCACCTTCACCAACGGCCTGATGGGAATGGCGGCAATCCTCGAAGAGATCACGCCCGGAGGAACGCAGGAGGAGCGGCGGCGCAAGGCGCTTGCCGATCTCTCCACCATGGTCGGCGCGGTCATCCTCGCCCGCGCCATGGATACGCCTGCGCTTTCCGAGGAGCTTCTGGCCGCAACCCGGCAGGAGCTCGCTTCGCGCTGAGGCGGCTGCTTCGATCAGCCACGGAAGGCGAGCAGGCCCTGGGATTCGACGATCTCCGTGATCTTGCCGTCGGGAGCCACTTCCAGCAGCTCGGCGCGCAACGCCGCCTCGAAATCGGCAAGCTTGTCGCCAAGCGCCTGCGGCGAGGTGGACGACATCGAGAAGACGCGGCCGACAATATCGTCGATATCCCTCTGATATTGGTTGACGATGCCGATGCGCTCGAGGTTGCGAAAGGGCGAGGCAAGCAGCATGGCCTCATGCGGCGCCCAGGCCTTGCCCTTGCGCAATAGACGCTCTTGATGGCGCTCCGGCGCAAAAGTTTCCGTCAGCTTGTCGACAATGCTGCGCCAATCCGGGGTCGCCAGCACCTGTCGATCGTGGAACAGCACGACCGCGCCACCGGGCTCGATCAGCCTGTCGAGGGCAGCGAGTGTCGCTGGGCGATCCATCCAATGGAAGGAGCGGCCCATGACGCAGAGATGCAGCTTGCCGATATCCGGCCCGAGATCATAGGACGAACCCTGACGCACGGTGATCTCGACGCCGGCGCTGCTGGCGCCCTCTTCGGCGGCGGCGAGCATTTCCGGTTCCGGGTCCATGGCAGTCACGGTCGCGCCCTCTAGCCGCGCAAAGGCGATGCCGAGCTGGCCGGGGCCGCAGCCGAGGTCCAGCACATGATCGCCAGCCTTCAGGCCGCTGCGCTCGGCGACGCGGGCGATAAGCGTATCCGGATAGGGGATGCGATAGCGCAGGTAATAGGCCGCGGTGGACTGGAAGCGCCGCGCGTTGAAAGGGACTGTGATCATGGATTGTCATCCTCGGGGCTAAGGAACCTTGACCTGTTAAGCCTCAACTGCGACCGACTAGTGAAGTAACTTTTGCGCGATTTCCCGCAGGCTCGAAAGCTTCGGCATTGTCTGCGACGCAACGCCACAGCGAAGGGCGGAACAAGGGTGCCGACTGCCGCCCAAACTACCCTTGGCGGCCAGAGCGGCGCTCGCAAATTGCCGCCTACGATTTTACCGCGAGTTTTACAGTAACGTACTTACACATTCGCGATCTTTGTGCCTCGATCGAGCTTCCGCGGTGCATCTCAGCACCGCGCGATATTGGTTCAACGTTCGACGGGAGACACATAACATGGCTTACGACGACCGCGAGAAATCATCATCCATCGACCTCAACAGCATCACGCGACGCAATCTGCTGATCGGATCGACAGCGCTTGCCGCCGGTGCAGCCACGGTGGCGAACATGGTCGGTTCCACAACGGCCAACGCCCAGACGACGACGCCCTCAAACAACCAGACGGCAGCATCATCCGACACGAAGCCGAACATCCTGGTGATCTTTGGCGATGATATCGGTGTTCCGCAGATCAGTGCCTATACCATGGGGCTTATGGGCTACCGCACGCCGAATATCGATCGGATCGCTGCCGAAGGGGCGATTTTTACGGATTCCTACGGTCAACAGAGTTGCACCGCCGGACGGGCATCGTTCATTCTTGGCCAGGAACCTTTCCGCACCGGCCTGCTGACAATCGGCATGCCCGGCGATCCGCATGGCATTCAGGATTGGATGCCGACCATTGCCGATGTCTTGAAAACCCAGGGCTACGCGACGGGTCAGTTTGGCAAGAACCATCTCGGCGACCATGACGAACATTTGCCGACCAATCACGGTTTCGACGAGTTTTTCGGAAACCTTTATCACCTCAATGCCGAGGAAGAACCCGAGGGTTACTTCTATCCGAAGGATCCGGAGTTTCGGAAGAGATTCGGCCCGCGCGGTGTCATTCACTCAAAGGCCGACGGCAAGATCGAAGACACAGGTCCGCTCACGATAAAACGCATGGAAACAATCGACGCAGAGTTCCTTTCCGCAGCAAAGGATTTCATCGATCGCCAGCATAAGGCCAATACACCCTTCTTCGTCTGGTTCAACTCGACCCGGATGCATGTTTTCACCCACCTCAAGAAGGAATCGCTGGGTAAGACCGGCAAAGGTATCCATGCGGATGGCATGGTCGAGCATGACGGCATGGTCGGCGAACTGCTCAAGCAGCTCGACGATCTCGGCATCGCCGACAATACCATCGTGCTCTACACGACCGATAACGGCGCAGAGATCGCTCTATGGCCGGATGGTGCCATGACCTCGTTCCACGGCGAGAAGGGCACGACATGGGAAGGCGGTTTCCGCATTCCGATGATGGTGCGCTGGCCAGGCGTCGTGAAGCCTGGGACGCAGATCAACGACATCGTCACGCTGATGGACTGGATGCCGACTTTGACCGCGGCAGCGGGCGTTCCCGATATCAAGGAAAAGATGAAGACCGGATTCTCCGCTGGGGCGAAGAACTTCAAGGTTCATCTCGACGGCTACGATCTGACGTCCCTCCTGAAAGGCGAGTCGGAAAAAACGCCGAGGGATACGGTCTACTATTTCGACCAGGGCGGAAATCTCAACGCCATCAGGTGGAATGATTGGAAGCTGAGTTTTGCGGTGGCGCACGGGAATATTGCAACCGGCGTGCGCGAGACGCCGGCCTGGGCCCTGATCGCCAATCTGCGGATGGATCCCTACGAACGAGGGCTAGAGGAAGGAGGCGGGGCGATCGAATTTCTGGCGCGAAACATCTGGCTGCTCGTGCCGATCCAGGGGAAGATCAAGGAGTTCTTCGCCGATTTCGATCAGTTCCCCTCTCAATCCGGCAGTTCGCTCAATGCGGGAGAGATCAACTATGCAATGTTGCGCCAGCAGGCGGCTATGAAACGGCTCAGTGAACTGGAAAGCTTGATGCCGCAATAAAGCTGACTGTCATTCCCAGTCCCGCCATTGGGTCAGGCGTGCAGTCATGGAACGCGCGCCTGACCCATTCGGGATGCTTATTTAAATCCCGCAACCGCATGCGGGATATAGGGCGATTCCAGTGCTTCGATCTCCTCCGGCGTCAGCTTGACCGACAGTGCAGCGACGGCGTCGGCGATATGGCCTGGCTTGGAGGCGCCGATGATCGGGGCGGTGACGGCGCTCTTCTGCAGGATCCAGGCGGTGGCGACCTGGGCGCGGGCGATGCCCCGGGCCTTGGCGACGGCACCGACGGCTTCGACGACCTTACGATCGGCCTCGATCGCCTGTGTGTAGAGCGTCTTGCCGAATTCGTCGCTTTGCGTGCGCGCTGTCGCCTCGTCCCAGTCGCGGGTGAGACGGCCGCGGGCAAGCGGGCTCCAGGGAATGACCGCGATCTTCTGATCTTCGCAGAAGGGCAGCATTTCGCGCTCTTCCTCGCGATAGAGCAGGTTCACGTGGTTCTGCATGCTGACGAATTCGGTCCAGCCGTTGAGGCGCGAAGTGTAGAGCGCCTTGGCGAATTGCCAGGAATACATGGAGGAGGCGCCGATATAGCGGGCCTTGCCGGCCTTGACGATATCGTGCAGCGCTTCCAGTGTTTCCTCGATCGGCGTCGTATAGTCCCAGCGGTGGATCTGGTAGAGATCGACATAGTCAGTACCGAGGCGGCGCAGGCTGTTGTCGATCTCATCGAAAATCGCCTTGCGCGACAGGCCGGCGCCATTCGGGCCGGGACGCATGCGGTTGAATACCTTCGTTGCCAGAACGATATCCTCGCGGCGCGCAAAATCCTTGATGGCGCGGCCGACGATCTCCTCCGACGAGCCGTTGGAATAGGTGTTCGCCGTGTCGAGGAAGTTGATGCCGGCCTCGATCGCCTGCTTGAGCAGCGGGCGGCTGTCCTCTTCCTTCAGCGACCAGGCATGCGTGCCCTTGCCGGGATCGCCATAGGTCATGCAGCCCAGACAGATGCGGGACACTTCAAGGCCGGTTTTGCCAAGCTTTATGAAATCCATCGATAGTCTCCATCCTGTTTTGGATATTCGATAGGTTCCGCTCATGGGAGTGCAAGCGGATGAGCATCAAAACGCAGACTAGCAGAGCGAGTGGTCGCCGATTAATTCAATAATTTGCGATTGATTTAGAAGTCACGGGAAGACTCGATCCTAGCCCAGGCTGGGGATTGTCATATCCTGTCAATTCAAATGCATTTACTGGTTGTGTAACGATGGCGGTCCGATCAGTTCGAGGCTTCCCATGCGCTTTTTCCGCTTCTTCCGAGACCGCCGTCCGCTTGCCGTCATTATCATTGGTCTACTTCTGGGACCTGCCGTTGTCATGGCCTATCTCGGCAGGGGGCGTATAGCGATATCCTATCTGCTTTTGACCAATCTTGTTGGTGCTCTGGCGGTGCTTGCCATGCCTCAGCTTGCATTGGTTACGGTTGCCGGTTTGGTAGCGGTTCCCTTTAATTTGATCGGCTGCATTCATGGCTATTGGCTGATGCGACGAGGAGCTGTTGCCTGGCAGCATCGCTGGTTCTCGCGTTGGTATAATATAGCCTTGCTTTTCTGGCTTTTACCCCTCGTCGTTGCGTTCACCATTCGCACATTCATTATCCAACCGTTTTCGATCCCCTCCGGCTCGATGATGCCTACGCTGATGCCCGGCAGCTATGCTTTCGTGACGAAGTTTAATTATGGCTACGGTCGCTACTCCTTCTCGTTTCGGCCCAATTGGGTGCCGCCGAAATTGTTCGGGTCCAAGCCGCAGCGCGGAGATGTTGTCATGCTGGTGCCTCCCACAACGCCAAATGTGGACTACGCGAAGCGTGTCATCGGGTTACCCGGTGACCGCGTCCAGATGAAAAACGGCATTGTTTTCATCAATGGACAGTCCGTACCGCGCGATGCCGAAGGTACTATCGTGTCACACTATAGTTTAGACCCTGGCGAATTCCCCGTTTTCGGCGAAGTATTGGACAATGGGGTTCGCTACCAGACCTTGGACGAATTGCCAAACTCGCGAGGCGACAACACGCGCGAGTACTCGGTGCCCGAGGGTTACTACTTCGTCTTGGGTGACAATCGCGACAATTCCAATGATAGCCGTTTCGATGTCGGCTTTGTGCCGGAGGCGAATATATACGGTAAGTTCTGGCTAGTGTTTCGCCCCGAAGGAGGATGGTCCTTCGTGCACTAGATACTTGCGGCCAGAGAGGGCGAGTAGCCGCAACTTAAATGTTTCCTTGAATCCCGGGGGCGACAGGTGTTAGCTGCACCGCAGCATTTTTCCTGGATTTTTAGTATGAAACTGCCCCCGCGCGACACTTATGAAGTCCTTTATCGCGATTTTCTCTGGGAGATTCCGGCGAAATTCAACATCGGACGCGCGGTCTGCGACGATTGGGCCGAGCGGGAGCCGGACCGGGTCTGCCTTGAGCATTTCAGCCCGGACGGAAATCATCTGGCGATGACCTATGGTGCGCTGCGGGATCGTTCCGCCGCTTTTGCCAATGCGTTGACGGCGCTCGGCGTGCGGCCGGGCGATCGGGTGGCGCTGCTTTTGCCGCAGAGTTTCGAGACCGTCATCGCGCATGTCGCTATCTACAAGATGGGAGCGATTGCCCTGCCGCTGGCGCTGCTGTTCGGCGCTGAGGCATTGGAATACCGGCTGGCGATTTCGGGCACCTCGGCGATCGTTACCAATCAGTTCGGTCTTTCACGGCTGCGGCCGATCCGGGATCGCCTGCCGGATCTCGCGCATGTGATCAGCATCGATGGCGGCGAGGAGGGTGTCGCCGGTTTTGCCGAGCTGGTCGCCGCCCATCCGCCGCTTTTCGAAGTGGCCGATACCGGGCCGGACGATCCGGCGCTGATGATTTTCACCTCGGGTACCACCGGGCCGCCGAAGGGGGCGCTGCACGGCCATCGCGTTTTGCCGGGGCATATTCCCGGCATGCAGTTCGCCCATGAAGGTTTTCCACAGGCGGGCGACAAGCTCTGGACGCCGTCGGATTGGGCCTGGGCGGGCGGGCTGCTGAACGCGCTGCTGCCGAGCCTGATGCTCGGCGTGCCCGTCGTCTCCTCGCCTGCGCAGAAGTTCGACGCGCATATGGCTTTCCGCATCATGGCCGAGATGGGCGTGCGCAATGCCTTCATTCCGCCGACGGCACTGCGGCTGCTGAAATCGGTCAGCAATCCCCGGGCGCTTTATGATCTCAAGCTGCGCACCATCGGCTCGGCCGGCGAGGCGCTCGGGCGGGAGACCTATGAATGGGCGCGGTCCGCCCTCGGGGTCACCGTCAACGAATTCTTCGGCCAGACCGAGTGCAATTTCGTTCTGTCCTCCAGCGCTGCCTTCGGCGTGAGCCGTGGCGGGTCGACCGGTAAGCCGGTGCCCGGCCATCGCGTAGCGATCGTCGATGCGGATGGCAGGGAGATGCCGGTCGGCGAGAGCGGGCAGATCGCCATTCGACGGCCCGATCCGGTGATGTTTCTCGGCTATTGGCAGGACGAAAAGGCGACGGAGGCGAAATTCGCCGGCGACTGGCTGCTGACCGGCGATCTCGGCCGGCAGAATGCGGATGGCTATATTTCCTTTATCGGCCGCGATGACGATGTCATCACCTCCTCGGGCTATCGCATCGGCCCGAGCGAAATCGAGGACTGTCTCGGCGGTCATCTGGCCGTGCAACTCGCCGCCGCCGTCGGCAAGCCGGATGCGGTGCGCACGGAGATCGTCAAGGCCTATGTGGTTCTTGTGCCCGGCTTCGAGCCGAGCGAGGCGCTGGCGGCTGAAATCCGCGATTGGGTGAAAACGCGGCTTTCCATGCATGAATATCCACGCGAGATCGAGTTTGTCGACGCCCTGCCGCTGACGACATCGGGCAAGGTCATCCGCAGATTGCTGCGCGACCGCGCGGTGGCCGAGACTCTGGACTCGAAAGAATAGAGCGCCGCGCTACGGAGACTATAAGGGCTCTAGCGCTTCGTCAGCGACAATATCTTCTCGCGCAGCAGTTTCGCCATGTTGCGGGTGCTGCGGTACATATGCAGTTGCGCTGCCACCTGCCGGACGTCGCGGTCGCCGTTCTGCGTCAGGCCGATGATCAGCGTGCCCATGTCTTCGCGCTCCTGCCAGAAGCGGCTCATGATCGGATGATCCGGCACGGCGCAGGAATCGGAGCGGACAATATTGGCGTCGTCGAGATGCCATTCGGTCAGCTCGCCCATCAGCAATTTGCCAGGCGAATAGCGGGCGTAATCCTCGTTATAGGCGGTCTTCCAGGTATAGGCCTCGCCGCCCATTATCAGCACGATCATCGAGGCGATTGCCCGGCCGTTGAGGTCGATGGTGTGTATGCGCACGGCGTCAACGGCAGCGAGATTGGAGATGGCTTCGCGGGCGAAGGCAGCATGGTGACGGTCCGTGACCAAGGCGCTGCGCTTCTTGCCCTTCCAGCCGCTCGCTTCCAAGGCCAGAAATTCTTCCATGCGCACATGAATGTCGCGAGGCTGGCGGGCAACGCTATAGACGACATCGCCCTGATTTTCCAAAAGGCGCCATTGGCGGCGCATTTCGCGCAGATGCGAGTTCGAGATCGTTCGCTTCAGATAGGCGAGCGCATCCTTGCTGCTGTCAAGCATTGGCCGCTGATAGGGATTGGCGACGGTGAGGGGCAGGTTGCGGCCGATGGCGACTGCCTTTGCCATCTGGGCGAAACGGCCGTTCAATCGGATATCCGGCAGCACCAGCGTGGTCGGCAGGTGCAGTTCGCGCCGGGTCAGCGCCTCGAAGAGATTGTCGAGCGTCTCGCCGGCCTCTTCGGCGTCCACCAGCGGCGTGCCGAGCGGACCGAAGGAATTCGACCAGACGCGGATGATCGAAGGACCGATCGCAAAACCCGGCTTGTCGACGGTAAAGGGCATCAAGAGGCGCATGCGGCTGCGGGAGCCGTTGTCGTCACGCATCAGGGCGAGGCGGATCTGCCGGTCCTCCAGGCGCGGCATGGCAGGCGCCAGGAAGCGACCGGAGAAGAAGACATTCGGCTCCATAGCGCGATTGGAGAGAAAGTCCAGTTCGTCCTGCAGCTCGTAGCCGAGCTTGCCTGGATAAAGGCTGAGATCGCGGCCAGGCCGGCCGACCTCGACGCGCGCCTCGGCCTTGGGTGGATCGAAATGCAGCGCTGCGAGCGTGTGCGTCAGAGCGTTCACTTGGCTGTCGGTGCTTTCGGTAAAAGGAGGGCGCGCCATGGTCAGAGTGCCCCCCTCGTTGCTGTCGTCGTCGGCCGACGGACAAGGGCGAAGAGCACGATGCCGAACGCGCGGCGGACGGCGATATGCAGCAACGCGGCCTCGATCGTCATGGCGCTTGCCGCAGCAATGGCCGCGCCTTCGATGCCGAAATACGGAATGAGCGCGACGTTGAGGCCGATATTGGCGATCAGCGCAGCGGCATAGAGATAGACGCAGAGCATTTGCCGATCCGCCATCAGCAGCAGCACCTCGGCCGGGCCGACGAGCGCCTTGGCGAGAACGCCGGCAAGCAGGATAGCGATGACCACCTGGCCTTCGGTAAAGGACGCGCCAAAGAGCGAGAGCAAAAATTGCCCGGCCGCGAATACGCCAAGACCGACGGCAAGGGCCGGGAAGAAGGTCCAGCGCGCGGCCTCCGTGGCGAAGGCTGCGAGTTTTGCCGGGTCGTTTTCGGCAATGATGGCGGCAAAACGCGGGCCGATGGCGGCTTTGACGGCGAAATAGACGAAATGCACCAGCGCCATGATCTTGGCAGCGGCGAAATAGACGGCGACCTCGGCGGGGTCGAGGAAAATGCCGACTACGACGACATCGGAATTGGTCAGGAGATAGCCGACACCCTCAACCAGAAAGACCGGAAAAGCGACGGCAAGCCAGGTGTGGAATTCGACCTTTTTCGGACCGTCGGGATAGTGGCGGCGCAGCCGGAAGGTGACGGCGAGATATTGGCAGCAGACGGTGACGAAAGCGGCGGCAAGGGCAGCCGCCATCGCCGTCACTGCACTATGGGCCGCGCCGGAAAGGATGGCGGCCAACATGAACAGCAGGATCAGCGTCGGGCGGATGAGGAAGGTCGGGCTCAGCGCCATGACCGGCCAGTGGTTGGCGCGCGCCGTTCCGTCCAGCACATCGCCAAGCGCGATCATCGGCACGGCGATCAGTCCGAGAAAGATCGGCATGACGTAATAGTTTTCGACCAAGCCGCTGAAGGCATAGAGCGCCGCCATGCCGATCAGCGCCAAGCCGCCGGCAACCCCCAAGACGAAACGGCGCGCCGTGGCGGTCACACCGCGAATGGCATCGTGATCGCCGCTCGCATCATATTGCGGCAGGAAGCGGATGATGGCGGTCGGGAAACCGAGGCAGGCGAGATTGCCAAACAGGATCATCAGCACCCAGACGAAGACGAAGACGCCATATTCGAAGCGGCCCATCATCCGGGCCAGAGCAATCTGTGAAACGAAGGCAAGGCCGGCGCCGGCGATGCGGATGGCGAAAGCGACCAGCGCCATGCGCTGCGAGACGGCCTTTTCGTCCTTACCGGTGAAGAGGGAGGCGAGTTTGCGCAGATATGGCGACAGCACGGTCCGCAGCCCGGACGGCAGCATTTTTTCTGCTGTTTGAAACACCGCCATGATCGATACGCAATACTTAAAACATCAACTAACCTAGCGATAGTTTTCGCAGAGGGGGGTTAAAAATCGGTTCCCCGCGTAAACGAAAAATGGCCAGTGGCAGGGACGGCTGATCAACAAAAATGCCGCCCGAAGGCGGCATCTTGTGGATCGATAGGAAGGAATGCGAAGCCTTGGAGCCGCGTCATCGTGCGACTGTCTGAGGCGCGCCCTTATCCGATACGAGTTGGCCGCCCTTGGCCCAGTGTTCGCGAGAAATCTCGCTGATCAACACGTCCACGCTATCCGTCGGGCAGGCAAGCGTCTCAGCGGTAACCTGAGTGACCTTGCGGACGAAATCGCGCTTTTGTTCGAGGGTTCGACCTGGATGCATTTCGAGGTGAATTGTTGGCATTGGAAAGCTCCTGTTTCGCTGCCCTCTCGAATTGAGATGGCTGAGGCAAAGGAACTATGGCCGCTAGCTTCGCCCGGATAAACATGCTCTACGTTCATTCATTTAGAACCGGCAGGTTTATAATATGGACAAATTATCCGCCATGACGATGTTTGTGCGGGTGGTCGAACACGGCAGCTTTAGCGCCGCCGCCGACGCTGCCGGAGTGACCCCCACCATGGCGGGCAAGCAGGTGCGGGCCATAGAGGAGCGCCTGGGAGCCCGCCTACTGCATCGAACCACCCGCCGCCAGCAGCTAACCGAAATCGGCCGTCTCTATTACGAACGCTGCAAGCAGGTGTTGGCCGATGTGCAACTGGCTGACGCAAGCGCGAGCGAGCTGCAGGCCGAGCCTCGTGGCCTCCTGCGCATCGTCTCTCCCGTCACATTCGGAAGTCATCGCCTGATGCCGGCACTTTCCGATTATCTCGCCATGTATCCGGCAGTGAGCGTGGACGTCGTGCTGGACAATGGGGTGCCGGACCTGTCGCGAGAAGGGTGCGAACTCGGAATTCGGATCGGCGAGGTCGCCGAGGCTGATCTGGTGGCGCGCCCTCTGCAGCCCTATCGAAGAATAATGGCTGCATCTGCCGCCTATCTGGAGCGGCGGGGGAGGCCGATGCACCCCAGGGATCTATCCTCGCATGACTGCCTCGGCCTCTCCTATTGGCGCCGGCGCGACCAATGGTATTTGTTCGGTCCGGATGGCGAATGGCGGCCGGATGTGAGAGGACGATTATCCGCCGACAATGGCGATGCGCTGCGAGTCGCGGCCTTGAATGGCGCGGGTATCGTCCTGCAGCCGGAAGTCATGCTCGCCGATGATCTTGCTAGAGGTCGCCTTGTGCAGGTTCTGCCCGAATGGACGCCCATCGCTTCGCCGATGTACATGCTCTATGCGCTGGACCGTCTGCCCACCGCGAAACTGCGCAGCATGATCGATTTCCTGCTGAAACGCTTTGGCGCATCTGCAAAATAGCGATCTCTGCGCATCCGGCAAAAATCGCGCATAAAAAATGCCGCCCGAAGGCGGCATTTTGATCATTGCCGAGAGATTGCGAAATCTCAAACCACTTCGCTGCTCTCGAACGCCCCGTGGCAATGCTTGTATTTCTTGCCGGAACCGCAGGGGCAGGTTTCGTTGCGGCCGACGCGGCCCCAGGTTGCCGGATTTTGCGGATCGCGGTTTTCCGGGGCGACGACGTTTTCGTTGACGAGGCTGAGCGGCGCGAATTCGTCTTCGCCGGTCGTGGCATCGATATGGCGCGCCTGCATAGGCAGCGTCTGCGGCTCGGCCGGCTGCTGCACCAGTTCGACGCGCGACAACTGACCGGTGACGGCCTGGCGCAGGTTGTTCAGAAGCGACTGGAAGAGTTCGAAGGCCTCGGCCTTGTATTCCTGCAGCGGATCGCGCTGGGCATAACCGCGGAAGCCAATGACGGAGCGCAGATGGTCGAGGTTGACGATGTGCTCGCGCCAGAGATTGTCCAGCGTCTGCAGCACAATGGAGCGCTCGACATAGGTCATGATTTCCGGACCGAAGCGCTCGGCCTTTTCCGCAGCGGCCTTGTCGGCGGCTTCCGTCAGACGGGCGCGGATATCGTCTTCGCCGATACCTTCTTCCTTGACCCAGTCATGCACCGGCATGTCCATGTCGAAGAAGTTGGCGACGCCGGCCTTCAGGCCGTCGGCATCCCACTGCTCGGCATAGGCGCGCTCGGGGATGTGCTTGGAAACCAGATCTTCGATGACCTCGTGGCGCATATCGCCGACGGTTTCGGAAAGATCCGTTGCATCCATGAGCTCGACACGCTGTTCGAAGATGACCTTGCGCTGATCGTTCAGCACGTCGTCGTACTTCAGAACGTTCTTGCGGATATCGAAGTTGCGGGCTTCGACCTTCTTCTGGGCGCGTTCGAGGGCCTTGTTGATCCAGGGATGGACGATCGCTTCGCCTTCCTTGAGGCCGAGCTTCTGCAGCATGCCGTCCATGCGGTCGGAGCCGAAGATACGCATCAGGTCGTCCTGAAGCGACAGGTAGAATTTCGAACGGCCGGGGTCGCCCTGACGGCCGGAACGACCGCGCAACTGATTGTCGATGCGGCGGCTTTCATGGCGTTCGGTGGCGATGACGTAGAGACCGCCGGCGGTCAAAGCCTGCTGCTTGAGCTCCTTGATCTCTTCGGCGATCTTGGCGACAGCCGCATCGCGCTCCGGACCGGGCTCCATCTCGTCCAAATCGCGTTCGACGCGCATTTCGAGGTTGCCGCCGAGCTGAATGTCGGTACCGCGGCCAGCCATGTTGGTAGCGATCGTCACGGCGCCGGGAACGCCGGCCTGCGCGACGATATAAGCTTCCTGCTCATGGTAGCGGGCGTTCAGAACCTGGAAGTTGCTGAAGCCCTGCTTGCGCATGCGGTCGGCAAGAAGCTCGGACTTTTCGATCGAGGTGGTACCGACGAGCACCGGCTGGCCGCGCTTGTGGGCGTCCAAAATCTCGGTGATGATCGCCTTATACTTCTCGTCGTGCGTACGATAGACCTCGTCGTCCTCGTCGAGACGCTGGATCGGCAGGTTGGTCGGCACTTCGACTACGTCGAGGCCATAGATGTTGCCGAATTCTTCCGCTTCCGTCGATGCCGTGCCGGTCATGCCGGCGAGCTTGCCGTACATGCGGAAATAATTCTGGAAGGTGATCTGCGCCAAGGTCTGGTTTTCCGGCTGGATCTGTACCCGTTCCTTGGCTTCCAATGCCTGGTGCTGGCCGTCCGAATAGCGGCGGCCCGGCATCATGCGGCCGGTGAATTCGTCGATGATGACGACTTCGCCGTTGCGGACGATATAGTCCTTGTCGCGCTGGAAGAGCTTGTGGGCCTTGAGCGCGTTGTTGACGTGGTGGACGATCGCGACGTTTTCGACGTCGTAGAGCGATTCAGCCTTCAGCAAGCCGGCGTCACGCAGCATGTTTTCCAGCTTTTCGGTGCCGTCTTCGGAGAAGTTGGCCGAGCGCTGCTTTTCGTCGATCTCGTAATCGTCCTTCGACAGGCGCGGAATGAAGGCGTCGATCGTCGTATAGAGATCGGAGCGGTCGTCGAGCGGGCCGGAAATGATGAGCGGCGTGCGCGCCTCATCGACGAGGATCGAGTCCACTTCGTCGACGATCGCGAAATTATGACCGCGCTGCACCATCTGGCCACGATCGTATTTCATATTGTCGCGCAGATAGTCGAAGCCGAGTTCGTTGTTGGTGCCATAGGTAATGTCGCAGGCATAAGCGTCACGGCGCTCCTCATCCGACAGGCCGTGAATGATGACGCCAGTGGTCAGGCCGAGAAAGCCATAGATGCGGCCCATATTGCCGCTGTCGCGCTGTGCCAGGTAGTCGTTGACGGTGACGACATGAACGCCCTTGCCGGCAAGCGCATTCAAGTAGACAGGCAGGGTCGCGACCAGCGTCTTGCCTTCGCCCGTCTTCATCTCGGCGATCGCATTCGAATGCAGGATCATGCCGCCGATGAGCTGTACGTCAAAAGGTCGCATACCGAGAACGCGCCGCGAAGCCTCGCGCACGACGGCAAATGCGGGTACGAGAAGGTCGTCCAGCGTCTTGCCGTCGGCAAGCTGCTGGCGGAACTCTACCGTCTTGGCGGCCAAAGCTTCGTCAGACAAGGCGCGCATCTTTTCTTCGAGCGCGTTGATCGCAACGACATTCGGCTGGAATGACTTAACGCGGCGGTCGTTGGACGAGCCAAACAACTTGCGGGCAATTCCACCTATGCTGACCATATGACTGGTCCTTTCTGAGATTTCATCCTGTCGTTTTCTGCTTCATCCGTCCCTGAAAAAATCGGGAGTATAGCACAAAACGCCCGGAAACTGTTCTGGACGCGAGGTTGCGTGACAGATAAGAGGGGGGTCGATTGATGTCAACGGGAATTGGCCGATACAGAAAGGCCACATTCTCCTGCTGAAGGCTTTTCCTACCGGATTCATTACTGTGAGCCGGTCAAGACCACCGAAAGGTTATTTTATGCTGAGTTACAACAAACTTGCTGCGGTTGCCTTTGCAACAATCGTTACCTTCCAGGCGCCGGTCTTTGCGGCGGATGCCAAGGACCCAGTTGTCGCCAAGGTCGGCGATGTTGAAATCCATCAATCCGAGCTTGATCTGGCGATCGCCAATCTCGACCCGCAGCTTGGCCAGCTTCCCGACGAGCAGAAGAAGGTCGCGGCACTTTCGGCTTCGATCGATGTCAAGCTGCTCGCCAAGGACGCGGCTGCCGAAAAACTCGACCAGACGCCGGACTTCCAGTCGCACATGGCCTATCTGCGCGATCGCGAGCTGCACAACGCCTATTTTAAGGCCCATGTCGCCGACGCGATCAAGGACGATGAGGTCAAGGCTCGCTACGACAAGGAAGTCGCCGCCCTGCCGAAGCAGGAAGAGGTCCACGCACGCCACATCCTGGTGAAGACCGAAGATGAAGCCAAGGCAATCATCAAGGAACTCGACGCCGGCAAGGATTTTGCCGAACTTGCCAAGGAAAAGTCGACCGACCCGAACAAGGCCGACGGCGGCGATCTCGGCTATTTCGCCCGTGGCCGCATGGTCAAGGAATTCGAAGACGCAGCCTTCGCGCTGCCGGTCGGCACCTACACCAAGACCCCGGTGAAGTCCGATTTCGGCTGGCACGTCATCAAGGTCGAAGACAAGCGCGTCGCTCCGCCGCCGCCGTTCGACCAAGTGAAGGATCAGGTTCGTCAGCTCGTCATGCGCGACAAGTATCTTGAGCTCCTGAACAAGGCCAAGCAGGAATCGAAGGTCGTCATCAATGACCCGGCGCTGAGCAAGGCCTATGATGATGCGCAGAAGCAGCAGGACCAGGCGCCGGCAGACGACGCAGTCGCCCCTGACGCTCAGCCGCAGCAGTAAGTCGCAGCAGTCAAATCATCAAGGCCCGGTTTTTCCGGGCCTTTCACTGGAGCCGGATGATTTTAGGTCGTATCGACCCAAAATCTGAATCCGCTCCAGAATCAAACATGATGTCATCCGAAAACCGCCTACTTTTCGGCATCATGCTCGTTCAGGTGGTCTCATGTCCGGTTCCGTCTCTCCGCTCGCTCCCAAATCCTTCGTGTCCATGCCGGCCTTGCGTGGCGTGCGCATGACCACGGCATCCGCCGGTATCAAATACAAGAACCGGACAGACGTCCTTCTCATGGTTTTCGACAAGCCGGCTGCCGTCGCGGGTGTCTTCACCCGCTCTAAGTGCCCTTCGGCCCCCGTCGATTTCTGCCGCTCGAACCTGCCGCACGGCAGCGCCCGCGCCGTCGTCGTCAATTCCGGCAATGCCAATGCTTTCACCGGCCTCAAGGGTCGTCAGGCGACCGAACTCACCGCCAAGTCGGCGGCCGCTGCCGTCGGTTGCGGCGAAAACGAAGTTTACCTTGCCTCGACGGGCGTGATCGGCGAGCCGTTGGACGCGACCAAATTTGCCGGCGTGCTCGACACCATGGCGAAGGATGCGACCAGCGATTTCTGGTTCGAGGCCGCAAAAGCGATCATGACGACGGATACCTATCCGAAGGTCGCAACCCGCAGTGCCGAGATCGGCGGCGTCAAGGTCACCATCAACGGTATCGCCAAGGGTGCCGGCATGATCGCGCCCGACATGGCGACGATGCTCTCCTTCGTCGTCACCGACGCCGATATTTCCTCCGCCGCGCTGCAGACGCTGCTTTCCGAAGGTGTTGATCCGAGCTTCAATTCGATGACGGTGGACAGCGACACCTCGACATCGGACACGCTGATGCTGTTCGCCACCGGTGCTGCCGCCGCTGACGGCCAAGCACGGATCGAGCGCGCCGACGATCCCAAGCTTGCCGCTTTCCGCACGGCACTGAACGAGCTTTTGAAGGATCTCGCCATCCAGGTCGTTCGCGACGGTGAAGGCGCCACCAAGATGCTCGAGATCACCGTGACCGGCGCCGAGAATGACGCCGCCGCCAAGCGCATTGCGCTCTCGATTGCCAATTCGCCGCTGGTCAAGACCGCGGCTGCCGGCGAGGACGCCAATTGGGGCCGTGTCGTCATGGCCGTCGGCAAGGCCGGCGAATTGGCCGACCGCGACAGGCTCGCCATCTGGTTTGGCGATGTCCGTGTTGCCGTCAATGGCGAACGCGATGCCTCCTATTCCGAGGAAGCAGCCTCCAACGTGATGAAGCAGCAGGATATTCCTGTGAAAGTCGACCTTGGGCTTGGCAATGGCCGGGCGACGGTCTGGACCTGCGACCTCACCAAGGAATATGTTGCCATCAATGGCGACTACCGGAGCTGATATCCTTCCCATGCATGCGCAGTCCACGATGAACAAGCTGCCTTTGGTGCGCAGGCTCGAAGCCGTTGGCTTCCGGGCATGGCCTGCCTCGTCCGTGCAGTATGATGGCAGTTGGCAGGTGCGGTTGACGGCGGGCCATCCGTCGAAGCGGCTGAACTGCGTCGTGCCGCTCGATCCCTCCGACTGCCGCGATCTGGACATCCGGCTGACGAAGGCGCAGCGCAAGTTCGAAGCCTATGGCCGGCCGATGGTGGTGCGCGAGACGCCGCTCGCCTCGCCGATGCTGATCGAGCTGTTGCTGCGCCAGGGCTGGACGCGGTTCGAAGAAACCATTGTCATGACCGCCGATCTCATCGATCTCGAACTGCCGGATACGCTGGATCATCTGCCGAGCCATGATGTCGGCCGCTATGTCGACGCGAGCCTTTTGGTGGATAAAGCCGATCTCGCTCTCAAGCCTGCCTTGGCCGAGGTGGTCAGCGGGATCAAGCCGCCGTCGGGCCTTTTCGTCATCGAGAATGACGAGGCCGGACCGGTGGCGACGACGCTTTGCGTGCAGGATAACGACCTCGCCGGCATCATGTCGGTGTCGGTGGCGGCCGAGCACCGGCGCAAGGGATTGGCGATCGAGATCCTGACGTCGGCGCTTCGTTGGGCGCGCATGCGCAGCGCCCGGACTGCCTGGCTTCAGGTCGGCGCCTCCAACGAACCGGCGCTGGCGCTTTATGCCCGATTTGGTTTCCGCGAGGCCTATCGCTACTGCTACTGGCGCTCTCCGGGGGAAGCATGAGCGAGGCGGGCCGCAAGATCATTCTCGTCGCTGCCTGCGCGCTGATCGACACCGACGGCCGCATTCTTCTGGCGCAGCGGCCGGAGGGAAAATCGCTCGCAGGCCTTTGGGAGTTCCCCGGCGGCAAGGTCGAGGCAGGCGAGACGCCCGAAGAGACGCTCGTGCGTGAACTCGAGGAAGAGCTCGGCATCCAGACGAAGATCGCCTGCCTGGCGCCGCTGACCTTTGCCAGCCATACCTACGAAACCTTCCATCTGCTGATGCCTCTTTATATCTGCCGGCGCTATGAGGGCATTGCGCATGGCCGCGAGGGCCAGGCGATCAAATGGGTGCGGCCACAGGCGCTGCGCGACTACCCGATGCCGCCGGCCGACGAGCCATTGATCCCGTTCCTGCAGGATCTTCTCTAAAGCCTTCCTGAGCGATGGCGCGCTCTGGCGCCTCTGCCTATAAACCTGTCTCAGTGTATTCCGGCGACTGCAAATCGCGTGTGAAGAGCTTTGTGAGCTAGGGTAGCGAAAGCCCTCGCATGGGCACGCTAAAGGCGGGTATGGGGGAAGCCGTGGCGGATCTCATCCCATAACGGGATCGTTACCGCAGTTGCTGTTTGCAAAATCACAACCAACCAAACGTGGTTAATTGAAATTAATTTCGCGATATCAATTAGTTGGTTCCCGTCAAGCCTTGCCCTGCGACTCAACGCATATCTAATTTACATGTGGATATTAAGGGATCGTTTATGACCTTCTGGCATTGAATGATCTCAATCAAGCGGTTGGTGTGTGCGTTAAAGAAGGCTTGACATTATGGACGACGATTTCTGGAAAGCTGTTCAGGAAAAAGAACAGTCCTATTCCTCGTCGCGCAAGACGGGCGCGTTGAATATCGCCTTGCTGTTCGGAACGGCGGCGGTCGCGCTTTCGCTTATCCTGACGCCGATGCTTTCCGACAAATCCAAGTCTAGCGTGCTCGCCAGTGCGCCCGATTTCGACAATATTACTACCGGCTCCATCCCGCAGACGGAAAATGGCAAGCGTTACACGATCCGTCGCAGCGTGCTGCAGCAGGAGCCCGGTTCAGTCTGCATCGTTCAAGGCTATGGCGCCGACAGCGGTTGCTGACATTATACTGGTAAAGCCTATTGGGTGCATGAAGGCGCCGGATACGCTCGTTTTCAGATGTTGGGAGTTTGAAGCGTATGCGTTCCGTACGGCGTTTTTTTCGTGACAAGACCGGTGCCACGGTCATCGAATATGGCCTGATCGTCGCGCTGATGTCGGTGGCGATCATCAGCGGCGTCGGCGCTTTCGGCGGCAGCCTGTCGACGATGTTCAATTACATCTCCAACACGGTCACTAATTCGCCGGCTAATTGACGGGGTCGCCTGGGTAAGCGAACCGGCTCTCATCCGATCACTGTTTCAGTTTGTGCTCCTCGACCCTTAGCGCGTCGGCAAGCCGTGCCTTGGCTGAGCCGGGCTGCAGCGGTTTCTGCTGGCTTTCATGCGGCGTCCAGCCGGATGCGTAGATGATCGAGAAGGTCGCCCGTATTCTCCCGTCGGGATCGGAATAGCGTTCGGCATAAAGTTCGGCGGCGCGCAGGAAGAAGGCGCGCGTCAGCGGCTTGCGGCTGCGGTCGGCCAGCGGATTGGTCATGCCCATGGCACGCAAATCGCGCATCAGCGCAAAGAGATTGTCGTAGCGCACTGTATAGGTTTCGGCGTCGATCACAGGCAGGGTAAACCCTGCGCGCTGCAGCAGCCCACCGACATCGCGAACCTCGGCAAAGGGAATGACGCGTGGGCTGGCGCCGCCGGTCAGCTCGATCTCGGTCGCGAGCAGCACGTCGCGCAGTTCCCGCAATGTGCCGAAGCCTGGGATCGCGGCCAGAAACAGGCCGTCGGCCTTCAGCGCGCGGCGGATTTGGATGAAGACGCCCGGCGTATCGTTGGTGATATGCAGGCTGAGCGGCGATAGCACGAGGTTTACCGAGTCCGCCTCCAGCGGCACTTCCTCCAATGGTGCTTGGATCAGCTCTTCGCCATGGGCAGCAAAGCCCGTCTCGCTTTCGATGCGCCTGATATGGCCGATCTTGCCGGTCGCCAAGGCTTCACGCGCGGCAATCCCGGTTGCGCCGTGCAGTTCGACCGCCTCGTTGAAATGCCGTTCGATGACGGCAAGCCGTTCCGCCAGTTCGCGGGCGGCGATCTCCAGCAGGAAAGCCGCCTTCTGGTCCCCCTGGGCAAGCGCGCGACGCCTGCGGGCGGCGAGCAACGATTGGTCGAACACGATTTCCATGGCGATTTCCTGCGATCACTATTTCATTTGATGGAGCCTGGCGGCCACGCGTGTTTTCCTTCGCAAAGGCGTCAGGAAAAAGCTAGTGTCAACCATATGGGGATGATGGGACGCGAAATCACGGTATCGATGTTGCGGGCCGGCTTGATGAAGCCGTGGTCGGCGCTGGCCGATCTCGTCTATCCGCCGGCTTGCGCCGGCTGTGGCGTTTCGACGGGCGCACATCGTAGCCTTTGCCCCGCCTGCTGGTCCGGCATCCGCTTCATCGAGCGGCCCTATTGCGAAGTGCTGGGCAGTCCGTTTTCCCATGATCTCGGTACGGGAATCCTGAGCGCCGAGGCGATCGCAGATCCGCCGGTGTTCGATCGGTTGCGCTCGGCCGCCATTCACGACGGGGTGGTTCGCGATCTTGTGCTCGGATTGAAATATCGCGACCGCACCGATCTGGCGCCGATGATGGCCGGTTGGATGCTGCGCGCCAGCGACGGCACGGTCGCCGCCTGTGATGCCATCATTGCGGTGCCGCTGCATCGGGCACGGCTCTTCTCGCGCAAATATAATCAGGCGGCGGAACTTGCCCGCCACTTGGCGCGGCTTTCCGGCAAGCCGCTCCTTGCCGCGACGCTGTTGCGCATCAAGCGGACGACCCAGCAAGTCGGCCTCGGGGCGAGGGCGCGCCAGGACAATGTGCGTGGCGCTTTCGCCATCCCCGACGGCCGTGCCGGCGATGTCTTCGGTCGTCGCATCGTGCTGATCGATGACGTCTATACGACCGGCGCAACGGTTGCGGCGGCGACGAAAGTGCTGAAAAAAGCCGGTGCGGCTGACGTTACGGTTTTGACCTTTGCAAGGGCTGTCGGTGATCTTATATGACAGTAAACCTGTCTTTTTTCTGGAGTGAAGCATGGCATCCGTTGTCATCTATACGCGTGAATTCTGCGGCTATTGCGCCCGGGCAAAATCGCTGCTCGACTCCAAGGGCGTCGATTATGTCGAGCACAATGCCACCTATTCGCCCGAGCTGCGCCAGGAGATGATTTCGAAGGCCAAGGGTCGGTCGACCTTTCCGCAGATCTTCATCAATGGCGAGCATGTCGGCGGATGCGACGATATTCATGCGCTCGACCGGGCCGGCAAGCTCGATCCGCTGCTCGCTGCCTGAACCAAGTCAAACGGGAGAAAATGATGACCTTCAAAGCCGCCGCCATTCAGATGTGCTCCGGTGTCGATCCGGTGAGGAACGCCGCCGACATGGCGCGGCTGGTCCGCGAGGCAGCGGCAAAAGGCGCCGTCTATGTGCAGACGCCGGAAATGACCGGGGCGGTGCAGAAGGATCGGCCGGGCCTGCGGGCGGTGCTGCGTGACGAAGCCAATGATATTATCGTCAAGACGGCCGCGGAGCTGGCCCAGGAGCTTGGCATCTACGTGCATGTCGGCTCGACCGCGATCGCGCTCGATGATGGCAAGATCGCCAATCGCGGCTTTCTCTTCGGCCCCGATGGCAAGCTGCTCAGCCGTTACGACAAGATCCACATGTTCGACGTCGATCTCGACAATGGCGAGAGCTGGCGCGAAAGCGCGGTCTATCGTCCCGGCTCCGAGGCGCGCATCGTGTCGCTGCCCTTTGCCGAGCTCGGTTTCTCCATCTGCTACGACGTGCGCTTCCCGCAGCTCTTCCGCGCCCAGGCCGTTGCAGGCGCCGAAGTGATGACGGTGCCGGCCGCCTTCACCAGACAGACAGGCGAGGCGCATTGGGAAATCCTGCTTAGGGCGCGCGCTATCGAAAACGGCATGTTCGTCATTGCCGCCGCCCAGGCGGGATTGCATGAGGATGGCCGCGAGACCTTTGGTCACTCGATGATCATCGACCCCTGGGGCAAGATACTGGCATCGGCTGGAGGCACGGGCGAGGCAGTTGTCATCGCCGAGATCGACGTCGCCGCTGTCAAATCCGCCCACGACAAAATCCCCAATCTTAAGAATGCGCGCGAATTCTCGCTGGAGAAGATCGCGACGCCGGCGGCTGGAGGCGTCGCTGCTTGATCCGTTATTCGCTGAGATGTGACAGTGCCCATGAGTTCGAGGGCTGGTTTTCGGAAAGCGCCGACTTCGACCGGCAGGTTGCAAGCGGTTTCCTGACCTGCCCCGTCTGCAATTCAGGTGCGATCTCCAAACTTCTGATGGCGCCGTCGGTTTCCACCGCGCGCAAGAAGGAGGAGCTGCAGACGCTTGCCATGGACACTGCGCGCAAGGAAGCCTTGAACAAACTCAAGGAGGCCGTCGACGCCATCAAGGCGAATGCCGAGGACGTCGGCACGAAGTTCCCGGAAGAGGCCCGCAAGATCCACTACGGCGAGGCGGATGCGAGGGGCATCATCGGCAAGGCGACGCCGGACGAGGCGCAGTCGCTGGTCGAAGAGGGCATCGAGATCGCCGCTATCCCGGTATTGCCGGACGATATCAACTGATGCCGCAGCACGGCAAACATCTCGCAATGTATAATTTCGGGCTGCATGTCGCGCCCTATAACAGCCCCGCGGTCGAAGGATTTCGCCTGCGGGAAGCGGCAAACTTTGAGGCTGCCGCCCGCGCCCATGGCTTTATCGGCCGCTCCGGTTACGATGGCGACCCGGGACCGGCATGCTGGGGCAGGCAGGTTTTCCCACGCTTCATCGAAGGCAGTGGCTTTGCGACAGCCCCGTCTTCCCTGTCTCTTTGGACCGATATCGAATCCCTGATGGCTTTCAGCTATAACGGCGTCCACGCCGATGCGCTGAAGCATGCGCGGTACTGGAACGTGAAACAAGATTGGCCGCCGCTGGTTCTATGGTGGGTGGATGCCGACGTCGTTCCGGAATGGAAGGATGGAGTCGAGCGGCTGGAGCGGCTTCACGACGAAGGGCCGAGTGCGGCCGCCTTTTCGTTCAAGCAGCCCTTTGTTGCTGACGGTCGGCCGGCGGCGATCGACCGCGGCAGGGTAAAGGAGATCGCGGCGAAAAATGCTGAGCGCCAGGGTGATTTGCTGGCGCATGTCCTGGCGCTGAAAGCCTAACGCAAAACTCCCAGCTTCCGGCGAGAAGACGATTTCACCCCGCCCGCTTCGCCAGCAGCATGTAGTTCACATCCATGTCCTTCGACAGGTTCCATCGGTCCTGCAGCGGCGAATAGAAGACGCCGGTGCGGGCGATGATGTCGAGTCCGTTTGCGGCGAGCGGTTTTTCGATCTCTTCGGGGCGGACAAGCTTCTCATATTGATGCGTGCCGCGCGGCAGCCAGCGCAGGACGTTTTCGGCAGCGAAGATGGCGAGCGCCGCCGCCTTCATGGTTCGGTTGATGGTGGCAACGAACATCAGGCCGCCGGGGCGCACCATCTTGGCGCAGGTCGAGAGAAAAAATTCGACATCGGCAACATGCTCGACCACTTCCATGTTCAGCACGATATCGAAGGTCTCGTCGGCTTCGGCCAGTTGTTCGGCGGTGACGGCGCGATAGTCGACGGGAACGCCGGAGGCTTTCGCATGTGTTGAGGCGATGCCGATGTTCTTTTCGGAAGGGTCGGCGCCGACGACCGAGGCGCCCATGCGTGCCACGGGCTCCGAGAGCAATCCGCCGCCGCAGCCGATATCGAGCACGCGCAGGCCCTCCAGCGGCCGAGCGCTCTTCGGGTCGCGGCCGAAATTCTCGCAGGCATGGTCGCGGATATAGGCGAGCCGCACCGGATTGAACTTGTGCAGCGGCTTGAACTTGCCGGTCGGGCTCCACCATTCCGCCGCCATTGCGGAAAAGCGATCCACTTCGCTCTGGTCGATCGTGCTTTTCGCCGCTTCGGTCATGGTCTCGCTCCTTGGTCTACGCTGCGTCACCTGCCTGCACAATTATGCAGGTGACACCCTGGTAGATGTGAAGTCGGACGATCGGAAGCCGATGTCAAGGGTCGGACTGTCTCAGCGGCTATGGGCCGCTATCGTCAGCGCGCTGGAACGAGCATGCGGCGCAGCGTTCCATCTTTCAGCAGAAACTGATGGTAGAGGGCGCCGGCGGCATGCAGGCCGATGAGGATGATGAATGCGGGCTTGCCCAGGCCATGAATATCGCCAAAGGGATCGGAGAAATAATAGGCCAGCAGGCCGGTCAGGGGAACGAGCAGCAGAAGCGCGTAGAATAGCCAATGCGCCGCAGCGGCAAGCTTTACCAACAGTGCGGAGGCGCCGGCAGGCTTGGGCGTTCCGAATGCGACGCGCAAGACAAGGCGCAGAAGAACGAGCAATAGAACTGTGATTCCCACCCAATAATGCGCCGTACCCATCGACATGTCCGCCGACGAAACTTTGGCACCCGTTGCCTGCGCATCGACTACCGTGGTCATGCTCTCTCCAAACAGGAGCTGAAACAGAACCAATGCGGCAATGATCCAATGCAATGAGATTTGAATGGTGGAATAGCCAAGGGCACGATTTGAAGTCATGAGGGTTGCTCTCTGAAGTTAACGTGCGCGGACTATCCTTTTCCTGTCTGACATGGGCCTGAAGCAGGCATTGCCAGGTTCAATTTTTCATTGTGCCCGGTTTTTGCGACGTTTCACGCTGTTCAAGACGTCAGCCAGCAAAGCAAGGACGAGTGCTACCGCACCGCAAAGGAAGATGATGCTGTAATCTTCGCCGGTATGGATGAAGAGATAGGAATAGCCATAGCCGCCGAGCGCCTGGCAAAGAGCGAAAGCCGTCGTTGCTCGGCTCCAGGCTGCGCGTTGGGCGACATGGCTGTGCGGCAGGATTTCGTGGATACGACCGAGCACCAAGGGTACGATGCCTGGCGTAAAGACGCCGAGCAGCACCGTGGCAAAGCCGACCAGCCAGGGATTGCCGGATGTCGCCAGAATAGCATCGCCGACCGCCTGAAGCAGCAGAGCGCCGCGATAGGCGGAGGCGAAGCCGATGCGGTCGGCAGCATAGCCGGTCAATACCGGACCGGTGATGGCGGCGACACCGTAGAGCACCCAGCAGGCCGCTCCGATATCGGCGCCGCGGCCGAGACCGCGGGCGATATAGTCGACCAGCAGAACCATGACGGGCACGAGGCCGAGGGCATTGGCGGCATATTGGCCATAGAGGATGCGCAGCGACCATTCAGTCTTTGCGGCGGGATGATGGTGGGTCGCAGCATGTGAAGCCGGCAGCGGCGGATTGGTCGCAGGCCAACCGAACCAACTGACGGCGGTCAGGATGAGCGAAAGGACGCCCAGGCCGATCCAGGTTTCGCGAAGACCGAGACGCAGCAATGCGGGCACCAGGGTACCCGAGGCGGCGATGCCGAGACCGAGGCCGAGGAAAATTATGCCGCTGACAAAGCCGCGGCGGGCGACCGGGATGTGCGGCAGGATGCTGGTCGCGACCAACACCATGATGGCGCCGCCGGCAAGACCGGAGAGGAAGCGCCAGGCAAAGAACCAGGTGACGGAAACTGGGAAGGCGCAGGCGAAAAAGGCGGCGGTCGCGGCGACCATCAGCAGCCGTAGCGCCAGACGATTACCAAGGCCGGCAGCCAACGGCCGCCCGAGCAACGCACCGGCGAGGTATCCGGCAAAATTGGCAGCGCCCAGCGTCACCGTATCGCCAGCCGAAAACCAGTGCGCGCTAATGAGCGGCGGGATGAGCGGCGTATAGGCGAAGCGGGCAAGACCGATGGCGACGAGGCTGCCGCAGAGGCCGGCGATAGTGGCATACCAGGCGCCTGCGGTAAGGGACGCTGGCTCGGTAGTGGAAAGAGACTGGCTCGAATGACGTGAGGGGGCGGACATGGCGCAAAAGCTTCCCTGTTCGGAGCGGGCTTTGCCGCCTCCGGTTTCGATGTTTCCTAAAGAGAGGGGTTATGGAGGAGGCTTATCCATCCGGATTGCTTCCAGGCAGCGGCCAGGGCAAGGTCAGCATGGCCATTGCCGGCCGCAGGATGCCGTCCAGCAATTCGCGCTCGGGACGGACGCGGACAAGGGCGCGCAAACCGAACTGTACGGAGAGCAGCAATTTGGCGACGTCCTCCGGTGGCAGGTTTGCGGGAATTTCACCGTTTTTCTGGGCGGCGATGATTGAACGAAGGAAAAAGGCTTCGATCACGGCCGTCTCGTCGGCAACGACACGCCGCATTTCCGGATCGTCGGAACGCGCCTCCAGGGTCGTGTTGACCAGCATGCAGCCGCGATGTTCGGTATCGGCCAGGGAACGCTCGACGACTTCCTGGAAGTAGCCGACAATGCTAAGGCCCGGCGAATAGGCTGCCTCCATCCGTGCGATGCGGGCATGCAGGTTCCGGTCGAGATAGTGCTTCAGTGCCCTCAGATAGAGGCCGCGCTTGTCACCAAAAGCATTGTAGAGGCTCGCATGCGTCAACCCCATGCGGTCGGTCAGATCGCGAGTCGAGGTTGCCTCGTAACCCTTCGACCAGAATATTTCGCCGGCTGCTTCCAGAACGTTATCCTCATCGAATTGCCGGGGTCTTGCCATGGGAGTTCTCGCAATCTGCTCGCAGTCGAATAATTCTGGAGCGATTGCTCCAGAACGAGATATAGAGCATACGCTCTAAAATGACAAGTGGATCAGTCATCCTGCATTACCGAGGAGGGTGCGCTCCTCAACGGCTCTGGTCGAGCCTGAAGGTGAACTATTAAGTGCGAAGGCTTGAAAGCCGACTGGTCGGCACTATTGCACCCGCCCGCCAAACTCGTTAAGAGACGCCCCCATTGAGATCAGGCTTTTCCGGCTAATGGACCGGAAGGGCGATTTTGCATGCCGGGCCTATACCATTTCGACCGCCCGGCGCTGGTACTGGTAGAGGCACATGGCACGTATCGTGATGAAATTCGGCGGGACATCCGTCGCGGATCTGGACCGTATCAAGAATGTCGCCCGCCATGTAAAACGCGAGGTCGATGCGGGCCACGAGGTCGCAGTCGTCGTTTCCGCCATGTCCGGCAAGACCAACGAACTGGTCGGCTGGGTGCAGAATACGCCCAAGGTCGCCGGTGCCGACCACTCGATCTATGATGCTCGCGAATATGATGCTGTCGTCGCTTCCGGCGAGCAGGTGACCTCCGGACTGCTAGCGATCGCGCTGCAGGCGATGGGCATCAATGCCCGCTCCTGGCAGGGCTGGCAGATCCCGATCCGCACCGACAACGCCCATGGCGCGGCGCGCATTCTCGAAATCGATGGCGGCGAAATGGTCCGCCGCATGCAAGAGGGCCAGGTGGCCGTCGTCGCCGGCTTCCAGGGTCTGGGGCCCGACAATCGGGTTTCGACGCTCGGTCGCGGCGGTTCCGATACATCGGCGGTGGCGATCGCCGCGGCCGTGAAGGCTGATCGCTGCGATATCTATACCGATGTCGATGGCGTCTACACGACCGACCCGCGCATCGAGCCGAAGGCGCGGCGTCTGAAGAAGATCGCCTTCGAAGAAATGCTGGAAATGGCCTCGCTCGGCGCCAAGGTGCTGCAGGTGCGCTCTGTCGAACTGGCCATGGTCTTTAAGGTTCGCACCTTCGTGCGCTCCTCTTTTGAAGATCCCGATGCTCCGGGCATGGGCGATCTGCTCAACCCGCCCGGAACGCTGATTTGTGACGAGGAAGAAATCGTGGAACAGGAAGTAGTCACCGGCATTGCCTATGCCAAGGATGAAGCCCAGATCTCGCTGCGCCGTCTTGCCGACCGGCCGGGCGTCTCCGCTGCGATCTTCGGGCCGTTGGCCGAAAGCCACATCAACGTCGACATGATCGTCCAGAACATCTCCGAGGACGGTTCCAAGACCGATATGACCTTCACGGTTCCTTCGGGCGATGTCGAAAAGGCGCTGCGCGTTCTCGGCGAAAACAAGGACAAGATCGGCTACGACGTTATCCAAAACGAATCAGGTCTCGTCAAAGTCTCGGTCATCGGCATTGGCATGCGTTCGCACGCTGGCGTTGCTGCGACCGCTTTCCGGGCACTTGCCGAAAAAGGCATCAACATCAAGGCCATTACGACGTCGGAAATCAAGATTTCCATCCTAATCGACGGTCCTTATGCAGAACTGGCAGTCAGGACTTTGCATTCCTGCTACGGTCTGGATAAGAGTTGATTCAGGACTGCTGACGACGGACCGCAACGGAGGCGAGTTTCGGCCGGCCCTGACGTGGGCAAGTCTGGCAATATCTTGATTCAGGAGCTAGAGACGCAATGAGAGACCTATCCGGCGGTCCACGCGTTCTGCTCAAGCGGCTGCGCGAACTCATGGCGGAGCCGCTGGAGCCGCAAGAGCGTCTTGACCGGATCGTCCGCCAGATCGCCAGCAACATGGTCGCGGAAGTCTGCTCGGTCTACGTGTTGCGCGCCGATGGTGTGCTCGAGCTTTACGCCACCGAAGGTCTGAAAAAAGAAGCCGTCCATCTGTCGCAACTGAAGATGGGCCAAGGTCTCGTCGGCACGATCGCCGCTTCCGCTCAACCGCTCAATCTTTCCGACGCGCAGTCGCATCCCGCCTTCCGCTACCTGCCGGAAACCGGTGAAGAGGTCTACCACTCCTTCCTCGGCGTGCCGATCCTGCGCACGGGCCGCTCGCTCGGCGTTCTCGTCGTCCAGAACAAGGCGAGCCGCAACTATCGCGAGGAAGAGCTCGAAGCGCTCGAAACGACGGCGATGGTACTGGCGGAAATGATCGCCACCGGCGAGCTGAAGAAGATCACCAAGCCGGGCCTCGAACTCGATCTCACCCGCTCCGTCACCATCGACGGCGACAGCTATAATGAAGGCATCGGCCTCGGCTATGTCGTGCTGCACGAGCCACGCATCGTCGTTACCAATCTCCTGAACGAGGATACCGAGAAAGAAATCCGCCGTCTCGCGGATGCGCTTGGCTCCCTGCGCATCTCGATTGACGACATGCTGTCGCGCCGTGACGTTTCGATGGAAGGCGAGCATCGCGAGGTGCTGGAAACCTACCGCATGTTTGCCCACGACCAGGGCTGGGTGCGCAAGCTGGAAGAGGCCGTCCGCAACGGCCTGACCGCGGAAGCCGCGGTCGAGAAGGTGCAGAGCGATACCAAGGCGCGGATGATGCGCCTGACCGATCCTTATCTGCGCGAGCGCATGCATGACTTCGAGGATCTGGCGAACCGGCTGCTCAGGCAGTTGATCGGCTATTCCGGCCGCACCGCCGCCGAGGGTTTCCCGAACGATGCGATCATCTTTGCGCGCGCCATGGGTGCCGCCGAGCTGCTTGACTATCCCCGCGCCAATATTCGCGGTCTGGTGCTGGAAGAGGGCGCCGTCACCAGCCATGTCGTCATCGTCGCCCGCGCCATGGGCATCCCGGTCGTCGGCCAAGCGGCGGGGGTGGTGGCGCTTGCCGAAAACGGCGATCCCGTCATCATCGACGGCGATGGCGGCCATGTGCACCTGCGGCCGATGGCCGATCATCAGCGCTCCTACGAGGAAAAGGTGCGCTTCCGCGCCCGCCGGCAGGAACAGTTCCGGGCGCTCCGTTCCGTCGAACCGGTCACCAAGGACGGGCAGCGCATTTCGCTTCTGATGAATGCCGGTCTGCTGGTCGACCTGCCGCAGCTTGCCGAATCCGGCGCGGAAGGCATCGGCCTCTTCCGTACCGAATTGCAGTTCATGATCGCGTCGACCATGCCGAAAGCGGAGGAGCAGGAAGCTTTCTACCGCAATGTCATGAAGCAGGCGGGTGGCCACGTCGTTACCTTCAGGACGCTCGATATCGGCGGCGACAAGGTCGTGCCCTATTTCCGCGCCCATGAGGAAGAGAATCCGGCGCTCGGCTGGCGCGCCATTCGCCTGTCGCTCGATCGGCCCGGCCTGCTGCGCACGCAGTTGCGCGCTATGCTGAAGGCGGCCGCTGATAGCGAGTTGAAGATGATGGTGCCAATGGTCACGGAAGTTTCCGAGATCGAAGCGGTGCGCGAGCTCGTGCAGAAGGAAGTGCAGCATCTGTCGCGCTTCGGCCATAGCCTGCCGCGGAAGCTGCAGTTCGGTGCGATGCTGGAAGTGCCGGCGCTGTTGTGGCAGTTGGACGAGCTGATGGCGGCGGTCGACTTCGTCTCGGTCGGCTCCAACGATCTCTTCCAGTTCTCGATGGCGGTCGATCGCGGCAATGCGCGCGTCGCGGACCGTTTCGATCCGCTTGGACGCCCATTCCTGCGCATCTTGCGGGACATCGTGCGTGCCGGCGAGCGCAACAAGACGCCGGTGACGCTTTGCGGCGAACTTGCCGGCAAGACAATTTCGGCCATGGCGCTGCTGGGCGTCGGTTTCCGCTCGGTGTCGATGTCGCCGGCATCCATCGGTCCGGTCAAGGCGATGCTGCTGGGTCTCGACCTCCAGGCATTGACCGAGGTGATGGAAGAGGCGCTGAACGACACGCGTCCGACAACCTCTATGCGCGATATTCTTGCCCGCTTCGCCGAGAGCCACAATATTCCATTGTAGAACAGAACGAATAAGAAGAATCGGAGCGTGGGGTGGCGAATCTTCCCATTGAAAAAATGCGCGAATTGGAGCGCCGTTTCGGCGAGATCGAAGCGCGTATGTCGGCGGGGCCGTCAGCGGACGTCTATGTGAAGCTTGCTTCCGAATATTCCGAATTGCAGCCGGTCGTCACCAAGATCCGCGACTACGAGAAGGCGATCGCCGAGGCTTCGGATCTCGAAACCATGCTTGCCGACAAGTCGGTCGACCGCGAGATGCGGGATCTTGCCGAGATGGAACTGCCGGAGGTCAAGGAGCGGATCGAGACGCTGGAGAAAGACATCCAGATCCTGCTGCTGCCGAAGGATGCCGCCGATGAGAAGAGCGCGATCCTGGAAATTCGCGCCGGCACTGGCGGTTCCGAAGCAGCCCTTTTCGCCGGCGATCTTTTCCGGATGTACGAGCGCTTCGCGGCGAACAATGGCTGGAAGGTCGAAATCCTCTCGGCCAGCGAAGGCGAGGCAGGCGGCTACAAGGAAATCATCGCCACGATTAGCGGCAAGGGCGTATTCTCGCGGCTGAAATTCGAATCCGGTGTGCATCGCGTGCAGCGTGTTCCGGAAACCGAGGCGGGCGGTCGCATCCATACATCGGCGGCAACCGTGGCCGTGCTGCCTGAGGCCGAGGAAATCGATATTGAAATCCGTCCCGAGGATATCCGCATCGATACCATGCGCTCCTCCGGTGCCGGCGGCCAGCACGTCAACACAACGGACTCGGCGGTACGCATCACCCATCTTCCCTCCGGGATCGTGGTGACAAGTTCGGAAAAATCGCAGCATCAAAACCGCGCCAAGGCGATGCAGGTGCTGCGGTCGCGCCTCTTCGACATGGAGCGCCAGCGCGCCGACAGTGAAAGGTCCGCCGACCGCAAGAGCCAGGTCGGTTCCGGTGACCGCTCCGAGCGCATCCGCACCTATAATTTCCCGCAGGGCCGCGTCACTGACCACCGCATCAACCTGACACTCTATAAGCTCGATCGCATGATGGAGGGCGAGATCGACGAGGTGGTCGACGCGCTTCTGGCGGATTATCAGGCGAGCCAGCTCGCCCAGCTCGGCGAACAGGCATGACGAGCGGGCAGGGGCCGACCATCGCTGAGCTTTTCCAGGAGGTGCGTGCCCGGTTTATCGAGGCCGATCTCGATGATCCCGCCACCGAGGCGCGCATCCTCGTCGGCGGCCTTCTCGATCTTTCGTCGACCGAGCTCGTCACCCGCGGTTCCGAGAGGGTGGCACCGGATCGCGTGGAAACGGCGCGGGCGGCGGTGGTGCGGCGGCTCAATCACGAGCCGGTGCATCGTATCCTGGGCGAACGGGAATTCTACGGCCTGCCGTTGAAGCTCTCGCCGGCAACGCTCGAGCCGCGGCCCGATACGGAAATCTTGGTCGATACCGTCCTTCCGTATGCGCGACGTCTTGCATTAGAGCTCGGGAATATCCATATACTCGACATCGGAACGGGAACCGGGGCCATCTGCCTCGCTTTGCTCCACGAATGTCCGCAGGCGACAGGCATAGGTTCCGATATTTCTGGCGAAGCTTTGGAAACGGCGCGGGCGAATGCAGCGCGTAATGGCTTGGCAACACGGTTTGAAACTGTGCAGGGAAGTTGGTTTGAAGCCATCCACGGTCGATTTCACGTGATTGTCTCAAATCCGCCCTATATTGAGTCCAGGATCATTTCCACCCTCGCTCCAGAAGTAAAGAATTTCGATCCTCCGGCAGCTCTCGACGGTGGCCTAGATGGGCTCGATGCATACAGAGCAATCGCAAAGGATGCGGCGCGGTTTCTACACCGAGATGGTATTGTCGGAGTTGAAATCGGTCATGATCAGCGCAAAACGGTGACTTCGGTTTTTGAAGGAGCAGGATTTTTCCTAATCGACGCAGTTCGGGACTACGGTCATAACGACCGAGTTCTCGTGTTTAAACATCAAGATTGACGCGACAATTTGCTGCAGGTCCAAGGGACCTTGTTGTTATCGCAAAGAAAAGGCTTGGATTTCCTGAGGAAGCAATATAGGTTGCGCTCACGCGTTGGGCGGCTGGGAATAGGCGAGACGATTCGCCTCTCTTGGACAGCCTCGGGGATCCACTCTCTGATAAGAGTGTCAAAGGTTGAAGATAACCCAATGCGTGATCAGTTAATCTGACGTAGTCGAGCGGCAGACGGGCGCTTAAGGCGCGGTTTGCTTGCGGCACGCAGGCCCTGGCTTGGAAGGTTCCGGCCACGGCGGCAGGTGCCGTGCATAATTTCATCCCAACGAAGAGAATTCAGGTGAAGGATCTATGAGGCCAGGACAGCAGAACAAGCGCGGTCGGGGGCGTGGCAACAACGGCGGCGGCGGCGGAAATAACAATAACAATAATTTCAACCGCAAGGGCTCGAACCCGCTGACCAGGACTTACGACAGCTCCGGTCCAGATGTGAAAATTCGCGGAACCGCGCAGCATATTGCCGAGAAGTATTCAGCTCTCGCCCGCGATGCGCAAAGCTCCGGCGACCGCGTCATGGCGGAAAACTATCTCCAGCACGCTGAACACTATAATCGGATCATTGCCAGCGCCCAGGCGCAGATGCAGGAGCGCTATCAGCGCGATGAGCATCATAACTACAACGATCGTGACAACGCCGATCGCGACATCGATGACATCGATGCGAACGAGATGGACGACCAGCCGCAGATGGCTCAGCCTCAGGCGCGTCAGCAGCCTGCCCCCGCCGTTGCCGCGGCTCCGGCTCCCGAGCCGGAAGTCATCGATGGTACCGGCCCGCAGCCGGTGATCGAGGGTATCCCGGCCGAGGTGGCGATCGAAGAAGAGACGCCTGCCGCTGCGACCGAGCGCCAGCCGCGCCGCCGCAACGCCGGCAACCGCCCCCGCCGCCAGCCGCGCCGCAGCGCCGATGGCGAAGGCAAGGGCGAAGCCGCTCCGAGCGATGCGCCGGCTTTGGCAGACGCTGCCTCGGAATAAGAACCGCTTGAGTGAACAGGTGGCTGCGACATCAGTCCCAGCCCCTAATCAAAATGTGGAATACCAACAGTCGCAAAGTCGGTCGCAGAACCTCGACTTTGCGACTGTTTTTTGTTTTGCGCTACCGGTCGGCCTTGCCTCGCATCCTCTGTGAGGACGCTATCCGTTAGATTTGTCTTTCCATGAAGATGGTAATGGGCTGCAGGCTCGGTGGAACCGAGCGGAAGTGGCCGCTTCTTTTAAAGCCAAAGGCATCGTACAGGGCTATGGCCTCGCTCATAAACGTCACCGTCTCCAGACGCACAGTCGTGTATCCATCATTGCGGATCGCGGCCAAGCAGGCCGTCATCAGGCTCCTTGCAACGCCTTTGCCGCGTGCCTCCGGGCGAACATACATTTTCTGCAGTTCTGCAATGCCGTCATCTGATTTCGAGTAGCCGGCACACCCTGCAATGCTTTCGCCCATGCGCGCCAGAAAGAAACCCGCATCGCGGTCGTTGAACTTTTTCATCAGGGTTTCGGGTGTGTGCCCATAGATATATTCGATCAGCTCGGAATCTGGCACCCCGAACTTACGAGACTGTTCCGCGTCCCATTTGCTCATGGCATCGATAAGCGCGTGTGCTTCTTCGAAATCGGCCAAGGAATTTATCGTGCGGATTTCCATCAACTTGTCCCCCAGGTGTTAGACGTACCTCTTCTGAAAAATGCTCGGCATGAGAAACTCACTCAGGCTTTTCCAAAAGGCAAGTTGGCAGGGTTAGCAGCGGGGATGACTGCGGGTTTTTCATTTCTGCTGCTCTTTAAACTTTTCAAAGCTCCTCCCATATTCTTCCCAGTTGCTTCGCCGCAAATCCCAATAAGCGGCGGGCGGGGTCTGCCTTTTCAGGGGGCTCAATCTCAGTCATCGGTCTGTGCCATTAAGGGCAGGGCGATTCATGGAGGTCCGATATGAATATTGAAAAATACTCCGAGCGGGTGCGTGGCTTTTTGCAATCCGCGCAGACCAGTGCGCTGGCGCAGGGTCACCAGCAATTCACTCCCGAACATGTGCTGAAGGTGCTTCTGGACGACGACCAGGGCATGGCTGCGTCGTTGATCGAACGTGCCGGAGGCGATGCCAAGGCCGCGCGTCTTGCCAATGACGCCGCACTTGCCAAATTGCCGAAAGTGTCCGGTGGCGATGGCCAGGTTTACCTTTCTCAGCCGCTCGCCAAGGTGTTCACCACGGCCGAAGATGCCGCAAAGAAGGCCGGCGATAGTTTCGTCACCGTCGAACGCCTGTTGCAGGCCTTGGCGATGGAGCCTTCGGCATCGACGTCAGCCGCTTTGAAGAAGGCCGGCGTTACACCCCTCGGGCTCAATCAGGTCATCAATGACATTCGCAAGGGCCGCACCGCTGATTCCGCCAATGCGGAACAGGGCTTCGACTCCTTGAAGAAATATGCCCGCGACCTCACTGGCGAGGCTCGCGAGGGCAAGCTCGATCCGGTGATCGGCCGCGACGACGAAATCCGCCGCACCATCCAGGTCCTCTCTCGCCGCACGAAGAACAATCCGGTTCTGATCGGCGAACCCGGCGTCGGCAAGACGGCGATCGTCGAAGGCCTGGCGTTGCGCATCGTCAACGGCGACGTGCCTGAATCGCTGAAGGACAAGAAGCTGATGGCGCTCGACATGGGTGCCTTGATCGCCGGCGCGAAATTCCGCGGCGAGTTCGAGGAGCGGCTGAAGGCCGTGCTCAACGAGGTGCAGTCGGAAAACGGCGAGATCATCCTCTTCATCGACGAGATGCATACCTTGGTCGGTGCCGGCAAGGCCGATGGCGCCATGGATGCGTCGAACCTCTTGAAGCCCGCGCTTGCTCGCGGCGAGCTGCATTGCGTCGGCGCAACCACGCTCGATGAATACCGCAAGCATGTCGAGAAGGATCCGGCGCTTGCCCGTCGTTTCCAGCCGGTCATGGTCGAGGAGCCGACGGTCGAGGACACGATCTCGATCCTGCGTGGCCTGAAGGAAAAATACGAGCAGCATCACAAGGTCCGCATCGCCGATGCCGCCCTGGTGGCCGCCGCAACCTTGTCGAACCGCTATATCACCGACCGCTTCCTGCCGGACAAGGCCATCGACCTGATGGACGAAGCCGCCGCGCGCCTGCGCATGCAGGTGGATTCGAAGCCCGAAGAACTCGACGAACTCGATCGCCGCATTATCCAGCTCAAGATCGAGCGCGAGGCGCTGAAGAAGGAGACCGACCAGTCCTCGGCCGACCGGCTGAAGCGGCTGGAGACCGATCTTGCTACGCTTGAAGAGGAGGCCGATGCGCTGACCGCGCGCTGGCAGGCCGAAAAGCAGAAGCTGGGCCTTGCCGCCGATCTGAAGAAAAAACTCGACGAAGCCCGCAACGAACTGGCAATCGCCCAGCGCAAGGGTGAATTCCAGCGCGCCGGCGAGCTTGCCTATGGCGTGATCCCGAACCTGGAGAAGGATCTCCAGGCTGCCGAAGAGCAGGACGGAGGTCGCGATTCCATGGTGCAGGAAGTCGTCACCGCCGACAATATCGCCCATGTCGTCTCCCGTTGGACCGGGATTCCCGTGGACAAGATGCTGGAAGGTGAACGCGACAAGCTGCTTAGGATGGAAGACGAACTGGCGAAGTGGGTCGTCGGGCAGGGCGATGCCGTTCAGGCGGTATCGCGCGCCGTTCGCCGCTCGCGTGCGGGTCTGCAAGATCCGAACAGGCCCATCGGCTCGTTCATCTTCCTCGGCCCGACCGGCGTCGGCAAGACGGAGCTCACCAAGGCGCTTGCCCGCTTCCTCTTCGACGACGAGACGGCGATGGTGCGCATGGATATGTCTGAGTACATGGAGAAGCACTCCGTTGCCCGGCTGATCGGCGCTCCTCCCGGCTATGTGGGCTATGAGGAGGGCGGCGCGCTGACCGAATCCGTCCGCCGCCGGCCCTATCAGGTCGTGCTGTTCGACGAGATCGAGAAGGCGCATCCCGATGTCTTCAACGTCCTGCTCCAGGTTCTGGACGACGGGCGCTTGACGGACGGCCAGGGCCGCACGGTCGATTTCCGCAATACCATGATCATCATGACCTCGAACCTCGGCGCCGAATACCTGACCCAATTGAAGGAAGGGGATGACAGCGACCTGGTGCGCGAGCAGGTGATGGATGTGGTGCGGTCGCATTTCCGGCCGGAGTTCCTGAACCGAGTCGACGAGATCATCCTGTTCCATCGCCTGAAGCGCGAAGAGATGGGGGCGATCGTCAACATCCAACTGGAGCGGCTCTTGAAGCTGTTGTCGGAGCGCAAGATCGCGCTTGAGCTCGACGACGATGCCCGCAATTGGCTCGCTAACAAGGGGTACGATCCGGTTTACGGCGCACGGCCGCTGAAGCGCGTGATCCAGAAATATGTCCAGGACCCGCTCGCCGAACAAATCCTCTCGGGTCAAGTGCCGGATGGATCGGTGGTCAAGGTCACCAGTGGCTCCGACCGATTGCTCTTCCGAGCACGCCAGGCGGTCAGCGAAGCGGCGTAAGCGGCTGCTTCAGAATATAAACTCATGAGATGGCGGCTTTCGGGTCGCCATTTCGTTTTTGAGGCAAGGCCGCGGACGATGCCGTTGGTGAGCTGATTGGTCTGCTGAGACGCAGCGTCACTTGAAATTCCCGGTTGCCATCGCGATGGCCGAAGGGCGGTTAAGGATCAATCCTTGCTTGCGACCTGATTCGATTTCTCGTCACTCAGGAGCGTGTCGATACGCTTGCGCTCGTCCTCGAATTTGACGAGCGCCTCGCCGTCCAAGGACTTGCCGCCGGGCAGGCGGACGCGCAAGGGATCGACCTTGGTGCCGTTGACGATCAGCTCGTAATGCAGGTGCGGCCCGGTTGCGAGACCGGTCGAACCGATGAAACCGATGACCTGGCCCTGTACCACCTTCGCGCCCGGTACGATGCCCTTGGCTATTGCGCTTTGGTGGTTGTAGGAGGAGACATAGCCATTGGCGTGGCGGATCAATGTCTGGTTGCCGAAGCCGCCGGAATCCCAGCCGGCCTTTTCAACGACCCCGTTGCCGGCGGCGATGATCGGCGTGCCGCGCGGTGCGGCCCAATCGGCGCCGGTGTGCATGCGCGCAAACCCGAGGATCGGGTGGCGGCGCATGCCGAAGCCGGATTTGAAGATGCCGGTCGGGACGGGATTGCGCAGCAGGAATTGACGGATGCTCTTGCCGTTTTCGTCGAAATAATCGATCGAGTGATCGGCCGGATCTTCGAAACGATAGAAGCGGGTGACAGTGTCGCCGAATTTGGCGTTGACGTAGAGCAATTCGGAATCAGCGCTTGCCTGGCCGTTTTCGTCGGCAACGGAGAAGAAGGCTTCGAGCGAATCCGTCGGCTTCAACTGTGCCTGGAAATCAACGTTGCTGGCGAGCAGTTTGATGATCTGCGCCACCATTTCCCTGGTCATGCCATAGGAGAGGGCGGCACGATACACGCCGTCATAGACGCTCGGCAGGTCCCGGCCGGCTGCTGCTGCCGGTGCGTCATTGTCGAAGGCGGTGGCGATAGCATCGAGCATCGGCGGCTCGCTGCCGGCGACGAAATCGCCATGATCATTTTCGGCGATGGTCAGGACATGCTTGGTACCGCGATAGATGCTGGCGCGAATGATCTTCGCGTGCTCGCCTTTCTGCAGAATTCCGATGCGCAGCACGTCGCCGGCGGAAAGATCGGACGAGCCGAACAGCGGCTCGATCTTGGCCGTAATGTTGTCGGCATCCGCTTTCAGGTAGCCGGCATTGGCGAGTACCGTCCCGATCGGCGTATCCTCGCGCACCGGGATGATGTCGTCGGCGAATTCCTGGGTCTGCGGCGTGACCGCTTCGGGAGAGGATACCGACATGTTTTCTTCGACGACGCGGGCCGCAAGCCCCGCCGTCAGGTCGACATCGGTATCGTCAGTCGCAAAACGGCGCGGATCAACGTAATAGAGCGCGGAAAGCTGGGTATTGTCATCAACCAGCACGGAGCCGTTGGAACGCACATTCGCCTCGACTTCATCGAGCGACATCGAACCGGCAAGCGGGAAGGGCACATCCTTGGCCGGAAACGGCACGGTCTTGAGGCTGACCTCAGATTCCACATCGGAACCATAAATCGCGCCGGTGCGGTTGGCGGCCGGCGGGATATTCTCATCGGCGGAAAAGATCGCCAGCGGGTCGAAGGCGGGATAGTTCTCTGGAGCGACGCGGTTGGTGGCGAGCGCGATCTTTACATGCGCGAAAGGCTGGCGACGCACCACTTCCTTGTCGCCGTCACGCACGACCGTCGAGACTTCCAGGATATTCCGGTCGGAAGGCTTGGACGCGATCGCGGTGGGCACAAGACGGCCGCCGCGCGTCACCTGGTCCTCTGCGCTGTCGTGGTTGCCGCTGTCTGTTGTTGCATAGGCTTCGGCGGGTATGGCGAGTTGCTGGCGCCCGTCTAGGGCCGCAAACAGGGCAACGCCCATCAATATGCTGGAGGTTATGCCGGTAAGGAACGTGCCCGAAAGCCAGCGTATGGAAACTTCGCGCCGGTCCGGCGCTCGCCTGCCGTCGGCCAGGATTGGCGGCTCGTTGCCGAGCGATCGGAGCATCATTTTGTCCGTCATCATGCCAATCGAGATCCGGTTCCTTATATGCGAGCCGTATGGCTGGGGCGAAGATGTGCATATTTATGACGGGGGAGTCAAATCGCGCGCATTTCGCTTGTGGAGTGTCTGAATGCTATAAATGCCCCATTTCCTGCGGGAGCTGGCGATATCTGGTGTCGGCGGATTTGGGATCAAGGGCCGATCATCGTCATATTTTACGATGCTCTGCGTGTGGCGCCGCCGTCGGCGCACGTTTGGATGGCGGCATCGGGAGATTTCGGTGCCTAATCCGGCCGATTTTGAGTGACCTTCACAAATCTCTCATAAGAATCAATCATTTGGATGTTTTTTGATTTTTTTCAAAATCCGCTGTTGACTAAGGGAAAGCGGTGGGATTATAAGCCCACTCACTGAACGAGGGCGGCGGCGCTGCTGGCGACGGAGTTTCTCGCTCATGTGTTTCCTTGATTGGCTGCGATGCTGATTTGTGGTTCTGGGCTTTAAGTCTTGGGCTTGAGGGGACGGTTTTGACTGGGGTGACTGGTCGGCTATTTGACAATTGAAGATTGGAAGAAAGAGAAACGTGGGCGGCGAAGCTTGCGGGACCTGAAGAGATTTGGGTTCTTTGAAAGAGACTTTGACGGTCACGTTTATCAAGAGAATACACT